>NZ_JBEXMW010000006.1:254908-549750 GCF_040610775.1 Nonomuraea sp. NPDC003709 | reverse complement strand
GCCGGTGCTAGGCCACCGCGGTGTCCAGCGAGTCGACGTCGCTGACCGCGGCCGGTCACGGCGGCGGCCAGGTGCCAGGCGCGGCGGTCGGCGTCCTGCTCGTCGTCGAGCACGCCGGCGAGGGCGCGGTGCACGGCCAGGCGCTCGTCGTAGGCCGCCCGCCGAGCCGCCGCCGTACGCATCAGCGGGTGGCCGAAGGACAGCCGCCCGCCGGAGATGGACAGGAAACCGGCGCGCTCGGCCGGCCCCAGGGCGGCGGCGTCGACCCCCAGCCTCCCGGCCGCGCGCACGACCACGTCGAGATCCCCGGCGTCGTCAAGGGCGGCGACCATCAGCATCGTCTGGCTGTCCGGCGGCAGGACGGCGATCCGCGCCTCGTACGCCTCCTGGATCCGGCGCGGCAGCGGCAGCGGCTCCGGCGCGTGGTGCGGCGAATCGGGCATCCGGGGCAACTCGATCAGGGCGAGCGGGTTTCCGCCGCTCTCGCCGAGGATCCTCTCCCGTACGTTGGGGCCCAGACCGGGCGTGTGCTCGCGCAGCAGATCGTCGGCGGCCTGCCGGTCGAGGCCTTCGAGCCGCAACTCGGGCACTCCGGGCGCGTGGAAGGCGTCCCTGGCCGCGAACAGCAGGGCGATCCCCTCCGAGTGCAGCCGCCGGGCCGCGAACAGCAGCGCCTCGGCCGACGACCGGTCCATCCACTGGGCGTCGTCGACCAGGCAGAGCAGCGGGCCGTCCTCGGCCAGTTCGGTGAGCAGCGACAGGGCGGCCAGTCCGATGAGGAAGCGGTCCTCTGGTGCGGTGGCGAGGCCGAACGCGCCTTCCAGCGCCCTGGCCTGCGGCGCCGGAAGCCTGCCGATCCGGTCGAGGGCCGGGCGGAGCAGCAGGTGGAGCGCCGCGAAGGGCAGCTCGGCCTCGGTCTCGATGCCGGTGCCGCGCAGCGGACGCATGCCCTCCGCCGACCGGGCGGCGTGGTCGAGGAGGGCGGACTTGCCGATCCCGGGCTCGCCCCGCAGGATCAGGCTCCCGCTCCGGCCGCCCCTGGCCTGCGCGATCAGAGCGTCGATCTGCGCCTGCTCCCTCTCTCGTCCCCACAGCACCATCAGAATGTAGCGCCCCCGACACCAGACAATCGTCCGATACCGGGCAGACGCTCTCCCTCCCTAACGTCGTACCGCCACGTAAGGAGAGACATGGATTTCTTACTTTTCTTGCTGTTGTTCGTCGCGCTGTGCGGGTGGCTCGACCGCTGGGCCACCCGAACCCCCGAGCCGGTCTCCAAGGAGGGACGCTGAATGTTCGTCGGACACTTCGGTCTGGCCGCCGCCGTCAAAGCCGGCCAGCCCCGCGTCCCGCTGTGGTCGCTCATGCTCGCCACGCAGTTCCTCGACGTCATCTTCGTGATCCTGTTCCTGGCGGGCGGGATCGAGTCCTTCCAGGCCGTCGCCCCGGGCACCTACGGCGAGGCGCTGATCGACGCGCAGTACACCCACTCACTGCTGGGCGCGTTGCTGCTGTCGGCGCTGTACGGCGGCTTCGGAGCCTGGCGGTGGGGCCGCACGGCCGGGTGGGTGCTGGGCGCGGTGACGTTCAGCCACTGGCTGCTCGACCTGCTCGTCCACCGGGCCGACCTGCCGTTGCTGCCCGGCAACGCCGGTGACCTGCCGCTGCTCGGCTTCGGACTGTGGCAGATCCCCTGGCTCACGGGCGTCGTCGAGGGGGTTCTCGTGGTGGTCGGCGCGGTCCTGTACTTCCGCTCGGTACGGGAGCGCGCCACGGTCACCTGGCGGGCGATGGTCTCCGGCGGTGCGATGGCCCTGCTGCTCGCGCTGGGGCTGATCGTGGACATCGTCAGTTAGGAAGGTGGCGACATGTTCGTTGACGTTCCGGGTGGTCGCCTGGCCTACGACAGTGTCGGCGAAGGGCCGCTCGTCGTGTGCGTACCCGGTCTGGGGGACACCCGCGAGGCCTACCGGTTCCTGCGCCCGCCGCTGGTGGAGGCGGGGTACCGGGTGGTGACGGCGGACCTGCGCGGCCACGGGGAGTCCTCGGCGGGCTGGGACGGCTACTCCCAGTCCGCGGTGGGCGGCGACATCGTGGCCCTGCTGGAGGAGCTGGACGCGCCCGGCGCCGTCCTGCTCGGCAACTCCTACGCGGCGGGCGGCGTCGTCCGCGCCGCCGCGGAGGCGCCCGAGCGGGTGGCCGGGATCGTCGCGATCGACGGCTTCATCAGAGCCGTCCCCCTCAACGTCGCCGTCCGCACGCTGGTCCGGCTGATCGCCGGTTCCCCGCGGCTGTGGAGCCTCTACTACGCCATGGCGCACCGTACGGCCAGGCCCGCCGACCTGGCCGGACACCGCGCCGAACTGGTGGCCATGCTGCGCGACCCGAAACGGCGCGAGGCGATGCGCGCCATGCTCCTCGACCGCGAACCGGACGCCGAGCGGGTCATCGCCCAGGTCCGCTGCCCGGCCCTGGTCCTCATGGGCGCCAAGGACCCCGACTTCCCCGACCCGGCGGCCGAGGCGCGGACCCAGGCGTCGCTGCTGCGCGGGCAGGCCGTCGTGATCGACGGCGCGGGCCACTACCCGATGTCGGAGTATCCCGAGCGTACGGCCGAGGCGCTGCTGCCCTTCCTGAAGAACGCGTTCTGACGGTGCTCATCCCGCCCTCCGCAGCCAGAGCGTGTGCGCGGCCCAGGCCGACGCCGCGCCCACCGCGTACCAGAAGAGGTCGGGCGGGTTGAACGTGCTGCCCAGCAGCGGCCGCAGCACGGCCGGGATCTCCCCGAGCTGGGCGAACTCGATCGCCCAGCTCGCCCCCACCGCCACCACCGCCGCCACCCAGGGGCGCACCCGGGGGAGGACCAGCACCACGAGCGTGTAGATCAACACGGTGTAGAGGGCGTCGCCCGCGTACTTCGACACCGGGCCGTCGAAGAACGCGCGCACCCCCAATCCGGCCGCGACGGTCAGGACGGCTGCGCAGAGAGCGACTAGGCGGGGCATCGGATCACGTTATCGACGTATGGTGACTCACTGCGACATGGGTGCGGTCGCTTGCGGCAGTGCGTTGCGGTGGATCACTTCGGCGTACCAGTGACCGCTGTTCTTGATCGTGCGGTGCTGGGTGGTGTAGTCGACGTGGACGAGGCCGAAGCGACGGGAGTATCCCCACCCCCATTCGAAGTTGTCCATGAGGGACCACGCGAAGTAGCCCTGCAGCGGCACGCCGGCGCGGATCGCCTCCAGGCAGGCGTGCAGGTGCTGCGCGTAGTAGTCGACACGGTCCTGGTCGCGTACGCCGCCGTCGGCGTCGACCGTGTCGGAGTAGGCGGCGCCGTTCTCGGTGACGTAGAGCGGAATCGGTCCGTAATCCTCGGTGACGCGGCGCAGCAGCGCGGTGAGTCCGGCCGGGTCGACCTCCCAGTCCATGTGGGTGACCGGGAAGCCGCGGCGGATGAAGCTGACGTCCTCACAACCCGGCCAGGCCGCGCCGGCGCCGGGCTGACCGTCGGCGGACGCCGCGACCACGAGAGGGTTGTAGTAGTTGAGGCCGAGGAAGTCGATCGGCGCGGCGATGGTCGCCAGGTCGCCCGGGTGGATGAAGGACAAGTCGGTCAGGTGGGCGACGTCGTCGGCGACGTCGGCCGGGTATTCGGCACGCAGCAGCGGATCGAGGAAGATCCGGTTGCCGATGCCGTCGACGCGGCGCAGCGCCTCACGGTCGGCCGGGCTGTCCGAGTACGCGATGAGCGACTGCACGTTGAGCGTGGTGCCGATGACGGCGGCCGAGTCGGCGGTCCGGATCGCCCGGGTGGCCAGACCGTGACCGAGCAGCAGGTGATGAGATGCGGCCAGCGCGGCAGCGCCGTCGCTGCGGCCGGGCGCGTGCCGGCCGTCGGCATAGCCGAGGAAAGCGGCGCACCACGGTTCGTTGAGCGTGATCCAGTGGCGGACGCGGTCGCCCAGCGCTCCGTGGACGAGCCCGGCGTATTCGGCGAAGCGAGCGGCGGTGTCCCGGGCGGGCCACCCTCCGGCGTCCTCGAGTTCCTGCGGCAGGTCCCAGTGGTAGAGCGTGACCCACGGCTCGATCCCCCGGTCCAGCAGCTCGTCGGTGAGCCGCCGGTAGAAGTCGAGCCCGCGCTGGTTGGCCCGGCCCCAGCCGCCGGGCTGGACCCGGGGCCAGGAGACGGAGAACCGGTACGCGCTCAGGCCCAGCCGGGCCATGAGGGCGACGTCGCCGGCGTAGCGGTGGTAGTGGTCGCAAGCGATGTCGCCGGTGTCCCCGTCGAGCACGCGTCCCGGGGTGTGGCCGAAGGTGTCCCAGATCGAGGCGGTGCGGCCGTCCTCAGCGACGGCGCCTTCGACCTGGTACGCCGCCGTCGCGGCACCCCAGAGGAAGCCCTGGGGGAAGGGAAGTGCGGACACGGAGGGCCTCTCGGGTGCGGACGGCGCCGGCCGGTTGACCGGCGCCGTCGCGCGGGTCAGGACAGCGTCAGTTCCAGGTAGGGGTGGTTGCCGGTCGCTTCCTTGCTGGAGAAGGAGGTGAACGGCCCGTACGCCGTGGCGGTGGACGTGATCGCGAGGCTGGCGTCCTGCCCGGCGGCGAGCTGGGCCTGGACGAACGCGGTCACGTCCACGGTGTGCCAGGACGCGGTGGTGTCGAGCGTGAACGTGCCGAGACCGGCGCCCAGCGGCGGCCGGGTGTTCCAGGTCAGCGTGGCTTCGCTCCAGCTCGCGTCGGTGACCGCGTGGACGGCGTCGGTCGCGCCCGCGGCGTCGCTGGTCGAGCCGTAGACGTGCAGGGTGGCCGAGACGACCGTGCCGTGCGCCGCGGTCAGCGGGAAGGCCAGGTACGCGACCCGGTCGAACCCGCTGCCGAGGCTGGGATTGTTGCGTACTTCGAGGACGGAGCCCGTGCCGAAGGTGGTGGCCGCGTGGGTGCCGTCGCGGACGAACCCGTCGGCCACGGGTTCGATGTGCGACGGGTCGACCACCGACACCGGCACACGGACGACCTTCATCATGGGTGCGCGAATGACCAGCGCGCCGACTTTCGCGCTGCCACCGCCGGCGGCGGTGACCAGGCCGGAGCCGTCCACCGTGGCCACGGCCGGATGGCTGCTGGTCCAGGTGATGGTCGCCGTGGACAGATCGGCCGGGCTGCCGTCGGTCTGCTTGCCGGTCAGGCTCAGCCGCAGGGTGTCGCCGATCGACAGGGCCGGCGGGCCGGCCGGGGACGCGGTCACGGTCCCGAGAACGACCGGCCGGGGTGCCGCGTCCGCCTGGGCGTCGGACTTTCCGGCGTAGACCCGGATCTCCGTGACGCTGTTGTAGCTGCTGACGGAGTTTCCGTGGCCGACCAGCCGGACGTGGCGGGCCGGCCGCGCCGTGAAGGAGAAGACTTCGGCGTCGTCGGACGTGCCGGCGGAGACGGCTCTCGTGAGCGCCGCGTTCCAGGTGGTGCCGTCGGTGGAGGTGAGGACGTCGAAGGTGGACGTTCGCGCGTGCCCGTTGAAGAACGCGACGGCGACGGCGCCCACGGTGCGCTTGGCGCCGAGGTCGAGCGTGAGTGTCTGCCCGTCGCCCGCCGCGGCCCAGCGGCTGCCCATGTTGCCGTCGACGGCGTCGGCCGCGGGGCTTCCCTCGTTCGCGCCGGCGGTGACCGACGCGACGGGCAGTGCGGTGGCGGTCTTTCCCGCCTGCCGGAAGTGCACCTGGTAGGCAGGGCCGTAGACCTTCTTGCGGTTGGCGTCGAGCCGGAAGGTCGTCACGGTGGCCGTGCCCGGGATCGCGGTCGCCCGGGTGACGGTCGCGTAGGTGCCGCTCGGCGTCAGGGGGACGACCTTGGGCGCGGTGGCGGTGTTCGCGGGCAGGGTGATGTCGTAGCGGTAGCGCCGCGGATCGAATCCGGCCAGGTGGTCGGCGCCGATCATGATGTCGGTCAGGGCCGTCGGGCCGGTCGCGCCCGGCGTCCAGGAGGCCAGCGGGGTTACCGCCGGGGTGTCGGTGGGCGGCTTCTGCCCTGCGGCGAGGGGAACCATCCGCATCGCCACCGTGGTGGTCCCGGCCGCGGTCAGCTGGATCGCGAGGGTTCGTGAGCCGGGCTGGCGGCTCTGGCCGGTGGGGTCGGGGCTGTCCGGCAAGGGCCGGGAGTCCCCGATGAGCAGCTGTCCATCGGTGGTGAGCAGTTGGACCCAGAGCCGCTGTCCGCCTCGGTAGAGGGTGGCCGACCGTCCGTCGGCGGCCACCACGACGTCGGCGCGGGTGTGCAGGAACGACCAGTAGCCGATCGGTTCGCTCGTCTTCACCTCGTCCTGGAGCAGCACCTGTCGCCGGTCGTCGAACAGTTGCAGGCCGCGCTGGGCGCGTTGCACCCGGCCGCCGTAGAGGCCGGTGAGGTCGGTGATCTCGTACCACTTCTGGGGCGTCGAGCTGACGGTGGTGATCGGAGCGCCGACGGTCAGCGCGGTGGAGGGGGTGGGCCCGGTGCCGAGCCGCATCGTGTTCTGGCCCTCGGGACGGGTCACGTAGTAGTCCCATCGGCCGCCGGTGTCCTTGGTCCAGTCGAAGTACCCCGGGAGGCTGTAGCTGTCGAGGCCGAGGTCGTCGAACCAGCGCACGCCCGCGGCGTCGAGGACGAAGTCTCCGGCGTCGAGGTTCTCGTGGGCGGCGATCTGGTCGTACCCGGCGCGCATGCCCTTGGTGGCGACGGAGACGGCGTAGGGGTCGTCCCAGGCGCTGCGGGCGGTGGCGATCTCGACGCCGTCGAAGAAGGCGTCGGTCGCTGCCGGATGGCCGGCGCCGCCGCCGTCGGCCGGGTCGTACCAGAGGATGTCCATCGGGCTGGCCGAGCGGTCGGCGAGCCGCGCCTGCCAGGCCATGTAGTACGGCTTGCCGTAGCGGGTGGCGAGCCACATCATGAACGGCGCCTGCCAGGTCGGGGTGACCGCGCCGAGCAGGTCGGTTCCGCCGTCGCCGTAGTTGAAGGTCAGGCCGGTCGCGCCGGTCACGTGGATGCCGTAGTCGCCGGTGCCGGCGAGGCCGGGCAGGTCGGACAGGCCGAAGTCGGTGCCGGTCGCGGTCTTCATGGCGGCGAGGTAGAGGACGAGGTACTCGGTGGCGTACTGCCAGTACTGCGGGCTCTCGCCGCTGGCGCCGTCCGGGCCGTAGCCGCTGATCCCGTTCTGGATCGACGTGATGCTCGCTTTGAGCACCTGGTCGACGACGCCGCGCTCGTCGGCGGTCAGGCCCGGGTCGTCGCCGATGGCCAGCGCCCCGAGCGCGACCGCGTTGCAGACGAGGTTCCAGTTGTGGTTCTGGGTGTAGAAGCTGGTGGCGTACCCGTAGCGGACGAGGGCCGGCCGCAGGGCCTTGGTGACGATGGCGGAGCGGATCGTGGCCCTGTCACTCGCCGACAGATAGTCGTAGAGCCAGTCGTAGCCGATCGCGACGCTGTTGGACAGCTCTCCGACCTCCAGGAACTGGTCCTTGTCCCAGGCCGGGGCGGAGGAGAGGGCGACGAGTTCGCGCGCCGCGCGTTCGGCGTACCGGGTCTCGCCGGTGATCCGGTAGACGAGGGCGAGGGCGTAGACGCGGCGTTTCGCCTCGTCGATGACGGAGGTCGACAGGGCGGTCGGCGGCGAGGTGGCGAGGACGCCGTCCGCACCGGCCTTGACCTGGGCATACCAGGTCTTGAGCCGGGTGTCGGTGCCGATGCGCCGGGCGGCGGCGGAGAACGTCTGCGCGGTCGCCAGGAGCCGCGGGTGCTCCGGCGCCAGCAGCGCGACGACGCTGGCCGGCGGCTGGACGGGATCGGCGTGCGCGGGCGTGTCCACCGCCGCCAGGGTCGTCAACGTGGCGAGGGTCAGGACGAGGGCGGCGGCGCCCGCGCGGAGCCGGGCGGTGGTTGTGCTCAAGGACGGCATGGCACAGCCTTCTCTCTTCGATGGAGTCGTCCCCATGCGTCTGCGGTGGGTCAGTGGTTGGCCGCGTGCTGCTCGGCGAGTTCCTTGGCGATCGCGTCGCCACCCTGGGACTTCCACTGCGAGACGGCCCCGCTCCAGTCCGACACCGGGCGCTTGCCCGTGATGATCGCGTTGGTCACGTCGGTGATCTGCTGGTTGAGCTTCGTGCCCTTCGCGGCCTGGGTCGGCGAGACCAGGCCGTAGGACGGGTCGCCGACGCCGATGGGGACGATCTCCTGCTGGGCCTGGTAGCTGCGGCGGGTGGCGTCGGCGTTGCCGGGCAGGTAGAGCACGTACGGAGCGGCCGCGATGTACTGCAGGGGCAGGTTCGTCTTGTTCTCGCCGCCGGTGGTGGCCAGCGCGGTGGGCAACGGGTCGCCGCCGGCACCGGTGGTGAAGTGCACCCCGGCGACACCGTAGTTGATCAGCTCGTACTCCTTGCTGCCGAACGGCGCGGCCAGGAAGTTCAGCACTCGCAGCAGCATCTTGATGCGCTCCGGCGACGCCTTCTTCAGGGCGGTGAAGCCGCCGCGGCCGCTGTTGGAGAACACCCCGTTGCCCAGCCACGGAGTCGGGTTGTCGCCGTACGGGCGGACGAAGTCGACCGTGAAGGCGTCGCCGACCCCGGAGACCATTCCCGGGTAGCCGCCGATGCCGCCGCCCAGGGTCAGCGTCGTGCCGTTCATGAAGAACGTGTTCGCCTGGGTGGCCTGGGTGCTCAGCAGGTCCGGGTAGAAGTAGCCCTTGGCGTACCAGTCGCGCAGCCGCTGTAGCACCTCCGGGTAGACCGGGTTCTCGTAACGGCTGGTGAACGCGCCGTCGGCGAGCACCCAGTTGCTGGGGACACCGGCCGCGCCGAGGTGGATGTTCTCGCTGAAGTTGTTGCCGCCCAGCGGGAACTGCCTGGCGGTGGCGAGCTTGGCCAAGCCCTCGGCGAACTGGGCCGTGGACACGCCGAGCCCCATCTTGATGCCGGCGGTCTCGAGCTTCTCCCTGTTGCCGAACATCACGCCGGCGAGCTGGGGCCGGGGTACCGGGACGCCGTACAGGCGGCCGCCGATTCGACCGACGTTCTGCCATGAGATCGTCGGCAGGTTGGCCAGGTTCGGGTACTCCTTGATCGCGTCACCGGAGATGTACTCGGTCAGATCGGCACACTTGGCCTGGGTGAACTGCAGCGCGTTGGACATCGCCAGGTCGATGGTGGCGATGATGTCAGGCAGGTCGCCGCCGGCCATCATGGTGGCGTACTTGGCGTTGAGATCGGCCGCCGGGACGAGGGTGAGGCGCAGGTCCACCCCGAGCGCCTCGTTGATCGCGGTCCACAGCTTGTTGCTCGCGGCCGGGGACGGCGCGGTGCCGTAGGTGATGACCATGCAGGTGACGACCGAGCCGTCGCCCGGCTTGCCGTCGACGGTCTGGGCCAGTTTCTGCGGATAGGTCAGGAAGGCGTCCTGGACACCTTGAGCGGTGCCAGGCAGGTCCGGCTTCACCAGGTTGATCGGGGTGTAGGTGGGGAGCGGGGCGAGACCCTTGCCCGCGTTGCCCACCGATGTGGCCGAGCCGTCGCCGCAGGCGGCGAGACCGGGTACGGCGGAGGCGAGCGCGACGCCGCCGGTCAGTCTGAGCAGCGATCTCCGGGTGATGTCCATGGCAAGCGCTTTCCCTTCCGGGTGGGTTGTGCGGTCCGCGCTGGGCGCGGAAGGTGTGCAGGGGGGTGGGCCGTCAGGCGAGGTCAGCCCTTGATCGCGCCGGTGAGCACGCCTTTGGTGAAGAAGCGCTGCACGAGCGGATAGACCGCGAGAATCGGCAGCACCGCGACCACGACGGTGGCCATGGTCGTGGTCTGTGGGGCAACGCCGGCCCCGGCTCCGGCCGCGATCGACGTGTCGGGGTTGGCCCCGAGCATGACGATCTGCCGCAGCATGGGCTGCAGCGGCCAGGTGGACTGGTCGTCGAGGTAGAGCATGGCGTTGAAGAAGCTGTTCCAGTAGCCGACCGCGTAGTAGAAGCCGACCACCGCGATGATCGCCTTGGACAGCGGAAGTACGACGTGCCACAGCACGCGGCCGTCGCCGGCGCCGTCGATGCGGGCGCTCTCCGACAGCTGGGCCGGCAGGCCCTGGAAGTAGCCCCGCATGATGACCAGGTTGAAGGAGCTGATGAGCACCGGGGCGATCAGCGCCGCGTAGTGGTTGCGCAGGTCCAGGTTGCTGACAACCAGGAAGCTGGGGATGATCGCCGGCGGGAACAGGAAGGTGAGCAGGACGCCCAGCATGATCGGCCTGCCGCCGAAGACGTTCGGCCGGGCCAGCGCGTACGCCATCAGCACGGTGGCGGTGAGGCTCACCGCGGTGCCCACGATCGTGACCACGGCGGAGACGAGCACCGCGTGCGAGATCACCCCGGAACCGAACAGCCGCCGGTACGCGTCCAGCGTCACCTGCTCGGGCCAGATCGACCAGCCGCCGTTGCGGATCACCTGCAGGTCAGGCGACAGGCTGGTGGCGACGACCACCCAGAACGGGATGATCACCAGCGCCACCGTGATCGTCACCGCGACGGCCTTCGCCGCCTTGGTGCTCGGCCGGGGCGGCTCCATCCAGACCGGACGTGTCATCGGTAGACTCCTTCCTCGCCAAGCCGGTGCGCGACCTTGTTGGCCACGACGATCAGGACCAGGCCGACGAGGCCCTTGAAGATGCCGGCCAGGGCGGCCGGTCCCCAGCTGCCGTTGACCACCCCGTGGTAGTAGGTGTAGGTGTCCAGGACCTCCGCGACTCCGGGCGAGAACCCGTCGCGCTGCAGCAGGACCTGGTCGAAGCCGACGCTCAGGATGTCGCCCAGCCGCAGGATCAGCAGCAGGACGAGGACGGGTCGCAGGGACGGCAGGGTCACGTGCCACAGCCGCCGGCCCCACCCCGCGCCGTCGATCGCGGATGCCTCGTAGAGTTGATCGTCCACGTTGTGCAGGGCGGCCAGCACGATGATCGTGCCCCAGCCGCAGTCCTTCCAGATCAGCTCGGCGATCATCAGCGGCTTGAACAACGACGGCTCGCTGAAGACGTTGACCAGGTGGTAGCCGTTGTCGGCGAACAGCCCGTTGAGCACGCCCGCCGCACCGAGCAGTTGCTGGAACAGCGCGACGACGATCACCCATGAGATGAAATGGGGCAGGTAGACGATGCTCTGGACCGCCTTGCGCACCCACCCCCGGGTCAGGCTGTGCAGCAGCAGCGCCAGGGCCACCGGCACCGGGAAATAGAAGATCAGTTGCAGCGTGGCGAGGCTGATGGTGTTGACCGCCGCCTGCCAGAAGTCGGGGTCGGCGAACAGCGCCCGGAAGTTGTCCAGGCCTACCCAGGGGCTGTTGGCGATGCCCGCGAACGGCAGGTAGTCCTGGAAGACGATGACGTTGCCCAGCAGAGCGACGTAGTGGAACACCAGGAAGTACAGCACTCCCGGTGCCATCATGAGCAGCAATAAGCGGCTGCGGCGCAGCCGCTGCCGCCGGCCGCCGCGCCGGCGCGCGGACTCGGCCGCGCTGGTGGGCGGATCGTCCGTCCGCCGGTCAGCGAGGGTGACGGCCACGTTGCCTCCTGGAAACAGCTACGTAATGGCGCTTGGTCCTCGGCACGTTAAAAGGGTTTCACTCGTACGTCAAGACCCACACTTCGCAAACAGGCAGATAGAGTCGCTCCCCTGGACCGGCCGCGCGGGCACGGGCTAGGCTCTGGAGTAAACCCTTTTAACAAAGCGTGGAACCGCGCACGGAGGTAGAGAACGGCATGGAGAACAGGCGGGCGAGCATCCGCGACGTGGCGGCCCGGGCGGGCGTCTCGGTGTCCACCGTGTCACGCATCCTCAACGGCAGTTATCCGCCGGCGCCGGAAACCCGCGACAAGGTCATGCGCGCGGTCCGCGACCTCGCCTACGTCGCCAATCCGCACGCCCGCGCACTGATCCACCAGGAGACCGGCACGATCGCCATCGTGGTCCGGATGCTCGACGACGGCTTTCTCATGAGCCTGGTCCAGAGCATCGCCAACACCCTCGCCGACGCCGGGCGGTTCTGCCTGATCGGCACCACCGGCGGCGACCCCGATCGCGAGCTGCACGTGCTGCGGCAGATGAGCGCCCAGCACGCGCAGGCCATCGTCCTCATCGGCGCCGTCACCGAAAGCCCGGAATACGTGCGCGAGACCAGCGCCTTCGCCGGCTCCCTCGCGCAGACCGGCTCACGTCTGGTGCTGTGCGCCCGACCCCCGCTCGGCCCGGACGTACCCGCCGGCGTGGTCGAGTACGACAACGAGGGCGGTGCGTACGCCGCGACCAGTCACCTGCTGTCGCGCGGCCACCGCCGCATCCTGCTCCTGAGCGGCCAGCAGGACCACAGCACCACGGTGCGGAGGCGGGACGGATACCGCCGTGCCCTGGCCGACCTCGGCGGCGACCTCGACCCCCGGCTGGAGGCGGGCCCCGCGTGGAGCCGCGAGACCGGCTACGCCCGCATGCGCGACATTCTGCGGGCGGGGCCGCCGGACTTCACCGCCGTGTTCGCCCACACCGACCACGTCGCGAGCGGCGTCCTGCAAGCCGTGCGGGAGGCAGGGCTGCGCACGCCCGAGGACATCTCGGTCGTGGGGTTCGACGACGCCACCTTCGCCGCCGATCTCGGACTGACCACCGTGCACATTCCCGCCCGGGAGCTGGGCCGGCTCGCCGCCACGATGGCGATGGCGCCGGACACCGTCGACCAGCGGGTCGTGCTCGGCACTCACGTCGTCGTACGGGACAGCGTCGCGATCGCAGCCACCACCGAATAGGAGCATGATGACCCGCCGGCCCGTGACAGCACTGGTCATGTCCGAACCCACCATCCGCCAGCTCTTCGACGACGCACGATTCGAGCGACTACACACCCTCGCCCGGCTCGACCGCCCCGAAGCGCTGACCGAGCTCGGCTCACCGTCAAGCCGCGCCCGGCTCCGCGACATCGAAGTCATGATCACAGGTTGGGGGTGCCCACTCCTGACCGGCGAGGTCCTCGATGCCGCTCCCCGGCTGCGCGCCGTGCTGCACGCGGCCGGCACCGTGAAGACCCATCTGACCGACGCCTCCTGCTGGGAACGCGGAATCCTCGTCACCTCCGCGGCCAACGCCAACGCGGTGCCCGTCGCGGAGTACACCCTCGCCGCGATCCTGCACAGCGGCAAACGCGTGAGCGCCTTCGCCGAGGCGTACCGGCGGCGGGGCGCCGACTCCGCGTGGCGGGAACGGGTGAGCGCCGGGTCGAACTACGGCGGCGTCGTCGGCATCGTCGGCCTGTCGCACACCGGCCGGCGGGTGGCACGCCTGCTTCAGGCCTTCGACCGCACCGTGCTCGTGAGTGACCCCTACGCCACCGAGGCGGACGCCGAGGACCTCGGCACGACCCTCGTGCCCCTGCCCGACCTGCTGCGCCGCAGCGACATCGTGACCCTGCACGCGCCGTCACTGCCCGAGACCCGCAACCTGCTGGACGCCGACCGCCTCGCTCTGCTTCCCGACCACGCCACGGTCATCAACACCGCCCGAGGCAGCCTGATCGACACCGACGCGCTCACCGCCGAATGCGTGAGCGGGCGGCTCAGCGCGATCCTCGACGTCACCGACCCCGAACCGCTGCCGGTCGACTCACCGCTGTTCGGGCTGCCCAACGTGCAGCTCACGCCGCACATCGCCGGAGCCATGGGCACGGAGGTCCATCGCCTCGCCGAGGCCGCCCTCGACGAACTCGAGCGGTACGCCAAGGGGCTGCCTCCGGCGTACCCGATCCACATGCGCGACCTCGCCCGCATCGCCTAGAAACCCCGGTACGGACATTCGCGCGTGACAACCCCTTCCGCGCCGGCCGGCCGGTGTCCGTACCGGAACCGGGCTCTCTTCCCGCAGCCCGGTCAGCCGGCCAGCGCCGCGGCGATCCGGTCCTCCGCCCAGGGCACCATGAGGAAGCCGCGTTTGACCGTCAGCACCTGCACGCCCGCCGTCCACGACTGGATGCCGGGCACGGAGGCCAGCGTGCGCGAGGTGAAGTGGTGGATGTCGGCCGTGGTCGGCACGATCACCTCGCAGATCAGCGACGTCTGGCCCAGCAGGGAGGCGATCATCCGCACGCCGCGCTCGTTCGCGAGCCGCTCGGCGACGGCGTCCTGCATGCTGGGTTCGACCGACAGCCAGAAGAGCAGCTCCGCCTCGTAGCCGAGTGCGGCGGCCGGGATGAACGTGGCCGTGATGGCGCAGCCGCGCTCGACCATGGCCTCGAAGCGCCGCCTGGCCGTGCTCTCGCTGATGCCCAGCCGGTTGCCGACCGACTGGAAGCTGGCCCGCCCGTCCTCGCGCATCGCCGCCAGCACGGCGCGGTCGACGTCGTCGAGGTGCCCGCGCTCGCAGGTGTGCAGGGGCGGCTCCAGCGCGAACGGCGCCGCCTGCTCCCCGACCACGGGGACGCTCCAGTCGTAGCTGCGCTTGTAGGTGTGCAGCACGAGGTCGGCGACGCTCTGCTGGGTGCCGGGGATGGCGTGCACGACGTCGACCAGCATCGAGTACAGGTCGCGGTCCTTGGGTGCGACGAGCTCGAAGACGATGTCGTAGCCGCCGGTGACGATGGAGACGTACCGGATGTCGGGGTTCTTGGCCAGCAGCCCGGCGACCCTGAGCTGGCTGCCGGGCGCGCACGACAGCCGGACGATGAACACGTGCACGGGCCCGTCGTGCTCCAGGTGCGGCAGCACCGCCACGCGGGCCAGGCCCGCGGCGAACAGGTGCTGGGCCCGGCGCGCCACCGTGCTGGTGGAGATGCCCAGCAACTGGGCGATGTCGGTCCAGCTCGCCCTGCCGTTCACGTGGAGCGCGGCGAGGATCTTCCGGTCGAGGTCGTCGAGATCTTCCATCGGGGGCATCATCGCGTGTTCAGCGCCGCCCGCGCACCTTGTCGAGGAAGTCGCGGACGGTCGCCTCCCACAGCTCGGCCTCCTCGACCTGCGGCGAGTGGCCGGACTTCTCGAATACCCGCAGCTCGGCCTGGGGGATGAGGCGGGCGATGGTCTCGCTGCACTCGACCGGCGTGATCCAGTCGTGCCGGCCGACGGTCACCAGGACCGGGGCCGTGATGCCGGGCAGCAGGTGCTTGATGTCGTAGTTCGGCTGGTTGACGGCGAAGGCGTGGTTGTGGGTGAGGTAGTGGTACGGGGTGGCGGCCACGCGCTGCTCGACCTTGGCCGGGTCGTAGTCGTGGTCGTAGAGCGGCAGGATCTCCCGCCAGCAGTCCTTCAGGTCCGCGTCGTCGCGGACGGTGCCGGACATGATCCGATCCAGCTTGGCCGGGTCGATCCGCACCCGGGACGAGGCGGCGGCGTTGCGGGTGGCGAGCTCCTGGTTGGCGTTGTCGGCCGAGGTGTCGCGCAGCACGACGGCGCTGATGCGGTCGGGGTGGCGGGCGGCGTACTCCATGGCGATGAAGCCGCCGTACGAGCCGCCGGCGATCACGATGCGCTCGGCGCCGAGCCATTCGCGCAGGCCCTCGACGTCGGCGACCCACTGCTCGTGCGTGAACGGCCCGTTCTGCCCGCTCCTGCCCGACCCTCTGGCGTCGAAGACGACCACCCGGTAGGCGTCGGCGAGCCGCCCGAAGCTTGCCTTGGGCTCGGCGAGCGAGCCGAGCCCCGGGGCGCCGTGGTGGGCGATGATCGTCTCCTCGCCGTCGCCGAGGACCTCGACGTTCAGAGGGTTGCCGTTGATGTCGACGAACACGTGTCTGCCTTTCAGATGATGACGTCGGTGAGCTCGCGCGGGTACGCCGTGAGCCGGCGCGGCCCCGACTCGGTGACCAGGACGGTGTCGGAGATGCGGTAGCCGGCGTGCCCAGGCACGTACACGCCGGGCTCGCTGGACAGGATCATGCCGGGGGCCAGCTCGGTGGTGTCGCCGTCGGACAGCCACGGCGGCTCGTGGAAGCCGAGCCCGATGCCGTGCCCCTGCCGGTGGCGGATGTACTCGCCCAGCCCGGCCTCCTCGATCACCGCCAGGCAGCGGCGGTTGGCCTCCTCGCAGGTCAGGCCCGCGATCAGGGCCTCGGTACCGGTCTCCTGGGCCTCGCGGACGCTCTCGTAGTAGCGGGCCTGCCGCGTGGTGGGCTCGCCGATCACGAACGTGCGCTCGCTCTCGACGAACCGGCCGCCGACCGCGCAGCCGAGCGAGAGCATGAACGTCTCTCCCGCCCGCAGCCGGTCGCCGCCCGGCAGCCGGTGCGGCTGGGCCGAGTTGGGGCCGCCGTAGACGAGGCCGCCGGTGAGCATGGGGACCACGACGACGTCCTGGTGCCTGGCGTACATGAGGCGGGCGCCGTGGCTGATGACGTGGGAGGCCAGCTCCGTCTCGGCGGGCAGCTCGCCGCCGGCTTCGAGGGCCGCCCTGACCAGCTCGACGCCGGCCTCCAGCATGGCGTCGGCGATGCGCGCGGCCTCCTCGTGCAGGGTGATCTCCTCGGGCGTCTTGCGCAGCCGGACGCGGCCGACGGCCTCGCAGGTGCTCCAGCGGGTGCCGGGGAACGCCTCGGCCAGGGCCTGGGCGCGGGCGACGCTGGTGGAGGGTGCGTACGCGGCGGTCGCGGGCCGGCGTACGTGGCCGGCGAGCACCGCGAACGGCGGGCGGCGGCCGGGGAACTCGGGATAGGCCACGATCTCGGCGCGGGCCCGCTGGTCCTGGGCGTACTCGCGTTCGAGGTCCGGCACGAGCAGGACCGGGTCGCCGTCGAGCGGCAGCCAGCAGGCGACCGGGCGCTCGTTCGGGAAGTGGTGGAAGCCGGTGAGGTAGGCGACGTCGAGCGGGTCGTCGAGCAGCAGCGCCGACAGGTCCTCCGCGGCCATCTCCGCGCGGACGCGGGCGAGCGCGCCGGCGTAGAAGGCGTCGGGGAGCCGCTGGCTGAAGGTCATGAGTCGCTCCTGTGGTTGCGGGCGTCGTTGTAGGCCACGGACAGCAGCGTCGTGGACAGGACGAGCAGCAAGATGGCCAGCGACGGGAAGAGCGTGGTCCACCAGGCGGAGGCGAGCGAGCCGGACTGCTGCGCCTTGTGCAGGATCGTCCCCCACGACCAGCTGTTGGGGTCGCCCAGGCCGAGGAAGGAGAGCCCGGCCTCGGCGAGCACGGCGCGGGAGGTGGTCAGCACGACCGACACGCCGACGACGGGGATGACGCCGGGCAGCAGGTGCTTGCGGACGATCCACAGCGACGAGCCGCCGACGACCTTGGCCGCCGACACGAACGGCATGGGCACGATCGCCAGCGCCTGCGAGCGGACCACGCGGGCCACCTCGGGCCAGCTGAACAGCGCGATGACCACGGCCAGCGTGCGCACGCTCGGCCCGGCCAGCGCCGCCACCAGGATCATCAGCGGCAGCACGGGCAGCGACAACGACAGGTCCACCAGCACGCCGAGCGGCGTGTCGAGGCGGCGGAAGTAGGCGGCGCTGACGCCGATGAGCAGGCCGATCACGATGGCCAGCACGGAGGCGCTGACGCCGACCGCCATGCTGACCCGGGTGCCCCACACGACCTGGGCGAACACGTCCTGCCCGATGTCGTCGGTGCCGAACCAGTGGGCGGCCGACGGCGGCTGGGAGGTGTCGGCGCCGTACCCCTCGGGGAAGGGCGCGATCAGCGGCGCGAGGACCGCGACCAGTGCCAGCAGCGCCAGCACGACGCCGCTGGCCAGGCCGAGCGGGTTGCGGCGGAACGCGCTCCAGGTCCGCTGCCTGGGCGTGAGCTCGATGGCAGCCACAGTCATGAGGTGCGCACCCTGGGGTCGAGGATTCCGTAGGCCACGTCGGTGATCAGGTTGGCGGCCACGACGGCCGCCGCGAGCAGCACGAACGCGCCCTGCAGGACGGGGAAGTCGAGCTGGCCGACCGCCTCGTAGATGGCGCGGCCGATGCCCGGGTAGGCGTAGATCGTCTCGGTCAGCACCGCGCCGCCGACCAGCGTGCCGAGCTGGAGCCCGGCGATCGTGGTGGTCGGCAGCAGCGCGTTGCGCAGGGCGTGCTTCCACACGACCTTCCCCGGGCGGACGCCCTTGGCCTTGGCCAGTGCGACGTAGTCCTCGCCGAGCGCGTCGATGAGCGTGGTGCGCATGGTGAGCACGTAGCCGCCCAGCTGGATGAGGACCAGCGACAGGCACGGCAGCACCAGGTGGTGCAGCATGCTGAGCGTGGCGCCGAAGCCGGTGGCGTCGAGGTCGACCGCGCCGCCGATGGGGAACCAGCCGAGCCAGACCCCCAGGACGTACATGAGGAAGATCCCGACGCTCGGCACGAACAGGGACTGCGCGGTGACGCCGGTGACCTGGATCAGGCGGTCCAGCCACCCCTTGGCCTTGGTGGCGGCGAGCACGCCGAGCGGGATGCCCAGCGCGATCGTCACCACCATGGCCGAGATGGTCAGGATCAGCGTCCACGGCAGCCGCTCCATCAGCACGGTCGTGACAGGGACCGACTGACGGAACGACATGCCGAGGTTGCCGTGCAGGAGCTGGCCGAGGTAGTCGACGTACTGCGCGCCGAGCGACTTGTCCAGGCCGAAGTCGGCCAGGAGCTTCTGGCGGAGCTCCTCGGTCATGTTCGGGTCGGCCACGGCCAGCACCGGGTCGCCCGGCAGCAGGCGCACCAGGAAGAACGTGACCGTGACCGCGAACCACAGGGTGAGCAGGCCGCGGGCCAGCCGCAGGCCGATGAACCGCATGGCGATCAGCCCGCCGGCTTGGCCGCGGCGAGGGAGAGCGGGTTCAGGATGGACAGCAGCTCGCTGGGCATCGGCTTGAACCCGGTCCACTTCGTGGAGTGCGCGATGTTGAACGTCTCCACGTACAGGACGTTGTCGTAGACCTGGTCTTGGATGATCCGCGCGGCCTCCTGGATCGGCGCCTTGGCGTCGGCGGGGCTGAGCGCCCGCTGCGCCTGGTCGATCAGGTCGTCCAGCTTGGGGTCGCTGACCTGGGCGTAGTTGATGAACCCGCCGGTCTTGAAGGCCAGCCCGAGGTTCGCGGGCGGGTTGTCCATCACGGCCCAGGAGCCGGCGTAGATGTCGAAGTCGCGCTTGAGTGTCTTGTCCAGGTACGTGTTGCGCTCCAGGCCCTGCAGCTTGATCGTGATCCCGGCCTTCTTCGCCGAGTCGCGGACCATGGGGGCCCAGCGGGCGATGTTCGGGTCGGCCTGGTCGTAGACCATGCTCAGGCTGAGGTCGGTCACCCCGGCCTCGGCCAGCAGCTTCTTGGACTGCTCCGGGTCGAAGACGTACTCCTTCGAGGACGGGTCCGCGTAGTCGGGCAGCGACGGGGTGAGCACGCTGGAGTTGGAGGACTTGGCGAAGCCCTTGAGCGCGATGTTCCTGATGGCCTCGTAGTCGACGGCCTGCGCGAGCGCCTGCCGGACGCGGACGTCGTCGAGCGGCTTGCGCTTGGTGTTGTACTGCAGGTGCGCCCAGCCCAGCGACGGGATCTGCTGCAACGTGACCTTCGGGTCGTTCTTCAGCTCGGCCGCGGTGGCGGGCGGCAGCACGTTGCCGATCAGGTCGATCTCGCCGTTGCGCAGCGCGAGGACCTCGGTGTTCACGTCGGGGAAGACCCGGAAGACGATCTCCTTGACGGCCGGCGTGCCGGGGCCGAAGTCGTCCACGCGCTGCATGATGTAGCGCTGGCCGCGCTCGACCTTGGTGAGCTTGAACGGCCCCGCGCTCACCCAGTCGGCGTCGTTGGCGAACTTCTGCACGCTGGGCGCCTTCTCGAAGACGTGCTTGGGCACGACCGGCAGCCAGAAGCCGACGTTGTCGAGGAAGGTGCCGTCAGGGCGCTTGAGGGCGAATCGCACCTCGGTCGGCGAGACGGCCTCGGCCTTGTCCAGCGCGGTGATGAGCCCGGCGACCACGCCGAACTTCTCCTTCTGCACCGTCGTCACCGAGAAGACCACGTCGTCGGCGGTGACCGGCTTGCCGTCGGACCACTTCATGTCGTCGCGCAGCTTCACCGTGGCGGTCTTGCCGTCGTCGGAGTAGGACCACTCGGTGGCCAGGTACGGGACGCGCTTGCCCGACTCGTCCATCTGGGTCAGGTGCGGGTACATGAGGTTGGTGACCCACGAGTCGGTACGGCTGTTGCCGACCAGGGGGTTGTAGTTGACCACGTCGGCGGTCGTGCCGATGGTCAGCCGGTCGGCGTTGGCCTGCGGCGCGCTCTGGGACGACGACTGCCCCGGCACGCTCGGAGCGCAGGCCGCCGTCGCGATCGCCAGCGCGGCGAAGACGAGGATGGAGCGTCTCATCAGAACCAGACCTCTTCCAGCACACGCATGACGTTGCCGCCGATGACCTTGGTGATCTCGTCGTCGGAGTAGTCGTGGGCGACGAGCCAGGAGATGATGTTCCAGAAGCACTCGGCCGGGTTCTCCAGGCCGTCCACGTAGGCGACCTTCTCGTACGGGGTGCCCGCGTGCGCCTCGTTGAGCGACAGGTGCTCGGCGAAGGTGTCGTGCAGCCCCACGTGGTCGCCGAACAGCGTGTCGGGGCCGAAGGCGACGTGATCGATGCCGACGAGGTCCACGCAGTAGGTGAAGTGGTCCATGACCGACTCCAGGCTGTGGCGGGGGTGGTCGGGCGAGAGCGTGGTGTGCGGGGCCGCCTCCAGCCCGATCACGCCGCCGCGCTCGGCCGCCGCCTTGATGACGGAGTCCGGCTTCATCCGGTTCGTCGGCCAGACCGAACGGGCGCCCGCGTGGGTGATGAGGATCGGCTTGGCCGAGTGGCGGATCGTGTCGAGCGAGGTCTGGTCGCCCGAGTGGGAGACGTCGATGGCGATGCCGAGCTTGTTCATGCGGCGCACGGCCTTCTCGCCGAACAGGGTCAGGCCGCCGTCGCCGCGCTCTTTCAGGCCGCTGCCCAGGGTGTTGGCCTCGCTGTAGGCGATGCCCATCTGGCGGACGCCGAAGCCGTACAGCATGTCGATCCTGTCGACCTCGTTCTCGATCATCGTGGCCGCCTCGAGAGCGAGCACGAGGCCCATGCGGCCGCCGGCGTGCGCCTCGCGCACGTCGGCCAGGCGCTCGACCTTGATGAGGAAGTCCTGGTGGGCCAGGTCCGACAGGCGCATGCCGATGTCGGCGATCACGTCGTTCCACTTCCAGCCCGCCTGGCTGGTGATGCAGCAGGTGCCGTCCATGAGGTTGTCGAAGACGACCGTCATGCCGGAGCGGGCCAGGCCGGCGTAGCCGGTGTGGTGGCGGGCGGTGCGGTTGTAGTCGACGGTCTGGCCGATGTCGTCGGGGAAGATCGACGGGTGGTCGTGCAGTGAGACGACCAGGCTGTCGACGAGCAGGCGTCGGACGCGCTCGGTCTGCTCGGTGGTGAGCTCGGGCCCCTGGTACGCCGGAACCCTGTCGAACTCGGGCGCCAGGTCGAACTCCCGGTAGTCGACGCCTGCTTCCAGGTACTCGTAGGAACGGTAACCCTTATAGCTCTTCGCGGCTTCCAGCACTGGCAATCCCTTTCATCCGATTTCGAGGAAGCTTGCCAGGATCGGGCGTGAAAGGCAATATGAGAGTTGTTTTTCGGCAACTTCGGCTAAGTCGACGCCAAGTTTCGTCACATCTGAGAAAGGGGTGCAGTGAGCGAGGCACCCGTCCTGGAGATCCGCGACCTCCACGTCACCTTCACCGCCCACGGACGCGAGGTCCCGGCGGTGCGGGGCGTGGACCTGACCATCGAACGCGGCCAGACACTGGCGCTGCTGGGCGAGTCGGGGTCGGGCAAATCCGTCACCGCCAAGGCCGTCATGGGACTGCTCGACGGCCCGAACGTCCGGGTGCGCTCCGCGGCGACCCGGCTCGGCGGCCGGGACCTGACGGCGATGTCCGCCGAAGAGCGCCGTGCCCTGCGCGGCAGCGCGATGACGCTGGTCTTCCAGGACGCCCTGTCGGCGCTCAATCCGGTGCTCAGCGTCGGTGACCAGGTCGGGGAGCTGTTCCGGGTGCACCGGGGCGCCTCGCGCAAGCAGGCCAGGGCCCGCGCGGTCGAACTGCTCGACCTGGTGGGCATCCCGGCCGCCGCCACACGCGTGGACGACTACCCGCACCAGTTCTCCGGCGGCATGCGCCAGCGCATCCTCGTGGCCATGGCCGTGGCGCTCGAACCCGACCTGATCATCGCCGACGAGCCGACGACCGCGCTGGACGTGACCGTCCAGGCGCAGATCCTGGAGCTCATCGACCGGCTGCGGCGCGAGCTGGGTACCGCCGTGCTGCTCATCACCCACGACCTGGGGGTGGCGGCCGAGGTCAGCGACCGGGTGGCGGTGATGTACGCCGGGCGGATCGTGGAGAGCGGCGAGGTCGGCGAGCTGTACGACCTGCCGGCCCATCCTTATACCGACGCGCTGCTGGCCGCCATCCCCGACCTGGACAGCCCGGCCGCGTCGCTGCGTGCCATCCCCGGGGCGCCGCCGAGCCCGGCGAGCGTACCGCCCGGGTGCTCGTTCGCGCCGCGCTGCGCGCGGGCGAGCGAGGTGTGCTCGACCACGCGCCCGGAACTGACGTTGCTGCCGACCGGCACCGGCCGGTACGCCGCCTGCCACCACTCGGAGGAGATGCTCGATGCCGCCCGCGTCTGACCAGCCCGCCTCTGACCAGCCCGTGTTGCAGGCCGTCGGGCTGCACAAGACCTACCGCGGCGGGATGCTGTCCAGGGGCGGGGCCGTGCGCGCGGTCGCGGGCGTGGACCTGGAGCTGCGTGCCGGCGAGACCCTGGGCATCGTCGGCGAGTCGGGCTGCGGCAAGTCCACGCTGGCCCGCATGCTCGTCGGCCTCGAACGCCCTGACCAGGGCGAGGTCACCTTCCGCGGCCGGCCGTTCTTCGCCCGCGGCGGCGTGCCGCGCGACATCAGGCGGCGCGTCCAGATGGTCTTCCAGGACCCGCTGACCTCCCTGAACCCCCGCATGACGGTGCATGACATCGTCGCCGAGCCGCTGCGGGTACACCGGCTGTGCCCGGACGCGCGCGCCATGCGGGAGCGGGTCGGCGAGCTGCTGGAGCTGGTGGGCCTGTCCCCCGACCGGATGAACCGGTTCCCGCACGAGTTCTCCGGCGGGCAGCGGCAGCGGATCGGCATCGCCCGCGCGCTGGCCACCGAACCGGACGTGATCGTGTGCGACGAGCCGGTGTCGGCGCTGGACATGTCGGTGCAGGCGCAGGTGGTCAACCTCTTCGCCGAGCTGCAGCGCACGCTCGGCGTGGCGCTGGTGTTCATCGCCCACGACCTGGCCGTGGTGCGGCACGTGTCGCACCGGGTCGGCGTGATGTACCTCGGGCGGCTGGCCGAGGTCGGGCCCGCGGCCGGGGTGTACGGGGAGCCGGCGCATCCGTACACGATGGCGTTGCTCTCCGCGGCGCCCGTGCCGAAGCCCCGGCTACGCGGCCGGCAGCGGATCATGCTGGCGGGCGACCCGCCGAGCCCCGTCGCGCCGCCACCCGGATGCCGCTTCCACACGCGCTGCTGGAAGGCGACCGAGCGGTGCGCCGCGGTCGAGCCCGTGCTGGAGGCGGTCGGTGACCACTACGCCGCCTGCCACCATGCCGAACGGCCGGGCGGCTGAGCCGGCGGCCCGGAGCGAGTGCTCCGGGCCGGCGGCCTTCAGGAGGCGGGCACCGTCTGGGGCCGCCATGAGAACACCGCGCGCGAGCGGGGCTCGACCGTGACGCGCAGCCACTGGGTCGCCGTGACGCCGTAGGTCTCCAGCCTCGTCAGGTTGGGGACGCCCGCGTAGCCGGGCTCCACCTCGTACACGTGCTCGTCACCGTGCACGAGCAGGACGGGCTTGCCGTACGCCTTGGCACGGTCGGTGATCCGGGCGCGGATCTCGGAGAACCCGGGAGTGTCGGTCGGCTCGGCCTGCATCAGGAGCAGCACACCCGGCGCGTTCGTCTGCCGTGCGGTGTCGAAGGCGGTGTCGATCCAGTCGAGGGCCGCCGCCTTCCGCGCGGTGAACTCGGCCAGTCGCAGGTCGGGACGGTCGCCGCCCGGCAGTTGGGACCACGGCGCCAGGTCGTTCTCGCTGCCGACCACGTGCACGGTCGCGAACACGACGCCCTGCCGGCGGAACAGCACGTTCTCCCTGTAGGCGCTGTGCCGGCTGTCGGACGCCTGGGTCCGCACGCCGATCGGGTTGCGGCCGAGCGTGTGACCGGCCTTCGGGTAGAAGAACGTGCGGACCGCGTCGAGCCGCTCGGTGGGCACATAGCCCCCTGCGGCGGTGCGGTGGCAGTCGGTCCACTCGTTGTCGCCGGGGGTCAGCACGAACGGGTCGTCGAAGGTGCCGAACAGCTTGGCCAGGTCGGCGAAGCGCGCGTCGTCGCAGGTGGACGCGCCATCCTTGACGTCACCGGCGTGCAGGACGAAGCGGACGTCCGGGTCGGCGTTCACCGCGTCGACCAGCGCGGGGAACGCCGCCCGCTGGTCGGCGCCGTACGGAGTGTCGCCGAGCAGGGCGAAGCTGAGAGACGGGCCGCCGGTCTCCTGGGCATCGGCCGACGCGGGAGTGACGGTGCCGGCGACCAGGGCTGCCATCAGCGCGGCGACGGCAGCGGAAGATTTACGCATGGGACGATTCTCCGCACAGCCCGACAACCCGGACATTACGCCAAGTCGACAAGTCCCCAACGGCTCGCTGACATGGACGTGGCCGACCTCATCCCGGCCATCCTGAGGTCAGGCCGATCGGGCGCCACGGCCATGGTCGAAGGCGGCGCGGGCGGCGGCCACGGCGCGGTCCATGTCCTCCACGGTCGCGACCGGCACCTCGCCGACGACCTCTTCGCTCGACGGGGAGACGACCTTCAGCACCTCGCCGCCCGCCGGTTTGACCCACCCACCTCCGACGTAGAACTCACGCCGGTACATCAGCCGATCGTCCATGACGCTTGCCTTCCTGCTGGGGGATGGTGGACTCGCATCGGCCCTGGCCGCCTTCGGTCACTCCTCGACGGTGATGGCCAGGGCGGGGCAGACCAGGGCGGCCTGCCGCACGTCCGCCAGCCGCTCGGGCGACGGGTCGTCGTTCAGCAGGACCACGACCCCGTCCTCGTCCCGCTGGTCGAACACGTCGTCGGCGGCCATGACACACTGACCGGACGCGACGCACTTGTCCTGCTCGATGATGATTTTCACGACGTCCTCCTCGGTCACCAGATGACGGGCAGCTCGTAGGCCCCGTAGACGAACCCGTCGTGCTTGAACGGGATCTGCTCCAGCTCGGCGGCGAGCGCCAGGGAGGGGATCCGCCGTAGGAGGGCGGGGTAGGCGACCTGCAGCTCCATCCGCGCCAGCGGCTGTCCCAGGCACTGGTGCACCCCGTACCCGAAGGTCACGTGCAGCCGGGGGTTGCGCCGGAGGTCCAGCCGGTCCGGGTCGGGGAAGACGGACGGGTCGCGGTTGGCGGTCTCGTTGACCGTGATGATGCCCTCGCCGGCCCGGATGACCTGGCCGGCGATCTCGATGTCCTCCAGCGCCACCCGCCGCAGCCCGCCGTGGGTGATCGTGAGGTAGCGCAGCAGCTCCTCGACCGCCGAGGCGATCAGCTTCGGGTCGTCGCTCTCGCGGAGGAGGGCGAGCTGGTCGGGGTCCTGCAGCAGGGCCAGGGTGCCCAGCGTGATCATGTTCGCGGTGGTCTCGTGGCCGGCGAACAGCATCAGCACGCCCATGCGGGCGGCCTCCTGCCGGGACAGCTCACCGGCCTTGACCCGCTCGACCAGCCCGGACAGCAGGTCGTCGCCGGGCTTGGCGAGCTTCTCGCCGATCAGCCCGTCCAGGTACTCGGCCAGCCGGTGCTGGGCCTGTCCGCGCTCCTCCGCGGTCGAGTTGCGGTTGATGATGGTCCTGCTGTTGGCCTGGAAGAACTCGTGGTCGTCGTACGGGACGCCGAGCAGGTTGGAGATCACCAGAGAGGGCAGCGGCAGCGCGAACGCCTCGACGAGGTCGGCGGGCTTCGGGCCGGCGAGCAGCCGGTCGATCAGCTCGTCCGCGATCTCCTGCGTGGCCGGGCGCATCGCCTCCACCCGCTTGACCGTGAACGCGGAGGTCGCCATCCGCCGCAGGCGGGCATGCTCGGGATCGTCCATCATGATGAAGCCGAGGCTCGCCGAGCCCGCCTTGGCCATGCTGTCCATCGTCGCGGCCTCCGCCGGGGAGAGCCGGGGGATGCCGCGCGCGGGCTCGACGCTGACCTTGGGGTGACCGAGCACAGCGCGGTGCTCGGCGTGGCCGGTGACCAGCCACGCGGCGCTGCCGTCCCACAGCCGGACCCGGGACAGCGGGCCCTCCTCCTGCCGCGCCCGCATCGCGGGCGCCGGGTCCAGCGGGCACTTCGCCGATCTGGCGATGTCGTACTCCGGGATTGTCGTCACTGTTTCCTCCTGGAACGCGTTTCAAGCGAGCTTCACGGGCCGTCTCGCGGGCCTGGCCGATCCCCGCACTCGCGTCGGCCGGATGGTTTAAATCAACCGATTGATTTAAACTCTAGCGTGGGGCGGATGCCTGTCAAGCCGGAGCAGCCCTCGACGGGACGACCGTCGGTCCGTCGCTTGAATAGGCTGTCCTTCCGTCACGCCTCGCCGGCCCGGCCGAGGACCTGCGGCGGCCTGTGGGACCGGGCCGTGGTGGGCTGCGCGAAAGTCCCGGTGCGGTGAATGGCGATGATCAGCAAGATGACACGGGACGAGCAGGTCAGCGCGACCCGGGAGGCGCTCCTGGCCGCGGCCGAGCGGCTGTTCGCCGAACGCGGCGTGCACGCCGTCGGCAACCGCCAGATCAGCGAGGCCGCCGGACAGGGCAACAACGCCGCGGTCAGCTACCACTTCGGCACCAAGGCCGACCTGATCCGCGCGATCGCGCGCAAGCACGCCGAGCAGATCGAGCGCATCCGCGCACGCATGATGGCCGACATCGACGGCTCCACCGACCTGCGCGACTGGGTCGCCTGCCTGGTCCGCCCGCTCACCGAACACCTGGAGACCCTGGGCAGCCCCACCTGGTACGCCCGCTTCACCGCCCAGGTCATGGCCGACCCCGCGTTCAACGCGATCATGGTGGACGAAGCCCTGACCGCCGCCCCGGTGCTGCGGCTCTTCAGCGACGGCCTGGCCCGGTGCATGCCCGGCCGGCCCGCCGGCCTCCACCGCGAACGCACCACCATGGCCCGCCACCTCATCGTGCAGATGTGCGTCGAGCGGGAACGGGCCCTGGCCGAACACGCGCCCACCTTCCGGCCCACCTGGGACGACACGGCCGACGGCCTGATCGACGCGATCGTCGCGATGTGGCAGGCCCCCGTCCGGGGCACGCCGTAGCTCCTTCTCCACCACGCTGACCGGAGAGATCGTCCCTCGGCTGTGAAGGAATTTCGCCGCGGCTGTCACAAGCCCGGAGGCTGTCCGGTCTTAGCTGGCGACCGGGTGGCGACGAGGTGGCCCGGCGGAGCGGAAGGATCGCAATGAAGATCGTGGTAATCGGCGGGACGGGCCTGATCGGGTCGAAGCTGGTGGCGAAGCTGGGCGAGCACGGTCACGAGGCGGTGGCGGCGGCACCGAACACGGGCGTCAACACGCTGACCGGCGAAGGGCTGGCCGAGGTGCTGGCGGGTGCGCAGGTGGTGGTCGACGTGTCGAACTCGCCGTCGTTCGAGCGGGCCGCGGTGCTGAACTTCTTCGAGACCTCCACGGGCAACCTGCTCGCGGCGGAGGCGGCGGCGGGCGTGGGCCACCACGTCGCGGTGTCGATCGTCGGTACGGAGCGGATGCCGGACAACGGCTACTTCGCGGCGAAGATCGCTCAGGAGCAGCTGATCGTGAAGTCGGGCATCCCGTTCTCGCTCGTGCACTCGACCCAGTTCTTCGAGTTCGCCCGGGGCATCGCCGACGAGGCCACGACGGATGGCAAGGTGCACATCGCGCCCGTGCTGTTCCAGCCGATCGCGGGTGACGACGTGGCCCAGGCGGTCGGCCGGACCGCGGTCGGAGCGCCGTTGAACGGCAGGGTCGAGATCGCCGGGCCCAAGGAGTACCGGATGGACGAGTTCTTCCGCCAGGCGCTGACCGCCTGGGGCGATCCGCGCGAGGTGGTCACCGACCCGCACGCGCGCTACTTCGGCAGCGAGCTGAGCGAGCGGTCGCTGGTTCCGGAGGACGGCGCCGTCCTCGGCACGATCAGCTACCGCGACTGGCTCGGCCGGAACACGACCGGCAAATAGCCGAAGGAGGCACGTGAGCAACCCGTTGCACGCAAAAGTCGCCCTGGTCACCGGAGCCATGGTCGCCGGAGCGTCGTCGGGCATCGGCGAGGCCGCCGCGCCGGCCCTCTCGGCGGAGGGGGCCCGTGCCGCGGTCGGGGCCCGGCGCTGACGGTCGGACGGCCTGGCGGGTGACCGCCGTGCCCATTATCTCGGAGGTAATCGACGTCCCGTGTCTTTGCCGAGAGGGTTGCGGCATGAGTGCTGACACCCGTGACGTCGTGGAGGAGCTGCTGCGCAGGATGGCCAAGGGCGATCATCCCCGCACCGCGGAGTTGTTCGCCGAGCCGGTCGACTGGCAGCTCGACTGGCCTGCCGAGGGGCATCCCGCGGTGCCGTGGATCCGGCCTCGGTCCAGCCGGGCCGACGTGGCGGACCATTTCCGCTCGCTGGAGGCCCACCACGTGCCCGAGCTGAACGGCACGTCGGTGGCGCGGATCCTGGTCGACGGGACGCACGCCGTCGTGCTCGGTGAGATCGCGCAGACGGTACGCGCCGGTGGCGTCGCGTACACCTCGCCGTTCGCGCTGCACCTCACCGTCGAGGACGGGCTCATCACCCGCTACCACATCTACGAGGACAGCCTCACGGTCGCGCGAGCCCTCGGCGGCCGCCGGCCCTGAGCTCTCAGTCGTGCCGGGGGCGGGAGCTTTCGCGGGGGTGCAGTTCCGTCTGCAGCACCATCCGGGCCGCCGGCCGGGCCGGGTTGTCGATCCGGCTGGCCAGCAGTTGCGCCGCCGCCCGCCCCAGCTCGTACGTCGGCTGCCGGACCGTGCTCAGACCCGGCCGGAACAGCCGGGCCCACGGGATGTCGTCGAACCCGATCACCCCCACCCGCTCGGGGATCGGCACCCCCCGCTCGGTCAGGCACTCCACCGCCCCCACCGTCATGAGGTTGTTGGCCGCGAACACGGCGTCCATCTCCACCCCCTCGTCCAGCAGCGCGGCCATGGCCGAGTAGCCGCCCTCCTCCCGGAAGTCCGCGTGCCGCACCAGGGCACGATCCACCGGTACGCCGGCCGCGCGCAGCGCCCGGTGGTAGCCGCGCAGCCGCCGCATGGCGGTGGACATCCGCCGCGGGCCCGTGATGCACGCGATCCGCCGGTAACCGGACGACAGCAGGTGCGCGGTCGCCATCTCCGCGCCCTTCTCGTTGTCCACCATCACCGCGTCGACCTCGGTCTCGGCAAGCTCGCGGTCGATGGTGACGACGGCGGTGCCGGCGGCGACCAGGGCGGAGATGTCCGTCGAGTCGTCAGCCGGAGAGATGATCACGCCGGCCATGTTGTCGGCCAGCGCCACCGCGATGTACTCCGCCTCCCGGGCCCGGTTCTCGTCGGTGTTGCACAGGACCACCGAGTACCCGAACTGCCGGCCCCCGTCCTCCACCCCCCGTACCAGGGAGGTGAAGAACGGGTTGCCGACGTCGGAGACCAGCACCGCCCACAACGTCGTCTGCCTGCGCCTGAGATTGCGCGCCACCCCGTTGGGCCGGTAGCCGAGCTCCCGCACGGCCGCGAGCACCCGTCCCGCCAGTTCCGGGTTGACCGTGGAACGGCCGTTGAGCACGCGGGAGACCGTCGCGGCGGAGACCCCGGCGTGCCGCGCGACATCTTGGATCTTGATCAACCTCGTCCGATCTCGGAGACACGGGCAGGAGAAATCGATTACGCCAGGGCGGGCGGCGGCGGGAACGGCAACCGCTCCGCCACCGGCGCGAGCCCGAACGGCTTGTGCGGCAGCGTCTGGTACCAGTACGCGACCGAGGAGAAGTCGTCCGAGCGCTTGTTGGCGTGGCCGTGCTCGATCGTCACCCTGATGGACTCGGTGAACGTGATCGGGTCCTCGACGTGGAAGCGGTAGAGGGAGATCTCGCCGCTCCAGTTGTCCCCGCCGGGCAGGGTGATGCCGTGGTACGGCGCGTGGTAGGTCTGCGTCGGGCACCAGGCGGTGTTGAAGTAGTCCTCGGTGCCGGTGCCGTGCAGCGAGGGCGGGAACGGCTCTCCGTCGATGAAGATCATGTCATCGCCCTCGCCGTACCAGTTCCAGTCGCTGGTCTCGCGCAGGTTGCGGATGTTGAGCACGCAGCCCACGTAGTGGCCGCGCCCCTCGGCGTCGAGGATGACGTAGTTGCCGTCGCCCGTGTCGTTGATGCCCTCGACCTGGTACTCGCGGTTGCTCTGCGTGCCCTGCGGAACCCCGTCGGTGGGCCGCTCGCGCCGCCACTGCGCGTGGAAGTAGCCGAGGTCCTCGGCCGCCGAGTCGAACAGCTCGTAGTCGACGTAGTAGTAGAAGAAGACCGGCTCGGCCGACAGCTCGCTGATCAGCTCCAGCTTCGCGCGGCTCGCGAACGGCATGTGGAACCACGAGTTGAAGCTCTTGCCGTCCTGCGGGCTCATCTGCAGCGGCGCGGAGACGAAGTTCGCGGTCTTGGCGTGGCCCATGCCGAAGAAGTCGCCGAGCGGCACCAGCACGCTGGGGTGCTCCTGGTCGTCCCAGGTGATCTTCAGCACGAGCCTGCGCAGGTAGTCGACGTCCACCGCGTCCGGCACGTCCTTCAGCGGGAGCGCCACCGTGCACCAGATGTGGTTGATCGAGCCGGGGCCCTCGATGTCGGCCAGGGTCACGGTGGTGCCGGCCTCGACGGTCAGCCGGTCCTCGTTGCCGCCCGTGCGGTCGTAGCTGGAGACCCGCTTGCGCCTGGACGACCGCAGGCGGGGCAGGTCACGCAGGCTGCTGCCGTGGTTTCCGTAGCTCATATGATCCTCATTCACTTCAATCCGGAGGTCTTGATCGCCTCGACCAGGCGGCGCTGGCCGAGCACGAACGCGATCAAGGTGGGCACGGCCGCGATCACCGTCGCGGCCAGGACGTAGTTCCAAGCCGAGCCGTACTGGCCCTGGAGGGTGGCGATGCCGACCTGCACCATGCGCAGCTCGGGGTCGCGGGTGGCGGTCAAGGGCCAGAGGAACGCGTTCCAGTTGGCCAGGAAGAACAGCACGGCGAGCGAGGCGAGCACAGGCCGGCTGAGCGGCACGACCACCTGCCACCAGCGCCGGAAATATCCGCATCCGTCGAGATCTGCAGCCTCTTCGAGCTCGCGCGGGATCGTCAGGTAGTACTGCCGGAGCAGGAAGATCCCGAACGCGTGGAAGATCGCCGGCAGGATCAGCCCCGCGTACGTGTCGAGCAGCCCGAGCTGCCTGGCCACCAGGAACAGCGGGACGAGGATCACCGGCAGCGACACCAGCAGCGTGGAGACGATCATCGAGAAGATCATCTGCCGCCCGGGGAAGCGCAGCCGGGCCAGCGCGTAGGCGGCCATCGAGTGCAGCACGAGCGCGACCACCGTGACGGCCACGGAGACGACGAGGCTGTTGAGCATGTACCTGCCGATGGGCACCTCGGTCAGCACGTAGAGCAGGTTGTCCAGGGTGAAGCGGCTGGGCAGCGCCACCTCGAACAGCTCGTCCGCCGGCTTCAGCACCGTCACCAGCAGCCAGACCAGCGGCGCCACCGTGACGGCCGCCAGCACGTACCCGACGAGGGCGCGCAGCCTAACCGACATCGAACCTGCCTCCCTTCGTGAGCCCGAACATCAGCCCCGTGGCCACGACCAGGAACCCGACCACGACCGTGGTCAGCGCCGCCGCGTAGCCGTAGTTGTTGAAGGTGAAGGCCTGCTGGTAGATGTAGAAGACCACGCTGGACGTGCTGTTGGCCGGACCGCCCTTGGTCAGCACGTAGACGAGGTCGAAGGCCTGCAGGCCGGTCACCGCGCCGACGGTCGAGTTGACCAGCACGAAGAAGCTGGTCGGCCGGAGCAGCGGCCAGATGACATGGCGGAAGCGCTGCCACGAGGTGGCCCCGTCGACGCGCGCCGCCTCCTCGTACTCCTTGGGGATGTCCTTGAGCCCGCCCAGCAGGATCAGCATCTGATACCCCATGAGGAACCAGATGCTGATCACCACCAGCGACCCGAGCGCCAGCGCGGGGTTGCCCAGGAACGACACGTCGCCCAGGCCCACCGGACGCAGCAGCGCGGGCACCGCGCCCTGCTTGTCGGCCAGCAGGAACTGCCACACCACGCCGACCACGACGAGGCTGATGACGTGCGGCAGGAAGAACATCGTGCGCACCAGGCCGACGCCGGGGAAGTGGTCGCGGACCAGCAGCGCGAGCCCGAGGCTGACGACGAACCCGATGGGGACGAAGGTCACCATGTACGTCAGCGTGACCTTGACGCTTTGCCAGAGCTGCGCGTCCTCGGCCATCTGGCGGAAGTTGTCCAGGCCGACGTACGTGTAGCCGCCGAACCCGTCCACGCTGAACAGCGAGACGCCGACGGCCAGCACCATGGGGAGGCCGACGAAGACGAGCAGGCCGAGCAGGTCGGGCGCGACGAACGCGTACGCGGCCAGGGCCTCTCTCCTGCGCCGGGTCCACCACACGCGGGGCACGGCCTCGCCGGCGACCGCCGTACCCGGGTCGACCAATGTGGCCACGACTACCGCCTTTCGCTCAGAGGGCCGGTCGCCGGGTACCTCCGGCGCGTTTTTACTGGGGACACGCGGGCGCCTGCCCCCAACCGGACTGTCGCGGCGCGACCCTCCGGCCGCGTCACCGAGGCCCGGCTGGAACATGACCGCACGTCCGTCGCCCGGCCGGACAGTTGTGGCCCGTGGGGTGGCGCCCGCGAAGGCGTCAGAGCATGATCTTCCGCCCATCGCCCGGCCGGACGGCAGTGGCCGTGGGGTCGCGCCCGTGCGGGTGGCAGAGCATGACCGCGCGCCCATCGCCCGGCCGGACGGTAGTGGCCGTGGGGTGGCGCCCGTGCGGGTGGCAGAGCATGGCCGCGCGTCCATCGCCCGGCCGGACAGTTGTGGCCGTGGGGTGGCGCCCGCGAGGGCGTCAGAGCATGGCCGCACCCTTGTAGCCCTTCAGGAAGGTGTCGATCTTGGCGGCGGCGTCCGCCGCAGCCTTGGCCGGGTCCACCCCGCCGAGCTGGGTGGCCTGGATGGCGTCCGAGACGGCCTTGTACACCTCGGGCGTGTAGCGGGGCTCGCCCCGGCCGCCCGGCACCACCTGCTCCAGGAACACCTTGAGCGCCGGCTTGTCGAACGCCCCCGCCGCCTTGGCCGCCTCCTGGACGGACTTGCGGGCCGGCAGGTTCGTCTTGACGACCATGTTCCACTGCCGGCCGCGCTCGACGCCGGCCGCGTCGGTGGCGCCCAGCGCCCAGGCGATGAACTTGGCAGCCGCCTCCGGATTCGCCCCCTTGGCGTTGGCGACGAACGCCCACCCGCCGATGTCGGTGGTGTAAGTCCCGCCTTCGGGAACGGGAAGCCGGAACACCCCGTATTTGAAGTCCTTCTTCTCCTGCTCCAGCTGCGACACCGACCAGATGCCGCTCTGCTGCATGCCGACGGACCCGCTTGCGAGGTTCGCCGGGGCGTTGCCCGCGCCGTCGCCCTGCGGCTTGCGCGGCGCGACCTTGTTGTTGACCGCGTCCTGCCAGAGCTTCAGCGCCTGGTGTACGCCGGGCGCGTTGAACCCGGCCCCGCCGCTCCCCGGCACGGCCGAGCCGCCGGCCATCCACATGAACGGGTACCAGGTGAAGTTCTGGTAGTAGCCGGGGATGGTCTCGAAGAGGATGCCGAACTGGTCCTTGGTGGTCAGCTTGGCGGCCACGTCCAGCAGCTGGTCCCAGGTCTGGGGGAGGTCACCCTCGGCCAGCTTCGCCTTCTCGAAGGCGTCGATGCTGTAGTACATGGCCAGCGGCTCTTGTTCCATCGGCAGGCCGTAGATCTTGCCGTCCACCTTGCGCGTGTCGAGCACGCCGCCGTCGAAGTCGGCGATCTGGTCGGGCTTGAGGTGCGGCGTGAGATCCGCCAGTACGCCGCCGTTGTGGTAGCGGAGGAAGTCGCCGGGGCTGAGCAGGAAGATGTCCGGCCCCTGACCGGCGGAGAACGCGGTCTGCAGCGCCGTGCCGGCGAGGTACTCGGAGACGGGCAGGTAGTGGAGCTTGACCTTGACCTCGTTGTTGGCGTTCCACGCCGTCACCAGGTCGGTGAACCACTTGCTCTGCGCGTCGGCCTGCGGGTTGGGGCCGTAGAAGTTCCAGAACGTCAGCTCTTTGGCGTTGCCGGTCTTCCCGCCGCCCCCGCACGCGGACAGCAGCGGTGCCGCCATCGCCGACCCTAAGACGACGGCGCCGCCACGCAGCAGAGATCGGCGGGTCACCCTCTCGAAAGCCGACATGTCGCATCCTCCTGATCTTGCAGAAAGCTCGGGGGGTGAGCAATCGATTTCCCAGAAAGGTAGGCGTCGGTGCGGCCAGCGTCAAGAAGTTCCTGCTACAGCTTGCCGAATCCGGGAATCGATATCTCCCCGAGACCTGCAACCCCGCTCCGGTCGGCAACCGCCGCCACGATGGCGCGTCCCCCTGTCGGCTCAACACCGCGACCGCCGCCCTCCACGAGAACCGGCTGGCGACCCCCCGTCCTCCCGCCCGTCCTCCCGCCCGGCCTCCCGCCCGGCCTCCCGCCCGTCGTGCTGATGCCGTCGCGACGGGGCTCAGGCGCCGAGGTGCGGGCCGCCGTCGGGAGCGGATGCCTGCGCGGCGAGGAGGGCTGTCGGGCGGTGCGGCACGACATGCCCTGGAGGGTGCCCGGATAGGGCGAGGTGGTGCGGCGCTGTTCGCGGGAAGCGACGGCGCTGCTCCCGTAGCCGCTTGCTCCCGTAAACCGCCTGGGTCCGACGCCGCGTGAATCCGACGCCGCGTGAATCCGACGCCGCGTGAATCCGACGGCGCCTGGGTCCGATGGCGCCTGGACCCACGCCGCCTGGACTCGTGGCCGCTTAGGCTCGACGTCGCTTGGGCTCGATGGCGCCTGGACCCGATGGCGCCGAATCCGCTGAGCAGCCGACCGCCGCGACCGAGCTCCGCCGTCTCGCCGGCCCCGGCTCCCAGCGAACCGACCGGGCTGGCACCGGTCGCCAGCGGGTCGCCATGGAGGGTGTCGGTCGCGGTGCTGAGTCGACGGGGGCGGGTGCACGCGCATGCCCGGCGATGCGAGGGGCCGAGCTCCGCCGATTCGCCGCACCGACCCCTCGGCGGGGGGTGCCGGGGCGGCGCGGACGCGGTGTGACGCGGCAAGCGCGGGAGGTGCAGGAAGCGTAGGAGGCGAAGGCCCGTGAGGTGGCCGAACGGGGGAGGCATGGGAGACGGGGGGCGCGCGGGAGCTGCGCGAGTGAGGGAAGCGCGGGAGGCGCGAGGCGGCGGAGGCGGGGAAGCGCGGGAGCCGGGCGAGGTGATGGAAGCCGGGCGAGGTGATGGAAGCGGGGGAAGCCGCGAGGTGGGGAAGAGTGAGCGAGGTGCCCGACGTGCGAAGGCCGGGGCCGCCGCTGGGGGTGCCCGGCGTGCGGGAGGTCCGGGCCGGCGTCGGGGAGTGACCGGTGTGCTGGCGGTCGGGCTCGGGTGGACGGGGCGCTGGGGTGAGATGTGGCGGCTGCTGGTCGTCCGCGACGGTGAGCCGGTGGGGCCGCGGCGTCGGGTTTGAGAAATCGGTTCACCGTTGTGATTCTGTGATGTGAAGCGGGATTGACGGGTCAAAAGGTCGGATCTAGGTTGAGGGAAATCGATTTCTGAGCAATCGATTTCTCGCATGGAGGACAACCCGTGGCACGTATCGGAGTGCTGAGCATCTCGGACGGGCGGGACTTCGTCGCCCGCGATCTCGTTGAGCACATCACCCACGCCACCACCGCCCTCGCGGAGGCGTTGCGCAAGGAGGGCCACGAGGTCATCGTGGCGCCGGAGATCGTGTGGACCAACGAGCTGGCCACGTCGCAGGCGCGGTGGCTGGCCGATCGCCGGCCCGATCTGACCATCTTCAACTACGCGGTCTGGGCCTTCCCGCATTTCACCATGCTGGCCGCCGAGTCCACCCCAGGACCGCTGCTGCTCATGGCGAACATCGACCCCGCGCAGCCCGGCATGGTCGGCATGCTCGCCGGCGGCGGTGGCCTGGACCAGATCGGCCGGGTGCACGCCCGCGCCTGGGGAGACATCGACGACCCCGCCGTCAGGGAGCGCGTGCTGACCGAGGTGCGGGCCGCCCAGGCGGTCCGGGGCCTGCGCGGCTCGACGTTCGGCCGGATCGGCGGCCGGCCGATGGGCATGTACACCGCCGTCGCCAACACCGACCAGTGGATGCGTACGTTCGGCGTCGACGTCGAGGAGATCGACCAGTGGGAGATCGTCCGGCGGAGTGAGAACGCCTCCCAGGCGCGGGTCACCCAGGCCCGCCAGTGGCTCGAGGCCAAGGGGAACGTGCACTACGACGGCAAGCAGCTCACGCCGGACCTGCTCGAACGCCAGATCCGCACGTACTACGCGATGCGCGAGCTCATCGACGAGTGGAACCTGGACTTCTCCGGCATCAAGGGCCAGCCCGAGCTGACCACCCACTTCTGCACGATGGACCTCGCCGAGGCCTTCCTCAACGACCCGTACGACTGGGAAGGCCCGAAGGACACCCACGTCTGCGCCACCGAGGCCGACATGGACGGCGCGCTGACGATGCAGATCCTGAAGCTGCTGAGCGGCGACCCGGTGCTCTTCGCCGACGTCCGCCACTACCACGCGGACAAGGACGTCTGGGACCTGTGCAACTCCGGCCAGCACGCCACCTGGTACGCGGCCAGGTCCGACGACCCCGAGGAGAACCTCGCCAGGACGCACTTCTACCCCGAGGTGTTCTTCTTCCCGGCGGGCGGCGCGAGCGTGCACCACCTCGCCGCGCCCGGTGCCGCCACGTTCGCCCGCCTCACCCGCAGGGACGGTCAGTACCGCATGCACGTGATGCGCGGCGACTTCGAGCTGTACGACGACGCCACCAACGAGGCGATGGCCCGGCAGTCCACGTTCGAGTGGCCGCACGCGTTCACCAGGCTGCACGTGCCGGCCACCGAGTTCCTCGGGCGGTTCGGCTCCAACCACATCCATGCGGTCCCCGGCGACTACATCGCCGAGCTGGAAGCGGTCTGCAAGCAGTTGGGCGTCGAGTTCGAGGGGTTCGGCGATGCGGCTTAGTCCTCTCCTCCTCGCGGCCGCGCTCGTCCTGGGCGGGTTGAGCGCACCGGCGCAGGCGCAGGCGAGCGCCAAGGGCCCCAGCGCACCGGCGCACGCGAGCGCCAAAGGCCCCAGCGCACCGGCGCAGGCGCAGGCGAGTGCCAAGGGACCCGTCGGGTGGGACGTCTACCGCAGGCTCGACCGGCTGCCCGAGCTGCCCGTCGGCGTGCAGACCAAGCAGTTCTCCAGCTTCGACCGCACCGGCGACAACAACGACGGGTTCGAGGGCACGTACTCGTGCCTGAGCACCACCGAGCAGGGCTGCGTGATCGCCGAGCACACCGGCGCCGGCGAGGTGCAGGCCATCTGGTTCACCAGGGACGGCGGCGACGTCAGCAGGACCGGCAGGATCACCGTCGAGCTCGACGGCAGGAAGGTGGTGGACGCGAGCCTCCAGGACCTGGTGGACGGCAAGCTCGGCGCCCCCTTCGCCTACCCCCTCGTGGGCAACGCCGACCAGAGCTCCGGCGGCGTCTACGTCGAGGTGCCGATGCCGTTCACCCGCTCGATGCGCATCACCACCGAGCACAACCCGCTCTTCCACCATGTCAGCTACCGCACGTTCGCCGACGCCGAGGGCGTGAGCACGTTCGACCCGGCCGACAAGGCGCAGGACGTCATCGACCGGCTCAAGGCGGGCGGCGACCCCAAGCCCGCCGTCCCGGGCGCGCGCTCCCAGGACGCCGCGATCCGCCTCGCGCCCGGCCAGTCGGTACGGGTCGCGCGCACCCAGGGCGCCGGCCTGCTGTCGGCGATCAAGCTGAAGCTGCCCCAGGCCGAGCAGGTGCTGCCTGAGACCGAGGCCGACGAGGGCCGCGCGTTCGGCCGGAACGGCTCCAGCGAGTTCACGGTGAAGATCGACCCCGCCAACGACGGCGTGCGGCTGACCAGGCGCATCGACCCCGCCATCGGCAGGCAGGTCGCCAAGGTCCTGGTGGACGGCCAGCAGGTGGCCCAGTGGCCGCCGAGCAGGCTGGGCGCCGCCGGGATGTGGGCCGAGGAGGTCGTGGACCTGCCGGCCAGTGCCACCAAGGGCAAGTCGCAGATCACGATCAAGAACGTGTTCGCCTCGTCGGACCTCGACTACAACGAGTTCACGTACTGGGTGGACAGCGCCGGCAAGCGTACCGACACCGTGGACGTGGGCGACGCGGCCGACGAGGCCGCGCACCACTACACGATCGTCGCGCAGACGTGGCAGGGCGAGCGGACCTTCGCCTTCCCGATGGACCAGCCCCAGCTGGCGAAGATCAGGACGGCGCAGGAGATCCTTCAGGGGCTGCGGCTGCGGATCACGTTCGACGGCCGGCGCACGGTCGACTCGCCGGCCGGCGAGTTCTTCGGCAGCGGGCACGCGATGCTGCCCGTCAAGTCGCTCATGTACGCGGTCGACGCCGCGACCAGCACGCTCAGCGCGTGGTGGCCGATGCCGTACCGGACGGGCGCGACGGTCGAGCTGTTCAACGACTCCGGCCGCACGATCGAAGGCCGGGCGACGGTCACGTCAGCCAACCGCCCCGTATCAGGAAATGTCGGTTATTTCAGGACGCAGTCCCGCGCCGGCGGCACCACCCCCGGCACGAGCTGGCCCTTCCTTCGGGTCTCCGGCGCGCAGGGCAAGTTCGTCGGGATCAGCCACACCATGCGCGGCCCGACCAACCGCAACTACCTGGAAGGCGACGAGCGCGTCTACGTGGACGGCTCGCGCACCCCGCAGATCCACGGCACCGGCACCGAGGACTTCTACCAGGCGGGCTGGTACTTCAACCGCGAGACCTTCAGCACCCCGTTCCACGGCAACACCGCCCACCTGGCCCCGGCGACCGGCTGCCCGGCGGAGAACGACTGCACCGGCGCGTACCGGCTGATGATCGGCGACGCCGTGCCGTTCGCGGGTTCGCTGACGTTCGACATCGAGCACGGCTGGACGAACGACGTCGAAGGCGTCTACTCCTCCACCGCCTACTGGTACGGCTCCGACCGGAGCGCCACGGCGCAGACGGACTCGCTGACGGTCGGCGACCCGGCGAGCGAGCGCCAGCACGGCTACACCGGCCAGGGTGAGGTCACCACGCTGGAGTCCGCGTTCGAGGGCGATTTCAGGAACCCCGTCACGCTCAGGGCCACCCAGCGGGTCACGCAGGCCCCGGTCACGTTCCGGCTCACGATCGACCGGAACAACCAGGGCGTCGAGCTGCGCCGTACGAGTGACCAGAGCGTCGCCGGACAGCACGCCGAGGTCACCGTCAACGGGCGGCGGCTGGCCGACTGGGTGCAGCCGCTGGGCAACCGGACCCGCAGGTGGCTGGAGGACGTCTACCAGATCCCGGCGGGCGTCACCCGCGGGCAGCGGGAGATCACCGTCCAGCTGGCCCCGAAGACCCCCTGGTCGGCGGCCTCCTACACGGCGTGGAGCCTCCGGTGACCACCGTCCTGGCGATGCGGGCCATCGGCAAGTCCTTCCCCGGCGTGCGGGCCCTCGACGGGGTGTCGCTCACCGTGGCGGAGGGCGAGGTGGTGGCCCTGCTCGGGGAGAACGGCGCCGGCAAGTCCACGCTGATGAACATCCTGGCCGGGGTGTTCAAGGACTACGAGGGCGAGATCGAGATCGGCGGCGAGGTGGCGCGCATCCACTCGCCCAAGGACGCGCGGCGGCACGGGATCGCCATGATCCACCAGGAGCTCAACCTGGTGCCCGAGCTGTCCGTCGCGGACAACATCTTCCTCGGCCGGGAACGCGCGCTCCTCGACCGCAAGGTCACCGAGGCGCGCACCGCCGAGCTGCTGCGCGGCCTCGGGCTCGACCTGTCGCCGCGCACACTCGTCAAACAGTGCAAGATCGCCGAACGCCAGCTCATCGAGGTGGCCAAGGCCCTGTCGCAGAACGTCCGCGTCCTGGTCATGGACGAGCCCACCTCGGCCCTGGCCGACGCGGAGGTGCAGCGGCTGTACGAGGTCATCCGCGACCTGACCGGGCGCGGCGTGGCCGTCATCTACATCTCGCACCGGCTGGAGGAGCTGGAGGAGATCGCCGACCGGGTCGTCGTGCTGCGCGACGGCCAGTACATCGGCGAGCGCACCGGCATCAACCGGGACGAGCTCATCCAGATGATGGTCGGCCGCCCCCTGGGCGAGATGTTCCCGCGCGCCGACGGCGCCACCGAAGGTGACGAGTTGCTGCGGGTCGAGGGGCTCCGCGTGCCGGGGGACCGGGACACCGGGCGCACGGCGCTACGGGACATCTCGCTGACCGTGCGCACCGGGGAGATCGTCGGCGTGGCCGGGCTCATGGGCGCCGGGCGCAGCGAGCTGCTCGAATCGATCTTCGGCGTGCACCGGCCGTCGGAGGGATCGATCAGCCTGCACGGCGCGCCGTACCGTCCCAGGAGCCCCAAGCAGGCGATCGAGCGCGGTGTCGCGCTGGTCGCCGAGGACCGCAAGGCGCAGAGCCTCGTGCTGGGCAACAGCGTGGCCTTCAACGCGAGCCTGTCATCGCTCAGGCGCTACCTGCGGTTCTGGACCGTGGACCGGCGGCGCGAGGGCGCGGCCGTCGAGCAGCAGGTGCGCGCGCTGCGGGTCAAGACGCCCGGGCTGCGCTTCACCGTCGGCAACCTCTCGGGCGGCAACCAGCAGAAGGTCGTGCTGGCCAAGTGGCTGCTCACGGCGCCCTCGCTGATCCTCATGGACGAGCCCACGCGCGGCATCGACGTGGGCGCCAAGGCGGAGATCCACGCGCTCATGTCGTCGCTGGCCGCCGAGGGCAAGGGCGTGCTCGTGGCCTCCTCCGAGCTGCCCGAGCTGCTCGCCATGTGCGACCGGATCCTCGTGCTCTGCGAGGGCCGCATCACCGCCGAGTTCCCGAGAGGCCAGGCGACGCAGGAGGCGATCCTCGAGGCCGCCATGGCAAGACAGCAGGTGACCCTATGACAACCACGAAGACCGCGCCGCCCGTGCGGGCGCCGGGGGAGAGCCGGATGCGGCGCACGCTCTCCGCCCTCGGGGCCGCGCAGGCGTACATCGGCCTGGTGCTGATCCTCGCCGTGGGGATCGCCACCAAGGGCGAGATGTTCCTGAACGAGACCAACCTCACCAACGCCATCGGCGCCTTCGCCTCCCGCGGCATCCTGGCGGTCGGCGTCACGCTGGTGATCCTGACCGGCGGCATCGACCTGTCCGTGGGCTCGCTGCTGGGCATCGCGTCGATGACGGCCGCGATGATGCTCGCCAAGTTCTCGCTGGAGCCGTGGCAGATCGTGCCGATCTGCATGGCGGTGGGAGCCCTCTTCGGGTTCCTGAACGGCGCCGGCACGGCCTGGCTGCGCATCCAGTCGTTCGTCATGACCCTGGCCATGCTCTCGGTCGTACGCGGGCTCGACCGGCAGGTCAGCGACAACGTCAGCGTCGGCACCCAGATCGCCGCGGCCGACGGGAAGCTGACGCCGCAGGCTGAGGCGTTCCAGCTGTTCGGCACCCCCGGGCACAACCTCTTTGATCGCATCTACTATCCGGTGCTGGCCTTCATCGTGGTCTGCGTTGTCTTCCACCTGATCCTGACGAAGACCCGGTTCGGCCGGCACGTGTACGCCGTCGGCGGCAACCCCACCGCGGCCCGGCTGTCCGGCGTCAACGTCACGGCGGTCACGATCGCCGTCTTCACCCTGTCCGGCATGCTCGCCGGCTTCGCCGGGCCGATCGACGCCGCCTACAGCGCCTCGGCCGACCCCCAGGCCGGGCAGTCGTTCGAGCTGGACGCCATCGCCGCCGCCGTCATCGGCGGGGCGTCGCTGGCGGGCGGCAAGGGCACCATCGCCGGCACGTTCGTGGGGGCGCTCATCCTGACGCTCCTGGACAACGTGCTCGGCCTCAACGCGGTCAGCGACAACTGGCAGCTCGTCATCAAGGGACTGATCGTCGTCGTGGCGGTCGTCCTGCAGCGTCCCGATCTCTTCAAGATCTTCCGAGGAGGGTCTCGATCATGAAGAAGACCATCACCATCGCGCTGTGCGCGCTCCTGGCCGCCGCGTGCGCGTCCAAGGCGCCCGCGCCGTCGGCGTCGTCAGGTGAGAAGAAGAAGTTCGTCGTCGGCTATTCGCAGTCGAACAACGCCGAGCCGTACCGGGCCCAGCTCAACCTGCAGCTGCAGCACTTTTTCAAGAAATATCCGGACATCGAGTTGCTGCCGATCGCCGACGCCAAGCAGTCGAGCGCCACGCAGGTCTCCCAGGTCCAGAACTTCATCACCCAGAAGGTCGACGCGCTCATCGTCTCGCCCACCGAGCCCGCGCCGCTGACGGCGGCCGTGCAGCAGGCCTGCGACGCCAAGATCCCCGTGATCGTCCTCGACCGCACCGTGAACACCGACTGTTACACCGCCTTCATCGGCGGCGACAACGTGCTCATCGGCAGGAAGGCGGGGGAGGAGGCGGTCAGGCTGCTGCCGGACGGCGGCAACATCGTCGAGCTGCGCGGCATCATGTCCAACCAGCCGCAGATCGACCGCGACAAGGGCTTCCGCGAGGCCGTCGCGGCCAACCCCAAGATCAAGATCATCGCCGACCGCGAGGGCAAGTGGGTGAAGGAGCAGGCCACCCCGATCATGCAGCAGTGGCTCGCCCAGCACGAGCAGATCGACCTCGTGTACGGGCACAACGACCCGATGGCGCTGGGCGCGTACCTGGCGGCCCAGGCGGCGGGCAAGGCCGACAAGATCAAGTTCATCGGCATCGACGGCCTGGCCATCCCCGACGGCGGCATCCGCGCGGTCCAGCTCGGCCAGCTCTCGGCCACGTTCATCTACCCGACGGGCGCGCAGGAGGCGGCCGACACCGTCAACAAGATCCTGCACGGCCGGCAGGTCGAGAAGAAGCAGGTGCTCGGCACCACGCAGGTCACCAAGGACAACGCGGCCGAGCTCTACAAGCAGTTCGACCTGTCGGGGCAGAACTGATGTTCCTCGGAGTCGACATCGGCACCTCCAGCTCCAAGGGGGTGCTCGTGGCGGCCGACGGCACGGTCGTGGCGACGGCGGTCCGCGAGCACCGCACCGCCTCGCCACGGCCGGGCTGGTTCGAGCACTCGGCGCAGGACGTCTGGTGGGCCGACTTCACCTCGATCCTGGCGGAGCTGGCCCGCCCGGACGTCGCCGCCGTCGGGCTGAGCGGGATCGGCCCGTGCGTGCTGCCCTGCGCGCAGGACGGCACGCCGCTGCGGCCCGCGATCCTCTACGGGGTGGACACCCGGGCCACCGCCGAGATCGCGGCGCAGACCTCCCGGTACGGCGCCTCCGCGATCCTGGAGCGGTGCGGGTCGCCGCTGACCTCCCAGGCGGTGGGGCCGAAGCTGGAATGGCTGCGCACCCACGAGCCCGAGGTGTGGGCACGGACGCGGCGGATCTTCATGGCGCACTCGTGGCTGGCGTACCGGCTGACCGGCGCGTACGTGCTCGACCATCACGCGGCCAGCCAGTGCACGCCCCTGTACGACACCCGTACCCACGAGTGGATCGACGACTGGGAGCTCTTCCCCGAGCTGGAGCTGCCCGCGCTCGCGTGGAGCGGCGACGTCGTCGGCACTGTGACGGAGGCGGCCGCTGCCACCACCGGGCTCCCGAAGGGGATCCCGGTGGTGGCCGGGACCATCGACGCGTGGGCCGAGGCGCTGAGCGTGGGGGCGACCTCGCCGGGCGACGTCATGCTCATGTACGGGACGACGATGTTCCTGGTCGAGGTGCTGGCCTCGCGGGCCGTCTCGCCGCAGTTGTGGGGGACCGTGGGGGTCTCGCCGGGGACGTACAACCTGGCGGCCGGGATGGCCACGTCGGGCGCCGTCACCGGATGGCTGCGCGACCTGACCGGCGCCTCGTTCGAGTCGCTCACGGCCGAGGCCGCGGCGGTGGGGCGCGGGGCGGAGGGGCTGCTGATGCTGCCGTACTTCGCGGGAGAACGCACGCCTCTCTTCGACCCGGACGCGCGCGGCACCCTCATCGGGCTGACGCTGCGGCACGGGCGCGGCCACCTGTACCGGGCCGCGCTGGAGGCGACCGCCTTCGGCGTGCTGCACAATCTGGAGGCCATGCGTTCAGCGGGCGGGTCGGCCAAGCGGCTGGTCGCGGTGGGCGGCGGCACCAAGGGCGGGCTGTGGACGCGGATCGTGTCCGACGTGCTCCAGCAGGAGCAGGTCCTGTCCACCCACACGGTGGGCGCCGCCTTCGGCGACGCCATGCTGGCGGCCCAGGCCTGCGGCGTCTCGTGCGCGGGCTGGAACCCGGTGGCGTCCGTCGTGGCGCCCGACCCGGCCGCCGCCGAGGACTACGCGCGGTTGTACGGGCTCTACCGGGACCTGTACGACTCCACCTCCCACATCGCCCACGAGCTCGCGAGCCGTTAACGGGGGGTGGAGCTCTCGCGGGGATGGAGCTCGGCGGGCAGGACGATCGTGGCGGGCTTGGCGGCCGGGGTGGCGATGCGGTCGACCAGCAGGCGGGCGGCCATGCGGCCCAGCTCGTACGTCGGCTGCGTCACCGTCGACGGCGACGGGTGCACCAGGTCCGCCCACGGGATCTCGTCGAAGCCGACCAGGCCGACCTGCCCGGGCACGTCCACCCCGCGCTCGGTCAGGCAGCGCAGCGCGCCCACCGTCATGAGGTTGTTGGCCACGAAGACCGCGTCGGGAGGCTCGGGAGAGGACAGCAGTGCGGCCATGGCGTCGTAACCCCCCTGCTCGCGGAAGTCCGCGCGGACGATCACAGGGTCACCCGGCAGCGCCGTCGTGTAGCCGCGCAGGCGCAGGTCGGCGGTGCTCACGCCCTCGGGCCCCGCGATGCACGCGATCCGCCGGTATCCGGCCGCGAGCAGGTGCTCGGTGGCCGTGCGCGCGCCTCTCTCGTTGTCGACCACCACCGTGTCCACGGCGCCCCTGGGCAGCTCGCGGTCGACGGCGACGACGGGCACGGGCGAGTCGATGAGCGTCTTGGCCGCCTTGACGCTGCCCGAGGAGGAGATGATGACGCCGGCCATCTGCTCGCTCAGCGCCGCCGCGACGTAGGTCTCCTCCTTGGCCGGGTCTTCGTCGCTGTTGCACAGCACGACCGAGTAGCCCTCCTGCTGTGCGACGTCCTCGACGCCGCGCACCATGGAGGTGAAGAACGGGTTGCCGATGTCGGAGATGATCACGGCCCAGAGTGACGTACGGCTGCGCCGCAGGTTGCGCGCGACCGCGTTGGGGCGGTAGCCGAGCTCGCGGACCGCCGTGAGCACCCGGGCGACCATGGCGGGGTCGACGGTCTGGGCGCCGTTGAGCACGCGGGAAACGGTGGCGGCGGACACGCCGGCCTCCCGTGCGACATCGTAGATAGTGGGCATCGCACCAAGTTTCTACCATCGCGGAGCCCCGCGCCCCTCCTCGCCGCAGGTTGGGGTCGAGGTCCTGGTCCAGGAATCGCTTTCCGGTCATGATCATACTTCCACATTTCCTGAAATATTGAAATGTGGTGGTTTACCTGGGCAAATGCTCGACTCAAATCCTGACAAATCAGGGCTTGACGGCTGTCAGGCCGCGATTGTACGTTCATCCAGAAATCGATTGCTCAGATCTCTTCTCCCTTCACCCCCACCTCACGGCCTCCTGACTGCCATGCGCTCAGGAGGCCCGCACCGCCAGGAGAAGTCATGTTCTCGATCGTTCGACGATGTTTGGGCGCGGGCCTGGCCACGCTGCTCACGATGACCATCACCGCCGTCCCGGCGGCGACGGCCGCCGCCTCGCCGCCGCCCAGCCCGTACTTCTCGACCGTGCAGATCGACTCCGGCGCGACGGTCGGCGCGCCCGCCGCGGGCGACAACCGCAACCACGGCGACCTGTGGCCGAACTGCTGGTCCGACGACGACAACGTCTACACCGCCTACGGTGACGGCATCGGGTTCGCGGGCACGTACAGCGACATCGGCGTGGCCCGCATCTCGGGCATGCCCGACAACCTGACCGGCGCGCAGCTGCCGATCGGCGACAACGTCGGCCAGGTGTGGACGGCGAACCACACGCGCAAGCCCACCGGCATGGCCTGCGTGGGCGGCACGCTCTACCTGGCCGTGCAGGACCTGGCGTTCGACTTCGACGACGCCCCGGCGGCGACGATCGCGAAGTCGACCGACCACGGCAGGACGTGGACCTGGGACAGGTCGGGGCCGATGTTCGGCAACGGGGTGTTCACCACGATCATGTTCCTGGACTACGGCAAGGCGTACGGCAACGCCCCCGACGGCTACGTCTACGCCTACGGCCTCGACCACAACTGGCGCGACTCCTTCGCGAACCGGGTGCCCGACCCGGTGGACCTGTGGCTGGCCCGGGTGCCCAAGGACCAGGTGCAGAACCGGTCGGCCTGGGAGTTCGTCAGCGGCTTCGCCGCCTCCGGCGCGCCCACCTGGTCCGCGGACATCGGCCGCCGGGTCGCGGTCATGCACGACGACCGGCGCATCTACCAGGACGTCTACACCGCCAACCGGGCCAAGAACCTGACCGTGCTCAGCCAGGGCGGCGTGGTGTACAACAAGCCGCTCAACCGCTACCTCTACACGTCCTGGACGGAGTACACCTTCGAGTTCTACGAGTCGCCGACGCCGTGGGGCCCGTGGAAGCACTTCTCCGGCAAGGACTTCGGCGGCTACCCGTGGACCACGACCAAGCACGGCGGTTACGCCACCACGATCCCGTCCAAGTACATCAGCGCCGACGGCAAGTCGATGTGGCTGCAGTCGAACGTCTGCCCGTGCGGCGGCGGCTTCCCCGACGGGCAGCACTGGGCGTACACGTTCTCGCTGCGCAAGATGCGCCTGGAGCCGCACGTGGACACCACCCCGGCCAACACGCCCGACGGCGCCAGGAACCTGGCCCGCGAGCCGGGCACGACCGGCGTCGAGCGGGTGGCGCATTTCGGCAACGTCGGCTTCTACAACGACGGCAACAAGGCGCAGAGCGAGGACGACTGGAACGACGAGCGCAAGGGCGCGAGCTGGTGGGGCTACACCTGGCCGCGCGAATACCTGATGAACAAGGTCGCCTTCACCAGCGGGCAGATCTTCGGCGACGGCGGCTGGTTCGCGAGCGATCTGCGGGTGCAGGTCCGCAGGAACCACGAATGGGTGAACGTCACCGGGCTGCGCATCACGCCTGACTACCCGTACGACAACACGGCGGGCCCGAACCGCACGTACGAGCTGGGCTTCAACCCGGTGGACGGCGACGGCGTGCGCGTCATCGGCGCCCCGGGCGGCACCCGCACCTTCACCTCCGTCGCCGAGCTGGAGGTGTACTACACGGGCACCAGCGGGACCATGTTCGGCGGCTCGCCGGCGGATTTCACCGGTGACGGCAAGGACGACATCGTGGCCTTCACCCACGGGGCGAGCGCGGACGTGTGGGCCGCCGCCTCGACCGGCACGGGCTTCGGGGCGTCCGCGAAGTGGCACGACTTCTTCGCCCCGAGCGGTGAGCTCCCCTACACCGGCGATTTCACCGGCGACGGGAAAGCCGACATCATCACCTTCACCCAAGGGACCACCGGCGACGTATACGTGGCGCCGTCCACCGGCAACGGCTTCGGACCGGGCGTGAAATGGCACGACTTCTTCGCCCCGAGCGGTGAGGTCCCGGCGGTGGGCGATTTCGACGGCGACGGCAAGGACGACATCGCCACCTTCACCCGCGGCGCCGCCGCGGACGTCTACGTGGCCCTGTCCAGCGGGAACGGGTTCGGCGCCGGCCAGAAATGGCATGACTACTTCGGCCTGAACGGCGAGTTCCCGGCCGTCGGTGACGTCAACGGGGACGGCAAGGACGACCTGATCGTCTTCACCCAGGGCTCCACGGCGGACGTGTACGTGGCCATGTCCACCGGCCACGGCTTCGGCCCCGCGACCAAGGTGGCCGACAGCTTCGCGCCCGGCGCGGACCAGCCCCGCGTGGGCGACTTCGACGGCGATGGCAAGGACGACATCGCCTCCTTCACCAACAACCCCGCCGCCGACGTCTCCGTGGCCCTGTCGGACGGCGCCGGATTCAGGGCCGCCACGAAATGGCACGACGACTTCGCCCCGGCGGGCGAGTTCCCGTACGTCGGCGACTACGACGGCGACGGGAAGGACGACATCGTCTCCTTCACCCACACGCCGTCCGCCGACGTGCGCGTGAGCCTGTCGACCGGCACCTCCTTCGCCGGCGGCGGCAAGTGGCACGACTTCTTCGGCCTGCCCGGCGAGACCACCCTCTGACCCGGTAATCCTCCGCGCGGCACGGCAACCCTCGCGCCGCGCGGCCGCGTCACGCCTCCAGACAGGAGAAACCCCGTGAGAAGCAGGATCCTGTTATCGGTGACGGCCTTGTCGGCCGGCGTCTTCCTCATCCCGCCCGCCCCGGCCGCCGCGGCCGGGCCCCGCCCCGACTTCCGCGCCCCGTGGCCGTGCGGACAGGTGCGGGACTACTACCACCACTCCACCGAGGTCGCCAACGCCATCGACTTCAACATCGCGGGCTCCGGCGACCTCGGCACCCCCGCTCTGGCCTCGGCGCCCGGCACGGTGATCGAGACGGTCACCGGCCACCCCGGCTACGGCAACTACGTCCGCGTGGACCACGGCGGCGGCTGGACGAGCCTCGTGGCGCACCTGGACCGGATCACGGCCACCAGGGGCCAGTGGGTCGACTACGGCGCCGAACTCGGCAAGGTCGGCAGCACCGGCAACTCCACCGGCCCGCACCTGCACTACGAGCAGGAGGCCGACGGCGGCAACCAGCCGATCGTCATCGACGGCGTGGCTCTCCGCTACAGCGAAGCCGCGGCCAAGCACACCAGTGGCAACTGCGGTGGCGGCGGCCCGCTCCTGGGCGGTTCTCCGGCGGACTTCGACGGTGACGGCAAGGACGACATCGTCACCTTCACGCACGGCGCGAACGCCGACGTTTACGTGGCGAAGTCGACCGGCAACGCCTTCGACGGCACGTCGGTGAAATGGCACGACTACTTCGCGTTGAGCGGCGAGGTCCCGCTGACCGGCGACTTCACCGGCGACGGCAAGGACGACATCGTCACGTTCACCCAGGGATCCAACGCCGACGTGTACGTGGCGCCGTCCACCGGCACGGGCTTCGGCGCCGCCGGGAAGTGGCACGACTTCTTCGCGCCGAGCGGGGAGATTCCCGCGGTCGGCGATTTCGACGGCGACGGCAAGGACGACATCGTCACCTTCACCCGTGGCACGGCCAACGACGTGTACGTGGCGCTGTCGACCGGCACCGGTTTCGGCACGGGCGTGAAATGGCACGACTGGTTCGCGCTCAACGGCGAGTTCCCGGCCGTCGGCGATGTCAACGGCGACGGCAAGGACGACCTGATCGTCTTCACCCAGGGCTCGACGAATGACGTGTACGTGGCGACCTCCACCGGGACGGGTTTCAACGCCGCGGTGAAGGCGCACGACAATTTCGCGCTCGCCGGTGAGCAGCCCCGGATCGCGGACGTCAATGGCGACGGCAAGGACGACATCGTCACGTTCACCAACAACGGCCTCGGTGATGTGTGGGTCGCCGTTTCCGACGGCCGGGGCTTCGGTCCGGGCGTGAAGTGGAACGACTGGTTCGCTCCGAACGGCGAGTTCCCCTACACCGGTGATTTCGACGGTGACGGCAAGGACGACATCGTCACCTTCACCAAGGGCGCCACGAACGACGTGTTCGTGGGGTTGTCGAACGGCACTTCCGCCTTCGGCACCGGCATCAAATGGCATGACTTCTTCGGCCTCGACGGCGAAACCACCCTCTGATCCAGGAGCCATCATGCGCAAGTCCCGAATCGGCCGCGCGTTATCCGTCACCGCGGGCGCGCTGGCGATCGCCGCTGCCTCGGCCATGCCCGCCCAGGCGGCCCCCGACCCCGGCAAGCACCGCTCCAACGCCGAACTCCTCCTCGCCTGCCCGTCCGTCCCCGCCACCCACGACCAGTGGGTGACGACCGCCGTCTACCGGGTCGGCCGCAGCCTCAACGCCAACGACAAGGTGATGCTCGCGGCGTTCGAGACCGGCTGGGTCGAGTCCCACATGAACAACCTCAACTGCGGCGACAAGGACTCCCTCGGCGTCTTCCAGCAGCGTCCGAGCCAGGGCTGGGGCACCCCTGAGCAGATCCTCGACGTCAGCTTCGCCGCCAACTCCTTCTTCACCCGGGCCATCAGGAACGACGCGGCCAACCCCGGCTACACCCCGGGGCAGCTCGCCCAGAGCGTCCAGCGCTCCGCCTTCCCCGACCGCTACGACCAGTCCGAGGCCAAGGCCCGCTCGCTCCTGAACGAGGCCGCCTGGATGCACGGCATGCAGGCGGGCTCGCCGGCCGACTTCGACGGCGACGGCAAGGACGACATCATCACCTTCGCCAAGAACGCCTCGGCCGACGTGTACGTTTCCACCTCGAGCGGCACCGCTTTCAACGGCACGTCGGTGAAGTGGCACGACTTCTTCGGGCTGGGCGGCGAGACCACCTACACCGGCGACTTCACCGGTGACGGCAAGGACGACGTCGTCACGTTCACGCACGGCTCCAGCGGCGACGTGTACGTGGCGCCGTCCACCGGCACGGGCTTCGGTCCCGCCGCGAAATGGCATGACTTCTTCGCGCCCGGCGGCGAGATCGCGGCGGTCGGCGACTTCGACGGCGACGGGAAGGATGACATCGCGACCTTCGCCCGCGGGACGACCCAGGACGTCTTCGTGGCCCTGTCCAATGGGAACGGGTTCGGCGCGGGCCAGAAATGGCATGACTTCTTCGGCCTCAACGGCGAATTCCCGGCGGTGGGTGATGTCAACGGCGATGGCAAGGACGACATCATCGTCTTCACCCAGGGTTCGACGAATGACGTGTACGTGGCGACGTCCACCGGGACGGGTTTCAACGCCGCGGTGAAGATGCACGACAATTTCGCGCTCGCCGGTGAGCAACCCCGGATCGCGGACGTCAACGGCGACGGCAAGGACGACATCGTCACGTTCACCAACAACAACCTCGGCGATGTGTGGGTCGCGATTTCCAACGGTCAGGGCTTCGGTCCGGGCGTGAAGTGGAACGACTGGTTCGCTCCGAACGGCGAGTTCCCCTACACCGGTGATTTCGACGGCGATGGCAAGGACGACGTCGTCACCTTCACCAAGGGTTCCACGAACGACGTCTTCGTCGGCCTGTCGAACGGCACTTCGGCCTTCGGCGCCGGGGTCAAGTGGCACGACTTCTTCGGTCTCAACGGCGAAACCACCCTCTAGAAGGAGCCGGAACAATGCAGTGGAAGCATGTGCGTAAGGCCGCCTTATGCGCGGCCGTCGGCGGGCTGCTGCTCACCGCCAGGCCCGCCGTCGCCGCCCAGGCGGACGGGCTGGACAAGGCGTTCGCCGACGCGACAGCGGAATACCAGGTCCCCAAGGACCTGCTCGTGGCGGTCGGTTACGGTGAGACGCATCTCGACGGCCACAACGGCGCACCCAGCAGCGACAACGGCTACGGCGTCATGCACCTGGTGAGCAATCCGCAGCACAAGACCCTCGAACAGGCCGCCAAGCTCACCGGCGAGCCCGAGGCCGACCTGAAGAGCGACACCGCGGCCAACATCCGCGGCGGCGCGGCGGTCCTGCGTGCTCTCGCCGACCAGGCGGGGCTCGACACGTCGAAGCGCAAGGACGTCAACGCCTGGTACCCGGTCGTCGCACGCTACGGCGGCGCCGCCGATGACCAGGTGGCCCGCCTGTACGCCGACACCGTCTACGGCCTGCTCGCCCAGGGCATCAAGGCCGAGGTCGTCGTCCAGCCGCGCAAGGTGAGGCCGGAGCGCGGCACGTACGAGAAGGTCAAGCCCCTGGCGGCCACCACCGGTGAACCCCAGGCCGGCATCCTGAGCACCGACTACCCGCCGGCGCACTGGGTCCCCGCCAACGGCAACAACTACTCGCCCGGCCGCTCCAGCCCCATCCGCAAGATCGTCATCCACGTCACCCAGGGCTCCTACGCCGGTACGATCAGCTGGTTCCAGAACCCGTCCGCGCAGGTCAGCGCCCACTACGTGATCCGCTCGTCCGACGGCGACGTCACGCAGATGGTGCGCGACACCGACACCGCCTACCACGCACGGTCCTCGAACGCCGAGGCCCTGGGCATCGAGCACGAGGGCTTCGTGGACAACCCGTCGTGGTTCACCGACGCCATGTACCGCTCCTCGGCCGCCCTGACCCGCTACCTGGCCGACAAGTGGGGCATCCCGCGCACCCGCGCGAACATCGTCGGCCACAACGAGCTCCCCGGCAACGACCACACCGACCCCGGCCCGCACTGGAACTGGGACTACTACATGTCCCTCGTCAACGGTGGCGGCGGCTCGCTCCTGGGCGGCTCTCCGGCGGACTTCGACGGCGACGGCAAGGACGACATCGTCACCTTCACGCACGGCGCGAACGCCGACGTTTATGTGGCGAAGTCGACCGGCAACGCCTTCGACGGCACGTCGGTCAAGTGGCACGACTACTTCGCGTTGAGCGGCGAGGTCCCGCTGACCGGGGATTTCACCGGCGACGGCAAGGATGACATCGTCACCTTCACCCAGGGGGCGAACGCCGACGTCTACGTGGCGCCGTCCACCGGGAGCAGCTTCGGGGCTGCGGCCAAGTGGCACGACTTCTTCGCGCCGAGCGGTGAGGTGCCGGCGGTCGGCGACTTCGACGGTGACGGCAAGGACGACATCGTCACGTTCACCCGTGGGACGGCCAACGACGTGTACGTGGCGTTGTCCAACGACCACGGATTCGGCGCCGGCGTCAAATGGCATGACTGGTTCGCCTTGAACGGCGAGTTCCCGGCGGTGGGTGATGTCAACGGTGATGGCAAGGACGACATCATCGTCTTCACTCAGGGTTCGACGAATGACGTGTACGTGGCGACGTCCACCGGGACGGGTTTCAACGCCTCGGTGAAGATGCACGACAATTTCGCGCTCGCCGGTGAGCAGCCCCGGGTCGCAGATGTGAACGGTGACGGCAAGGACGACATCGTCACGTTCACCAACAACAATCTCGGTGATGTGTGGGTCGCGATTTCGAATGGTCAGGGCTTCGGTCCGGGCGTGAAGTGGAACGACTGGTTCGCCCCGAACGGCGAGTTCCCCTACACCGGTGATTTCGACGGTGACGGCAAGGACGACATCGTCACCTTCACCAAGGGCACCACGAACGACGTGTTCGTGGGGTTGTCGAACGGCGCTTCCGCCTTCGGGACCGGGGTCAAGTGGCACGACTTCTTCGGCCTCAACGGCGAGACCACCCTGTGAAAGGCACGCGGATGATGCGAAAGCTGCTCGCCGCGCTGGCGACGAGCCTGCTTCTCGTGGCCGCCCCCGTCGCCGTGACAGCGCAGCCCGCTGTCGCGGCGGCGGGGGCCGACAAAGGGCCGATCGGCTGGGACGTCTTCCGGCGCCTCGACCGGCTCCCGTACCTGAGCCCCGGCACCCAGACCCGGCAGTTCTCCAGCTTCGACCGGGCCGGCGCCAACTTCCAGGACGGGTTCGGCGGCGTGTACTCCTGCCTGCGCACCTCGGGAAGCCAGTGCGTGATCGCCGAGGACACGGGCGCCGGCGAGATCTCCTCGATCTGGTTCACCAGGGACGGCGGCGACGTGTCGGCCACCGGCACGATCACCATCGAGCTCGACGGCGCCGTGGTCGTCAGCGCGCCGCTGCAGAGCCTGGTCAACGGGCAGGTCGGCGGGCCGTTCGTCTTCCCGCTGGTGGCCAACGCCGACCAGAGCTCGGGCGGTGTCTACATCAAGGTGCCGATGCCGTACCGCCACTCCATGCGGGTGTACACGCAGCACAACCCGCTCTTCTACCACGTCACCTACCGCCACTTCCCCGACGCGGAAGGGGTGCGGCGGTTCGACCCCGCAGAGAACGCCTCCGACGTCGTCAACCTGCTGAAGGCGTCCGGCACCGGCGACCCCAAGCCGGCCCGGCCCGGCGCGCAGACCGTCACCCAGAAGGCGAGCCTGACGGCGGGGCAGCAGCGCGAGTTCGCCCGGGTGACCGGCTCCGGCGCGATCTCCGCGCTGCGGGTGCGGGTCCCGGACGCGTCGGCCACCGACGACACCCTGGCCGGGCTACGGCTGCGGCTCGACTTCGACGGCCGGACCACCGTCGACTCTCCGGTCGGCGAGTTCTTCGGCGCCGGTCTGGGCGAGTACCCGGTCAAGTCGCTGCTGTTCGCCGTGGACACCGCGGGCGGCGGCTGGTACACGACGTGGTGGCCGATGCCGTACCGGTCCGAGGCCAGGGTGAGCCTGGTCAACGGTGCCGGGCGCACGCTGGACGACCTGGAGGTACAGGTCACCTCCGCGGCCGACGCCTCCTGGGCGGACGCGCTCGCGCCCGGCGGCCAGGCCGGCTATTTCGCCACCGAGTCGCGGCGCGGCTCGGTCGTACGTGACTCCGACTGGCTGTTCTCCGACCGCACGGGACGGGGCAAGTTCGTCGGCGTCTCGCACACCATGAACGGGCTCATCTCCGAAGGTCTCACGCGGGAGTACCTGGAGGGCGACGAGCGCGCATACGTGGACGGCGCGCTGACGCCGCAGCTCCACGGCTCCGGGACCGAGGACTTCTACGAGTCCGGCTGGTACTTCAACCGCGGTGAGTTCAACGATCCGCTGGCTGGCAACCCGGCGCACGAGAAGGCCGGCGGCGGCTGCCCGTACGAATGCGACGCCGCGTACCGGCTCATGCTCTCCGACGGCGTGGAGTTCTCCTCCGCGCTCAGGTTCGGCATCGAGCACGGCCCGCAGAACGACAAGCCCGCCACGTACGGTTCCACCGCGTTCCTCTACTCGCAGCCCACCTTCGGCACGCACCGCACGAGCGTGCTCGACGTCGGCGACGCGGCCGGCAGGGCCGCGCACGACTACCGGGAGAGCGGCGCCGCCACCCAGGCCACGCTCGCCTCGGTGTACGAGGGGGACGAGGACCACCAGACCGTGCGCGGGGTGACGCGGTCCACGTCGAGCCCCGTGTCGTTCCAGCTCGGCGTGGACGCCGGCAACGCGGGCGTGCTGCTGCGGCGCACCTCCGACCAGGCTGCCGCCGGCCAGGCGGCCCGGGTCCTGGTGGACGGGGTGGACGTCGGCGAGTGGCGGCAGCCGCTCGGCAACGGCACCCAGCGCTGGCTGGCGGACACGTTCGCGCTGCCGGTGAGCGCCACCGCGGGCAAGTCCTCCATCAGGGTCGAGCTGCGGCCCACGGCCGGCGCGCCCCCGTGGACCGCGGCCCGGTACGCCGCCGACAGCCTCGTCCCCGCGCAGCACGCCGACGACCGGGCGCCCACGGCGGCTGAAGGGCCGTCCCTGGTCGGCGGCGACAGGCACGCGCTGCACCTCACGTGGCGCGAGCCGGACGACGACCTCGGCATCCGCGAATACCGCGTGTACGGCTCCACCTCGCCGTCCGCGCAGAACACGCTGCTCGGCACCACCCGAGCGCCCGGCTTCACCCACGGCCCGCTGGCCGCCGGCGCGACCTGGTACTACCGGGTGGAGGCGGTGGACCTGTCAGGCCGCACGGCCGCCGCCGGGCCGGTCGTCTCCGGCCGCACCGGCACGCCCACCCGCACCGACCTCGACAAGGACGGGCGGGACGACGTGCTGACCTTCACCCGGGGGAGCACCGGCGACGTGTACGCCTCGCTCTCCGACGGGACGAGGTTCGTGCAGGACGGGTGGAAGTGGCATGACTCGTTCGCCGTCGGCCAGGAGATCGCCCTGACGGGTGACTTCGACGGCGACGGCCGCGACGACGCGGCGACGTTCACCCGGGGGAGCGCCGCCGACGTCTTCGTGTCGCTGTCGGACGGCACGAAACTCGTGCAGAACGGCTGGAAGTGGCACGACTACTTCGCCGCCGGCACGGAGCTCCCCGCCGTGGGCGACTTCGACGGCGACGGCCGCGACGACATCGCGACCTTCACCCGGGGCGACTCGGGTGACGTCTGGGTGGCCCTGTCGACCGGGTCCGGGTTCGGGGCGTCGCGCAAGTGGCACGACCGCTTCGTGATCGGCGACGAGCTCCCGGCCGTGGGCGACTTCGACGGCGACGGCCGGGACGACGTCGCGGCCTTCACCCGGGGCACGTCCGCCGACGTGTTCGTGGCGCTGTCCAGCGGCAGCGTCTTCCGGCACGACGGGTGGCGCTGGCACGGCAACTTCGCCGTCGGCTCCGAGACGCCCGCCGTCGGCGACTTCGACGGCGACGGGCGAGACGACATCGCGACCTTCACCGGCGGTGCGGCGGCCGACGTCTTCGTGTCGCTGTCCGACGGCGGGAGGTTCGTGGAGAACGCCTGGAAGTGGCACGACAACTTCGCGGGCGGCGACCAGGTCCCGGGCGTCGGCGACGTCAACGCCGACGGCAAGGCCGACGTGATCGCCTTCACGCGGGGCGACGCCGCGGACGTGTTCGTGGCCACCTCGGAGACCGGCCGTTTCCAGCCGACGCCGATCAAGTGGCACGACCACTTCGCCGCCGGTACGGAGTGGCCGCAACCGAGCCAGATCCGCTGACCTGCCTCACGGCACCCGAGCCCGCTCCCGTCCCTCCGGGAGCGGGCTCATCGAGCTACCGTCGCTGAGTGCTCGCAGGCGCTGGAGCGCGCGGTGTGAAGGCGAGCCCGGGACGGCGGTGTAGAGGACGATGCGATGTTCCCCGCCGGGCAGGGGCAGGACGTCGCAATCGAGCTCCATCACGCCCACCACCGGGTGCATGGCTCGCTTCGTCACGGTCCGCTGCACTTCGATGTCCTGCGCCGCCCACAGCTCGGCGAACAGCGGGCTGGCCGCCGTCAGCTCATCCACGATCTCCCGTACGTCGGGATCGTCCGGGTAGCGGCCGCTGGCCCGCAGATCGGCGACGGCCTGGCGGGCATGGTCGGCGTGGTCACTCAGCAGGGCGGGAGCGCCGCCGAACAGCCAGCGCAGCGTGTTGCGCCGGCGGGGCGGTCTGGCCGCCGGGTCGCCGATGAGCGCGACCAGCATCCGGTTCCAGGCGAGCAGGTCCCAGCAGACGTTGACGATCACGGCGGGATACTCGTCGAGGCGATCCAGCAGGCGCAGCGCGTGCTCGGGAACCTCCGGCGCGGTGCCGGTCCGGACCGGGGCCTGGCCGCCCATCCGCAGCAGGTAGTCGTGCTCGTCGCCGGTCAGCCGCAGCGTGCGGCTCAGCGCGGCGAGCACCTGCGCGGACGGCTGCGGCCCGCGGCCCTGCTCCAGCCGGATGTAGTAGTCGACCGAGATCCCGGCCAGCAGCGCGACCTCCTCGCGGCGCAGGCCCGGCGTCTGGCGCCGGCGGCCGGGTGCCAGCCCCGCCTCTTCCGGCCTGACCCGCTCGCGCCTGCTCCGCAGAAAACTGCCCAGCTCGTCCTTGTTCATCGTCTTCCATCATGGCCTGGTATCACGAGTCCCAGGCCCACGGGGGCCTACCCGCCGTCCCGGCCGCGCGGCCAACCTGGTGGCATGACGATTCTGGTGACCGGGGCGCGCGGGCACGTCGCGCGCGGCCTCGTACAGCGACTTCTCGCCGCGGGACAGCCCGTCCGCGCGGCCGGCCGGAACCCGGGCGCGGCCCGCCTGCCCGCCGGGGTGGAAACGGTGCTCTGCGACCTCGCCGACCCGGACACGTTCGACGCCGCGCTCGCCGGCGTCACCAAGGTCTTCCTGTACGCCGAGCGACGCGGCCTGGACGACTTCGTCACCCGCGCCGCGACCGCCGGGGTGGAGCACATCGTCCTGCTGTCCGCGCTGCTCGCCGACCCCGCCTCGACCGACGCGATCGGCCGCCTGCACGGCGACGCCGAGCAGGCCGTGGCCCGCTCGGGAATCGCCTGGACGTTCCTGCGCCCGGGCGCCTTCGCCACCAACACGCTCCAGTGGGCGCCGTCGGTCCGGGCCGAGGGGGTGGTCCGCGACCCGTTCCCGGACTCGCGCTCGGCCCCCGTGCACGAGGCGGACATCGCGGCGGTCGCCACCCTCGCCCTGACCGAACCGGGACACGAAGGTGCGACCTACCCGCTGACCGGGCCGGAGCTGGTCAGCCGCAGCCGCCAGGCCGAGCTGATCGGGGAGGCCATCGGCCGCCCGGTCCGCTTCGTCGTCCAGGATCTGGAGGAGTACCGCGCGGAGCTGAGCGCCTGGACGACGCCCCAGGTCGCCGACGTGGTGATCAAGGAGTCGGCCGCCGCCGTCGACCGGCCTTTGCCCCCCACGGACACGGTCGAGAAGGTCACCGGCCGACCCGCCCGCGCGTACGGCGAGTGGGCCCGCGACCACGCCGAGGACTTCCGCGACGAGCCCTCGTGATCGTGGCCCTCAGGAGCCCTTGACCAGCGCGAACGCGCCACGGGTCAGCCCCAGCTGCTCCGAGAGCGCCCGCGCCTGGTCGAACGGGGTCTTCGGATCGATCGCCAGGGTCGTCACCACGAACGACCTCCCGTCCGCCGTCCTGGCGAGGTAGCCCAGGTCGCTCACCCCGGGCTCCGACCCGCCCTTGAACCAGACCGACGGCCACTGGGCCCTGTCCAGCGCGAGCCCCGCGTCGTCGATCGACAGGGCCTCGCCGACGTGCTTGTCGGGCAGCTTCGACAGCCGGGCGAAGGCCTGGCACACCTGGGCGGGGGAGGCGTACCACTCGATCGTGTCCAGCCGGCGCGGCGCGGTCCACCCGGCGACGCGGGACAGCGGGACCTTGGCGACCACCCTGTCCAGGTAGGCCCGCTTCCCGGCCGTTCCCAGCGAGAGGTACTTCTTGGCGTGCCGCGGGTAGCCGGCGCCCTTGAGCACGAACATCTCCCGCGTGGTGAGCCAGGGCGTGTCGCGCCGGTCGCGGACGCCCCAGGCCCGCGCGGTACGCTCGACGTTCTTGCGGCCGGCCCGGTGGATGAGCAGGTCGGCGGCGGTGTTGTCGCTGATGGAGATCATCAGCTTGGCGGCCTCCAGCACTGACACCTCGCTGTTGTCCGGGCGGTTCTGCAGCTCGCCCGACCCCAGGCTCTTCAGCTCCGGCGTGATCGTGAGCCGGGTGTCCCACCCGAACGCCCCGCTCGCGATGCGTTCGGCCACGGCCCCCAGCACGTAGAGCTTGAACATGGAGCCGAGCGGGCGCGCCGTGCCGGGGGCGACGGAGTGCACGGGGCGGCAGGCCCCGTCCTTGGCCACCTCGGCGGCGATGAAGCCGGCCTGCGGCGCGAGCCTGCTCAGCCGCTGGTCCAGCTCCGCCCAGTCCTTGGGCGCGGGGGAGACCTGCGGCCGGAACAGCAGGCCGCTGATGAGGCCGGCGCCGTCCGTCGTGAGCGACAGGTCGAACAGGACGCCGGCCGCCTCGACCGTGGCGACGAGCAGGGCGCTCTCCGACCTGGTGAGCTCCTGGAACCGCATGCCCTTGAAGCCGGTCAGGGTCTGGTTCAGCCGGTCGGCGGGGACGCTCTGGAGGAACTCGGCGGCGAAGTGCTGCCTCAGCTCGCTCTCCGGGATCGGCGGGCGCGTGGCGGCGTCGAGCAGCCAGCGCAACTGCCGGCCCGCGGGCGTGTCGGGGATCTCGGGCGCGGCGACGGCGGCGGCTTGCACGGGCGCGGTCTGACCCACGCTGACCGCCGTCATCGTGGCCGCGACGGCTGCCGCCGACAGAAAGCGGACGGGCTTGTTGTTTCTCATGGTGCTCAGGCAATCGCGGCGGGGTCATGGCGGGCCACCATGGGAGCCACCGTTCTGGCTGGTGGGGATCGCCGTACGAAATATGCGGATAACCTCATAGCCCTCTCGCCGATCACTCACGACGATGGGGGCTTATGGGTTCGAGGCTGGTGGCCGGGGTACTGGCGACGGGCGCGGCCGCCGGCATCGTGGCCAACGTGATCATCACGAGCCGCATCACGGCGAGCCGCGGCGTCCCCCTCCCGGTGACCGAATGGGTGTACATGGTGGTGGCGCTGCTCATGCCCGCGCTGGGCTGGTTGCTGGCCACCCGGCGTCCCGAGCTGCGGTACGGCTGGCTGCTCCTGCTCTGCGCACTCTTCCTGGGGGTCGGCCTGACCGGCGCGGGGTTGTCGATCATGGGCACGGTGCCGCTCTGGCTGACCGCCCCGCTCTCCTCCGTCCTCGCTGTCTTCTACGGCCTGAACTGGATCTTCGTCCCGCTGCTCTTCCCCGAAGGACGGCTGCCGTCGCGCCGCTGGCGCGCGTTCGCGTGGATCTCCGGCATCGCGATCGCCCTGCACGCCGTGGGGAGCACCCTGAGCGGCGGCGCCGCGCGCGAGCCGACGCTGGTCATGGAGTCGACGCTCACCCTGGTCGGGCTCTTGATGTCGGCCGCCGGCCAGCTCATCACGTGGATTATGGCAGCGATCGGGTTCTGCGGGCTCGTTCTCCGCCGGCGGCGCAGCGCGCGGGTCGAGCGGCGGCAGTACACCTGGATGGTCGGGGGCGTGGCCGTGAGCCTGCTGGGCGGCGTCGTCCAGATGGTGTTCCTCGCGAGGCTGCCGATGCTCGCGCTGTTCGGGACGATGGCCATGACGGGGGCGCTGCCCGTCGCGATCGGGGTCACCGTGGTCCGCCACCGGCTGCTCGACATCGGGATCGGCATCCGGGGCTCCCGCCTGCACCTGATCTTCGACGTACGGCCGACGGTGGACGAGGTGCTGTCCGACCTCGGCACCGCGCTGGAGGACGCGCCCGAGCCCGCGGAGCAGCTCGGCCGGGTGGCCGCGGCCGTGCGCACCGCGTTGGAGGCCACCTGGGCGGCCGTGACGCTGGCGGACGGCACCCGCGTGGTCGCCGGCCGGCAGGAGGGCCCGGCGACGCTGACGGTGCCGGTGCACGGAGGGCTCGGCCGGATCGAGTGCGGTCCCCGAGGCGTGGGCGGGCTGACGCGCGTGGACCGGCGGCTCCTGGAGGCGCTGGCCGTGCCGGCCGGGCTGGCCATCCAGAGCGCCGGCCTGGCCACCCGCCTGGTCAACGCCCAGGAGGCGGAACGCCGGCGCATCGAACGCAACATCCACGACGGCGTTCAGCAGCAGCTCGTCGCGCTCATCGCGGGTCTGGAGCTGGCCCGCTCCACCGGCGCGAGCCCCGACATGCTCGCCCACCTGCGCGAACAGGCCCGTCAGACGCTCGCCGACCTGCGCGAGCTGGCGGCCGGCATCCATCCGTCGGCCCTCAGCCAGGGCGGCCTGGTGGAGGCGGTGGAGGAACGCTGCTCCCGCCTGCCCGTGCACACGACGGTGGCCTCGGACCCCGGGCTGCGAACCAGGCGGTTCAAGGACGAGGTCGAGGGCGCGATGTACTTCACCGTCAACGAGGCCCTCGCCAACGCGCTCAAACACGCGGGTGCCGCCACCATAGAGGTGGGCCTGTCGCACGCGGGCGGCCGCCTGCGCGCCACGGTCGCCGATGACGGCAAGGGCTTCGACCCGGAGGCCGCCGCCCGCAGGGGGCTGGCCACGCTGTCCGACCGGCTGGACGCGCTCGGCGGCGGGCTCGACCTCGACAGCTCGCCGGGAAAGGGGACACGGGTGAAGGCGTGGGTGCCGGTCGATGGGTGAGCTGATCCGTACGGTGGTCGCCGACGACCACTACCTCGTACGCGAAGGAACCCGCCAATTGCTCGACATGTCGGGCGAGATCACGGTCGTCGGCGCGGTCGGCAACGCCGACGAACTCCTCGACGCCGTCCGCCGCCTCGGCCCCGACGTCGTGGTCACCGACATCCGGATGCCGGGCGGCGACTGGCGGCCCGGCTTCGAGGGCATCGACGCCGCCCACCGCATCAGGACCGCGCATCCAGGGGTGGGGGTCGTGGTGCTGTCGCAGTTCGCGGACGCGTTGTTCGCGTTCGAGCTGTTCAAGCACGGCACCGAAGGCTACGCCTACCTGCTCAAGGACCGGGTCGGGGACCTGGACGAGCTGCTGGGGGCCATCAGGGCGGTGGCCTGCGGCGGCTCCGTCATCGACCCGAAGGTCGTGGAGGGCCTGCTGGCCAGGCGCGACGTCCGCGGCCAGCAGGAGGCGCTGACCGGCCGCGAACGCGACGTGCTCCGGGAGATGGCACGCGGCCGCTCCAACTCGGCCATCGCCAGGGCGCTTCATCTGTCGATCTCGTCGGTGGAGAAGAACGTCAACGCCATTTTCACGAAACTGGGGCTGGAGAACAGCGGGGACGTGCACCGGAGGGTCGCGGCGGTCCTCGCCTACCTCGGCCCCGATCGATAGGCGCTACATGCTCGACCGCTGACTACCATGGGTGGTCATGGAGTTGACGGAGCGATTCGAGTGGCGTGGGAGGCAGATCGCCTGGGGGCGCGCGGGCGCCGGGCCGGCGGTGGTGTTCTGTCATGGCACGCCGTTCTCGTCGGCGTTGTGGCAGCCGTTCGCGGAGGCCCTGAGCCGCGACTTCACCGTCTACCTGTGGGACATGCCCGGATACGGCCGTTCGTCCAAGCATGCCGAGCATCCCGTGGACTTCGGCGCGCAGGCCGATGCGTTCGCGGCGCTGCTCGCGCACTGGGGGCTGGAGCGGCCGCACGTGATCGCCCACGACTTCGGCGGTGCGGTGTCGCTGCGCACGCACCTGATCCTGGGCGTCGGCTACGCCTCGCTCATGCTCGTCGACGTCGTGGCCATCCCGCCCAGCGGCTCACCCTTCTTCAGGTTCGTGCAGGACCATCCTGACGTCCTGGGGCAGCTGCCGGCGTACATCCACACCGCCATCGTGCGCGCCTACATTCAGGGCGCGAGCCATCGCGGCCTGCGCGACGACGATCTCGACGCCCTCGTGCGGCCGTGGACGGGCGAGGACGGCCAGCCCGCCTTCTACCGGCAGATCGCCCACTATGACGAGCGCTTCCTCGAAGAGAACGAGGAACAGTTGGGCCGCATCAGCATCCCCGTACGGATCCTGTGGGGCTCCTGTGACGCGTGGATCCCCACCGAGATCGGCCGGCGGTTGCAGGGCCTGATCCCCGCCGCGGAGCTCTCGCTGATCGACGCCGCCGGTCACCTGGTCCACCACGACGCGCCCGTCCCGCTCATGGACGAGATCCGCGCCTGGCTCACCCGGCATGAATCTACAATGTAAAGGCGCCGGGGTCGGAAGCCGCGGCCACGCCGGTCTCTCAAAGTGGCCGCGGCCTGCCGGTCAGGCCGATCCAGCGAGGAGGGAAGTCGCCGTGAGCTCCTGCCGGTGCTGACGCGCCTGTTTGGGCATGTTCCAGCCGAGTACGGCGGTGGCCCGGCCGTCGTGGCGGTAGACGGCGACGAAGCGGCGTTCGGCCACCGAGCCTTCCGCGATGGACACCTCGGCGTCGGGTGACGGCATCCCGTGTACGTGGATCTTGGCGTCGAACTGGTCGGTCCAGAAGTAGGGGATCGGGGTGTAGGGGCGGTCGTCGCCGAGGAGGTTGCCGGCGACGGCGATCGCCTGTTCGGTGGCGTTGGTCCGGTTCTCCAGCCGGAGCGACCTGCCCAGGGTCTCGTGGTGCCAGCGGGCCACGTCGCCGACCGCGTAGACGCCTTCCGCGGCGCGGCAGCGGGAGTCGCACACCAGTCCGTTGTCCAGGTCGAGCCCGCTGCCGGCGAGCCAGTCCGTGGCCGGGGCGGCGCCGAAGGCGACCACGACGACGTCGGCCGGCAGCACGTCGCCGGTCTCCAGGCGTACCCCGGTGACGTGGCCGTGCCGTTCGGTCAGGCCGCTGACGGCGGCGCCGAGCCGCAGCTCGACCCCGTGCTCGGTGTGCAGGTCGGCGAGCAGCCCGGCGGCCGGTTGGCCGAGCTGGCAGGCCAGCGGCGCCGGTTGAGGGCCGGCCAGGGTGACGTTCACGCCCATGCCGCACGCGGTGGCGGCGATCTCGGCGCCGAGCACGCCGTCCCCGACGACCACCAGGCGCGTGCAGGACAGCAGGTCGGCCCGCAGCGCCAGCGCGTCGTCGAGGGTGCGCAGCACGTGGACGCCGGCCAGCCCGGCCTGGTCCGGCAGTGTGCGGGGGCGCAGTCCGGTGGCGACCACCACCGCGTCCGCGCTCAGAACGCGTCCCGATGCCGTGCGCACGGTACGGGAGGAGACGTCCAGCCCGGTCGCCGGGTCGCCGAGCACGAACTCCGCGTTCAGCGCGGCCAGCGTGGCCGGGGGCCGCAGCTGGGCTCGCTCGGGTTCCCAGCTGCCGGACAGGATCTGCTTGGACAGCGGTGGCCGGTCGTAGGGCAGGTGGGGTTCGGCTCCCAGCACGGTCGCCCGGCCTTCGTATCCCTTGCGGCGCAGGGCTTCCACGGTGGCCAGGCCGGCGGCGGAGGCGCCGGCCACGAGCACGTGGCCGGGGGTGCTCATGCGTCCTCGCTCACGAAGATCGCCGCTCCGGGGCAGACGTCGGCGGCCTCGCGGACGACGGGGTGGAGCTCCGCGGGCGGCCGCTCGTTGAGCAGGATCACGATCCCGTCGTCGTCTCGCTGGTCGAACACGTCCGGCGCGACGAGCACGCACGTGCCGGCGCCGCAGCACTTGTCCCGGTCAATGGTGACTTTCATGGTTTCGTCTTCCTTTAGGGGGATGGGTCAGGCGGCCTTTGGGTTGGGTCATCGGTGGCGCCAGGACGGCGCTGCAGGAGCCTTCGCCGCGAGATGGGTAAGTCAGTCGCTTGATTTAATTAAATCATATGATTGAGTTGGGTGGATGTGAGGTTCCCTACGATGCGGTGAAGGCCACGGGGAGGAGAGGGTGATGGCGGGCGGGAGTGCGCGGCCCGAGCGGGGGAGCGCGACGCGGGAGGTGATCCTGGCCACCGCGGAGCGGCTGTTCGCCGAGCACGGGGTGCACGCGGTGTCCAACCGCCAGATCAGCGAGGCCGCGGGTCAGGGCAACAGCGCCGCGGTGGGCTACCACTTCGGCACGAAGGCCGACCTGGTACGCGCCATCGCGCGCAGGCACGCCGACGAGATGGAGCAGCTGCGGGTGTGGATGGTCGCCGACGCCGCCGGCTCGACGGACGTGCGTGACTGGGTGGCCTGCCTGGTGCGCCCGTTCACCCGGCATCTGGAAGCGCAGGGCAGCCCCACCTGGTACGCCCGGTTCCGCGCGCAGGTGATGGCCGATCCGGCGCTCTACCAGATCACGGTCGAGGAATCGCTGCCGTCGCCCTCGCTGCGGCTGCTCGTGGACGGCCTGAACCGGTGTCTGAGCGACCTGCCGGCCACCGTGCAGAAGGAGCGCTGGGCCATGGCGCGTCACGTGATCGTGCACATGTGCGTCGAACGGGAACGCGCCCTCGCCGAGGGCGCCACCACTCTCCAGTCCAGCTGGGACGACCTCGCCTCCAGTCTGATCGACGCGATCGTCGGCCTGTGGCAGGCCCCGGTGACGCCTCGCCCGTAAGCCCGGGGCCTCGCCGTCGTTCTGTGTCACATAGTGAATCACGTGATTGACCAGATTAAATCATGTGATTCACTATGTGGCACGGACAGGCCGCCGAGCAGAGGAACGGTCGTGGGCAAGGCGATGCGGCAGGAACGCGGCAGTGGGACGCGTGACGTGATCCTGGCCACGGCGGAGCGGTTGTTCGCCGAACGCGGGATCCACGCGGTGTCCAACCGGCACATCAGCGAGACGGCGGGTCAGGGCAACAGCGCCGCGGTGGGCTACCACTTCGGCGCCAAAGCCGACCTGGTACGCGCCATCGCGCGCAGGCACACCGGCGAGATGGAGCGGCTGCGGGTGACCATGGTCGCCGACGCCGCCGGCTCGACGGACGTGCGTGACTGGGTGGCCTGCCTGGTGCGCCCGTTCACCGGGCATCTGGCCGCCCTGGGCAGCCCCACCTGGTACGCGCGGTTCTGCGTCCAGGTGACCAGCGACCCCGCCCTCCACCAGATCATGATGGAAGAGGCGCTCACGTCCGCCTCGCTGCGGATGCTCGTGGGCGGCCTGCACCGGTGCGTGCCCGGCCTGCCGCCCTTCGTGCGTGACGAACGATCCGTCATGGCACGTCACCTGATCGCGCAGATGTGCGTCAAGCGGGAACGCGCCCTCGCCGAGGGCACTCCCACCCTCCATCCGAGCTGGGACGACCTCGCCTCCAGCCTGATCGACGCGATCGCCGGACTCTGGCGGGCCCGCGTGACCGGCCTGCCATAAGCGAAAGATTCATGGAAAGGACCGACTCCTATGACGACCGAAAGCCTGGCCGAGGTGCCGGAGTTCCCGATGGCGCGGGAGGCCCGCTGCCCGTTCGACCCGGCCCCGGGCCTGTACGCCCAGCGCGAGCAGGGCCCGCTGACCAGGGTCCGGCTCTGGGACGGCAGCACCCCCTGGCTGGTCACCGGCTACGCCGAACAGCGCGCCGTGCTGGCGGACCCCAGAGTCAGCGCCGATCTCAGCAACCCCGGCTACCCCGCCACGGTGCCGCTGCCCGCCGGTGGCGTGAAGCGCAGCTTCATCGGGATGGACGACCCGGAGCACGCCCGGCTGCGCCGGATGGTCACCGCGCCGTTCGCCATCAAGCGCATCGAGGCCATGCGCCCGTCCGTGCAGAAGATCGTGGACGACCTCATCGATGACCTGCTGGCCGGCCCGAAGCCGGTGGACCTGGTGGAGGCGTTCGCCCTGCCGGTGCCGTCGCTGGTGATCTGCGAGCTGCTCGGAGTCCCGTACGCCGACCACGACTTCTTCCAGGACACCAGCAAGACCATCATCAACCGGACCTCGACCCCCGAGGAGCGGCAGGCGGGCCACCAGGCGCTGCACGCGTACCTGGACGGCCTGGTCGGCGAGAAGCTCGCCAATCCCGGCGACGACCTGCTGTCCGGGCTGGCCGAGCGGGTCAAGGCCGGCGAGCTGGCCCAGGACGAGGCCGCCCGGATGGGCGCGCTGATGCTGATCGCCGGCCACGAGACCACCGCCAACATGATCGCCCTGGGCACTCTCACGCTGCTGCGGCACCCCGGCCAGCTGGCCCTGCTGTGCGACGGCGACGACCCGAAGCTCGTCGCCTCCACCGTGGAAGAGCTGCTGCGCTACCTGAACATCGTGCACAACGGGCGGCTGCGCGTCGCCACGGAGGACCTCGAGGTCGCCGGGCAGACCGTGCGCGCCGGTGAAGGACTGATCATGGTCAACGAGATGGGCAACCGCGACCCCGAGGCGTTCCCCGACCCCGACGAGCTGGACATCCGGCGCGACGCCCGCCGCCACGTGGCCTTCGGCTTCGGCGTCCACCAGTGCCTCGGCCAGCCGCTGGCCCGCATGGAACTGCAGGTGGTCTACGGCACCCTCTACCGGCGCATCCCGACCTTGAAACTGGCCACCGAGCTGGACCGGGTCCCATTCAAGCACAACGGGCTGGTTTACGGCGTCTTCGAGCTCCCCGTCACCTGGTGACCCGGCAACGGTAGGAGCTCCAAGCCGCCGGTTCCGGGCAAGGAGACCCGTGCCCGCGCCTATCCGGTGAACGCATCGGCATGAGCGCTATGTGGATAGTGGGAGCTCGTGCAACGCTCATAGGCTCGCATGGCCAGAAGGCATCGGCATCTCCGGCCCTGCGAAAGGAAACCGAACGTGAATCGTGTCCTGCTTGTCTTGGCCGCGACACTTGCCATGGGGGTGGGAGGCGTCGTGGTCGCCGCATCGCCGGCCGTGGCCGCCGGTCCGGAGTCGGGTAACGGCGCTGTCCCGAGTACGGTCGTGGGTGACGAGACCGACAGCGTCCGCATCACGGGAGAATCTCCCACTCCATGAATTCAGGCGGCACCGCGCGCATTTCTCCGGGGCAAGCGCGGGAGTCGCGTACTTTCTTGATGAAATCAGCGCGCCGCTGCGCACGGCGGCTGCTCGACCCCAGGCAGAGGGGGCCATCCGGAGCGTGGCTGGGCCGGCCGGAGGCATGAGCCCGTTCCCCGGGAACGGCGGTGAACCGCAAACAACGGTCCACCGCCTTTTTCATATAAGTATTCCGTTGCTGGAAGGAACAGTTCGATGATCAACCCGTTCCGCATAGACATCCCGCAGGACGAGCTGGATGACTTACGAGACCGGCTCGCCCGTACCCGCTGGAGCGGCGAGATCGGCGGCCAAGGCTGGAGCCGCGGCGTCCCGACCGGGTACCTGCAGCAGCTCGCCGCCTACTGGGCCGACGGCTACGACTGGCGCAAGCACGAGGCCAGGCTGAACGACCTGCCCCAGTTCACCACCGACATCGACGGGCAGACCATCCATTTCGCGCACATTCGCTCTCCCGAGGCCGACGCCACCCCGCTGATGCTCGTCCACGGCTGGCCCGGCTCGATCGCCGAGTTCCTGGACGTCGTCGGCCCCCTGACCGACCCGCGCTCTTACGGCGGCGACCCTGCCGACGCCTTCCACCTGGTGATCCCCTCTCTGCCGGGGTTCGGCTTCTCCGTTCCGCTGCGCGAGGCGGGCTGGACGCACGGCCGCATCGCCGGCGCTTTCACCGAGCTGATGCACCGGCTCGGCTACTCCCGCTACGGCGTGCAGGGCGGCGACGTCGGCGCCTTCGTCGCCCCGGAAATGGGCCGCCAGGATGCCGAGCGCGTCCTAGGCGTGCACGTCAACGCCCTGGTCACCTTCCCGATCGGGCTCGATGGTGAGATGGACGACCTGACCACGTCCGAACTGGAGCGGCTGGCGCGCCTGGAGCACTGGCAGCAGGAGCAGAGCGGCTACGACAAGATCCAAGGCACCCGTCCGCAGACCCTGGGGCACGGCCTGAACGACTCCCCGGCCGGCCAGCTCGCCTGGATCGCCGAGAAGTTCAAGGAATGGACCGACAGCGCCGCGGACCTGCCCGAAGACGCCGTCGGCCGCGACGCTCTCCTCACCGATGTCAGCATCTACTGGTTCACGCAGACCGGCGCCTCTTCGGCCCACCTCTACTACGAGGCCCACCACGACCCCTCGGCCTGGGCACCGCGCGACCCCGGGACCGTGCCCACCGGCGTGGCGGTCTCCCTCACCCAGGACGTCGCCATCCGTCGATTCGCAGAACGCGATCACACCATCGTGCATTGGACCGAATTCGAGCGCGGCGGACACTTCCTGGCCCTGGAACAGCCCGGCCCGTTCGTCGCCGACGTGCGTGAGTTCTTCCGCTCCCTGCGCTGACCGTTCACACCGCCGCCACACTCCGATGGCGGCGGTCCGAGGCGCCGGCCGGCACGCTGTTGCCGACCGGCCCACAGTGCATCCACCGCCATTCGGCCTCCGGCCGTCCACGCGCCTCGCTCGGCGGTCCACCGGATCGTGCGACTCGCGTGCCAGCGCGGTCTCGAGCGCGTCGAGACGCAGCTCATCGGCCATGAGCCTGAGCAGGTTGACGGTGCCGCGGCACGATCCGGAAGCATGGCCCCTAATTTTTTTGTCGCGCTAACCTACCGAGTACTCGGTAAGTTAGGTATGGTCCCGTTACATTCCGCGAGGTGCTCGTCCGTCGCACCTGGGGAACGGACGAGAACGCGAGGAACGATCGCCATGCCTGCTGGACGTTCTGGACCGCGACGCGGTCCTGTCGGTCAATTGCTCGGCGTCGGGACGGGCCTGCCGGTAGCCCTGACGGCCTGCCCGTGATCAGCTTGCCGAACAACACGGCCGCGGCGCAGATCGTCCGGAACAACCTCGAGGATGCACCGAACGTGCTCCTGATCGTGGCGGACCAGCACCGCTACGACTGGATCGAGGGAACGGGCGACCTGCCGGTACGCACACCTCACCTGCGGAGACTGGCCGAGCGTGGCATGACGTTCCGCCGCGCCGTGACTCCCGCGCCGCTGTGCGCACCGGCGCGGGCCTGCCTGGCCACCGGTCTGGACTACGACTCCGGCCCGGTGCCGAGCAATTTCCACGATCTGCCGCCGGAGACGCGTACCTATTTCCGGACGCTCCGGGACGAGGCCGGGTACCACGTGGCGGGTGTCGGGAAGTTCGACCTGCACAAGGCGACGTTCGACTGGAATCTCGACGGCTCGCGGTGCCTGCGCGAGTGGGGTCTGGACGGTGGCATCGACAACGAGGGCAAGTTCGACTTGCTCTGGTCGGGGCGTACCGGACCCAAAGGGCCGTACATGAACCATCTGTACGGACGCGGGGTCGCGTGCCTGCACCTGCGGGACTTCGAACGCAGACGGCACGAGCCCTACTTCGACGTCGAGCCCAGCCCGCTGCCGGAGGACGCCTACCTGGACCACTGGATCGCGCGCAACGCCCGCGACGTCCTGTCGAACTGCCCTCAGGGGCGGCCCTGGCACGTGGTGGTGAACTTCGCCGGCCCGCACGATCCGATGGACGTGCCGCCAGGGCTGATCGACAGGTGGCGGGACGTCGAGTTCCCGGTTCCGGCCGGTGAGGATCCGGCCGACCCCCGCCACCAGGAGGTGCGGCGCCGCTACGCGGCCATGATCGAGAACATCGACGGCCACGTCGGCGGGCTGCTCGACCTGATCGCGGAACGGGGCGAACTGGAGAACACGGTGGTCGTCTACACCAGCGACCATGGCGAGATGCTCGGTGACCAGGGCATCTGGGGCAAGCAGGTCGCCCTGGACCCGAGCATCCGCATCCCGATGATCATCGCCGGACCGGTCGTCAGGCACCCTGGCCTCACCAGCGACGCCCTGGTCTCGCTGGAGGACCTGGCCGCGACCTTCCTCGACGTCGCGGGGCCGGCACCCGCGCGGTGGATGACCGCGCGGTCGCTGCTGCCCGTCGTGCGAGGGGAGACGCCCGAGCACCGCGACCATGTCGTGTCCGGGCTCGACCGGTCCGCCCGCGAGATCGAGCTCGCCCAGCGTCACTACGGGGACAACCGGTGGGTGGCCCTGCGCCGCTGGCGTGCCGTCTCCACCAGGACGCGCAAGCTCGTGGTGAGCGCCGACCTGCCCACGCCGGCCCTGTTCGACCTGGAATCCGATCCGTACGAGACCACGGACCTGGCCGGTTCGGAACCGGCGACGGTGCGTGAGCTGCTGGCCCGCCTCGACGATGACCTCGTGGCCACGCTGCTCGGAACGCGCACACCATCGCATCGAAGACCCTGCCGGCAGGGGAGTTCGAGGCGCCGGCTGGCCGAGGGGGAGGACCGGATGGAGGTGTTCCTCCGCACCCTCGAGGACAACGAGCGCAACCCCGTGCTCGTCCAGCTGTTCGCCCTGCTGTCGGCCGAGGGGCTGAGCCTTGAGCACCCGTCCCACGAATGGTGGGTCGAGCGGTACCGGGCCATCGTGATCTCCGTGCAGGGGTGGCTCACCGAGGTGATCGACGAGCGCAACCTGCCTCCGGGGCTGACCACGGAGACGGTCGCGCGATGGCTCATCGCGCTCGCTGACGGGCTGCGCGTCCAATGGCTGCTGGACCCCGACGCGGTGAGCCGGGCGGAGGCGGTCCGCCAGTTCGCCGACCTGCTGCGCTCACTGACCCGGCCGAACACGAACCCGGCCGGGCCGGCCGGCGAGGCATCGGATACGTGAGCACAACCGGCACATCACCACCCCTCCGACGGAAACAGAAAGGCCCGCATGCCAGCCCCCAACGTGATCGTGATCCTCGCCGACGACCTCGGCTATTCCGACCTCGGCAGCTTCGGTGGGGAGATCGACACTCCGCATCTCGACCGCCTCGCCCGCAGCGGCGTCCGGATGACGTCGTTCTACGTCACGCCGCGCTGCAGCCCCTCCCGTGCGGCCCTGCTGACCGGCCGGCACCCTCACTCGGTCGGAATCGGTGTCCTGACGGCCGACAACAGGCCGGCCGGCTACCGGGGCTCCCTGGACCAGAGCGTCCCGACCCTCGCGCAGAGGCTGAAAGACCTGGGTTACCGAACCGGGCTGGTCGGCAAATGGCACCTGTCGTCCGACACCACGACACCCAACGACACGTGGCCCACGCGCCGCGGATTCGACGAGTTCTACGGCATCCTGCCCGGGTGCAGCAGCTACTACCAGCCGCCGCTCATGTCGGGCGAATCGAGGGTGCCCGAGGCACACGCGGATCCGGACTACTACATCACCGACGACCTCAGCGAGCACGCCCGAGACTTCGTCGCCCGCGCCTCGGCCGGTGACACGCCGTTCTTCCTCTACCTGGCGTACACGGCTCCCCATTGGCCGTTGCACGCCCGCGAGCCCGACATCGCGAAATACCGCGAACGGTACCGGGCCGGCTGGGACACGCTCCGCGCGGAACGCTTCCGGCGCCAGGCCGACCTCGGTGTCGCCGGCGTCGCGGAACTGTCCCCGCGGGACGAGGCGGTTCCACCGTGGGCCGATGTCGACGACCACGCCTGGCAGGTGGAGCGGATGGCCACGTACGCCGCCCAGGTCGAGGTGATGGACCGCGGCATCGGTCAGGTCCTCGACCAGCTCGAACGGTCAGGGACCCGCGAGAACACGATCGTGATGTTCCTCTCCGACAACGGCGGGTGCGCCGAGGAACTGCCGCACCGTCCCGGACAGCCGTTCTTCGGCGAGGAGATCTGCCCCCGGCACACCCGGCTCGGCGAACCCATCGAGGCGGGCAACACCCCCCGGATCATGCCCGGTCCCGAGCAGGGCTACATCAGCTACGGCCGAGGCTGGGCGAACCTGTCCAACACGCCGTTCCGCCTCTACAAGCGCTGGGTTCACGAGGGTGGTGTCGCCTCCCCCTTCATCGTGTCGTGGCCGAGCGCGCTGCCCGCCGACCGGGTCGAACGGCGCCCCGGTCACCTGGTCGACCTGACCTCCACCATCGTGGAGGCGGCGTACGGCCACGCGGACACGGCGGGCCACAGCCTGCTGCCCGTGTGGCGGGGCGACGACCTTCCCGCCGCCGACGAACCCCGGACGTTGTGCTGGGAACACATCGGCAATGCCGCCGTACGACGGGGGCGCTGGAAGCTCGTACGCGAGTGGGGCGGCCCCTGGGAGCTGTACGACATCGAGGCCGACCGCGCCGAGAGCGAGGATCTCGCCCCGCGGGAGCCGTCGCTCGTCGCGGAGCTCGCAGCGGTCTGGGAACAATGGGCCAAGGACAACGCGGTCATCCCCTGGTCGGACGTGCTGGCCGACTTCCGCCGCCGGGGCCGGCCCGAGACCGAGGCGCTGAGGTAGGCGCCGACGGCCTCATCGGTGTCCTTGCCGGGTGCTGGACGGAAGCCGGCCGTAGGTCTGCCTGTACAGGGCCGAGAAGCGGCCGAGATGGGTGAATCCCCATCGCAGGGCCACCTCCGTGACGGTCGTCCGGCTGCCCGTGTCCGCGATGCGGACGAGATCGGCGTGTACGTGAGCCAACCGTACGGAACGGAGATAGGCCATCGGGGTGGTCTGCAGGTGTTCACGGAAGCCGAGCTGGAGGGTACGGACGCTGACTCTGGCCGCGGCGGCGATGTCGCCGAGGCAGATCGCCTCGCCGGCGTGGTCTTCGCAGTAGCGGACGGCACGCCGGAGAGCGGCGGGGGTCCAGGGTGCAGCGGACTCGCTGAGTGCGTCCGAGTAGTTGTGCGGCTGGGAGGCGAGCAAGGTGTGCAGCAGAAACTGCTCGAAGTGATGCTCGGCCAGCTTCGAAGCCGCGAAGAGCAGCGTGCCGCCCGATGACACCATTCTGAGCGCGTGGCCGAGCGCGCCGGTGGCGTCCACCCCAGGCTCGAACCGCAGCCGCTCCTTGGGAGGATCGCCAAGGTAGGCCTCAAGCGCCTCTTCCATGGCCGCCAACGGAACCTGCATCATCAACACCTCGTGGTCGAGGCTCCAACGCATGTCGATTTTCTGCTTGGGGCCGATGAGGGAGATCGGCGCGGTGACGTCCTGCCCGTTGAGCGTCACCCCGCCGGTTCCCCGCAACGGCATCATGACCGCATAGAAGTTGAACGACTCCGACGTTCCGACGCGAATCTCCGCTCCGTATGTCGCGGTGTGCAGGGCGATCTTTCCTTTGTGGAGAAGCTGGTATCGAGCGCCGCGCGGGTGCGGCCTGCCGATTTCGAGATAGTAAGGCGGGAAATGCTGCACCAGCAAATCGCGCATCTGGTCGACATCTGCTGTGACAACCGGGTGGTTCATCGCGTTCAAGTCTTTCATGGCGCTGATTCCCTTTCGCATTCAGCAGATTAACGACTGGATCGCGACGTTGTAAACGTAAATCCGAATGCTTTGAAGAATTTTCAAATCAATCGCTTTTTGGCGGGCCGCGGCTAAAATGCCCACGATGTGAGTTCTGCGTAACGCCACGCTGAGCGCGATGACCTGGACCCCACCCGCTGCGCGTGGAGGGGCCTCTGATCCGTCGTGAGATGCTGCATTCGTGACGACTCAGCCTGCCGAACCGCCCCCGCGCCGCGGGCGTGGCCGTCCCGGCCATGACCAGGCCGCGGTCCTGCGCGCCGCGGTGGAGCTGTTCAACCGCAAGGGGTACGACGCCACCAGCATGGGCGACCTGGCCAAGGAGCTGGGCCTGACCAAGCCGGCCATCTACCACCACGTCACCAGCAAGGAGCAACTGCTCGGCCAGGCCCTGGACGACGCGCTCGACGAGCTGACCGCCGTCGTGACCGAGGCCTCCAGGGACCAGGCCGGGACGAGCGCGTACGGACGGCTGCGCGAGGTGCTACGCCGCAGCGTCGAGGTGCTGGTGGCGCACCAGCCCTCGGTCACGCTCCTGCTGCGGGTGCGCGGCAACAGCGAGGTCGAGCTGGCGGCGCTGGAGCGGCGCCGCTGGCTCGACGACCGCCTGGCCGCGCTCGTCACCGACGCCGTCGCGGAGGGCGCGCTCCGCGACGACGTGCCGGCGACGCTGGTCAGCCGGCTGCTGTTCGGCATGGTGAACTCGCTGGTCGAGTGGTACCGGCCCGACGGCGCGTACGACCGGGCGATGGTCGCCGACGCCATCACCGCCATCGCCTTCGACGGCCTGGCCCGACACGAGGCCGGGGGGTCTCACCAGGTGTAGAAGCCCTGGCCCGTCTTACGGCCGAGATGCCCGGCGGCGACCAGGTTGCGCAGGATCCGCGGCGGCTCGAACCGGGGCCCCAGCTCGTGCGCCAGGTGCTCGGCGATCGCGAGCCGCACGTCCAGCCCCACCACGTCGGTGGTCCGCAGGGGCCCCATCGGGTGCCGGTAGCCGAGGGTCATCGCCGTGTCGATGTCGGCCGCGCTCGCGACGCCCTCCTCCAGCATCCGCATCGCCTCCAGCGCCAGGCAGACGCCCAGCCGGCTGCTGGCGAACCCCGGCGAGTCCGCGACCGTGATCGGCGTCTTGCCCAGCCCGGCCGCCCACTCCTGGGCCAGCGCCACGAGCGCCGGATCGGTACGCGGCCCGGTGACGATCTCGATGAGCGCGCTCACCGGGACGGGGTTGAAGAAGTGCAGCCCGAGGAAGCGCTCCGGCGCGGCCAGGCCGGCGGCCAGCGCGCCGATCGACAGGCTGCTGGTGTTCGAGGCCAGCACCGCGCCCGGCGCCACCTTCTCGACCAGGGCGAACACCTGGGCCTTGAGCGCCGCGTCCTCCGGGACCGCCTCGACGACGAGCTCGCACGGGCCCAGCTCGCCGGGGTCCGAAGTCGTCCGCAGCCGCGCGAGCGCGTCCGGGTCCGCGTGTCCCTTGGCCAGGCCGTCGCGTACCCGGGCCCTGGCCCGCTCGGCCGCCTCCGGACTGTCCTCGACGACGATCACGCGGCTGCCCGAGGTCAGGAACGCCTGCGCGATCCCGGACCCCATCCGCCCGCCGCCGAAGACGCCGACCGTCCGTGGCAGGCTCATGAGCGCCGCTCCAGGAATGCCGTCATGCGCACGTGCTTCTCCTCCGTCTCGAACAGGACCGCCTGAGCCACGTCGTCCACGAACGGGTGCGCGCCCCGAGGGGCGTGGAAGACCGCCTTGGTCAGCCGGGTCGCCAGCGGCGCCCGCGCGGTGATCCGGTCGGCCAGCCGGTGCCCGGCCGCCAGCAGCTCCTCCGGCTCCACGACCTCGTTGAGCAGCCGTACGGCGTGCGCCTCCTCGGCCGTGAGCACCCGGCCCGCGAGCAGGATCTCCTTGGCCAGCGGCTCCCCGACCAGCTCGGCCAGCCGCCAGGCCGCCCCGGCCGCCGCCAGGATGCCGAGGCCGGTCTCCGGGTTGCCGATCCGCGTGCCCGGCGTGCCGATCCGGAAGTCGCAGGCGTAGGCCAGCTCGGCCCCGCCGCCCAGGGCGTACCCGTCGAGCAGGGCCACGGTCGGCATGGGCAGCCGGTGGATCCGGTCGAAGAGCTTGGAGTTGATGCCGCGCAGCGCGTCGTACAGGTCGCGTTCGCGCAGCTGGGCGATGTCGGCCCCGGCCGCGAACGTCGTGCCCTCGCCGGTGAGCAGGACGACGCGCGGCTCCTCCTCGACGGCGGCGCACGCCTCGTGGAGCCTGGCGACCAGCTCGCGGTCGATGGCGTTGCGGACCTCGGGGCGGTTGAGCCGCCACACCACCCGGTCCTCGCCTTCCTCGACGATCAGGCTGGTCATGGGCGCTCCACCAGGAGAGCGCTGCCCTGGCCGACGCCGACGCACATGGTCGCCAGGCCGCGCCGGCCTCCGGTGCGTTCGAGCCGGCCGAGCAGGGTGACGAGGATCCGGGCGCCGGACGCGCCCAGCGGGTGCCCGAGGGCGATCGCGCCGCCGTCGGCGTTGACGCGGCCGAGGTCGAGCCCGAGATCCCGGACGCAGGCGAGCGACTGGGACGCGAACGCCTCGTTCAGCTCCACGGCGTCCAGGTCGCCGACGGCCCAGCCCGCGCGTTCGAGCGCCTTGCGGGTCGCCGGGACCGGGCCGACGCCCATGATCTCCGGCGCCACCCCGGCGTTGGCCGCCGCCACCAGGCGCGCGCGGGGTGTCAGGCCGTGCCGTTCGAGGAAGCGGTCGCTGACCACGACGACGGCCGCGGCGCCGTCGTTCAGCGAGCTGGAGTTGCCCGCGGTGACGACCCCGTCGGGGCCGTTGACCGGGCGCAGCCGCGCCAGCCGTTCCAGGCTCGTGTCCGGCCGCGGCCCCTCGTCGGTGTCGACGACGCCCGCACCCGTGGGAACCGGGACGATCTCGCCGGTGAACCGGCCCTCCTTGATGGCCGTGACCGCCCGTTCGTGGGAGCGCAGCGCGTACGCGTCCAGCTCCTCACGGGTCAGCCCCCAGCGCCGCGCGACCGTCTCGGCCGTCTGCGGCATGGAAGCGGTCGTCGCGGCGTCGAAGCGCGGGTTGGTGAACCGCCAGCCGATCGAGGTGTCGAACGACGGCCCCGGCTTCGCGAACGCCTTGGCCGGCTTCTCGGTCACCCACGGAGCCCGGGTCATCGACTCCACCCCGCCCGCGACCACCACGTCCGCGTCCCCGGCGGCGATCAGGGCACGCGCGGTCGCGACCGCGGTCAGCCCCGAGGCGCAGAGCCGGTTGACGGTGAACCCGGGCACCGAGTCGGGCAGGCCCGCCAGCAGGAGGGCCATCCGGGCGACGTTCCGGTTGTCCTCGCCGGCCTGGTTGGCCGCGCCGAGCACCACCTCGTCCACGAGGTCCGGGGCGATCCCGGCGCGGGCGACGGCCTCGCCCACGACGAGGGCGGCCAGATCGTCGGGCCGGACGTGGGCGAGCGCGCCGCCGTAGCGGCCTATCGGCGTCCGCACGCCGGAGACGACGAAGGATTCGGGCATCAGTGGGCTCCTTATGCGTCGTAGTCGACGGTGACGCGCTCGCCGACCGGAAATGTCTGGCAGGTCAGGACGAATCCGGCGTCAATCTCGGCCTGCTCGAGGGCGTAGTTGCGGCGCATGTCCACCTCGCCCGACCGTACGACCGCGCGGCACGTCCCGCAGACGCCGCCCTTGCAGGCGAACGGCAGGTCAGCGCGCGCCGCCTGGGCGCCGTCGAGCAGCGTCGCGTCGCGGGAGACCGTCGAGGTCGTCCGCAGGCCGTCCAGCACCGTCGTCAGCTCGCTCGTCGCGCCGGGCGCGACCCCCTCCGCGGCCCGTCGCGGCTGCGGCGGCGGCTCGTCGACGTAGAACAGCTCGACGTGCACGCGGGAGGCGGGTACGCCCAGGTCGGCGAGCACCGTACGCGCCTCCTGGATCATCGCCAGCGGCCCGCAGAGCCAGACGTGGTCGAACACCTCGACCGGCACCACCTCGGTCAGCAGGCGGCGCAGCCGGTCGCCGTCGATCCGCCCCGAGAACAGCTCGACGTCGTGCGGCTCCCGCGAGAGCGCGTGGACCACCTGGAGCCGGGGGCCGTAGCGGTTCTTCAGGTCGCCCAGCTCCTCGGCGAACATCACGGTCCGGCTGGTCCGGTTGCCGTACAGCAGCGACACCTGGGCTTCTGGATGGGTGAGCACGGTCGAGGCGAGCGACAGCATCGGGGTGATGCCCGACCCGGCGGCGACGCACAGGTGCCGCTCGCCCGCGGCGGGGTCGGCCCGCCAGGAGCCGGTCGGCGTCTGGACCTCGATCCGCGTCCCCGGCGCGACCTCGCGTACCAGCCAGGACGAGAACAGCCCGCCCGGGATCTCGCGGACCCCGATCCGGGGCCGTGCGCCGGCCGGCGCGCAGATCGAGTACGACCGGCGCTCCTCCCGCCCGTCCACGACGCGGCGCAGGGTGAGCGACTGCCCGGCGCGGAAGGCGTACGCCTCGCGCAGCTCGTCCGGGACGGCGAACGTGATCGCCGCGGCGTCCTCGCACAGGCGGTCCACCGCCGACACGGTGAGCGGGTGGAAAGCGGCCATGTCAGATCTCCTTGACGTGCTCGAACGGCTCAAGGCAGCCGGTGCAGCGGTAGAGGGCCTTGCAGGCGGTCGCGCCGAACTCGGACGTCAGCCGGGTCGCCGCCGATCCGCAGCGCGGGCAGGGCGGGGCGCTCCTGGCCGGCCCCAGCGTGAGCGGGATCGGGCGGCTGCGCCGGGGGGCGGGGCCGGGGGCCGACAGCCCGGCCTCCCGCAGGGCGGCCCGGCCGCGTTCGGTGATCCAGTCGCTCGACCAGGGCGGATCCAGGACGATCCGCACCTCGACCCGGTCGAACCCGGCCTCCCGCAGCCGGTGGACGAGGTCGTCGCGCATGGTCGCCATGGCCGGGCAGCCGGTGTACGTCGGGGTGATCGACACGACCACGTCCTCGCCACCGGATACCTCGACGCCGCGCAGCACGCCGAGGTCCGCGAGGGTGAGCATGGGCATCTCGGGGTCGCGTACCTGCGCCGCGACCTCGGCGGCCCGGTCGCGGGCGCTCACCAGCGCCCGCTCGGGTGGGCGCGGGCGACGACCTGCATCTCGGCGAGCAGCGGGCCGAGGGCGTCGGTGTGCGCGCCGTCGCGGCCGGTGCCGGCCAGCGGCGCGCGCTCGGGCCGCTCGACGCCGCTCACGGCGAAGATCTGGTCGAGGACGGCGTCCACCTCGTCGCGCAGGTCCTCGCCAAAATCGGTGAGCTCGGCCTGGTACGGCCACAGGGAGTCCAGCGCCGCCACCAGCCTGCGCCGCGACTCCCCGGTCCCCTGCGCCAGGGTGCGGAACCAGCGTCCCGCCCAGTCGCGGTGGTAGGTGATCTCCTTCACGCCCTTGGCCGCCACCGCCGCCAGGACCTGGTCACGGCTGGTCCGCAGCCGCTCCAGCAGCGCGAGCCGGGCCACCGAGAACAGCAGCAGCCGCACGACGACGTGCGCGAAGTCCCCGTTCTCCACCTCGGCGAGCCGGGCGTTGCGGAACTGCTCCGCGTCGCGGAAGTACGCCAGCGCGTCCTCGGCGGGCACCGGCGAGCCCTCGGGCAGGGCGGGCACGACGCCGGGATCGGCGGCGGCCGCCCGCGACAGCAGAAGGCGGGCCTGTCCGAGCAGGTCGAGCGCCATGTTCGCCAGCGCGATGTCCTCTTCCAGGTCGGGCGCGCGGCTGCACCACTCGGACAGGCGCTGCGACATGATCAGCGCGTCGTCGCCGAGCATGAGGCAGTACGCGGCCAGCTCGGCGGCGTCGACGCCCGGCGGCACCGTGGTGTCGACCCCGGCCAGGGGGTCCTCGAAGCCGGTGCCGAAGGCCCACTGCGGGGAGTCGCCGGCGAATTCGTCGTTCATGAGTGCCAACCGATCACATGTGCGGGACGTTGTCGGGAATGTCGTAGAACGTCGGGTGTCGGTAGACCTTGTCGCCGCTCGGCGCGAACAGCGGGTCCTTCTCGTCCGGGCTGGAGGCCGTGATGGCGTCGGCCCGTACGACCCAGATGCTCACGCCCTCGTTGCGCCGGGTGTAGACGTCACGCGCGTGCCGTACGGCCATCGCGTCGTCGGCGGCGTGCAGCGATCCGACGTGCACGTGGTTGAGGCCCCGCTTGCCGCGGACGAACACCTCGTACAGCGGCCACTCCCGCCGGTCGGCGCTCATCGTGTGCCCGCCCGCTCCGCGAACGCCGACGCGGCCTCGCGTACCCAGGCGCCGTCCTCGTGCGCGGCCCGGCGGTGCGCCATGCGCTGCGCGTTGCACGGCCCGTCCCCGCGGATCACGGCGGCGAGCTCCTGCCAGTCGGGCTCGCCGAAGTCGTGGTGGCCGCGTTCGGCGTTCCAGCGCAGGTCGGGGTCGGGCAGCGTGACGCCGAGCGCCTCGGCCTGCGGGACCGTCATGTCCACGAACTTCTGGCGCAGCTCGTCGTTGGAGTTGCGCTTGACGCCCCAGGCCATCGACCGCGCGCTGTTGGGCGAGTCGGCGTCCGGCGGGCCGAACATCATCAGCGACGGCCACCAGAACCGGTCCACCGACTCCTGGACCATCGCCCGCTGGGCGTCGGTGCCGCTCATCATCGTCATCAGCAGCTCGTAGCCCTGCCGCTGGTGGAACGACTCCTCCTTGCAGATGCGGATCATGGCCCGCCCGTACGGGCCGTACGAGGTGCGGCAGAGCGGCACCTGGTTACAGATCGCGGCGCCGTCCACCAGCCAGCCGATCGTCCCGACGTCGGCGTACGACGGCGTCGGGTAGTTGAAGATCGAGGAGTACTTCTGCCGGCCCGTGAGCAGCAGCTCGGTCAGCTCGGCGCGGGAGACGCCCAGGGTCTCGCACGCCGAGTACAGGTACAGCCCGTGCCCGGCCTCGTCCTGCACCTTGGCCAGCAGGATCGCCTTGCGGCGCAGGGACGGCGCGCGGCCGATCCACGCGCCTTCGGGCTGCATGCCGATGATCTCGGAGTGCGCGTGCTGGGCGATCTGGCGTACGAGCGTCCGGCGGTAGGCGTCCGGCATCCAGTCCCGGGGCTCGATCCGGTCGTGGCGCGCGATCGTCGCCTCGAACGCGGCTTCGAGCGCTTCCGGCTCCGCCGGTGTCGTCGTCATCGATTTCCCTCCTCGGGCGTCGAGTCGTATTTACTTATCGCTCGGTCAGTAATACCGTGGCACGTGTCGGGGTACCTGCGCAAGGGGCCCGTGGAGAGGAGAGGACGCGTGAGCGCGCTGCTGGAGAGCTACGCCGCCGGACGATGGTTCCGGGCGGCCGATGAAGGGGAGCCGCTGCTCGACGCCGCCACGGGCGAGGAGGTCGCGCGGATCTCCAGCCGGGGGCTGGACGTCGCCGCGATGGTCCGCCACGCCCGCGACACCGGCGGGCCCGCGCTGCGGTCCCTGACCTTCCACGAGCGGGCGGCCCTGCTGAAGGCGCTGGCCAAGCACCTGACCGAGCGCAAGGAGGAGCTGTACGCGCTGTCCGTGCGTACGGGCGCCACCTCGCGCGACACGATGATCGATGTGGACGGCGGCATCGGCACCCTGTTCAGCTACGCGAGCAAGGGGGTGCGCGAGCTGCCGAACGACACCGTCGTCCTGGACGGCGGCCTGGAGCGCCTGGGCAAGGGCGGCACGTTCGTTGGCCAGCACCTCTACACCTCGCGGCCGGGCGTCGCGGTGCAGATCAACGCCTTCAACTTCCCGGTCTGGGGGATGCTCGAGAAGCTGGCCCCGGCCTTCCTCGCCGGGCTGCCCTCGATCGTCAAGCCCGCGAGCCAGACCGCGTACCTGACCGAGCTGGCCGTACGGCTGATCATCGAGTCGGGCATCCTGCCCGAAGGCACGCTCCAGCTCGTCTCCGGCGGCGCCGGAGGGCTGCTCGACGAGCTGACCGTCCAGGACTCCGTCGCCTTCACCGGCTCCGCGCACACCGCGGGCATCCTGCGCCGCCACCCGAACGTGCTGGACGGCGGCGTCCTGCTGGGCGTCGAGGCCGACTCGCTGAACTGCTCGATCCTGGGGCCGGACGTGCGGCCGGAGGACCCGGAGTTCGACCTGTTCGTCAAGGGCGTCGTCACCGAGATGACGGTCAAGGCGGGCCAGAAGTGCACCGCCATCCGCCGGGTCCTCGTGCCCTCGCCCATGGCCGGCCAGGTCGTCGAGGCGCTGGCCGCGCGCCTGGCCAAGGTGACCGTCGGCGATCCCCGCAATCCGGACGTACGGATGGGCGCGCTGGCCAGCCTCGGCCAGCGCGACGAGGTGCGCAAGGCCGTCGAGGCGCTGCGAGCCGGCGCCGAGATCGCCTTCGGCGACCCCTCCGGCGCCGCCCTGCTCGACGGCGACGCCGAGCGCGGCGCGTTCATGACCCCGCTCCTGCTGCGCGCCCGTCCCGGCGCCACCGAGCCGCACGACGTGGAGCCGTTCGGGCCGGTCGGCACCGTGCTCGCCTACGACGGCCTGGACTCGGCGATCGCGCTCGCGGCGCGCGGCAGGGGCAGCCTCGTCGCCTCCGTCGCCACCCACGACCCGGAGGTCGCGCGGACCGTCGTGCTGGGGCTGGCGCCGTGGCACGGCCGGGTCCTCGTCCTGGACAGGGACGACGCCAAGGAGTCCACCGGGCACGGCTCGCCGCTGCCCGTCCTCGTCCACGGCGGCCCGGGCCGGGCCGGCGGCGGCGAGGAGCTGGGCGGCGTCCGCGGGGTCCTGCACCACATGCAGCGCACCGCCGTCCAGGCCTCCCCGGACCTGCTCACCGCGGTCACCGGCCGCTGGACCACGGGCGCCGCGCGCGCCGAGTCGGACGTTCACCCGTTCCGCAAGTCCCTGGCGGAGCTGCGCGTCGGTGACACGATCGCCTCCGCGCCGCGCACGGTCTCGCTCGCCGACATCGAGCACTTCGCCGAGTTCACCGGGGACACCTTCTACGCGCACACCGACGCCGCGGCCGCCGCGCGCAACCCGCTGTTCGGCGGCATCGTCGCCCACGGGTACCTCGTCGTGTCCCTGGCCGCCGGGCTCTTCGTGGACCCGGCGCCCGGACCGGTCCTGGCCAACTTCGGCGTCGACTCCCTGCGCTTCCTCACCCCCGTGAAGGCGGGCGACACGATCGACGTGACGCTGACCGTCAAGCAGATCACCCCGCGCAGCTCCGCCGACTACGGCGAGGTCCGCTGGGACGCCGTCGTCGCCAACCAGGACGGCCAGCCGGTCGCCACGTACGACGTGCTGACCCTCGTGGCCAAGACCTGGCCGCTGCCCGGACAGGAGGCCTGAGGTGGAGCCTGAGCTGGACGGGGCCTCGATCCTGCTGGAACGCGACGGCGCCGTGGCCGTCCTGACCCTCAACCGCCCGGACCGCCGCAACGCGCTGGACACCGGGCTGAAGACGGCGCTGCGCCGGGAGCTGGAGGAGGTCGCGGCGGACGACGCCGTACGCGCGGTGGTGCTGACCGGGGCGGGGACCGCCTTCTGCGTCGGCCAGGACCTCGCCGAGCACGCGGCGGCGCTCCGCTCGGACGCCGGGCACGCCTTCGACACCGTCGAGGAGGACTACGCGCCGATCGTCCGGCTCCTGGCCACCATGGGCAAACCGGTCGTCGCCGCCGTCAACGGCACGTGCGTCGGCGCCGGTCTGGCCCTCGCCCTGGCCTGTGACCTGCGGGTGCTCGCGGAGGAGGCCGTCTTCGCGACGGCGTTCACGGCGATCGGGCTGACGTGCGACTCGGGGCTGTCCCTGACGCTCGTACGGGCGGTCGGCGAGGCCCGGGCCAAGGAGCTGGTCCTGCTGGGTGAGTCGTTCGGCGCCCGGCAGGCGGTGGAGTGGGGGATCACGGGGCGCGTGGTCCCTCGGGAGGAGGCCGGTGCGGTGGCGCGCGAGCTGGCGGCCCGGCTCGCCGCCGGGCCGACCGCCGCGTACGCCGAGTCCAAGCGGCTGATCGCCGGAGCCTGGGACCAGGACCTCGGCGCGGCACTCACCGCCGAGGCCCGCGCCCAGGCCCGCCTGGGGCTGACCGCCGACCACGCGGGAGCGGTGGAGGCGTTCCTCGAGAAACGCAAACCCACCTTCGAGGGCCGCTGAGCACGGACCCGCAGTCCCCCCGACCCCGTCGGACGGCCCCTCTCCGCCGACGTGGGCCGGGGCCCTTGGGGGTGGCCGCTGCGTGGTGGAGGGCCCCGCCGACGTGCGCTGAGGGCTTTCGGGCGGGGCTAACGGAAGGCCAGGTCGATGGCGGTCCAGGCCATGGCCACCGCCCCGTCCAGGACCGCCCGGTCGGCGGCCGGGGTGACGCAGGCCGCGGTGAACTCCGGCTGGTGGTTGACCGCGGGCAGGCAGTCCAGCCCGAGCATCGGATGGATGGTGGGCACGACGTGGGAGACGTTGCCCATGTCGGTCGCCGCCCCGGCCGGGGGCCCGCCGGGCAGGTCGGGGAAGACGCGCCCGAGCGCCTCGGCGTTGGCCCGGTACAGACCCAGCATGGCCGCGTCCGGCCGCAGGTCGGCGTAGTCGGGCCCGGGTGCGGTGACCGTCAGCGAGCTCCCGGAGGCCAGCGCCCCGGCCTCGAAGCAGCGCAGCACGCGCGGCTTGAGCTCGGTCAGGCCCTCCATCGTGGGGGAGCGGACGATCCACCGGCCCCGGCTCGCGTCGGGGATCACGTTCGGCGCCGTACCCGCCTCGGTGACGACGCCGTGCACCCGGTCGCCCGCGGCTGTCTGCTGGCGGAGCAGCCCGATCGCCACCTGGGCGACGGTCATGGCGTCGGCCGCGTTGACGCCCAGCTCGGGGTACGCACCGGCATGGGCAGGTTTGCCCTGGTACGAGATCTCGAACTGGGCGACGGCCGAGCCGGGCATCGCCGCCATCTCCACGGCGGCCGGGTGGACCATCATGGCCGCGTCCAGCCCCGCGAACGCGCCGCGTTCCATCATGAGGATCTTGCCGCCGCCGCCCTCCTCGGCCGGGGTGCCGAGCACGGACACCGTCAGCCCCAGCTCGTCGGCCAGCCCGGCCAGCGCCGCTCCCGCGCCGACCGCGGCCGCGGCGATGACGTTGTGGCCGCAGGCGTGGCCGATGCCGGGCAGCGCGTCGTACTCGGCGCAGATCCCGACGTGCAGCGGACCCGAGCCCACCGTCGCGTGGACGGCGGTGGGCAGGTCGTAGCAGCCGTGCCGGACGTCGAACCCGGCCGCGTCCAGCGCCTGCGCCACCCACGCGCTGGCCCGCGTCTCCTCGAAGGCCGGTTCGGGGTGGGCGTGGATGCGATGGGACAGGCCCACGAGCCGGTCACTCCAGGCCCGTACGACGTCGGCGGCCCGCAGTTTGGCCGTCACGCGGCGGGGGCGGTGTGGATCGAGGTGGGGCGGGTGGCCGCGTCGTAGGCGGCGCGGGAGCCGGTCGCGCCCATGCCGCTGTCCCCGGCCGGTTCGTACAGCCGCTCGGGGCCGCCGCCCTGCCACTGGTTCACCCACACGACACCGGCGGGGATGCGGCGGGCGGCCGCCATGTGCGCGGGGTCGGCGGTGTACACGGTGGCGGCCAGGCCGAAGCGCGACGCGCTCGCCCGCTCCAGCCCCTCCTCGAAGGAGGAGACCACGACGACCGGGGCGATCGGGCCGAAGGTCTCCTCGGTCATGACCAGCATGGACTCGTCCACGCCGGTGAGCACGGTCGCGGGGTAGAAGAAGCCCCTGCCCTCGGGCACCACCCCGCCGGCCCGTACGGTCGCGCCGCGCGATACCGCGTCGGCGACGTGCCGTGCCACGATGTCGCGCTGCCGCCGGTCGACCAGCGGGCCGAGCACGGTGCCCGCGTCGTGCCCGTCGCCGAGCGCGTAGGTCCCCGCGGCCTCGACCAGGGCCTCGATGAACGGCTCGGCGACGTCGCGGTGCACGTAGACGCGTTCCATGGAGGTGCAGATCTGGCCGGAGTTCGCGAAGGCGCCGAACGCGACCGCGGCGGCGGTGGCCACCGGGTCCACCCCCGCGTCGACCACCACGGGGTCCTTGCCGCCCAGCTCCAGGATCGAGCGGCGCAGCAGTGCCCCGGTCCGCTCGCCGACCTTGCGCCCGGACTCGACGGAGCCGGTGAAGTGCACGAGCCCGACGCGTTCGTCGGCCACCAGCGGCGCGCCCGCGCGGGAGTCGCCGAGGACCAGGTTGACCACGCCGGGCGGCAGGTCCATCAGCTCAAGCAGCCGCACCGCCGACATCGGCGAGCGCTCGGACGGCTTGAGCACGACGGTGTTCCCGGCGGCCAGCAGCGGGCCGAGCGCGCCCAGGGTCATGGGCACGGGGAAGTTCCACGGCACGATCACGGCCGTCGCGCCGAGCGGGGCGCGCACGATCGTGGTGCTGCCCCCGTCCGGCGCCGGGACGGTCTCCTCGAACGCGTACTCCAGGGCCTCGGCCGCCGCCGCCTTGAACCCCATCGCCGCGCCGCCGATGAAGGCCGTGCCGAGGGCGACGGGCTTGCCCATCTCCCGGCATTCGATCTCCGCCAGCTCGTCGGCGTGGGCGGCGATCGTGTCCGCCCACTGGGACAGCCGCTCCACCCGTTCGGCGACGGTCAGCGCGGCCCAGGCCGGTTGCGCGCGCACGGCCGCGTCCACGGCCAGGCGTACGTCCTCCGGTGAGCCGCTGGGGCAGCGGGCGACGACCTCCTCGGTCGCGGGGTTGACCACATCGTGGAACGCGTCGCCCCGGGAGTCTTCCCAGATGCCGCCGATCAGGTTCTGCAGGGTTTTCACAGGGCTCCTTAGAGGCGGTCGGCCATGAGCTCGCCGACCATGATCGATGCCAGGTTGGTGTTGGCCCGGGGTACAGATGGGAAGATCGACGCGTCCACCACGCGCAGCCCCTCGACCCCGAGGACGCGGCACGACGGGTCCACCACCGTGGCGGCGTCCCCGGGCGCGCCCATCCGGCAGGTGCTGGTGCCGTGCTGGGCGTCGACCGCGGTGGCGAGGATGTGCCCGTCGAGCGCGGCGTCGTCGTCCAGCACCGCGAACAGCCGTTCGTTGCTGGCCTCCACGGAGCCGGAGCCCGCGACGATCGTGGCCGCCTCGGGGCCGCGCGCCAGCTCGACCAGGGCGCGCACGCCATCGCGCAGGCGTTCCAGGTCGCGGGAGTCCGACAGCATGCGTTCGCGCACCTCGGGCTGGGCCTGCGGGTCGGCGGAGGTCAGCGTCAGCACGCCGCGTGAGTGGTTCTGGTTGAGCCACACGCCGAAGCCGCCCGCCGGGAAGCGGGTGTCGGCGGCCTCCATGGACAGCACGTTCTGGTTCAGCGAGACGAACATCATGTCGTGCGGCAGCCCTCCGGGCCCGCTGGTGTAGCGGACGCAGACGTTGGTGTGGCGGTCGTCGGCCGTCTTGATGGCGGCCTCCTGGGTCAGCGGCAGCTCGACGACGATCATCGGATGGTCCTGCATGCCGAGCCCGACCGGGAGATCCCGCCGTACCGTGATCCCCAGGCGGCGCAGGTCGGCGGCCGGGCCGACGCCCGAGCGCATGAGGATCGCGGGGGAGTGGATCACGCCCGCGCTGAGGACGATCTCGTCCGCGTACTCGGTCACCGCCGTCCCGCCCACGACGGCCTGTACGCCGACGGCGCGGTCACCGGCGAAGAGGACCTGGTCGACCAGGGCGTCACCGCGGACGGTGAGGCCGGCCAGGGACCGGGCGGGCTCGAGGTAGCCGTCGTTGACCGTGACCCGGCGCCCGGCGCGCGAGTTGATCGGGTAGGGGGAGACCCCGGCGGCGCCGGGCGCGTTCACGTCCGGCGCCCAGGCGTGCCCGGCCGCCAGCGCGGCGGCGGCCAGCGCGGCGTCCGCCCCGCCCCACTGCTCGCGCGGCATCCGGAAGATCGGAGTCGGCCCGCCGCGCCCGTGGTACGGCTCGTCGCCGAACTCCTCGTCGTCCTCCAGCTTCGCGAAGTACGGCAGCACGTCCCGCCACGACCAGCCGGCGCATCCCGCCGCGGCCCAGTCGTCGAAGTCGTCCATCGGCGGGCGGATCGCGATCTGCCCGTTGATCGACGAGCTGCCGCCGACGCCCCTGCCCCGCCAGTACGGAGCCGGGGCCTGCCTGTCGGTGCGGGAGGAGGTGACGCCCATCCACACCATGCCCTCGACGGCGGTGGGGTCCAGCAGTGCGCGGACCGGGTTCGGCGAGCGCCACGCCTCGTGCATCCGCGCCGAACGGTAGTCGGGACCGGCCTCCAGCAGCAGGACGCGCTTGCCCAGCTCGGCGGAGCGGGCGGCGAGTGCCGCGCCGGCGGAACCCGCTCCCACGACGATGATGTCCCAGCCCGTGTCTGTCACGGCGAACCTCCTGCGCTCGGCCCGGAACCGCCCGGGCCACCGTTAGCCGGTAGACTGCCCTCAGCAGAAAGTTCAGTCAATAGTGAAAGTTCATTTTTTTCTGAACGGATGGTGTTCCGCTGGTGTCCGTCGGCGACGAGAACCCCCTGATCGACGACTTCGGCCTGCGCATCGGCCGCGCGATGGGCTGGCCGCCGATGGCCGGGCGCGCCGCGGGGGTGCTCATGCTGAGCGAGACGCCCATGACGATGGACGAGCTGCAGGCCGCCCTGAACGCCAGCAAGGGCTCGGTCTCGGAGACGACCCGCCTGCTCGTGGTCAACGGGACCGTACGGCGGTTCAAGGAGTCCGGGTCCCGGCAGTACGTCTACGAGTGGCGCGAGGACGCCTGGATCGGCTGCCTGCAGCACCAGCTGGAGCAGACGACGGAGCTGCTCTCTCTGGCCGAGAACGCCCGGGCCCGCTCGGCCGACCTCCCCGATCGGCAGCGCGCCCGCATGTCCGAGATGTACGAGTACTACACGTTCATGGTGCGGAGCCTGGAGGCGCTGCTCGGCGAGTACAAGGCGCTGCGGGCACGCTGACCGCTCACTCGGATCCGCCGCCGCGGGCCTCCTCGAACACCAGCCACGTGCGGGTGGCACGGATGCCCGGGATGTCCTGGATGAGCTCCAGCACCACGTGCCGGAGCGTCGCGTTGTCCGGGGTCCTGACCAGCGCCAGGACGTCGTAGTCGCCGCCGACCAGGGCGAAGTTCTCGACGTACGGAGTCTCCCGGAGCCGGGCCGACACCGCGCGCCAGGAGTTCTGCTCGATGGTGAGCGAGACGTACGCGCTGGTGCCCAGGCCGGCCTTCTGCGGCGCGATCCGCGCCGTGAAGCCGGTGATCACCCCGGCGTCCATGAGCCGGGTGATCCTGGCGTAGACGTTGGCCCGGGAGACGTGCACGCGCTCGGCGAGGGTACGCATCGAGATCCGGCCGTCCCGCCGCAGCTCGGCGATGATCGCCCGATCCACCCCGTCCAGCGGCGCGGCCGAATGTCCCGCCGACCCCTCTCCGACACCGTCGTTGAACGACAATCGGTCCTCCTGAAGACTGGTTTCAGACCTTTTGTCGCTCATCATGCCTGATGTCTTGAACACCTGGCTCCATGCGCGGACGCTTTCCCTGTCAAACGTCCAGAGAAAGGGAGCGTCGCATGTCCGTCGACGTCCTTCTGCCCTCACCCGTGCCGGTGCGCTTCGTCGCCGAGGACGGCACGGCGGTCCAGCCGCCCACCGGCTACCAGGTGCCGGAGGAGGAGCGGTTGCTGGAGGCCTACCGCCGGATGGTCGTCGGCCGCCGCTTCGACCGCCAGGCGACCGCGCTGACCAAGCAGGGGCGCCTGGCCGTCTACCCCTCCAGCCGCGGGCAGGAGGCCTGCCAGATCGCCGGGGTGCTCGCGCTGCGCGAGGACGATTGGCTGTTCCCGACCTACCGGGACTCGGTGGCGCTGGTCTCCTGGGGCCTCGACCCCGTCGAGGTGCTGACCCTGCTGCGGGGCGGCTGGCACTGCGGGTACGACCCCGCCGCCACCCGGGTCGCGCCCCAGTGCACCCCGCTGGCCACCCAGACCATCCACGCCGTGGGCATGGCCGACGCCCTGCGCCGCAAGAACGAGAACGGCGTCGTCATGGCCTTCATCGGCGACGGCGGCACCAGCGAGGGCGACTTCCACGAGGCGCTGAACTACGCCGCGGTCCTGCACGCGCCCGTCGTGTTCTTCGTGCAGAACAACAAGTACGCGATCTCCGTGCCGCTGGCCAAGCAGAGCGCCGCGCCAGCGCTCGCGTACAAGGGCATCGGGTACGGCATCCGCTCCGAGCAGGTGGACGGCAACGACCTCGTCGCGGTGCTGTCCGTCCTGACCGCGGCCGTGGAGCACGCGCGTACGGGCGGTGGCCCCTTCCTGGTGGAGGCGCACACGTACCGGATGGACCCCCACACCAACGCCGACGACGCCGCCCGGTACCGGGACAAGCGGGAGGTCGAGCAGTGGGAGGCGGCCGACCCGCTCGCCCGCCTGGAGACCTACCTGCGTGGGCGCGGCGTGCTCGACGCCGACGCCGTCGACGCGGCGCACGAGGCCGCCGAGGAGTTCGCCGCCCGGGTGCGCGCGGAGATGAACGCCGATCCGAAGGCGGATCCGTTCGAGCTGTTCGAGCACGTCTTCGCCGAGGCCACGCCCCAGTTGCGCGAGCAGCGGGCCCTGCTGGCGTCCGAGCTGGAGGACTGATGGCCACTTTGAGCACCACTTTGAGCACCACTTTGAGCATGGCTCAGGCGCTGAACGCCGCGCTCCGGGACGCCCTGCGCGAGGACGAACGCGTTCTCGTCTTCGGTGAGGACGTGGGCCCGCTGGGCGGCGTCTTCCGCATCACCGACGGGCTGACCAAGGAGTTCGGCGAGGAGCGGTGCTTCGACACGCCGCTGGCCGAAGCCGGGATCGTGGGGCTGGCCGTGGGGCTGGCCATGGGCGGCTTCCGGCCGGTGATCGAGATGCAGTTCGACGCGTTCGCCTACCCGGCCTTCGAACAGATCGCCTCGCACGTGGCCAAGCTGCGCAACCGCACGCGCGGGCGGCTGTCGCTGCCGATGGTGATCAGGATCCCGTACGCGGGCGGCATCGGCGGCGTCGAGCACCACTGCGACTCCAGCGAGGCGTACTACGCGCACACGCCCGGCCTGAAGGTCGTGACCCCCGCGACGGCCGACGACGCGTACTGGCTGCTGCGCGACGCCATCGCCGACCCCGACCCGGTGATCTTCATGGAACCCAAGCGCCTGTACTGGTCCAAGGGCGAGACGTCCGTCGGGGACCGGCGGGCGGCGGGGTTCGGGCGGGCGGCGGTGCTGCGCGAGGGCCGCGACGCGACGCTGGTCGCCTACGGGCCGAGCGTTTCGGTGGCGCTCCAGGCCGCCGACGCCGCGGCCAAGGACGGGCTCGCCCTGGAGGTGGTGGATCTGCGGACGATCGTCCCGTTCGACGACTCGACCGTCGTGTCCTCCGTACGCAAGACCGGGCGCTGCGTGGTGATCCAGGAGGCCCAGGGCTTCGCCGGGGTGGGCGCGGAGATCGCGGCCCGCGTGCAGGAGCGGTGCTTCCACTCGCTGGCGGCGCCGGTGCTGCGGGTCACGGGGTTCGACATCCCGTACCCGCCTCCGATCCTCGAGCACTCGCATCTGCCGGACGCCGACCGGGTGCTGGACGCGGTGGACCGGCTCCAGTTCGGTGACGAGCCCGATCTGGCGCACCTGGGCGGGGAGGCGTCATGACGCGGCACGTGTTCCGCCTGCCCGACCTGGGCGAGGGGCTGACGGAGGCCGAGATCGTCGACTGGAAGGTCGCCGTCGGGGACACCGTCGAGATCGACCAGATCGTGGTGGAGGTCGAGACCGCCAAGGCGGCGGTGGAGGTGCCTGTGCCGTACGCGGGGACGGTGCTGAGCCTGCACGCTTCGGCGGGGGCCGTCCTGTCGGTGGGGGAGCCGCTCATCGAGGTCGGCCCGGCGGGCGGCGTGGGCGATTCGGCCGCCGCGGAACGCTACCGGGAGGAGGAACGCGCCGGATCCGGAAATGTCCTCATCGGCTACGGCACCGGCCACACCCCCACCACCCGCCGACGCTCCCGAAAGGCCCCCGCAACCCCCGGCCGGCCACCTACGGTCCCGGCCTCCCGGCCCGCGCCCACCTCGCCGGCCGCGTCCGCGTCGCCGGCCGCGCCTGCTTCCCCGGCCGCGGCTGGTGAGCGGCAGGCGCCTCGGGTGATCTCCCCGCTCGTGCGCAGGCTCGCCCACGAGCACGGGGTGGATCTCGCCGCCGTCACCCCCACCGGACCCCGCGGCGTGATCCTCCGCCGCGACGTCGAACGCGCCATGGCAGCCCCCGCCGCCTCCACCGTCCCCGCCGTCGCCCCGGCGGCACCGGGAGCGACCGAGACGACGTCGGCCGCGACCGGGACAGCGTCCGCCGCGACCCGGACGGCATCGGTCGCAACCCGGACGACATCGGAGGCGACCGGAACCCCGCTCCGGACCGAGCGCATCCCCCTGCGCGGACTCCGGCGGGCGGTGGCCGACAAGCTGAGCCGCAGCCGTACCGAGATCCCCGACGCCACCACCTGGGTGGACGTCGACGCCACCGGCCTGTTCGAGGTCAAGGACGCGCTCCGGCGGGACCGCCCGGACCTCGGCATCGGGCTGCTCGCGCTCCTGGCCCGCAGCTGCGTGGCCGCCCTGCGCCGCTTCCCCGAGCTGAACTCCTCGGTCGACATCGCCCGCGCCGAGATCGTCCGGCACGGCCACGTCAACCTCGGCTTCGCCGCCCAGACCGATCGCGGCCTGGTCGTGCCGGTGGTCCGCGACGCGCACCTCATGACGACCGCGCAGCTCGCCGCCGAACTGGCCAGGCTCACCGCCCTCGCCCGCGAAGGCACGCTGCCGCCCGCGGCACTGACCGGGGGCACGTTCACGCTCAACAACTACGGCGTCTTCGGCGTGGACGGATCCACCCCGATCATCAACCATCCCGAGGCGGCGCTCCTCGGCGTCGGCCGCATCATCGACCGCCCCTGGGTGAAGGACGGCGCGGTCGTGCCCCGCAAGGTCACCCAGCTGTCGTTCACGTTCGACCACCGGGTCTGCGACGGCGGCGCGGCAGGCGGCTTCCTGCGCTTCGTGGCCGACTGCGTGGAGAACCCCGCCGTCCTGCTCGCCCACGTCTGACGGAAGGAAGTGACATCAGGTGGTCAACGTACGCTCGTCTCTGCTCGACCTTCAGTCCTACGTGCCGGGCCGCAAGTCGCCCGGGGCCGTCGTGCTGGCCAGCAACGAGTGCCCGTACGGCCTGCTGCCCGGCGTCGCCGCCCGCCTGGCCGAGCTGACCGGCGGCCTGTCCCGGTACCCGGACATGGGGGCCACCCGCCTGCTCGAAGCGCTGGCCGCCCGCCACGAGGTGAGCACCGATCGCATCGCCGTGGGCGCGGGCTCGTCCGAGGTCTGCGGGCAGGTCCTGCACACGGTGTGCGGGCCGGGCAGCGAGGTGGTCTTCGGGTGGCGGTCGTTCGAGGCGTACCCGATCCTGACCACGGTGGCGGGCGGAGTCCCCGTACGGGTCCCGCTGCGCGACCACGTCCAGGACCTCCAGGCCATGGCGGCGGCCATCACCCCGCGGACCAGGCTGGTGTTCGTCTGCAACCCGAACAACCCGACCTCCACCCCCGTCGGCGAGGCCGCCCTGCGCGCCTTCGTGGACCAGTTGCCCGAGCACGTGCTGGTCGCCGTGGACGAGGCCTACCACGAGTACGCCGACCCGTCCGCCGTGCCGGACGCGCTCGCGCTCTTCGGCGACCGGCCGAACGTCGTCGTGCTCAGGACCTTCTCCAAGGCGTACGCGCTGGCCGGCCTGCGGGTCGGCTACTGCGTCGGGCCACCGGAGATCATCGCCCAGGTACGCAAGACGCAGACGCCCTTCAGCGTCAGCGCCCTCGCCCAGGAGGCGGCGATCGCGGCGCTCCGCGAGCACGAGGAGGTGGACAGGCGAGTCGCCCTCACCGTCAAAGAGCGCGACCGCGTCACCGGCGAGCTCCGGGCCCTCGGCTATGACCTGCCGCCGTCCCAGGCGAACTTCCTGTGGCTCCCGCTCGGTCACGACAGCGCGCCCTTCGCCGACCACTGCCACGCCAACGGGGTGATCGTGCGGGCGTTCCCGGGGGAGGGCGTGCGCGTCACGGTGGGCCTGCCGGAGGAGAATGCGACCTTTCTCACGCCGGCCGCAACCTGGCAACGACAGCAGGGTTGACAACGGGCGCCCGAATACAACACCCTTTCACTACTCAAATAGTGAAAGGGTGTTTTCGGTTGATCGAGTTCAACCTGGACCGCGGCTCGGGGGTCTCGACGTACCTGCAGCTCGTTCACCAGGTCAAACAGGCGCTCAGGCTCGGTACGCTGCGGCCCGGTGACCAGTTGCCGACTGCCCGCGAGGTGGTCGAGAGCCTGGCCATCAACCCCAACACCGTGCTCAAGGCGTACCGGGAGCTGGAGCGCGAAGGGCTGGTCGAGGGACGGCAGGGGATGGGGACGTTCGTTCAGCGGGGCGTCGCCGGTGCGACGCTCGCCGAGCACACGCGGCTGCGGCGCGGGCTGGAGGCGTGGGTGCGCGAGGCCCGCGCGGCCGGGCTCGACCAGGAGGACCTGCGGGTGTTGGTCACCGTGGTCCTGGCCGACGTCGCGAAGGAGGACGTGGCATGAGTCCCGTGCTGGAGGCGACCGGGCTGGGGGTCCGCTATCGCCGTACGTGGGTGTTGCGCGACTGCTCGCTGTCCGTGCCCGCGGGGCGCGTGGCGGCGCTCGTCGGGCCCAACGGCGCGGGCAAGACCACTCTCATGCACGCGGCCGTCGGCCTGCTGCGGCCCGCGCTGGGAAGCATCCGCGTGGCCGGCGAGGTGGCGTTCGTGGCCCAGGACAAGCCGCTGTACGAGAGCTTCACCGTCGCCGAGATGCTCACCTTCGGCCGCCGCATGAACACCCGCTGGGACGACGCCGCCGCTGCGGACCGGCTCGCCCGGCTGGGCATCCCGCTGGAGCGGAAGGTGAGCGGGCTGTCGGGCGGGCAGCAGGCGCAGGTGGCGGTCACGATGGCGCTGGCCTGCCGGCCCGACCTGCTCGTGCTGGACGAACCGCTGGCCAACCTCGACCCCCTCGCCCGCCACGACGTGATGCGCTCGATCATGGCGGAGATGGCCGGGCGGGAGCTGACCGTGCTGCTGTCCTCGCATGTCGTCTCGGACCTGGAGGAGACGTGTGACTGGCTGATCGTGCTGAACGGGGGCCGGCTGCAGGTCAGTGGTGACATCGAGGACCTCCTCGACGGGCATCTCGTGCTCACCGGACCGGACGGGGCATCGGTGGCGGGGATGCAGGTGGTGAGCGCGAGCCGGGCCGGCAGGCAGGTCAGCATGCTGGTCAGGGGCGCGCCCCCGCTCGATCCTCGCTGGCAGGCACGGCGCCCCCGGCTGGAGGAGCTCGTCATGGGCTATCTGCGCAGTCCCGAGTCGGCGGCACTTCCGGAGCTGACGGGGGTGAGCGCGTGATCTGGGTGACGTGGCGTCAGCACCGGGCGCAGCTCCTGGTGACGGCGGGCTTCCTGGCGCTGCTGGGGGTGCTGCTGCTGGGTTCGGCGGTGGAGGCGAGCCGGTACGTGACCGAGCACGCCCCGCCCGGCTGCCCGGGGCCCGCTGTGGAGTGCGGAGACCTGGCGGTGGCGCTCGGGCGGCGCTACGACGCGGTCTACTCGGTGTTCGGCTGGATGCCGCTGGTGGCGCCGGCGCTGATCGGGGCGTTCTGGGGCGCGCCCCTGCTCGGCCGCGAGTACGAGCGCGGCACCCACCGCCTGGCCTGGACTCAGGCGGTGCCCGTGTGGCGGTGGCTGGCGGTCAAGCTGTCGATCCTGGGCGGGGCGGTCGTGGCGGGTGGGCTGCTGCTGTCGCTCATGGTGAGCCTGTGGCGGCCGGTGTTCCGGGAGGGGGTCGACTCCACGTTCGGCAATATCGGCGTGTTCAACATGGTCGGCGTGGAGCCGGCGGCGTGGTGGCTGTACGCGTTCGCGCTGGGCACGCTGGCCGGCACCCTGTTCCGGCGTACGCTGCCCGCGATGGCGCTGGTCGTGGCCGGGGTGGCGGTGACGATGTTCACCCTGTTCCAGCTGAGCGACTACTACGCCGAGCCGGCGCGTACCGAGCTGTCCGGCACCGTGCTGCTGGACGATCCCGACGCCCGGATGGTGAGCGCCGCCTGGGTGGAGCCGTCCGGGAGGGAGGTGGCCGAGCCGTCGGGGAGCGGCTGCCCGCGTCGGGTGGACGCGGGGCAGAGCAACAGGAACGCCGAGGCATGGCAGGCGTGCCTGTTCGGTAAGGGCTACCGGTACGCGGTGTACCACCATCCGGCGTCCCGATTCTGGCGCTTCCAGTGGACCGAGGCGGGAATCCTGGCGCTCGCGTCGGCGGTCCTCGGCGGCCTGGCCGTACGCCGTACCCTCCGCCGCCCCGGCTGACGGGCCGGCTCCGCCGGTCAGGCCCCGCTGGTGACCTCGTCCACACCCCGGTCCAACCGCAGGCCGCGGGTCTCCCTGAACGAGGTCAGCACCACCACCAGCGACACGACCGCGAGCCCCACCATGTAGTAGGCGGGCGCGACGGCGCTGCCCGTCGCGGAGACCAGCCCGGTCGCCGCGAACGGGGCGGTGCCGCCGAACAGCACGTACGCCGCCGTGTACCCGATGGCCGAGCCGCTCGCCCGCACCTTCGCGGGGAACATCTCCACCAGCGCGGGCACGTTGGAGGTGCCGATCACCGACACGAGCATCGCCAGCACCGATGTGCCGACCATCGCCCCGGCCAGGCTCGACCCCATCAGCCAGAACGCCGGCAGCGGCAGCAGCACGAAGCCCGCGCACGCGACGACGAGCATGGGCCGGCGGCCGAACCGGTCGCTGGCCGCCGCCGCGAACAGGCAGGCCACGCTGTAGGCGAGCATCGAGACCACGTTCGTGAGCTGGGCCTGGCTCTTGGTGTAGCCGAGCTCCTCCGACATGTACGCGATCATGTAGCTGCTCATCAGGTAGTACCCGACGGCGTTGGTGATGCTGTAGCCGAAGAGAGTGGCGATCTGGCGACCGCAGCGGCGTACGGCCTCGCGCAGCGGCGCCGGCTCGACCGCGTCGTGCTGCTGCAGCGACCGGAACACGGGCGTGTCCTCGACCTTGGACCGCAGATACAGGCCGATGAGCCCGAGCGGCGCCGCCAGCAGGAACGGGATGCGCCAGCCCCAGCTCTGCAGCGCCTCGGTCGTGACCGTCGAGGTGATCAGGAAGCCGACGCCGGAGCCCGCCACGCTGGCCAGGCCCACGGTCACCGGCACGGCGGCGGCGAAGCGGGCCCGCCGCCCCTCCGGCGCGTACTCCACGATGAACGCCGACGCCCCGGTGTACTCGCCGCCGGTCGAGAACCCCTGGGCGCAGCGCAGCAGGAACAGCAGGATCGGCGCGGCCATGCCCCAGGAGGCGTAGGTGGGCAGGATGCCGATGAGGAACGTGGCGCCGCTCATCGTCAGGATGGTCAGCGCCAGCATCCTGTTGCGGCCGAGGCGGTCGCCGTACCTGCCGAAGAAGGCGGCCCCGAGCGGGCGGGCGACGAACCCGCCCGCGAAGATCGCCCAGGTGGCGAGCAGCGCGGCCGTCGTGTCGTAGTCGGGGAAGAACAGCTTGGCGATCGTCGCGGACATCACCGCGTACGCCGCCGAGTCGAACCATTCGACGAAGTTGCCGATGGCGGAGGCCAGGGTGACCTTGCGCCGGACGTTCGTGGAGGCGTGGGGGGTCATTGCTTGCTCCCTATTTCTGGTGACGGAGTCGGAGCTGGGCGCGCTGGATCTTCCCGGTCGCCGACCGGGGCAGCTCGTCCACGAACTCGATCTCCCTGGGGTAGGCGAAGCGCGAGTGCGTGGTCTTGGCGAACTCGCGGATCTGCCGTGCCAGCTCCTCGCCCGGCAGGTGGCCGGGCGCCGGCCGGATCCACGCCTTGACGGCCTGGCCGCGTACGGGGTCGGGCACCCCGGCCACGCCCACGTCCGCGACGGCGGGATGGGCGCGCAGCGCCTCCTCGATCTCGTCGGGGCCGACGCGGTAGCCGGAGGTCTTGATCACGTCGTCGACGCGGCCGAGGAACCAGTAGTAGCCGTCCTCGTCCACCCGCGCGTGGTCCTTGGTGTGGAACCACTCGCCGCCGAACACCTCCCGGGAGGGCTCGGGGCGGTTCCAGTAGCCGAGCGGGAACTGCGGGTTGCTCCGCGCCCGCAGGCAGATCTCGCCGACCTCGCCCGCCGGGACCGGCCGCTCGTGCTCGTCGAGGAGCGCCACGTCCCAGCCGGGCAGCGGCCGGCCCATGGACCCCTCCTTGACCGGGACGCCGGGGAAGTTCCCGATCAGCGGGTACGACTCCGTGGAGCCGTAGTAGTCGAGCAGCGTGACCCCGAACTGGTCGCGGAACCAGCCGATCAGGTCGGCGGTGAGCGGCTCGTTGGCGCAGCAGATCGTACGGAACCGCTGCGGGTGACGGTGGCCCGCGTCGGGCAGCTGCTCGCGCATCTTGCGCAGGAACGTGGGGTTGACCAGGCCGGTCGTGACGCCGTTGCGCGCCATGCTGGCCAGCAGCCCCTCCGGGTCGAACCCGGCCTCCGGCCGGTAGACCAGGTGCGTCGCGCCCGCCCTGAGCGGGCCCATGAGCTTGGCCATCGACCAGGCCCACTCTCCCGCGCCGTAGAAGACGTCGCCGGGACGCAGGTCATGGCAGTGCCGGAACTCGTTGTGGCCGAGCAGCGTGCGGTGCGCGTGCACGATGCCCTTGGCGGGACCGGTCGTGCCGGAGGTGTAGAAGATCAGCGCGGGGTCGTCGGCGGCGGTGTCGGCGTCCTCGAACTCCGGCGTCAGCAGGCCGATCGCCGGGTCGTCCACGTCGACCACGGTCCCGCCGTACCCGCGCGCCCGCCGGATCGCGCCCGCCTCGGTGACCAGCACGGACGCGCCCGAGTCGGCGAGCCGGTAGGCGATCTGGTCGTCGGCCCAGAGCAGGGACATGGTCACGAGCACGGCGCCGGTACGCAGCACTCCCAGGTACGTCGCCGGGGTGTCGGTGCGCTGGGGGAGCATGACCGCGACCCGGTCGCCGGGGCGGACGCCGAGGCCGTGCAGGCAGGCGGCCACCTGGCGGGAGCGGTCCTGCACGGCGCCCCAGCGGACCTCCTCGCGCGCTCCCGTGTGATCCTCGAAGATCAGCGCCAGGTTCTCGCGGGGGTGGCGGTCGGCCACGTCCACGGCCATGTTGTAGCGTCCGGGAACGCTCCACTCGGTCACTTGGCGCGTCCCTTCAGAAAACGGGCCATCTCCCGCTGGGGTTCGCCCGTGGCGTACGCGGCGGCGTGCACCTGCTTGGCGGCCGCGACCGAGTCGGCCAGGGCGTCCCGCTCCAGTTCCCTGAGCCGCCCCTTCGTCAGCGCCACCGCGCCGGAGGGCAGCGCGGCCAGCTCCTTGGCCTGCGCCACGGCTGCGGCCAGCACGTCGTTCTCCGCCACGAGCCTGGTCAGCAGGCCGAGCCGCTCCGCCTCCGCCCCGTACACCAGGCGTCCGGTCAGCGCGAACTCGATGGTCTTCGCGCGGCCGAGCACGCCCCACATGGCCCAGATGCCGGTGATGCTCGGGATGCCCGACAGCACCTCCGGCTGGCCCATCCGGGTGCCCGCGTGGCCGATGCGCAGGTCGGCCAGCAGCGCGAACTGGAACCCCGACCCGGCCGCCACCCCGTTCACCGCGGCCACGACCGGCTTGTCGAGGTCGAGCACCGCCCGGTAGAGCCGGTCGAAGCCGTCGATCCAGGCGTCGGAGGCGGCGTGGTCGTCGGGGTCGATCCCGGCCGTCTCACCCAGGTCCTGACCGGCGCAGAAAGCGCGTCCCGCCCCCGTGAGGACGACGGCGCCCACCTCCGGGTCGGCGCCCGCCGCGCGCAGCAGCTCGATCAGCCGCTCCCGCATCCCGGCGGTCCAGGCGTTCAGCTTCTCCGGGCGGTTCAAGGTGATCACCGCGACGGGTCCGTCACGGTCCAGCAGCACACTCACTAGCGTCCCTCCGCAGGTCAACGGGCTTGTCGGGGATATAACCAGGTCCTGCGGGGTGCTGGCCAACATCAATGTGGACTCTTGGCGATATCAGAGCGATATGGTCGGGGTGATGGAGCTACGCCACCTGCGGTATTTCGTCATGGTCGCCGAGGAGCTGCACTTCGGCCGGGCCGCGGAGCGGCTGCACATGGCGCAGCCGCCGCTGTCCCAGCGCATCCGCGACCTGGAGCGGGAGCTGGGCGTCCGGCTGTTCGACCGCAACCCGCACCGCGTCTCGCTCACCGAGGCCGGCGCGCTGCTGCTCGAACACGCGCGCGGGGTGCTGGAGCGGGCGGACGCGGCCCGCGAGGCCATGCGCCGCATCCGCCCGGGCGACTCGGGCGTGCTCCGGGCCGGGGTGCCGCCGGACACGACGCCGATGGCGCTCAGGACGCTGGTGGCCACGTTCGCCGAGCGTGTCCCCGACGTGCTGCTGGAGCTGCACGAGCTGACCACCGCCAGCCAGCTCGCCAAGCTGCGCGCGGAGGAGCTCGACGTGGGCCTCGTCCGGCATCCCTGCGACACGGTGGGGCTGGAGTCGAGCGAGGTCGTCCACCGGCGGCTCGGCGTGGTGCTGCCCGCCGGCCACCGCGCGGCCGGTCAGGAGGTGGTACGCCTGCGCTCGCTCGACGGGTCACCGCTGGTGATCTTTCCCCGGGAGATGGCGCCTCAGCTCTACGACCACGTGCTGGAGGCGTGCCGGGACAACGGGTTCCTGCCCGGCGCGATCAGGCACGCCAGAAACCCTCACTTCGTGCACGGCCTCGTCATGTCGGGGCTGGGGGCGCACCTCAACGAGGAGCCGTACGACGAGCTGCCCGCCGGGCTGGTGTGGCGGCCCATCGACGAACCCCGGCTGACCTGGTCGACCTCGGCGGTGTGGCTGCCGGTGCAGGGCGGCGAGGTCGCCACGGCCTTCGCCGCCGCGGCCCTCGCGGGGCTGCGCGATGTCGGCCATGCCTGATGCCGCGTTCCGCGACGGCGGAGGTCAGCGGGCCTGGCGGCGCCAGACCGAGGGGCTGAGAGCGCGGGCGCGCTTGAACGCCACGCTGAAGGCGAAGGCGTCCTCGTACCCGACCTGCCGGGCCACGGTGGCGACGGTCGCCTCGGTGTCACGGAGCAGGTCCGCCGCCAGGGCCATGCGCCAGCCGGTGAGATAGGTGAGCGGGGGCTCGCCGACCAGGCCGGTGAAGCGCGCGGCGAAGGCGGCGCGGGACATGCCGACCTTGGCGGCCAACTCGGCGACCGTCCACCGGTGGGCGGGGTCCTCGTGCAGCAGGCGCAGTACGTCCCCGATCGCGGGGTCGCCCAGCGCCCGATGCCAGGCGGGCAGGGCCGGATCCGGCCTGGCGCACCAAGCGCGCAACGCCAGCACGAGCACCAGATCCAGGAGGCGGTCGAGGATGGCGTCCTGGCCGGGTTCGTCGCAGGCGATCTCGGTGGCCAGCAGCTCCAGCGCCGCTCGGGTCCGCGGCCCGGCGGGCACGACCGCCAGCGGCGGGAGCATGTCCAGCAGGCGGTCGCCCACGTCGCCGCGGAGTTCGTACGCGCCCCGGATCATGACCGTGGCCCCGGGCAGGCCGTCACCGTAGGTGCGGGGCGCCAGGCTCCGGTGAGCCGCCACCTGGTCGCCGCCGACGGCGTACTTCTTCTGCCCCTGAATCACCACCTGGGGTGGGGTGGAGGGGCTGTCGGCGATCGTGTAGCGGCTCGTGGCGCTGATGAGGGCGATGTCACCGGCGGCGAGATGTACGGGGGCGACGTCCTCGTCGAGCCGGACCGACGCGTGGCCGCCGAGCGTGGCCACGACCGTGAGCGGGGGAGCGTCGGCGAAGCCCAGCGACCACGGCGGCCGCTGGACCAGCTTCCTGACCGGCGCGTTCTTGGCGCGGGCCCGGTGCAGCAGATCGCTCAGGACATCCATGCCCATCACGGTAGACGATCACAAAGGTATCCCGGATGTTCTCCCATGGATCGTCTTCGCGTTGTGGAGTTCCCTTGGGGGAATGACGAACATCCTCATCCTGGGCGGCAACGGCAAGACCGGCCGCCGCATCGTCCGGCGTCTGCGGAGCGCCGGCCATCCGGTACGGGCGGTGGCCCGTACCAGCGGAGACCTCCCCTTCGACCTGGGCGATCCGACGACGTGGGCGCCCGCGCTCGACGGCGTCACCGCCGGCTACCTCATGGAGCCGGACCTGCGGGGGAGCGTCGACCACCGCGCGCGCATCCCCGGGTTCGTGGCCGAGGCGGTCGCGTCGGGGGTGCGGCGGCTGGTGCTGCTGTCGGCCTACGGCGTCGGCGAGGCCGGCGACAGCCATCCCCTCAAGCCCGCCGAGCAGGCCGTGCGCGACTCCGGCGTCGGCTGGACCATCCTGCGGCCGGACTGGTTCGCGCAGAACTTCAGTGAGAGCTTCTGGCGGCAGGGGGTTCTCTCCGGGGAGCTGGTCCTGCCCGCCGGTGACGGGGGTACGCCGTTCATCGACGCCGAGGACATCGCCGAGGTCGCCGCGGCCGCGCTCACCGAGGACCGCCACGGCGGCCGGACCTACCAGCTGACCGGACCGCGGGCGATCAGCTTCGGCGAGGCGGCCGACCTCATCGGCAAGGCCACCGGGCGTACGGTCCGTCACGTCGACGTCGAGCCCGAGGTCTTCGTCGAGCGTCAGGTCGCCAATGGCGTCCCCGCCGACGTCGCCCGGCTGCTCACCGGCCTCTTCGTGGCCGTCCGCGACGGCCGGGGCTCGCCGGTCTCGGACGGCGTGGAACGGGCCCTCGGCCGGCCGCCGAGGTCGTTCGAGGACTACGTCGTTGAGAGCGCCGCCGCCGGCCACTGGGACTGACCACCGAGGGCTGCCGGAGGTGCCGCGTCCGCCGGGCAGGAAGCGATGGGCGCAGAGCGGGACCGGCTTCGGCGCCCATCGCCGGATCGTGCCCCGCGCTCCGGCGCGCCTCCTCCTCGCCGTCGCGCCAGTCCGGCCAAGGGCATTCCCAACCTCGCTGCCCGCGATGCTAGGGTCCGGCCATGGATCACGAGCGATCAACGGGGCCGACCGGCTTCACGTAGTCCGCCAGGAGATACCTGGCGGTGCTACCAGGGGAGCCCCATGTCCCGCACCGCCCATCACCTTGACCGCCCGATTCCCGCTGGAGGTGATCGGCGGGGAGACCCGTGGCGATCGGTGACGATAGTCGATCTCCGTTACAGCGCCGCGTGCCTGCGCGAGGCAGAACGAGCCGGCCATCGAGCATGCCCGGCCCCTGTCCGCCGCAGGGTCGACGTCTACTCCTGGGCCAGGGCCGATCGTCGGGACCGGTCGGTGGCGGAATGGGCCAAGATCGAAGAGCGCCGAGCGCGCCAGCGCCTGCGTCTCCAGCTCGAAGCGATCCGCCAGAGGGCCAACGCCACCGAGGCCGTCGACGATCTCGAGGTCCACCCTGCCCGACACCGTCGCAACGCCATCTGGCTGTACTGATCAGGAGATACCCCCTCTATCGGTACAGCCTGCCGCGTACCCGTACCGGCGGCACCCCGAGCGTGCCGGCGGCGGCCACTCTCCGATCTCCGGCCCGGTCCTGGCCGGTGGACGCCTCTACCTCGCGACTCCCGAGGGGTTGCCGGCCGCCCACGACGCGCGCACCGGCGCGCGTGAAGCCATGACCCTGGTGGCCTCGGCGGTGCGGACTGATGAGCACGACCAGTCCTTCTGCGCCGAACGAATCTACATCGTAAAGGCGCCGGGTGGGGATGGTGCGACAACCTGACCAACATCCGACCTTCGCCCCCGAGTGGGTCGTCGGACGTCGCGTGTATCGTGGCTGGTTAGGGGCATATTCGGTCACGGGAGTCGGGCTGGACGCTGATGACCGGCAGGGGGTGTGATCGCGGTCCTGGTCCTCGTTGGAGCGGCCTCAGGCTCGGCATTTCTCTGATCAAGGGCTCGATCATGGAACTTCAGAACCAGACCGCGCTGGTGACCGGAGGCGGCTCGGGCATCGGCCGGGCGACCGCGCTGGCGCTCGCCCGCGAGGGGGCCTTCGTCATCGTCGCCGGTCGCAGCGCCGATCGCCTCGCCGAGACGGTCGCGGAGATCGAGGCCGCGGGTGGCAGGGCTCGTGCCGTTCCCACGGATCTCAACGACCTGGACGCGCTGCAGCGGCTTGCCGACGAGGTCGGCGACGTCGACATCCTGGTCAACAACGCGGGCGTCTACCCCTTCATGCCGACCCCGAAGCAGGATCTGGAGTCGTTCATGCAGGTGTTCGACACCAACGTGCGGGGGCCGTTCTTCCTGACCGCCGCCCTCGCGCCGAGGATGGGGGCCAAGGGGTCCGGCAGCATCGTCAATGTCAGCTCGATCGCCGCTCTTCAGGGCATCGCGGACGCCGCCGCGTATGGGGCGACGAAGGCTGCTCTCGACGCCCTCACCCGCTCTTGGGCCGCTGAGTTCGGCGATCGCGGGGTGCGGGTCAACTCCGTCGCCCCTGGCAACACCAGGACCGACAACGTGGTGAAGGCCCTCGGTGAAGAGATGTTCGAGGAGTGGGGGCGTACGGGCAACCCGCTCGGCCGCCTCGGCCGTCCGGAGGAGGTCGCCGAAGCGATCCTCTTCCTCGCCTCCCCGCGGTCGAGCTATATCACCGGGGTCACCCTGCCGGTCGATGGCGGCTACGTCGCGCGCGGCTGAGCCGGCCCTCCCATGGCAACCAGCTCACGGCACGAACGGAGACGCAAGGCCGCGTCCTGGCCTCGATCGATGGCGCCAGATCGGAGGTCGCCGGTACGCCAAGCAGGGCTGGAGGAACCCTGCGCCGGGCCCGACAGAAGCCTCAAGCGGGGATCAGCCGAGCGGGACCTCTGCCGAGCGGGAGGGGACGGCGTCGAGCGTGTTGAGCGTCGCGCGGTCGAAGGTGATCGTGGCGGCGGCGATGTTCTCTTCGAGGTGCTTGATGCTGGAGGTGCCGGGGATGAGCAGGACGTGGGGGGCGTGGTGCAGCAGCCAGGCGAGGCCGACCTGTGAGGGTGTGCGGTCGAGGGACGCCGCCGCGGTGAGGACGGCCGCCTCGTCGGTCACCTTCGGCATCTGGGGGAAGGCGCCGCCGAGGGGGAAGAACGGGACCCAGGCGATCCCCTCGGCCTGGCACAGCCGGAGCACGGCCTCGTCGTCGCGGGTGACGAGGCTGTAGGCGTTCTGTACGCAGGCGATGCCGGCGGGGATCGCCCGGCGCAGCCCGTCGAGGGTGACGCTGCCCAGCCCGATCGCGCCGATCTTGCCCTCGTCGCGCATCGCCGTCATCACGGCGAGCTGGTCGTCGAGGTCGACCGCCTGTTCGCCGGTGGCCCGTAGTCCGGGGCCGGCGTCCAGGCGGCGCAGGTTCACGACCGGGATCTGCTCCAGGCCGAGGCTGATGAGGTTGTCCTCGACGCTGGCGCGGAGTTCTTCGGGTCGCTGTGCGGGGCGCAGTGGGATCGGGCCGCCGGGGTTGGGGTCGGCGCCGACCTTGCTGACGACCATGACGTCGTCCTGCGGCCGGATCGCTTCGCGCAGGAGCTCGTTGGCGAAGCCGTTGCCGTAGAACTGGGCGGTGTCGATGTGGTCGACGCCGAGGTCGATCGCGCGGCGCAGGAGCGCCAGGGCCGTGGCGCGGTCGTGGTGCAGGCGTTCGAGCTGTGCGGTGCCGTGGCCGAGGCGGGAGACGGTACGTCCGGCGAACGGCGCGGTGCCGCCGGGCCGAAGAGCGTTGACCGGCTGCTCGTCGGAAAGGGGGTTGCTGGAGGCCATGAGGATCCCCGTCCACGTAGGATGTCAGAGATAACGGAGGATCCTCCGCTATCTCTGACTGACTATAGAGCAATACCGGAGGTTCCTCCGCTTTGAGTTCGCCCGAATCGGCGTCCGCCGGCACCTCCGCCGAGCGGCCGGCCGCGACACAGCGCCCGCTGCGTGCCCACGCCCAGCGCAACCGGGACATGCTCATCGCCGTCGCCCGGGCCGCCTTCGCGGCGGCCGACGACACCGTCCCGCTCGAAAGCATCGCCCGTGAGGCGGGTGTCGGGATCGGCACCCTCTATCGCCATTTCCCCACCCGCGAAGCGCTGGTGGAGGCGGTCTACGCCGCCGAGCTCGACGACATCGCGACGAGCGCCCCCGTCCTGCTCGAACGGTTCCCGCCGCAGATCGCGCTGCGCGCCTGGATGGAGCGGTACGCGGCGTTCAGCGCGGTGAAACGCGGGATGGCCGACGCGCTGCGCGCCGGCCAGGCCTCGGGCCGTATCCCGACCTCCACCACCAGGGAACGCATCACCGCCGCGATCGCGATGATCCTCGCCAAGGGCGCCGAAACGGGCTCACTCCGTGCGGACGTCGACCCGGACGAGGTCACCACGATGCTCCTGGGCATCTTTCTCGCCACGGCGGCCCGCGATACCCCCGAGCAGACCGGCCGGCTCCTGGACCTGCTCGTCGATGCCCTCCTCCCCGGGGCAGGCCGGTAGCGGCGGCCCCGGGGAGGAGGGCGTCGCTGTCAGGCCGGGTCGCTCCGGAGGCCCGGCCGGACAGCGGGGTCGTCGACGGGCAAGAGGGTGCCCGGACGTGCGGGCAGGTCAGGCGGGAACGGCGCGGGCGATGCAGATGCGAGCCTGCAGCCGGGGCCCGGCCTCGTAGAACATGAACTCGACCCCGCCCTGGGTGCCGAACGAGGGCGCGGCCACGCGACCGTTGTCCGAGGCGATCGGCGAGTGGAAGACGCCGAGGTGGACCTCCTTGTCGAAGGCGTTGCCGACCTCGGTGATGCGCATGTTGCCGTCGTTGCCGTGGTACGCGACGTACGTGGTGCCGTTGCGCTTGACCAGGGACGGGCCCGAGATGTCGGTCACTCCGTCGGGTTCGGGGTTGACCAGCGGTTGCTGGCTGAACTGCCAGCCGTCCCAGCCGTTGGGGGACCAGCCGTAGAAGAGGCGGCGGCCGTTCTTCACGCCCATGAAGACCATGACGTACTTGTTGCCGCGGCCCGGAAGGGAATGCTCGAAGACCCGGGCGTAGGAGGTCTCGGAGGTGCCGGACACCAGGCGGGTGCTCAGGATGGGGGTCTCGTCGGTGAAGGTGATGCCGTCGGTGGAGCGGGCCACGCGGGTGGTGAAGTTCTCGCCGTGGAAGTAGCAGAAGAACTGCTTCGTGGCGGCGTCCCAGGTGGCGTGCGGCGAGGACACGTGGCTGACCGTGGTGGTGGGCAGGTACCTGTCGATGATCGGGTTGCCGCTGTAGTCGTGGAACGGGCCCTCCAGGGTGTCGCTGAAGGCCACGCAGATGCCGCCGGGGTTCTCATGGGGGGCGTAGTAGAGGTAGTAGCGCGAGCGCGGGTTGCCGAGCTTGTCGTACACCCCCCTGATGCAGGGGAAGATGAACTCCCCGGTGCGGTTGTAGTGCAGGGGGAGAGCGAGAGCGTCCCGCACGTATCGGAACACCGGCATGCCCGCCGGCTGGGCGGCGGTCCCGGCGCCGGCCGGCCGGGCGATGAGGCCGGCAGTGGCCACGGCGCCCAAAGACCCGGCACCCAGAGAAGCGGCGCCGCGTAACACGCCGCGTCGGGTGGGCGGACGTAAGTCCCGGCCTGATTGATGGATGGTCAACATGCCCTCCGATCCTGGTCGCGACAGGCGATGGGCGCCGTGCGACCGGCAGTGCCTTCGACTCGCCGGCGCCCCTCGGCGTCACTGTATGTTGCCATGGCCGGAGGAAGCCGTACCACCTGATAATACGAATTACTCAGCGATTATCTCTTGACGCCCAGTTGCGCCCGGTCCCAGAATGACCGAACTAATACGCATTATCGAAACGACAGGTGATACGCACTGTGACTGCTTCAGGGCGGCGGCTGACGCAGCAGGACATCGCGCGCATGGCTGGAGTGAGCCAGACGACGGTGTCCCTGGTGCTCAACGGAAGGGCCGAGGGCGAGGTACGGATCTCGCCCGAAACCCGCGATCGGGTCCTTCAGGTGATCAGGGAGACCGGGTACGTGGCCGACCCCGCCGCGCGCCGGCTCGTCGAACGGCGCAACCGCATCTACGGCGTGTTCACCTACGAGGCCGTCTTCCCCGCGGAGAGCGCCGACTTCTATCACCCGTTCCTGGTCGGGATCGAGGAGTGCGTCGAGGAGGCGGGCTGCGACCTGCTGCTGTTCACCAGCGCCAAGGTGCAGCAGGGGGAGCGCCGGCGGATCTTCAGCGCGGAGAGCCGGATCCGGCTGGCCGACGGATGCGTCCTGCTCGGCCGGACGATCGACCGGGAGGATCTGTCCAGGCTGCTGTCCGAAGGCATTCCGTTCGTCTCCGTCGGCCGCCGCGACGACGCGGGCGGTCCGGTGCCGTACGTCGGGGCGGACTACCCGCCGGCGGTGCGCGCGCTGGTCGAGCGGGCGGCGGCGCTCGGGCACCGGCGGATGGCCTACGTCGGAGCGGGGGAGGGCCCGGAGTCCTACGCCGACCGGTTTCGCGGTTTCACCGAAGGGGTGGCCGCGACCGGCGTCGAGGGGCTGCACCTGACCACCGCGGACGGGCTGTTCGACTGTGGCGCGACCGTGGTGTTCGCCGAGGAGCTGGCCGACGGCGTGGCCATCGCCGAGGCCGCCGAGGCCCGCGGGCTGGACGTGCCGCGCGACCTGTCCATGGTCGCGATGGGCGCGCCCACCAGGCCGGTGTCGACCGACATCGACTTCTCCGGGCTCCGCATCCCCCGGCGGGAGATGGGCCGCAGGGCCGTCGAGCTGCTCACCCAGGTGCTGGAACGCGGCGGCATCCCGCAGGAACTGCTGGTGTGCGAGCTGGTCGAGGGATCGACGCTGGCACCCGTACATGAGGAGAGGTAATCCCCCACGTGGTTGAGATATCGGCAGACGCGCTCGTCGTCGGCGGTGGGCTGGGCGGCGTGGCCGCCGCGCTGGCCCTGCTGCGGGCCGGGCGATCGGTGGTGCTCACCGAAGAGTACGACTGGCTGGGCGGCCAGCTCACCAGCCAGGCGGTGCCGCCGGACGAGCACACCTGGGTGGAGCGGTTCGGCGTCACGGCGAGCTACCGCGCGCTGCGTGACGGCATCCGGCGCTACTACCGCGACCATTACCCGCTGACCGAGCGGGCGCGGGCGTGGCCGGAGCTGAACCCGGGCGCCGGGCACGTCAGCAAGTTGTGCCACGAGCCCAGGGTCGCGGTCGCGGTCATCGAGGCCATGCTGGCCCCGTACCGGGGGTCGGGCAGGCTGCGCGTGCTCCAGCCGTACCGGCCGGTCGGGGCCGAGGTGGACGGCGACCGCGTCACGGCGGTGCGGCTCGCGCACCGCGACGGGGGCGACGAGATCACCGCGGTGGCGCCGTACGTGCTGGACGCCACCGAGACCGGCGAGCTGCTGCCGCTGACCGGCACCGAGTACGTGACCGGCTTCGAGTCGCAGGCCGACACCGGCGAGCCGAGCGCCCCGGCGGCGGCGCAGCCGATGAACATGCAGGCCGTGTCCGTGTGCTTCGCGATCGACCACGTGGACGGTGACCACACCGTCGACAAGCCCGCGTCGTACGACTTCTGGCGCGCCTACCAGCCGCCCTTCTGGGGCGACCGGCTGCTGTCGTGGCGCTGCCCGAGCCCGCGGACGCTGGAGATCGTGGAGCGTTCCTTCACCCCGAACCCGGGTGACGACCCCCGCCTGGTGGCGGCCGACCAGCGGGTCAACCCGGGAGACGGCAACCTGTGGACGTTCCGCAGGATCGCCGCCCGCGACAACTTCCTGCCGGGCGCGTACGGCAGCGACATCGCGCTGGTCAACTGGCCGATGATCGACTACCTGGAGGGGCCGGTCATCGACGTGCCGGACGCCGACCGGCACCTGGCGGCCGCCCGCGAGCTGTCGATGTCGGTGCTGTACTGGCTGCAGACCGAGGCCCCCCGCCACGACGGCGGCACCGGCTACCCGGGCCTGCGGCTGCGCGGCGACGTCACCGGCGGCGCCGACGGGCTCGCCCAGGCCCCCTACATCCGCGAGTCCCGGCGCGTCCGGGCCCTGACCACCGTCACCGAACAGGACCTGTCCGTGGCGGTACGCGGCGACAAGGGCGCCGTCTCCTATCACGACTCGGTGGGCGTGGGCATGTACCGCATCGACCTGCACCCGTCGACCGGCGGCGACAACTACATCGACGTCGCCTGCTCCCCGTTCGAGATCCCTCTCGGGGCGCTGATCCCGCAGCGGATGAGCAACCTGCTGCCCGCCTGCAAGAACATCGGCACCACCCACATCACCAACGGCGCCTACCGCCTGCACCCGGTGGAGTGGAACGTCGGGGAGGCGGCCGGCGCGCTCGCCGCCTTCTGCCTGGACCGCGCCACCACGCCGCACGCCGTGCGCGCGGACGGCCGGCTCCTGGCCGACTACCAGGACCGGCTCGTCCGCGACGGCGTGGAGCTGCGCTGGCCCGACGTCACCGGCTACTGACGCCAGAAGGAGATCCCCCATGAAAGCACCCCTGGCTGCCCTCGCGCTGGCCGCCCTCCTTACGGTCACCGCCTGTGGCGGCGGTGAAGCGCCGGCCGCGCAGGGCCCGCAGCCGCTGCGCATGTCGATCTGGACCTCCAACGAGGCCCACCTGACGCTGTTCAAGGAGATCGCCGCCGAATACCGCAAGTCCCACCCGCAGGTCGGCGAGATCACCTTCGACCCGATCCCGTTCGAGAACTACACCACCACGCTGACCACGCAGATCGCCGGCGGCAACGCCCCCGACCTGGCCTGGATCCTCGAGAACTCCGCCCCCGACTTCGTCGGCTCCGGCGCCCTCGTCCCGCTCAAGAGCAAGGTCGAGAACGCGGCCGAGCTGGTCCCCGCCGCCACCCGGCTGTGGGAGCGCGACGGCGAGCTGTACGCCTACCCGTTCTCCACCTCGCCCTTCGGCGTCTTCGTCAACACCGACCTGGTCAAGGCCGCGGGCCAGAAGGCGCCGCGCGAGCTGATCAAGGCCGGCCAGTGGGACTGGGAGCACGCCAACGAGATCAACAAGGCCGTGGCGGCGAAGGGCAAGAACGGCCTGACCATCCTCAACTTCGACTACAAGGCCTGGGACAACCTCGCCACCGTCTGGCAGGGCTGGGGCGCCAAGGCGTGGAGCGACGACGGCGGCACGTGCCAGTTCAACGCGCCCGAGATGGTCGAAGCCATGACGTTCATGCACAAGGCGATCTTCACCGACAAGTCCATGCCGGGGCCGGGCACCTCCGTGGACTTCTTCTCCGGCGACACGGCGATGGCCGTCGCCCAGATCTCCCGCGCCGCCATGCTGAAGGACGCGACGTTCAAGTGGGACCTGGTGCCGCTGCCCGCCGGGCCGAAGGGCGAGTACGCGGTCATCGGCCAGGCCGGGATCGGCGTGCTGAAGAAGTCGCCGAGGGCCGCGCAGGCCGCCGACTTCCTGGCCTACTTCACCAACTCCGCGAACTCCGCCAAGCTCGCCGCGTACTTCCCGCCCGCGCGTACCTCCCTGCTGACGGCTGACACCATGGCCAAGACCAGCCCCCTGCTGAACGGCGATCAGCTCCAGAAGGTGGTGATCGACGGCATCGAGAAGGGCGTGGTCAAGCCCAGCCACAAGGGGCAGGCCGAGCTCGCCCAGACCGCCAGGGCCGCACTCGACCCGCTGTGGAAGCCGGACGCCGACGTCAAGGCGGTGCTGGACGGCGTGTGCGCGAAGATCCAGCCGCTGCTGGGCGGATGACGTGGCGGTGACGGATCTCGGCAACCGGGTGGCTGACCGCGCCGCCGCCCGGCCCCGCCACTTCTGGACCATCCCCCGGCGCGACGCTCTCGTCGGTTACCTGCTGATCTCGCCGCAGCTCGCCGGAAGCGCGCTGTTCGTCCTGCTGCCGCTCGGACTGGTCGTCTACTACAGCCTTCAGGAGTGGAACGTGCTGGCGGGCACGTTCGAGTTCGTCGGGGGCGAGAACTACGCCAAGCTGCTCGCCGACCCGAACATGGGGCAGGTGCTGACCAGCACCGCGCTCTTCTCGGTCGGCCTGGTCGTGCTCAACCTCGCCCTCGCCCTCACCCTGGCCATCCTGCTCGACCAGCGGCTGCGCGGCACCACGTTCTTCCGCACGCTGTTCTTCTCGCCGGTGCTGGTGTCGCTGGTCGCCTGGACCATCGTCTGGCAGTTCCTGCTCCAGCAGGACGGCGGCATCAACGGCCTGCTCGGCGCGGCGGGCGTGGACGGCCCCAACTGGCTGCGCGGCGAGACCACCGCCCTGCTGTCGGTCGTCGTCGTCCAGGTCGTCAAGAACGTGGGGCTCAACATGGTCCTGTTCCTGGCCGCGCTCCAGGGCGTGCCGCGCCAGCTGTACGAGGCGGCGCAGCTCGACGGCGCCGGCGCCTGGACCCGGTTCCTGCGCATCACGGTGCCCCTGATCAGCCCGACGATCCTGCTCACCTCGATCATCACCGTGGTGGGGTCGCTGCAGGTGTTCGCGCAGATCGCCGTGCTCACCCAGGGCGGGCCCGGTATGTCCACCACTGTCCTCGTCTACTACCTGTACCAGCAGGCCTTCCAGTTCCGGCACCTCGGCTACGGCGCCACCCTGTCGGTCCTGCTGTTCCTGATCGTCGCGGCGCTGACGTTGCTGCAGTGGCGGCTGCGCCGGAGGTGGGTCTTCCATGAGTCGTAGGGTCAAGCTCGCGTTGTACGCGCTGCTGTGCGTGTTGTGCGTGCCGTTCGTCTTCCCGACCTGGTGGATGGTCACCTCGTCGGTGAAGCCGATCAGCGACATCTTCGCCTTCCCGCCCGCGCTGGTGCCCTCCAGGTTCGACTTCTCCACCTACAGCCGGGTCTTCGAGCTGCAGCCGTTCGGGCAGCAGTACCTCAACAGCCTCTACATCGCCGCGGTGGTGACCGTCGGCACGATGGCGGTGGCCGCGATGGCCGGCTACGCCTTCGCCCGCATCCGCTTCCCCGGCCAGAACGTGCTCTTCCTGGTCGTGCTCGTCGGCCTGCTGATCCCCAGCGAGGTGACGATCGTCCCGTTGTTCCAGATGTTCCACGCGGCGGGGATGACCGACACGCACTGGCCGCTGATCCTGGTGCCGATCCTGGGCGCGCCCAGCGTGCTGGCGACGTTCATCATGCGGCAGTTCTTCATCACGCTGCCGGACGAGCTGGAGGAGGCCGCCAGGGTCGACGGGCTCGGCCGCTTCGGCACCTTCTGCCGGGTGGTGCTGCCGCTGGCCAGGCCGGCGCTCGGCGCCGTCGCCATCTTCACCTTCCTGCACTCGTGGAACCTCTATCTCGAACCCATCGTGTTCCTGTCGACCCCGTCGAAGTTCACCCTGCCGCAGGCGCTCACCCAGTTCGTCGACGCCTACGGCTCGCCCCTGTGGAACGTGCAGCTGTCCGCCGCCACGATGACCGCCCTGCCCATCCTGGTCGTCTTCGTGCTGGCCCAGCGGCAGTTCATCGAGGGGCTCGCGCACACCGGTCTGAAAGGCTGACCATGCTCTCCCGCCGCACCCTCCTCCGCGCCGCCGCGCTGCTCCCGGCCGTCCCCGTGCTCGCGCCCGGCACCGCCTTCGCCGCCATCCCCTCCCTCCCGCCGGCGGTGGACCGTAGGTCGTTCGCCCCCCACGAGCAGCGCTTCGCGCCGTACCTGGCCACCCTCGCGCCCATGGTCAACGACATGGACGGCAGCGGCTTCTTCGCCGGCGGCTGGTGGCGTACGCCGGCGGCGTCGTACAACGCCCGCGTGCAGGAGCACGTCTTCACGCTGGCCTGGTTCCACGCCAACGCCCGCCCGTGGAACCCGTACGCCGGGGACGCGAGCCTGCTGGCCGCGCTCGACGCGGCGCTCGGCCACTACCTGTCACTCCAGCACCCCGACGGCTCCTTCCCCGAGTACAGCCGCGACCAGCACGGCCTGGCCCCCACCGGGTTCGGCCTCGGCTACCTGGCCAAGACCCTGCGCCTCCTGCGCGCGTCCGGGGTGCTGCCCGCGCGGCAGGCGCAGCTCACCGCCGCGTTGCGCAAGGCCATGACGTGGTTCCTGGACGCCGGCAACCGGGTCGTCTGGCAAGATCGCCTCACCTGGGCGAACCAGACCACCTCGGGCCTGGCAGGGGCCACGCACGCGCTCCAGCTCGACCCCGACCCCGCGCTCGCCACCCGCCTGACCGAGGCGTTCGCCCGGCTCCCCGCGGTCGGCCAGAGCCCCGCCGGCTTCTTCTACGAGGAGGGCGGCCACGACATGAACTACAACTTCGAGGTCATGCTCCCCGAGCTGGCCGACGCCTACCTCCACAGCCAGGACGCGCACCTGGTGGACATGGCCCGCGCGTTCACCGGCTTCCTGTCCTACAACCTGCTGCGCGAGCCCGACGGCGCCGGATACCTGGTCAACGTCGCTCCCTCCACCCGCACCAGCGCCCGCTGGTACGACGAGGTCCGGCCCGACCCCGACAGGACCGCGCTCAACTGGACGTTCACCCGCCAGGTGCCGCTGCTGTCGGCCTTCATGACCGCCCGCGAGGACCTGGCCGAGGCCCGTACGGCCTGGGCGGCCTCCACCGAGCCGGTGACGCCGCTCGCCAAGCAGGACACCTCGCCCCGCATCCTCACCCACGGCCTGTACGGCGAGCGGTTCCCCAGCCGGCGGCAGCGGGCCGAGGCCATCGCCGACCTGCCCTACCTGCGCTCGAACGACTTCGCCGAGCTGCGCAGGGACGGTAGCCAGGACTTCCTGTACGTCCGCAAGCCCGGCCTGTACCTGGGCGGCTACTTCGGCACGCGCGCCTCCCGCAGCCGTACCGGCCTGACCTTCCTGTGGCACCCCGACGCCGGCACGATCATCTGCGGGCTCAACGACAACAACTACGCCTGCTGGTCCACCGTCTTCCCCGGCCAGGCGCCCGACTCCAACGGCTCCCTGCCCGCCACCTACTTCCACGGAGCCCCAGGCGGCCGCGAGTGGAGCGGCGGCCGGGCCCCCGCCGCCCTCGGCATCCGCTACGGCAACGCGAACGTCACCACGGACGTCCTGGTCACCCGCCGGACGACCCGGCGCACGGTCACGGCGAACGCCGCCGCCACCGAGCAGATCCCCCTCGTCCTGCACCCCACGGACGTCCTCACCTTCACCGACGGCACCCGGGCGGCGTTCGGCGGCACGACCACCGCCACCGCCGACGGTTTCGACCTTCGCAGGGGCCGCACCACGATCCGCCTGCGCTGGAACACCCCTCTGCAGGCGACCCTGGCGGCCGGTAGCGTGCGCTACTTCCGCGACGGCGCCCGCCGCTTCCACGCCCTCCGCATCCCGCACCAGGGCACGTTCGACCTCACGGTCATCATGGGGTGACGCGACCGCCGGGCTGGGTGATCTCAGCCGTCGCCGATCCGCACGCGGTGGCTGTCGCCGTCGGACAGGAACGCCGCCAGCGCCCGCCCCTGCTCGCCGACGGCGTCGCGGTCGGCTCCGGACAGGTGGCCCAGCGGCGTGACGGCCACCGTGCCGTCCTCGACGGTCCAGGTCGCGCGGACCCGGCCGTCGACCAGGACCACGCGTGCGCCGGCGACCGACAGGCCGCGGTGGGCGTCGTCGATGATCCGGCCGCGGTCGTGGTAGCCGAGGATCGCGTTGTCGAAGGCGGGCAGGAACCGCACCGGCGCGGGCGTGCCGGGGTCGGGACGCGGCGCGTCGGGCAGGTCCAGCAGCTCCCGGCCGCGCTCGTCGCGGAAGGAGACGAGCTCGGGGCGGACCACGGCCACCGCGCCCGGCAGCCCGGCCAGGCCGCACCAGGCGCGCAGGTCGGCCGAGGCAGCCGGGCCGTAGGCCGCCAGGTAGCGCCGCACCAGCGCCTCGCCGACCGGGTCCGAGCCGTTCGGGGCGGGCGGGTCGATCTCCCGGCCGAGCCAGGAGGACAGCAGCGCGTTGCTCACGCCCGCCTTCGTCCGCCACAGCCCGCGCGGCGGCAGCTGCACCATCGGGATAAGGGCGGCGACCAGCATCTCGCCCAGCACGCGCGGTCCCGGCGCCGGCCAGCGCTCGGCGACCGCCCGCCCGATCTCGCCCATCGAGCGGGGCTCCCCGTCGGCCATCACCGCCCGGCCCGCCGCCAAAAGCTCGTCGAGGTCCACCCCGTCGAGCTCGCGGCGGTAGGTCCCGAGCATGCGCTGGCGCAGCATGGCGTCGTGGCGGGCGCGCCAGGCCAGGGCGTCCTCCGCGGTGAGGAGGTGAACGGTGCGGCGCATGAGAATGGTCCGCACCAGGTGACGCCCGGTCAGCAGGTCCGAGAGCGCCGCCGGTTCGAACGCGCGCAGCCGCGACCAGAGCCCCACGAACGGCTCCTGCGGTTCCTGCGCCTGCAGGCCGCACAGGTGCGCGACGGCGTCCCGCACCGGTAAGTCGGCGCGGTCGAGCAGTAGCTGCCGCGCCAGCGTCGCGCGGTTGAGTGTCCGGGTGTCGAGCACAGTCATGCGATCATCCTGCCGCAGCGCGTGCTGTGATGATCAGTACTGGGCGGCGACGTCGATGACCCAGGTCACGCCGAACCGGTCCGTCAGCATCCCGTACAGCGGGGCCCACTGCGCGGGCCCCAGAGGCTGCAGCACGGTCGCCCCGTCGGACAGCTTCTCCCAGTACGCGGTGATCTCCTCGGCCGTCTCGCCGCGCACCGAGACGAAGAACGCGTTCTCTCCCCGGCTGTACGGCAGGCGCGAGGGCACGTCGTAGGCCATGACCTCGAATCCGCCGGCGGCGCTCACCTGGCCCCACATGACCTGGTCGGCCTCGGACGGCTCCTGGACGTTGCCGGCGTCCTTGTAGGTGACCACGGCCAGGTCCCCGCCGAACACGGACTGGTAGAACGCGAGCGCCGCCCGGGCGTCTCCGCGGAAGTTCAGATGGGTCACGGTGTTCACGGACATGATGTGCTCCTTCGTCGGTCGTCTTCCCGGTCGCCGACCACACTTCCGGGGGTAGCGGTCAGGTTGTGGCCTCTTCTCCGCGCGATACTGGACGGGTGCAGAAAACCTCGGCTCGGCTGCTGTCGTTGCTCTCGCTGCTCCAGGCGCCCCGGGACTGGCCGGGAGCGCTGCTGGCCGAGCGCCTCGGCATCAGCCCGCGCACCGTGCGCCGCGATGTCGACCGGCTGCGTGAGCTCGGCTATCCGATCGTGGCCACCAAGGGACCCGAGGGCGGTTACCGGCTCGACGCCGGTACGCGGCTGCCGCCGCTGCTGTTCGACGACGAGCAGGCCGTCGCCCTGGCCATCGCGCTCCAGGCCGCCACCACGACCGGCGCCGGCATCGAGGAGGCCGCGGCCCGCGCGCTGACCACCGTCCGGCAGGTCATGCCGACACGGCTGCGCCACCGCATCGACGCCCTCCAGATCACCGCCGTCGAGCGGTACGCGCCGGATCCCCAGGTCGACAGCGGGGTGCTGGTGTCCGTCGGCGCCGCCGTACGTGCCCGGGAGGTGCTGCGTTTCGGCTACGCCACGCCAGGAGGCGACGACGGAGGCCCGCCGCGCCGCGTGGAGCCCCACCACCTCGTCACCTGGGGCGGGCGCTGGTATCTCGTGGCATGGGATCTCGACCGGGAGGACTGGCGGACCTTCCGGGCCGACCGGATCGCGCCGCGCGTCCCCACGGGGCCCCGTTTCGCGCCGCGCGAGCTGCCCGGGGGAGGGGTGGCCGCCTTCGTGGCCGATCGGTTCCGGGGCTCCGGCGGCTCCGGCGACTGGCCCTGCCGCGGCGAGGTCATCCTCGGCCTGCCGGCCGCCGCCGTCTCCCCCTACGTCCACGACGGGGTGGTCGAGGAGCTCGGCCCGGACCGGTGCCGGCTGATCCTGGGCTCCTGGTCCTGGGTCGGGCTGGCCGCGAGCGTCGGCAGGTTCGACGCCGGCATCGAGGTCGTCGGCCCCGCCGCGCTCAAGGACGCCTTCGCGCACCTGGCCCGCCGCTACGCCGACGCCTCTTCGTCCCAGGTGGCGTCGGCGGATGACACGATTCGCCATCCGGATGCGTGATCGGGCCATGGCCGGGACCGGGCCGCGATGGCGATGATGGGGCGATGACGAACCCCGGCCTGACGTCCCCGTACGAGCGCGACGGCTACCTCGTCCTCGACCGCGCCCTCGACCCCGGCGAGGTGGGCGAGCTGCTCGAAGAGGCCGTCCGCATCTGCCGGGGCGAGCTCGGCGACATCAGCGGCGCGCTCCCCGCCGGGGACGCCGACAGCGACGACGACGTGCTGCGCAGGTTCCTGTGCGTCCACTACCCGCACAAGCTGTCCGGCCTGATGCTCGACACGATGCGCCATCCGGCGATCGTCTCGGCGCTGACCTCGCTGATCGGCCCGAACGTCAAGGCGATGCAGTCGATGTTGTTCATCAAGTCCGAGGGTGAGCCGGGGCAGGCCTGGCACCAGGACGAGCTGTTCATCCCGACCCGCGACCGTTCGCTCGCGGCGGCCTGGATCGCGCTCGACGACGCCACCGTGGAGAACGGGTGCCTCTGGGTGCTGCCCGGATCGCACCGGCGCGGCGTGCTCTACCCGAACCGCGAGCACGACGACCCCCGCTACGACTGCACGGTGGAGTCCTACGGCTTCCCGTTCGACGACTCCGACGCGGTGCCCGTCGAGGTCGCGGCGGGGACCGTGGTGGTGTTCAACGGCTACCTGTTGCACAAGTCGCTGCCCAACACCGGACGGCGGGGCTACCGGCGGGCGCTGGTCAACCACTACATGAGCGCCGAATCCCTGCTGCCCTGGGCCGTCCCGGCGGAGGGGACGGGCATGGCGCAGGCGGACTTCCGGGACGTCGTCCTCGTCGCCGGCACCGACCCGTACGCCTACAAAGGGCTCCAGGACGTGCGCCGGCCGCGGATCCGCCCGAATCGCGACGGCGGCTGTGACAGATGACGATCTCCGTCGATCTGGTGGCCCGGCTCGAGCCGAGCGTCGCGGACTATCCGCCCGGCTCGACGTTCGGCCCGCGGGAGGCCAGGTCGTACCAGTTCGTCTGGCTGCTCCGCGGCAGTGCCACCTGGCTGTGGGACGACGTCGCGCTGTCGCTGACCCCGGGAAAGCTGCTGCTCATCCGGCCGGGTATGCGTGACGCGTTCCGCTGGGATCCCCGCACCCCGACCCGGCACGCGTACGTGCATTTCACGCTCACGGGTCAGGTGCCGGCGGACTGGCCGCTGGTACGGGACCTGACCGGGCGGCACGACCCGATGGGCGCCCTGTGCCAGTATCTGCTCTGGCTGGGCGCCGAGTGCCCGCCGCGGTGGCGGGTCCAGGCCTGCGAGACGCTGCGCCTGCTGGTGCTGACGTTCCTGGCCGATCCGGCGCCGGCGCAGCGCCCGCCCTCGGTCCTGCCGTCACCGGTGACCGCGATGCTGCGCGCGGTGCGCGAGCACTGGTCCGACGGGGTGGCCAGGCCGGTCCCGATGCGGGAGCTCGCCTCGGCCGCCCGGGTCTCGCCGAGCACGCTGTGCCGGACGTTCCGCCGCACGTTCGGGGTCGGTCCGGTCGCCGCCCTCGAACTCCTCCGCCTGACCAGGGCCGAACCGCTCCTGTGGCAGAGCAACCTGTCCATGCGGGCGATCGCCGCGCAGTGCGGCTTCGCGGACGCCTACCACTTCTCCCGCCGCTTCCGCGCGATTTACGGGATGGCGCCGACCACGTTCCGCCGCACCGCACCGGAGGCCGCCCCGCCGTCACCGGCGGAGTCCTACGGCCTCACGGTGCTGCAACCGCTCGTCCAAGCCCCCTGACCCAACCCGCAGCGTGCACGCTCACCGGCGCCCGTACGCCTGCGTCAACGCCGGCAGGACGGCGAGGCCCGCGACCACGGCGACGCAGTGCTCGACCACGGCCACCCCGGGAAGTTCGACCGGCTGGTACGTTCCGGCCACCAGCCACGCCAGCCGCCACGCTCCCCATGAGAACAACGACCCGGAGGCGACGAACCCCACGGCCATGGGCAGCCACACCGGCGTCCGCCCGCTGCCCCACGGGCCGAGCGCCCACAGGCTCCAACCGGCGCCCGCCGCGCACAGCGCGCTGTTGGCCATGAGGAGCCTGCCCTGGGTGTCGCACACCGTGAGCAGCCCGTAGGTGCTGCCCGCGGCCCAGGAGATCCAGGTCGCGGTGAGCACCACGAGCGGCGGCAACACCCAAAGGAAGCGGCCGTCCGCTCGTTCCCGGCCCACCCGCCCGGCGAAGGCGCGGGGCCATCGCTCACGCAGGAAGAGCGGCAGGCCCACGACCAGCGCCACCGCCATGCCCGCGAACCCGACGCCGATGAGCGCGCTCTCCCAGGCCGGCGTGGTGGCCGCCGGCTCGGGCGCGCTCGGCGCCACCAGGCTGCCGACGATCATGTACGGGATCATGGAAACCAGGAAGCCGCCGGCGACCCACCCGAGCGGCAGCACCAGCCAGTCCGGCAGCCGCGTCCCCCACGACTGGGCCAGCGCCAGGCCCAGTGCGACGCCGGCCAGCGCCATCACCACCGTGATCGCGTTGAGCAGCACCCACTGGGCCGTGCCCTGCCACACCTCGGCGGCGATCCAGACCAGCTTGACCAGCAGGTAGAGGGACATCGCCGCCGCCGCGCCGAACCCGGCGACGCGGCGCACCAGCACGAACGTACGGACCTCGATGTGTAGACGCATGACAGGAGCCTCGCGGCCGGCGGGGGTGCCCGGGCACCCCCGCAAGAGGCAGGCCCCTCCCCAGTGAGGGGGAGGCGGGCTTCACGGCCGGACCCGGCGGCTAGGGTGGTTCACATGATCGACTCGACATCGGCCTTGCGGGCACTGCTGTACGACGGCCGTGACGGGGACGGATGGATCCCCGTCACCGGCGGCGAGTCCGGGGCCGATGTCTTCCGCTCCGAGGACGGCACCCGATACGCCAAGGGCGTCCCCGCCGATTCCGTGACCTCGCTGGAGGAGGAGCGGGACCGCGTCGAGTGGCTGGGCACGCAGGGCGTTCCGGGCCCGCGCGTCCTCGACTGGCGCGCCACGGCCGACGGCGCCTACCTGGTGACCAGCGCCGTCGCGGGCGTCCCCGCCGATCGGGTCCCGGCCGCGAAGCTGCGGGCGGCCTGGGAGAAGATCGCGGATGCCGTACGCCGCCTGCACGACCTGCCCGCTCGCAGGTGCCCGTTCGCGCGGGATCTCACACGGATGTTCGCCATGGCCCGCGACGTCGTCGCGCGAGGCGCGGTCAACCCCGAGTTCCTCCCGGAAGAACAGCAGGACACGCCCGCCGGCGAACTGCTCGCCCGCCTCGAACTCCAGCTGCAGCACCGCCTCGCGCAAGAGGCCGCCGAGACGGTCGTCTGCCACGGCGACCTGTGCCTGCCCAACATCATCCTCGACCCGGAGACCCTGGACGTGGCGGGCTTCATCGACCTCGGCCGCCTCGGACGGGCCGACCCCTACGCCGACATCGCGCTCCTGCTCGCCAACGCGCGGGAGACGTGGCCCGACGAGCGGCAGGCGGGCTTGGCGGACGAGAGGTTCGCCGAGCGGTACGGCGTCGTCCTAGACCGTGACCGCGAGCGGTTCTACCTCCACCTCGACCCGCTCACCTGGGGTTAGCGCCGGTGTAAATCTACAATGTAAAGGGCGTCGGTTAGAGCAAAACCCATCCAAAACGGCACAAAACCACAAACTCTGAAACGGGCCTCAGGATTGGCCGCAGGCCGCGGGGCAGAATTTGACCTCGGGGTAGCGTGCGGACGGCTTGTCCAGGAGGGGCTGCCGTTGCGATTTCAGGTGCTGGTCGAGGAAGGCCGCCACGTACGTGCGGGTGAGCTCGGCGGCGCGCGCCGCGGGCAGGATGCCGTAGGCGGGTTTGATGCCGAGGGCGCCTGACAGGAGCGGGAGGTCGGTGAAGGACTGGTGGTCCGCGCCTGACAGCACGATCCAGCGCTTCCAGCCGGTGAGCAGTTTCCAGTCGCGATCCCACGAGTTGTCGCGGCCGCCGGGGATGTGCTGCGGTGAACCGATGAACATGAAGGGCCGGGAGAATCCGGTTTTGGGGATCCGGGCGTAGGTGGTGCCGTCCATATCGATCCCGGCGCGTATCCGGGGGTCCTTCACCATGGTCGCCATGGCGCCGGCCCCGCCGATGGACTGGCCGACCATGGCGATGTGGGAGCGGTCGATCCGGTCGGCGCCGTTCCAGGTCGAGGGCAGTTGGTCGAGCACGAACGAGACGTCGGCGGCCCGGCCCGCGACCACGCCGGTGCCGAAGCCGGGGTCGGCGTCGCTGTCGCAGGCGAGACATTCGGCGATGCGCCCGTCGGCGAGGGTCGTGGCGTAGCTCTCGTAGGTGTGGTCGATGCCCGCGACGACGTAGCCGCGGCTGGCCAGGTCCTCGGCCAGGGCGGTGAGCGTGCTTATGGGTTTGGTGAAGCCGGGGGAGAGCACCACCAGGGGAAGGTCGCGGCCTGTGGGTTCGGCGTCTTTGGTGGCGTTCGTTCGGGTCTTGCTCAGGGTGTCGTCAGGGACGCCCGCGATCCTGCCTCCCTTCAGGGTGAGCTCGGATTCCTTGGGGGTCATGTACGGGGCTCGCTGTCCGTCGCGCTGCTTGGTCGGGTACCAGAGGGTGACCTTGAGCCGTCTGGTTGTGGCGTCGAGGTCCCAGGGGTCGGGGCGGGAGGTGTCGTTGAGGTACAGGGTGGTGGTGCCGACGGGGTGGGGGCCGGTGGGGGCGGGCAGGGTGGCGGGGCCGGTGGGTGTGGCCGAGGGGGCGGCGGAGCGGGGCGGGGTGGGTGCGGAGCAGGCGGACGCGGCGAGGACGGCCAGTCCGGCGGCGACTGCCAGGAGGTGTCTCATCGGAGAGGTCCGTTCACTTGTGCAGTAGGGCCAGGGCCTTGGCCAGGGCGGGGTCTCGCCCGGTGGCCGCGTCCTTCGGGGTGAGGGGTACGTGGTGGTCGGGGGGTACGCCGATCCGGTCGATCACCTCGTGGTCGGGCCCCAGGTGGTGTCGGGTGGGAAAGCTCAGTGTGGTGTTGTTGGCGAGGAGGTACGGCTGTGCCGGTCCGGAGATGACGCCGGCGGTTCTGGTGCCGATCAACTGGCCGACGCGCAGGTCTTTGACCGCGGAGCTGAAGTGTTCGCAGGCCGAGGCGCAGCTGCGGTCGATGAGCACCATCAGTGGCAGGTTGACCAGTGGGACGGTGTCGTCGGTTCGCAGGGTCTCGCACTTGCCGTCGACGGTGCACAGGTGGGCGGTGGCCTTGCCGTGGGCGAACGCGCTCTCCAGCCGGATCGCCTCCTGGGGGCTGCCGCCGCCGTTGCCGCGCAGGTCCAGGACGACGCCGGTGAGGGTGCGGCCGGTGCGTAGTCTGGTGATCGCCTTGAGCACTCTGTCGGCGGAGTCGGGGGCGAATCCGCGCATCCGTACGTAGGCGATGTCGTCGTCCAGCAGTTTCGACTGGACCACTTGCAGGGTGGCCAGGTCGCGCTGGTAGAGGCCGGGTTTGAGCGTCGCGTTCCAGCGGCGGCCGGTGCTCTGCCGCAGGAGCCGCAGCCGGACCGGGCGCGCCTCTGGGTATCGGGGGTAGAGGGCGGCGATGGCGGGGGTGGGTTTGCCGTCGATGAAGGGCGCCGATCCGTTGATCGATTCGATGAGGTCCCCGGGGCGCAGTCCGGCGGCCTGTGCGGCGCCGCCCTGCACGGTGGTGACGAACAGCGGGGGGAGGGCGACGCCGGGGTTGCCCTGCACCTGCGGGCCGTTGACGTTCGCCTCGAGGCCCAGGCCGTAGCCGTCGCCGTCGTGGTAGTCGGGGGGTCGTTTGATGTCGTGGGCCCAGGCGGCGTGGTTGTCGCCGAGGGCGGCGACGAGGGCTTCGAGGGTGGCGACGGCCAGTTTGTCGCGCAGGTCGGGGACCTGGTCGGTGGTCTTGCGGTAGGCGGTCTCGAAGGCGGTCCAGTCGGCTTTCCGGTCGCCGGTCAGCGCCGGCATGGTGGCTTCGGGCAGGTCGCGTCCGTTGCGGTTGAGCTCCTGGGTCAGGGCGGCGAATGCGGTGGTCAGGAGCGAGCGGGCGTCCAGGGTGGCGCCGCTGTAGTAGTTGCCGAGGATGCAGAAGTACGCCTGCTCGATGACGTCGATGGTGGTGGCCGTCTCGGCCGCGGTCGGGCCCTGGGGGCGCGCGCAGGCCGTATCGGCTGCGGCGTTCGCCTCGCTGCGCGGTGGCGTCGGCGCCGTGCAGGCCGCCGCCAGGAGGAGGGCGAGTCCGGCCGTCATGGTCCTGATGATGGTCATGACAGGCGCCTGCGGATCCACCAGAAGGAGAGCCAGGTGAGGCCGAGGGTGAGCAGGGCGTAGATCCCGGTTTCGATCCACTGGAAGGGCCAGAAGCGCTCCAGTGGCTGGTAGGTCGCCTTCTGCCGGTAGCCGAGCCGGTTGATCTCGGTCGTGCACGCGCCCATGATCGGTGATGCCGACGGTGCGCAGGGTCCCGACGTCGTCGAGACCTGGACGATCCCGATTCCGGGCTCGGGGCCGGCGGTCGGACGTCCGGACGGATCGACGAGATCGCTGGACAGGACCCAGGCGCCCGCGTGGCCGGGAACAGCCGCATTCAGGCGAATCTCCACACGTCCGCCTTGGTCCCGGTTTATGCCAATGCCGTCCACGTTCGTCTGGCTGAGCTCGAAGGTCGAGGTGACCGGGGGCATCAGGTGGGGCCGGACCAGCAGCGGCATGGCGAGCTGGATCGCGGCGAAGACGGCCAGCGTGAGGGCCATGGCGGGCAGGGTGCGGCGCATCAGCATGCCCACGGTCACGCCCAGGACGAAGGCGAACGCCGCATACCCCATCGGGGCGATGCCGCGCGCGCCGAACACCAGGGGAGCCATCAAGGCCAGGTCGCCCGGGGCCGACTTGTCCAGGGGATCGGACCACCAGGTCACCGCGAGGCCGCACAGGCAGGCGGCGGCCATGGCGACCAGGCCGGTGAGCCCGAGCTTGACCGCCAGCCAGCGGCCGCGGGTGATGCTCTGGTTCCAGACCAGCAGATGCGTGCCGGTCTCCAGCTCGCGGCTGATCAACGGTGCTCCCCAGAAGAGCCCGACGACAGCGGGCAGGAGCAGCACGATGAGGCTGACGGCCATGAAGGGCATGTCGTACCCGTCGAAGAACCGGTCGTAGAAGCGGCCACAGGTGTCGTCCTGAGTGCAGGCGGCGATACCGGTGGAGTAGTCCGAGGCCAGGTCCGGGCCGGTCAGGGCCAGGACGGTGGCGAGGATGACGAGCAGGGCGGCCATCATCGCGGCCGAGCCGCGCAGCTGGCGCCAGGTCAGCCAGATCATCGCTGGACCTCCAGGGCGACGCGCCTGTTCTCGGCGGTGCGCTTGTCCATGTAGGCCAGGACGAGGTCTTCCAGGCTGAGCCGGCTGATCGTCCAGGCGGGGTCGTGGATCGGGGCGTCGGTACGGATGATGAACGTGCTCTGCCGTTCGGTATGGCGTGCGGAGATCACGTGCTGGTCGGCGGGCAGCCGGTCGGGGTCGCGGCGCGGGCCGGTGAGGCGGTGATGGGTGGCGAGCAGCTCCTCGACCTCTCCGGCGATCTGGACGCGGGAGTCGACGAGCACGACGAGGAAGTCGCAGACGCGTTCCAGGTCGGAGACCAGGTGGGAGGAGAGCACGACGCTGAACTCGTGCTCGACGGTGGCCTCCATCAGTCCCTGCAGGAACTCGCGGCGGGCCAGCGGGTCGAGTGAGGCGACCGGCTCGTCCAGGATCAGCAGCTCGGGCCGTTTGGCCAGGCCCAGGGTGAGGGCGAGCTGGGCGCGCTGGCCGCCCGACAGATTGCCCGCTCGGTGTCCGGGGACGAGTCCGAGTTGCGCGATGCGTTCTCGTGCCGCGGTGTCGTCCCAGCGGGGGTTGAGCCGGGCTCCGAGCCGCAGGTGTTCGGCGACGGTCAGGCTCGGGTAGACGGGGGTGTCCTGGGCGACGAACCCGATCCTGGCCAGCTGGGCGGGTGTGGCCGCGGGCCGGTCGCCGAGCACGGTGATGCCGCCCGCCGAGGGTTGGAGCTGGCCGCTGGCGAGCTTCAGGAGCGTGGTCTTGCCGGCTCCGTTGGGGCCCACGAGCCCGACGACGTGGCCCGCCGGGATGTCGATGGTGCACTCGCGCAGCGCCCAGCGTCTGCCGTATTTCTTGCCCAGTGCCTGGGCCTGCAGGACAGCGGTCACGCTATGTCCTCCTGAGCGAAGGTCCGAAAGGTGGTCATGAAGAGGGCCTCGATGCTTTCGTCGTCGAGGCCGGCTCGGCGGGCCTTGGCGAGCCAGCGCTGCAGTTCCATCCGCAGCGGGCCGTGCGCGGCCAGGGAGGTGTCGGCGAGCGTCGCCGTCACGAACGTCCCCACCCCTGGCCGGGCGGCCACCAGGCCCTCGTGCTCGAGTTCGCGGTAGGCCTTGAGGACGGTGTTGGCGTTGATCGCCAGTTGCGCCACGACCTCCTTGACGGTCGGCAGCTGGTCGCCTTCGCGTAGGAGGCCGAGCCGCAGCGCGTGCCGTACTTGCTGGACCATCTGCAGGTACGGCGAGACACCCGACCTGCCGTCCAGATGGAACTCGATCACCGATTTCTCCATTTATCTAGCTTGCTAGCACTTTAGGACTCTAGATGTTAAAGGATCATAAGGATCGGTGTCGTCGGCCCAGTCAGCAGGCGTGTCAGCGCGCTCACGATCGCGCTCGTCGTCGCAGGCCGTCACCGGCTACGACGGTGGTGGGCTCCAGTGCCGGGGGGAAGGCGTCGATCCCGCCGCCAAGATCCGCTACTGGACCGAGACCTTGATCAAGGCGCCCCTGCGCACGGTCTGGGGGCTCCAGACCGACGTGGAAGGCTGGCCCACCTGGCAGAAGCCCGTGACCAGCATGAAGCGCCTGGACCCCGGCCCGCTCCGCGAGAACTCGCGGTTCCGGTGGACCACGCCGGTGCCCGCGACCCCCGTCAGCCCGCCGACCACGCTGGTCATCACCTCCACCGTGCGGCAACTGCAGCACCACAAGTGCATCCGCTGGACCGGCCCGGCGATCGGCGAAGGGCTGCGCATCGACCGGGGCGTCCATGTGTGGACCTTCACGCAGGTCAAGGGCGGTGTCCTCGTACGGACCGAGGAGACCCATGCCGGGGACCAGATCGAGACCGATGTGCCCCTGGCCACCGACTTCCTCGGAAAGGGTCTCGAGGCCTGGCTGCACGCCCTGAAGGCCACCGCCGAGGCCCGCACCGGCGACCGCCGCTGACCCAGGGCGGCCCGGAGCCCCGCGGCTTCGGGCCGGCGCCGCCCACCGCGGTGGCGACGACGGCGGTGATCCGGATTCCGTACTTCACGGATCTTCCCTTCCGCGGGTCGGCCGGGTGGGACCGACCAGGGCGCCGACCGGACACTTCCCGGGCAAAGTCCCGGGGCTACCGCGCCGTCGCCTGCCCGTGCAGGAGGTCGAGGGTGAGGGGCGGCACCGGCGGCAGGGGCTCGGCGTGCTGGGCGCGGAAGGACTGCAGCAGGTACGCCACCAGCCGCCGCGACCCCGCCGCCGCGACCTCGTTCGTCCCGGTGGCGACGCCGCAGTTGGCCTTGAGCAGCAGCGTCAGGTCGGCCGGGTCGAAGTCGGCCCGCAGCCGCCCGGCGGCCTTGGCCCGCCGTACCACCTCGGCGAGGCCCTGCTCGGCCCGCACCCGCGTGCGCTCGTAGTCGATCGCGTCGGGGAACGCCGTCAGGAACGCCTCGGTGAACCCCCGGTCGGCGACCTGCATCGCGCACACCGTCTCGATCATCGAGCAGAACCCCCGCCACGGGTCCGGATCGGCCAGCGCCTCGTCCACGACCGACGCGCACGTGGCCAGCTCGTCGCCGAACACCTCCGTGATCAGCGACTCCCGTGAGGGGAAGCGCCGGTAGAGCGTGGCCACGCCGACCCCGGCGCGCCGCGCGATGGCCGCCATGGGCACGTCGAGCCCGCGCGTGGCGTACGCCTCCCGCGCGGCCTCGAGGATGCGTACGCGGTTGTGCCGCGCGTCGGCCCGCAGCGCCGGCGCGGGCTCCATCTGAGAGGGATGACCAGGCATGTTTCTCACATTAGCGTAAGTGGACGGTCCCATCCGTTTAGCCCGGTAGCGTCGCTCACGTGGAGATGAATGCGACTGAGATGCGCGCGGCCCTGTTCGACCGGTACGGGCCGCCGGAGGTGCTGTATGTGGGCACGGTGCCCAAGCCGGTCCCCGGACCCGGTGAGGTGCTGGTGCGCGTGCACGCCATCAGCGTGAACGGCGGGGAGCTGCACGGCCGGGCGGGCAAGGTGCGGCTCGTGACGGGGCTGACGCGGCGGGGGTTCCCGAAACGCATGGGGCTCGACTTCACCGGCGAGGTCGTCGCCCTGGGCCCGGACCCGGCCGAACCCGGCCCCCGGGTGGGCGATCGGGTGTGGGGCGTGCTGGGCCGCACGTTCGGCAGCGCCGCCGAATATCTGATCGTCCGGCCCCGTCAGCTGTCCCTCGTCCCGGCGGGCCTGGACCTGGTGGAGGCCGCGGCGCTCCCGGTGGGGACGACGGCGATCACGGCGCTGCGCGACAAGGCGGAGCTGCGGCCGGGCGAGCGCCTGCTCGTACGCGGCGGCAGCGGCGGCGTGGGCGTCGTGGCGGTGCAGCTCGGCAGGGCACTCGGCGCCCACGTCACCGCCCTGGCCGGGGCGCGCAACCTCGACCTCGTCCGTGACCTGGGGGCCCACGAGGTCTACGACTACGCCACCACGCGGCCCGCTGATCTGCCGCGGTTCGACGTGGTCCTGGACACCGTGGGCACCGAGCACCCCGCCTACCGGCGCCTGCTGACCCCGTCGGGTCGCATGGTGGCGATCGCCTTCGACGTCAACCGGGCCGCCTCGACGCTGTCGTACCTCGCCGCCTCCACCGTGTACGGCCGGCGGCGCGTGCGCTTCTTCAGCGGTCAGCCCACCCACCGCCTTTTCGCCGATCTGGCCCGGTACGTGGAGAGCGGCGCCATCCGCCCGGTCGTGGACACCGTGTTCCCGCTGGAGGAGATCGCCCAGGCGCACCGGGCGCTGGTGTCGGGCGGCGTGCGCGGCAAGATCATCGTCCGCGTCGTCTGAGACCCGGCGTCGCCCAGGGGCGGATGGTCAGGGCTGGATGAGGACCTTCAGCGCGGTCCTGCCGTCCATGGCGCGGTAGCCGTCGGGCACCTCGTCCAGCGTGACCGTGCGGTCGAACACCCGGCCCGGCTCGACGGTGCCGTCCAGCACGCCGGGCAGCAGGTCCTCGATGTAGGCGCGCACCGGGGCGGGGCCGCCGGTCAGGGTGATGTTGGGGCCGAACAGGCTGCCGAACCCGACCGGGGCGTCCTCGTACTGCGGCACGCCGACACGGCTGATCACCCCGCCGGGGCGGACGATGCCGACCGCCGTCTCGTAGGCGTTCATGTAGCCGACCGCCTCCAGCACCGCGTGCACGCCCTGGCCGCGGGTCAGCTCGCGTACCTTCTCGATGCCTTCGGCGCCGCGCTCGGGTACGACGTCGGTGGCGCCGAAGTCGATGCCGAGCTTGGTCCGGTCGTCGTGGCGGCCCATCAGGATGATTCGCTCGGCGCCCAGTTGCCTGGCCGACAGCACGGCCAGCAGGCCGACCGCGCCGTCGCCGATGACGGCCACCGTGGTGCGCGGGTTGACCTGGGCCTGCTTGGCGGCGTGGTAGCCGGTGCCGTACACGTCGGCCAGGGTCAGCAGCGACGGCAGCAGCTCGGAGTCCTCGCCGACGGGCAGCTTGACCAGGGTGCCGGCGGCCTGCGGGACGCGGATCGCCTCGGCCTGGCCGCCGCCGACGTCGCCGGAGGCCCAGAAGCCGCCGTTGGGGCAGGAGGTGTGCAGGCCCTCGCGGCACAGGGCACAGGTGTTGTCGGAGTAGGCGAACGGCGCCACGACCAGGTCGCCGCGCTTGAGCCCGGACACCTGCCCGCCGAGGTCCTCGATCACGCCGAGGAACTCGTGCCCCATCGGCGTGCCCTGCTCCGAGGCCGGCAGGTTGTGGTACGGGTGCAGGTCGCTGCCGCAGACGCACGAGCGCAGGATGCGGACGATCGCGTCGGTGGGCTCGCGCAGGACCGGGTCGGGCGCGTGCTCCACGCGCACGTCGCCGGCACCGTACATGAAAGTAGCTCGCATCAAAGGTTTTCCGTCTCTTGTCTTCGTCGTCGGGCATGCGGCGGGGCGGCTCCGGGGCCACGGGCCGCGGCCACTCCCGCCGCCGCGTCGAATGCCAAGGTTTCCCCTGGGCAAGCTCCATAGAACAGGCTCACCCGGGCATGTGGCAGGGCCTGCCGTTACAGGTAATGGCAGAGCCCCCCATGAGGTCAGCGCTGGTCAGCGCTGGTCGGCGGCCGTCGGCTGCGCCTCGGCGAGGTCCTGGGTGGCGGCCCAGCTGGCGAGCATCCTGAGGCCGTCGGCGCCGGGACTGCCGGGGGCGGCGGTGTAGACGTTGAGGGTCAGGCCCGGCTCCGACGGCAGCTCCATCGATTCGAAGTCCAGGTCGAGCTGGCCGACCACCGGGTGACGCAGCCGCTTGCGGCCGCTGCGGTGGAACTGCACGTCGTGGGAGGCCCAGCGCTCCCGGAAGACCTCGCTCCGCGTCGACAGCTCGCCGACCAGCTCGATCAGCGCCCGGTCGTGCGGGGCGCGGCCCGCCTCCAGCCGGAGCATGGCGGCGGCGTCGTTGGCGATCCGGTCCCAGTCGACGAAGAACTCCCGCGCGGCCGGATCCAGGTAGAGGAAGCGGGTGGTGTTCGCCGGGCGGCGCGGGTCGGCCAGGACGGGCGAGTACAGGGCGCGGGCCAGGCGGTTCATGGCGACGATGTCGTGGCGGCCGTTGCGTATCCAGGCCGGTGCGTCCGTGATGGCGTCGAGCACCTGCTGGATGGCGGGCCGTACCGTGGCCGGCGGCGTGCGCCGCTGGCGCTGGCCCGGCCCGGCCGCCCGGGCGAGCGCGAACAGGTGCTCCCGTTCGGCCTCGTCCAGTTGCAGGGCGCGGGCCAGGGCGTCCAGCACGCTGTCGGAGGCGCCGGACAGGTTGCCGCGCTCCATGCGGACGTAATAGTCGATGGAGACGCCGGCGAGCATCGCGACCTCCTCCCGCCGCAGTCCCTGGACGCGGCGGTTGCCGCCGTAGGCGGGCAGTCCCGCTTGCTCGGGCGTGATGCGGGCGCGCCGCGTGCTGAGGAACTCGCGGACTTCGGCGCGGTGCTCGATCTGGCCCATAACCCCAGGGTAGGCAAGGTGACGGGCGTGAAGGAGGTAACGCCAGTACCCCGAACCACCGTCGCTCCCTCGGCCGCCCGGATCCCCGTTGGCTGGCGGCATCCGACCGCACAAGAGGGGCAGCATGCGATCCATCCGCGCCGACGGCACCGCAGAACAATCTTCTGCGGCACGCCCGACCGCGATCCTGGCGATCATCCTGATCGGCTATTTCATGATCCTGCTCGCTGCCGACGCCGGAGCCGCCTCCGGCCTGGTCAACACCGCGCATCAGCTGGGTATGGCCCTCGGGCTGGGCGTTCTCGTCGCCGTCTCGGCGCCCGCCGGGGCGCCGGACGGCCGGGCGGCGGGGGTCAGCCGAACTGCCAGCCGAGCAGGTTCCAGTGCAGGCAGAACCAGACGAGGGCCAGCATTCCGGCCAGCAGGGTCACCTGGTGAGCGCGGGCCAGGACGCCGAGGTGCCGGTGTCTCCAGCCGATCACGGTGGTGGTGATCGCGGCGATGGTGAGGGCCAGGAACAGCGGGGGAAGGAGCAGCAGAACCCGCAGGGAGGCCGGCACGCCGTACAGGATGCTCGTGTCCCCGATCAGCGTCAGCGTGAACAGGACGACGAACACCAGCCCGACGGCGCCGCCCAGGCCGGCGAGCAGGCGACCGGCGCGCCAGGCGCGCGGCGTCGCCGAGGGGCGTCCGCGCAGCCGCCGGACCGCGGCGGCCAGTGGCAGGCCGAGCACGGCCGTCAGGGCGGTGACGGCGAACGCCAGGACGACGATGACGTTGGCCGGAGGGGTCTCCCACCAGGAGATGAGCTCGTAGGCGGGCCCGTCGGTGGCCGCGTAGGTGACGCCGGCGCCGTCCGTGACGAACGCCAGCCGCTGGGAGCCGCCGTCCTGCTGGTAGAGCCCCGCAGCCAGCGGGCTCCACGTCATGCCCTTGAAGGCGAGCTTCCCGCCGGCCTCCACCCGCAGCCGGGAGGAGGTGGTGAGGGTGAGCACCTTCTCGATGGTCGACTCGACCGTGCGGGCCGGTCTGTAGAAGCCCGCCACGGGCGTGGCCGACTTGAAGGGAGGAGCTGAGGGCGCGGCGCGCTCGCCCGGCAGGAAGCGGTCGAAGAAGGCGGGCAGGAACTCGGTGACGGCGTCGATGCCGCCCACGCTGTTGGTGGAGACGAACAGGCCGATGTCGGCGTCGGGCACCAGCAGCAGCGCGCTCTGGAAGCCTTCCCAGCTGCCGTCATGCATGATCACGCGATGCCCGTTGAGGGTCTGCTCCTTGAATCCGTGGGCGTACCCGTCGATGCGGGGGTCGGCGGCGAAGGACCGCTGGTGCATGAGGCGGGCGGTGGGCTCGTCGAGGAGGGGCCCGTCCTCCAGATGGGCGATCATGAAGCGGGCCATGTCGTCCGCGGTGGCGCTGATCGATCCGTCGGGCGCGAGGTTGTCGAAGACGAAGGGTTTGCGCTGGTACGTCCCGTCCTCGTAGTCGTAGCTGCGTGCCTGGCCGGCGGCCAAGGGGGCGGGGACCGGCTCGGAGGCCGTGCTGTGCCGCATGCCGAGCGGGTCGAGGATGTGGTCCTTCACGTACTGGTCGTAGGGCTGCCCGCTCACCTCCGCCACGATGTGCCCGGCCAGCGCCGCGCCGTAGTTCGAGTAGGCCGACACCTGCCCGGGCGGGCGCACCCGCGCCGGCACGTGCTCGGCGAGATACGTGCCCAGGGGCGGCACGTCGGCCTTGCTGCGCGCGCCCACGCCGATGGTGCTGTCCTCGAACCCGGCGGTGTGGTCCATCAGGTGCGCGAGCGTGATCGGCTGCGGGTACGTCGCGGGGATGCGGAAGGTGGTGAGGTAGCGGTTCGCGTCCGCGTGCAGGTCCAGCCTGCCGCGCTGCACCTGTTGCATCACCGCGGTCCAGGTGAACAGCTTGGTGATCGAGGCGATCCGCACCAAGGAGGTGCCGGGGTCGAACGACGTCCCGTTCTCGCGGTCGGCCAGGCCGTACCCCTTGCTGAAGAGGATCTTCCCGGCGCCCACCACCGAGACCACCGCGCCCGGCACATGGTTGATCCGCAGTCCTTTGGCCATCGCGGCGTCGAAGAAGTCCGCCAGCTCACGGGTGTCCGGAATGCGCGCCGAGGCCGCCGCCGTGGCGGGAGGCCAGAGGGCAGCCAGCGACAGGGCGGCGACGATCAGCAGGCGGAGGAGGGGGACTGGGCGCACGGCGTGACTCCTGACGTTGTCGGGGTCATCAACGCTGGCGCCTGCGCGGGCCCGGCCGCATCGCCATCACGGCCATCGCCGCATCACACTAAAGTCGGAGATTTCCGGACGGCTGGCATCGACGGTCGTAGGAGGTGACGCACCGCCGCCCTGGCTACGCTGGGCCGATGGTGACGTACCGGGAGGCGCTGCGGCGGGTTCGCGCGCCGGGCCCGCGCGCGATCAGCGTGGCCTCCGTGACGGTCTGCCTGTTCCTGACGGTCCTGGCGGTGAAGACGCCGTGGGCGCCGCTGCCGCGCGTGGTCATCGCCGCCGCCGCGCTGGTCGCCACGGGTGCGGTGTGGTTCCGCGATCGGTGGCCGACCGCGGTCGCCGCCGTCGGGGCGGGCGCGTACGCGCTGTCGGGCAACCCCGGGCCGCTGCTGATCGGCCTGTTCTCCGGCGCGGGAGCTCGGCTGGGCGCGCGGTTCGCGGCGCTGGCGGTGATCGGCGTGGCGGGGTTCGTGGCGCAGCAGTGGGTCGACGACGGCAGGCTCGGCACGGACGCCCTGGTCCCCGCGCTGGCCGCCACCGCCGCCGTGCTGGTGCCGGGCGGGTACGTCGCCACCCGCCGCGAGCTCACCCGATCACTGCGCGAACGCGCGGAGCGCGCCGAGGCCGAACGGCACCTGCGCGACGAACAGGCCAGGGCCGCCGAACGCGGCCGGATCGCCCGGGAGATGCACGACGTGCTCGCGCACAAGGTCACCCTCATCTCGCTGCACGCCGGCGGCCTGGAGGTCAACCCCGGCGCGGCACCGGCACGCATCGAACGGGAGGCGGCGCTGATCCGGGGCACCGCGCAGGAGGCCCTCGAAGAGCTGCGGAAGATCGTGGGCGTGCTGCGGGCCGGACATGACGACATATTTCCCGACCTGCGGCGGCTGGTGGAGTCCTGGGCGGCGGCCGGCAACATCGTCACCCTGCACGGCGACCTCGACACGCTGCCGGTGGCCACGGCCCGGGCCGCCTACCGGCTCGTTCAGGAAGGGCTGACCAACGCGCACAAACACGCCTTCGGAGCACCCGTCACCGTCTCGGTGACCGGGAGCCCGCAGGACGGCATCACCATCACGGTCACCAACGAGCGCTCGCTCCAGCCCGCCGCCGCCCCCTCCGGCGCCGGGGCCGGTCTCGTGGGCCTGGCAGAACGTTTCCGGCTGATCGGCGGAACGGTACGCGGCGCGCCCGACGATGGGGGAGGCTGGCGTCTCGAGGGCCGGTTGCCGGGGGACACACATGATCAAAACGCTGCTGGTGGATGACGAGTCGCTGATCCGCGCCGGTCTGCGGTTCATCCTCGAATCCGCACCAGACGTGGAGATCGTGGGGGAGGCCGCGGACGGGGACGAGGCGGTCGACGCCGTTCACCGCCTGGGGCCGGACGTCATCCTGATGGACATCAGGATGCCGCGGACCGACGGCCTGGCCGCCACCGAGGCCATCCGCCGGCTCGTCCGTCCGCCCGCGGTCGTGATCCTGACCACGTTCGACAGCGACGAGCACGTCTTCACCGCCCTGGAGGCCGGGGCCTGCGGATTCCTCCTCAAGGACACCTCGCCGCACGACCTGATCCGTGCCGTACGCCTGGCGCACGGCGGTGACGCGATGCTGTCCCCGCAGGTGACGCGGCGGCTGATCCACCGGGTCACCACCGACGCGCCCGTCCGGCGCCGCCGGGACGCGCTCGCCCGGCTGGAGACCCTCACCGGCCGCGAGCGCGAGGTGCTCACCGAGGTGGGGCTCGGCCGCTCCAACGCCGAGATCGCGGCCGGCCTGCACATGAGCGAGGCAACGGTCAAAAGCCACATCTCCCACCTGTTCGACAAGCTCGTCGTCACCAACCGGGTCCAGGTGGCCATCGCCGCCTACCGCGCCGGCCTGGTGGACTGAGCATCTCCGCACGCGTCGACGGGCAGTGCCTCAAAGGACGCAAGCGGTGCGCATTTTGCTGCAGAACGGAATTCTGTACCTGCCTAGTGTCGGGCGCGGCAACATCCGCAACCGAACGAGGAAGCATCATGCGTACACGTTTCACCACAACCTTCGCCGCCGCCCTGCTCGTCGTCTCCGGGACGGCCGCGACCGGCGCGCAGGCGTCCGCCGGCGGCGACCAGCCACAGGACAAGCCCGCCGTCGTCCAGCCTGTGACGATCGCCGCCGAGCCGCCGCCCGGTTTCTCCTCCTGGGACGAGGTCCTGCAGGTCCAGGGCAAGCTCGACGCGACGGCCGAACGGCTGAAAGCCGCCGGCGGCGCCCTCGACGGCTTCGGCAAGATCACCGAAGCCGTCGAGGAGCGCCGGGTACGCCTGTACTGGAAGGGCGACCCGCCCGCCGAGATCCGATCGATCGTCTCCGGGTCGGACAGCACCGTCGACGTGGTGCCCGCCCGCTACTCCGCGCGGGAGCTGAACCGCGAGAGCGAACGTCTGAGACGCATGTCCAGCGACACGGAGGGCTTCCGGATCGTCCAGATCAACCAGTCCCCGCAGGACGGCCTGCGGATCGGCGTGACAGGGTCGACCGACGCCGCCGCCGCGTCCAGCGTCGTCAGGGAGGCCGGCGTGCCCGTCACGGTGACCGAGGGCCGTCAGGCCGAGCCGTTGTCGCGCATCGCCGACACCATGCCGTACTGGGGCGGCTCCGCGATCACGATCGGCCGGCCTGGTCTGCCCAGCGTGAGCGGATACTGCTCCACCGGCTTCGGGATCCGTGACCTGAACACCGGGGACCGGTTCCTGCTCACGGCCGACCACTGCCGCCAGTCCGGCGAGGTCGTCCTGGTCGGCAAGCTCGACGCCGGCGCCACCGGCACCAAGATGGGTACGGTGAGCGGCGGCGACCCCGACAACGACTCCCTGAAGATCCGCACCAGCACGGACGGCGTGATCTACAACAACAACGCCACCACCGAGTTCAGCAACCCGGTGATCGGGTCGAAGTACCCGTTCGAGGGCCAGTTCCTGTGCACCAGCGGAGCGTTCACCGGCACCCGGTGCAACGCGAAGGTGGGCGAGGTGGACATCGAGTTCGGCCGCCCGGACGGCGGCTGGAGGTACCCGATGGCCCAGCTCGACAGCGTCACCGGGACGATCCTGGCCGGGCAGGGGGACAGCGGCGGGCCGGTCTTCCAGGTCAACCCGCAGAACCACCGCCAGGTCTTCGCCGTGGGCCTGATCAGCATGGGCCGCGCCGGCGACACCGGCAGCCGGTGCGAGACCAGCGGCGGCGGGAACCCCTCGACCCCGCCGCTGCCGAACTCCAGGTGCTTCGCGCACATCTGGTTCACCTACGTCCAGGAGATGGAGGACGCCTACGACGCGGCCGTCCTCACCTCCAACGCGCCGTAACGAGGCGGCCGCCACCTCCGGCACGGGCCCGTCCGTCCCGATACCTCCGGGGGCCACCCCCGGAGGTATCGGGCGAACATTGCGACGAGCTCGTCCTCCCGGTTCCCCGCGCCGGCCCCGGCTGGCCCGCGGGCCGAGGGGTGGTTACTGGAGCCCGGCGCGGACGGACGTGATGCGCTGGGTGTTGAAGCCGAGCCAGTGCATCCGGCCCACATACCGCGCGTGCTCGACCTTGAGACAGCGGTCCATGATCACGGTCACGCCGCCGTCCCCGGCGATCCGCGCGCCCTCCTCGTTGATCACGCCGAACTGGCACCACAGGGCGCCGGCGCGAATCGCCACGGTCTCCTCCGCGATGGCGGGCAGCGCGTCCGGCGCGCGGAAGACGTTCACGAGGTCCACCGGAACGGGCACGTCGAGCAGGCTCGGGTAGCTGGTCTCCCCGAGGATCTCCCTCTCGCGGGGGTTCACGGGGATCACCCGGTAGCCGTGCCGCCTGAGGTAGTAGCCGACGAAGTAGCTGGCTCGCAGCTCGTTGCCCGACAGGCCCACGATCGCGATCGTCCTGGTGGAGTGCAGCACGCGCTGGATCGTCAGCGGGTCCTGGTATCGCCCGAGCTCGGTCATGGCGTCTCCACCTTCTTTCCGTTCGTCCCGGCGACGCGGGCGAAACCCTGCTCCAGATCCCAGATCAGGTCCTCGACGGACTCGGTGCCGACCGACAGCCGCACCGTTCCCGGCCCGACGCCGGCCGCCCGCAGTTCGTCGTCGCCGAGCTGGCGGTGCGTCGTGCTGGCGGGGTGGATGACCAGGCTCTTGGCGTCGCCGACGTTCGCCAGGTGGGACCAGAGCGTCAGGCCGCCGATGAGGCTCTGCCCGCCGGTCCGGCCGCCGGCGCAGTCGAAGGAGAAGACGGCGCCGGCGCCGCGCGGGAGGTACTTCTCCACCAGCGGCCGGTACCCGCTGTCCGGCAGGCCGGGGTAGGTCACGTTGGAGGCCAGGTCGTGCGCCTGGAGGAAGGCCGCGACGGCCCGCGCGTTGTCGACGTGGCGGTCCATGCGCAGCGACAGCGTCTCCAGCCCCTGCAGGAACAGGAAGGCGTTGAACGGCGAGAGCGCGGCGCCGAGGTCGCGCAGGGTTTCGGCCCGCAGTTTCATCAGGTAGCCGTAGGTCCCGAACGTCTCGTGGAACCGCAGGCCGTGGTAGGCGGGCGACGGATCCGCGACCACCGGGAACCGCCCGTTGGACCAGTTGAACGTGCCGGCCTCGACCACGACGCCGCCGATGCTCGTGCCGTGGCCGCCGATGAACTTGGTCGCCGAGTGGATCACGATGTCGGCGCCCCACTCGATCGGGCGGCACAGGTACGGCGTCGCGAACGTGTTGTCCACGATCAGCGGCAGCTCGTGCTCGTGGGCGATGGCCGCCACGGTCTCGATGTCCAGCACGTTACCGGCGGGATTGCCGATCGTCTCGCCGAAGAACGCCTTCGTGTTCGCCCGCACCGCCTGGCGCCACGCGTCCGGATCGTCGGGATCGACCCATGTCAGCTCCACGCCCATCTTGCGCAGCAGGTGCTTGAGCTGGTTCACCGTCCCGCCGTACAGCGCCGAGGACGAGACGACGTGGTCGCCCGGCTGCAGCAGCGTGAACAGCGCGGCCGCCTGCGCGGCGATCCCGCTGGCGAACGCCACCGCGCCGCTGCCGCCCTCGAGGCTCGCCACCCGCTCCTCGAACACCGCGACGGTCGGGTTCATGATGCGCGAGTACGTGTTCCCGTACTCCTGCAGGTTGAAGTACGCCGCCGCGGACTCGGGGTCTTCGAAGACATAGCTCGTCGTCTGGAAGATCGGCACCGCACGGGCGCCCGTGTTCGGGTCGGGCCGCTGCCCGGCGTGCAGTTGCCGGGTCTCGAACCCGAACGCGCGGGCTTGCTCGGCACGGGGGAACTGATCGGTCACGAAGACCCCTTCCTCGACGTCGCCCCGGCCAGGAACCGGCGGATGATGGGCGTCTGCCGCGCCTCCTCGAGCAGGAAGCAGTCGTGGCCGTACGGCGCCTCGATCACCTCGAACTCGACCGGTTTGCCGAGGGCGCGCAGCGCCTGCTCGATCTCCTCCGACGCCGACGGCGGGTACAGCCAGTCGGAGCTGAAGGCGATGAGCAGCGTCCGGGCGCAAACGCCTTCGAGGGCCGGTGAGAGAGACCCGCCGCCATGCTGCCGCGCGAGATCGAAATACGTCAGCGCGCGCGAGGTGTAGAGGTAGGTGTTGGCGTCGAAGCGCTTGACGAACGAGTCGGCCTGGTGGCGCAGGTAGCTCTCCACCTCGAACTCCGGCTCGCTGATCGTGTAGCGGAGCGCGTCGGCGGACTGCAGCCGCCTGCCGAACTTCTCGCTCAGCGCGGGTGCGGACAGGTACGTGATGTGGCCGACCATCCGCGCCACCCCCATGCCCGCATGGGGCGCGCGGCCCGTGCCGTAGTAGTGGCCGCCCTGCCAGGCCGGATCGCGCATGATCGAGTCACGCGCGATCGCGTTCCAGGCCACCCCCTGCGGGTGGAGGGCGTGCGTGCTGGCGATGGCCACGACCGCGTCGACCTGGTCAGGGAACAGGACCGCCCACTGCAGCGCCTGCATTCCGCCGAGCGAGCCCCCGGCCACCGCCGCGAGCCGGTCGATGCCCAGGACGTCGAGGAACGCTCGCTGCGTCCGTACCATGTCCGCGACCGTGACCACGGGGAAGTCCGGCCCGTACGGCCTGCCCGTCGCCGGGTCGATCGACGACGGACCCGTCGTCCCGCGGCAGCCGCCGAGCAGGTTGGTGCAGATGACGAAGAACCGGTCGGTGTCGAACGCCTTGCCGGGGCCGATCATCCCGTCCCACCAGCCGAGCCCCTTGCCGCCCGCGCCGTCGCGCTCCTCGGCCCCGAAACCGTCGCGCGTGCTCTGGCCGGACGGCGCCTTCGCCAGGCCCGCGGCATGGGCGTCGCCGCTGAGCGCGTGACACACCAGGACGACGTTGTCGCGCCGGGGCGAGAGGGCGCCGTAGGTCTCGTAGGCCACGCGGACCGGGTGCAGCTCCCGGCCGCAGTCGAGGTGTAGCGGCTCCGGCAGGTCGAGGTAGCGGGTTTCCACGGTGCCGACCGTGCCGATCGTGCCGGCCGCGAGCGCCGGGGCTGGCTGCGACATAGGGCTATGGTAGCCGCCACGGCGCGTGTATGGTCAAATACCTACCGGAAATGCGGGAAGAGCCGGAAGGGGCGGGACATGACCACGGTCGCCAATGGCGTGAACGTGCAGGCGCTGCTGGACGCGCGCGAGGCGCTGAAGGGCGCGCCCGAGGCCGCGCAGTTCGTCTGGCGGGCATCCTCCAGGTGGCAGAACGGCGTCCACAGCACCACCACGGTCAAGGAGTTCTTCGGGCTCGGGCAGGAGCAGAGCCACCGGACCGAAGCGGTGTTCGACGCCGACCACCCCGAGGTCTTCGCGGCCGAGGACAACGGCATCACGCCGATCGAGTACCTCCTCGTCGGCCTGGCGAGCTGCCTGACGGCCGGCGTGGCGTCCGTCGCGCAGAACCGCGGCATCCAGCTGCGCTCGGTTGAGGCGACGCTCGAAGGCGAGCACGACATCCGCGGCATCCTCGGCGTCGACGCCGACGTCCGCAACGGCTTCAACGACATCAAGGTGACGTTCACCATCGACGCGGACGCCTCCAAGCAGGAGATCGAGGCGCTGGTGGCCCAGTCCCAGAAGCGGTCGGCCGTGTTCGACGCCCTCACCAACCCGACGAACGTCACCGTCGACGTCGCCTGAAAGCCTGAAAGCCTGAAAGGCCGAGCCATCGAGCACGTCACCACGGTCGTCATCGGCGCGGGCCACGCCGGTCTCGCCGCGAGCCACTTCCTGCGCGAACGGTCGCTCGATCACCTGGTGATCGAGCGCGGCGAGGTGGCGAACTCCTGGCGGCGCGAACGCTGGGACTCCTTCCGGTTGCTCACCCCCAACTGGCAGAGCCGCCTGCCGGGCCTTCGCTACGAAGGCCCGGAGCCCGACGGCTACATGACCACGAAGGAGGTGACGCAGTTCATCGGGCGCTTCGCCGCGTTCTCCCGGGCTCCCGTCCGGACCGGCACGAACGTCACGTCCGTCCGGCGTACCGGCGACGGATACCACGTGACCACGAGCCGCGGCGAGATCCGCTGCCGGACGGTGGTCATCGCCAGCGGGGCCTGCAACCGGCCGGCGGTGCCGCGGTTCGGCGACGAGGTGCCGTCGTCCGTCGAGCAGCTGACGCCGTTCGACTACCGTGCCCCCGATCGGCTGCCCGACGGCGGGGTGCTCGTGGTGGGAGCGTCGGCGACCGGCGTGCAGCTGGCCGCCGAGCTGCGCGGGTCCGGCCGGCCGGTGACGCTCTCGGTGGGGGAGCACGTGCGGCTGCCCCGCACCTACCGCGGACGCGACGTGCTGTGGTGGATGGACGCCTCCGGCGTGTGGGACCAGCGATACGACGAGGTCGACGATCTCGCGCGGGCCCGGCGGCTGCCATCGCCCCAGCTCGTCGGCACTCCCGAACGCACGACGCTCGATCTCAACGCGCTCACCTCGATGGGCGTCGAGCTGGTCGGCCGCTGGGCGGCCGTGCGCGACGGATGCGCGCTGTTCTCCGGCGGGCTGCGCAACGTGTTCTCGCTCGCGGACCTCAAGATGGAGCGCCTGCTGGGCACGTTCGACGAGTGGGCGCGTACGCGCGGCCGCGACGCCGAGGCCGGCCCGCCCGAGCGCTTCGCGCCGACCCGGGTGCCCGAGTCGGCGCGCCTGCGGCTCGACCTGCGGAGCGGCGAGATCCGCACGATCGTGTGGGCGACGGGTTTCCGGCCCGATTACGGCTGGCTCGACGTGCCCGTGATCGACGAGAAAGGCCGGCTGCGCCACGACGGCGGCGTCGTCGACAGCCCGGGACTGTACGCGCTGGGGCTGCCCGTGCTGCGGCGGCGCAGGTCCACGTTCATCCACGGCATCGAGGACGACGCGCGCGAGGTGATCGACCACCTCGCGCGGTATCTGGCCGTACGACGGTGATCCCCGGCCGCCCGGACGGCTCAGCGGGTCCGCAGCACCAGCTCGCCGATCTCGGGAAGTACGGCGTCCGCGACCGAGATCTTCTTCTGGATCAGCCCGTTGGCGTGGAAGAGGTCGGCGGCGTGCTGCTGCTCAGCAACGAACTCCTCGCTGACCGGGTGCAGCCCCCAGGGTCGGGTGCGCAGCGCGTGCTCCCAGGCGTCGAGGTCGCCGTCGAACAGGGCGGCCGCCTCGCGCGGGTGCCCGGCGGTCCAGCGATCGGCCTCCTGGAGCGCGGTGACGATCCTGGCCAGCTCGTCGGGCCGGTCCCGCGCGAAGTCGCGGCGGGTGAACCAGAGCGAGCGGTGGCTGAACAGGCCGTCGGTCTCCACGAGCGTCCTGGTGCGCGACTCGACCGGCGTCAGGTACGGGTAGGAGCCCACCCAGGCGTCCACGTCGCCGTTCACCAGGAGTTCGGCGGCGTTGCCGTAGGCGTCCACGGGGACGATGTCGCCCCAGCCGAGCCCGGCGCGCTCCAGGGCCAGCAGCAGGAGCGTGGTCTGCCACGAGCCGTGGCCGAGGGCCACCCGCTTGCCCTTCAGCTCCGCCACTGAGCCGATCGGCGAGTCGTCCCGCACCACCAGGCGGCCGTTCTCGACCCGCGGCTCCGAGATCGCCACGTACACGATGTCGTGCCCCTTGGCCTGGGCGGTGACCGGGGGAGTGGAGCCGGTGCCGATGAAGTCGTACCCGCCGTCGAACAGGTGGTCGCCGTGGGCGGACGGGAGCGCCCTGGTGGGATCGACCGGCGCGCCCCGGCCCAGCGCGTTCAGGTCCACCCATTCCACGCCGGGCAGCAGGTCGCGGTGGCGGGCCACCCACAAGGTGTTGTTCTGCGGGAAGAAGCCGGCTCGGGTGGTCATGAGGTGCGTCCTTTCAGTAGCGGCAGAACCTGGCGGCCCACGCGGCGGGCCTCTTCGAGATGGGGGATTCCGGCCAGGATGAAGGCGTCCACGCCGAGGTCCAGGAGCTGGTCGAGGCGTTCGGCGACCTGGTGGTAGTCGCCGACCAGGCCGAAGGCGGGGCCGTCGCGCAACTGGCCGAACCCGCCCCACACGTTGGGGGCGACCTCCAGGGCGCGGGGGTCGTCACCGGCCCCGGCGAGGAAGGAACGGCTGCGCCGCACGCCGACGGAGTCGCCCCCGCCGGAGTCGTCGCCGCGCGGCCTGGCCGCCCAGCCCTGCCGGATCTCCTCCCACGCCTCCTCCTCGCTTTCCCGGGCCAGCACGTCCACGCGCACGGCGAACCGGGGCGGCGTGGAGCTGTGCGCGCGTACGGCGTCGAACTTCTCCGCCAGCGCGTCGAACGGCTCCAGCCAGGACAGGTAGTAGTCGGCGTGCCGGCCGGCGGCGTCGATGGCGGCGGGGGAGGAGCCGGAGAAGAAGATCTCCGGGAACGGCTGCCCGGCCAGCTCCTCCGGCAGACCCGCGTCCTCCACCTGGTAGAAGCGGCCGTGATGGGTGTGCCCGCCCTGCCAGACGCCCTTGAGCACGTCCAGGAACTCCGAGGTCCGCGCGTAGCGGTCGTCGTGATCCACTTTGTCGCCCCACCAGAGCTGCGCGGGACCGCCGCCGCCGGAGATGACGTTGTAGACGATCCGGCCGCCGGTCGCCCGCTGCAGCGTGGCCGTCATCCGGGCCGCCTGCACCGGGTGCAGGAACCCGGGCTGGAAGGCCACCATGAAGCGGTAGGAGGTGGTCTCGCGGGCCAGCGTCGCGGCGGCGGCCCACGGGTCGTCGGTGTGCGGGAAGTTCGGCAGCAGCCCTCCGACGAAACCGGACTCCTCGGCCGCCCGCGCGACCTCGGCCATGTAGTCGGCGTGGGTGTAGCCGTCGTCGCGGCCGTCCCGGGTGCCGGGGGCGGTGCCGCCCGGGGCGAAGCCGCCGCGGCTGCGGACCCTGCGGCGCAGCGACGGCTGGTCGCCCTCCATGTGGATGCGCCAGTAGATGTCAACCGGCAAGAGCCTGCTCCTTGAGGTGCTCACCGAGGTGGTAGACGTCCTCGGCGGGGACGAAGAACTCGCTCACGCCGCGGCGGGCGTACTCCGCCACGTGGTCGAGCGAGGACAGCTGGACGCCGTAGCGCAGGCCCGGCAGTTCGGGGACGAGGGCGTCCAGGTCGTCGCCCTCGGCGAAGACGTGCACGTCCGCGTGCCGCCGCGACAGCGCGAGGGCCTCGGGGGAGGTGCCGGAGAGCTGCACCTCGGGGAAGGGCGGCGCCGACAGCGGCGGGCCGAAGCCGCCCGCGGCGACCTCGTAGAAGTCGCCCCGGAAGTCGAACGGCCGGCCCTGCCAGACGCCCTTGGCGACGGTCAGGAACTCGCCGGCGCGGGCATGGCGATCGGCGCCGGTCAGGAAGTCTCCCTGCGCCCTGGCCGCAGCCGGGTCCAGGTCCACCGTGAGCCGCCAGCCCAGCCGGCCGGCGGCGAAGCGCTGCAGCGAGGCCGAGAGCTTGGCGGCGTAGACGGGGGTGGCGGCCGCGGCGTGGAACCCGGCGACCACGCGCAGGTGCCGGGTACGGCGCAGGACGTTCGCGGCGACGGTCAGGGACTCCTGCCCGCCGGGGTCGAACGGCACCAGCGCACCCGCCAGCCCGGCCAGGTCCGCGGCCACGGCGGTCCGCCCGGCCGGATCGGTCAGGGCGGGCCGCACGTCGGTGACGAACGCGGGCAACTCCGGGGCGGCGGTGCTCCTGGTGGGGAGGACGACGTGGAAGCGGGATGTCACGGGGCGGGTCATCATGCCACCGCCGCCAGGCGCAAGACCGCGGCGGGCCGCCCGGACAGGTGGTCGATCATGCGGCCGGAGATGAGCAGGACGGTCATGTCAGATCTTTCCTAGGAGTTCGGCGGAAACGGGCGGCGTCCTGATCGGGCGCGCCGACTGCCCCGTCTCCTGGAGGAACGTGGGCGGCGGCAGGTGGTACGGAGGCTCCGCCCCGGCGGGCAGCGGTCCCGGCCCCCGTTCACGGGCGGCGAACTCCTGCCGGACCGCCGCCAGCGTCTCGGGCTGCTCGACCAGCGTGACGGCCGCCATGGCCAGGTAGCGGGCGGCGGCCAGCAGCCCGGCGTGGGCGATCGTGGTGCCGGTGGCGGCCGTGGCCGCCCACGAGTGCAGCGGCACGCCGATCGGAACCACCGCCGCGGTCAGGCTGAGGTGCGGCGCCGTCCAGCTCACCTCCGAGGTGTCGCTGGACGGCCCGCCCAGGTCCGGCCCGGTGGGCGGGCGCAGCGGCAGGACCCCTGCCGCCAGGCCGGAACCCGGCCTGCCGATCGCCTCCTGCAGCCGCACCGCGAACTCGTGGTCGGCGTCGGTGAACGCGGGCGGACCGAGCTCGCTCATCGTGTGGTGCAGCAGCTCCGTGCCCGCCCGGTTGCCGAGCCCCTGCCTGATCGCCGTCACCAGCCGGTGTTCGAGCCGGGTCTGACTGGCGATGGCGGCGGCCCCGGCGCAGGCCACGACCTTGTCATAGAGGGTCCTGGCCCGCTCGTGGGTGGCCTCGCGGACGTAGACCCACAACGTCTGCAGGTCGGGGGTGACGTTGGGAGCGCCGCCGCCCCCGATCGCGTAGCCGATCCGGCCCGACGGGGAGACGTTGCCCGCGCGCAGGCGCTCGATCATGCCGGTCAGCAGGAGCACCCCGTCCAGGCCGCTGCGGGTGCCCAGCGGGTTCGAGCCGTGGCCGGGCGAGCCGAGGAAGGAGAACGTGGCCGAGTACAGCGCGCTGGTGACGTCCCAGCCCGTTCCGGTGACGGGAGCGGGATGCCAGTCGAGGAAGGCGTCGAGGCCGTCGTACGCGCCGTCGCGCACCGCGTACGCCTTGCCGACGAGCTGCTCCTCGCCCGTGGAGGCGAACACCTTGATGGTCGCCCGGCCGCGCAGGGCCCTGGCGGCGGCGATGGCCGCGCCGGTCGACGCCGCCGCCAGGGCGTTGTGGCCGCACCCGTGGCCGGGACCGTAGGCGGGGGCGTACTCGTCGCCCTCGAACACGGTGGGCTCGTGGCGGGGGACGCCGGCGCGCTGGGACAGGCCGGGCAGCGCGTGGTACTCGACGTTGAAGCCGAGCACGGGGCCGCTGTCACCGGAGGTGGCGACGAAGGCGGCCGGCAGACCGGCGGTGCCCCACGAGATCGCGAAGCCGTGCGTACGCAGCACCTCGGCGGTGGCCAGCGCGGAGCGCCACTCGCGCAGCGACGGCTCGGCGTAGGCCCAGATGCGGTCCGCGAGCCCGGTCAGCACGGGTGTGTTCTCGTCGATCCACGCGGTCGGCGCGGTGCGCGGTGCGCAGTGTGTGGTCGTGGCCCTCGGCGTGCGGGGCGCAGGCGGGGTGGGCGCGGTCACCGTGCCACCTCCTCGCGCGGCGTGCCCGCGTGGGTGTCGACGCCGAGGTCGGCGAGGAGGCGGCGGCGCAGCTCGACGAAGACGGGGTCCGTCCGGTCGCGCGGACGGTCGATGCCGACCCGCAGGTCCGTGACGAACCGGCCCTCGCGCAGCACCGCGATCCGGTCGGCTAGCAGGATCGCCTCCTCGACGTCGTGCGTGACCAGCACCACGGCCGGGCGGTGCCGGGCGCACAACTCGGCGATCAGGTCCTGCATGTGCAGCCGGGTGAGCGCGTCGAGCGCGGCGAACGGCTCGTCCAGCAGGAGCAGCTCCGGCTCGCGTACCAGGGCCCTGGCCAGCGCCACCCGCTGGGCCTCGCCGCCGGACAGCGTCGCGGGCCAGGCGTCGGCGTGCCGGCTCAGGCCCACCTCCGCCAGCGCCTCGAGCCCCTTGGCGCGGGCGGAGCGGCCCTGCCCGATGATCACGTTCGCGAGCGCGCGCTTGGAGGGGATGAGCCGCGGCTCCTGGAAGACGACCGTGCGCGCCGGGGGTACGAGCACGGTTCCGCCGGTGGCGGCGTCCAGGCCGGCGAGGATGCGCAGCAGCGTGGTCTTCCCCGTGCCGCTCGCGCCGAGCAGCGCGAGGAACTCGCCACGGCGCACGTCCAGGTCCACGCCGTCGAGCACGGCGCGCTCGCCGAAGACCTTGCGCAGCCCTCTCGTCCGTACGGCCAGGCCCGCCGATCCTGGGCCCGTCTCTCGGCTCATCGGATGCTCACCGCCTTGCGCCAGGGCATCGTCCCCCGTTCGACCAGCCGCAGCGCCAGGTCGGCCAGCAGCCCGATCACGGCGTAGAGCAGCACGCACAGCGCCAGGATGTCGGTGCGCAGGTAGTCGGTGGCGCGGGCCATGAGGTAGCCGAGCCCGGCCGTCACGTTGATCTCCTCGGCCGCGATCAGCGCGATCACGCTGAGCGTGGTGGCCAGGCGCAGCCCGGCGAAGACCGACGGCAGCGCGCCCGGCAGCACGACCTCGCGGGCGATCGCGAGCCGGCCCAGGCCGAACGAGCGCGCCGCCTCGACGACCTTGCGGTCCACGTTGCGCACGCCGCTGGAGACGTTGACGTACATGGGGAAGGTGCAGGCCACGCCGATCAGCAGGATCTTGGAGGCCTCCTCGATCCCGAACCAGACGACGAACAGCGAGGTCAGCGCCAGGAAGGGGATGGCGCGCAGCGCCTGCATCGAGGAGTCCACGAGCTCCTCGCCGAGCCGGGTGAAACCGGAGACGACGCCGAGCAGCAGTCCGGTGGAGGCGCCCAGCACCAGGCCGAGGCCGGCCCGGGTGACGGACACGCGCAGCGCCTCCGGGAGCTGGCCGTCGGCCCACAGCTCGCCGTAGGTCTTGACGACGTCCTGGGGGCCGGCGAGCACGTCCTTGGTGAGGGTGCCGGAGGCGGTGGCCGCGTACCAGGCCGCCAGCAGCAGGACGGGGCCGATGGCCCGCAGCGCGAACGTCAGCGCGGGCGCGCGTCCGGCGGCGCGGGGCGGGTTCGGGGCGACGAGCCCCTGCACTGCGGCGCTCACTGCTTCGCGTTCCCCAGCGTCGTCACGTCCACGACGTGCCGGGAGACGTCCAGCGGCGCGGTGAGCACCTTCTGGTCGAGGAAGAACTTCGCGACCTCCTGATATTTCGCGATCTCGGGTGCGGTGACCGCCTGGGCGGGCTTGCCCTTCTTCTGGATGTCGACCACCAGGTCCTTCTGCTTGCCCTGCACGGCCTGCGGGCCCGCCTGGGTGAAGACGTTCAGGTACGCCGCCGGGTCGGCGATCTCCTTCGCGCTGCCCTCCTTGAGGAACTCGAACAGGGCCTTGACCACCTCGGGATGCTCGTCGAGCAGCTTGTTGGCGGCCACGTAGATCACGTAGTTGTCCGACTTGATGGCCTCGCCGTCGGCCAGGATCCGCGCGTCCAGGTCGGTGACGGCGGGGATGAGGAAGGTGGAGAACGTCGCCCAGGCGTCCACCTTGCCCGAGCCGAAGACCGGCGCGGTCTGCGGCGGCAGCAGGTAGACGCGCTTGACCTTGTCCACCGGCACGTTGAACGTCTGCAGCGCCTTGAGCAGCAGGTACTCGCTGGTGCCGCCGTGCCCGACGGCCACGGTGCGCCCGGCCAGGTCCGCGACCGACTTGATCGGCGAGCCGTTCTTGACCACGATCCCCTCGCCGGCGAGGTCGGGCGGCACCGTGGCGAAGATCTTGAAGCTGGGCTTGACGGCCAGCGCGGTGAGGCCGGAGGTGATCGAGCCGGTCGCGATGTCGAGCGAGCCGGCGTTGATGGCCTGGGCGGCGGGGGCGAAGACGGAGAAGTCGCCGGCCCACTTGACCTTGGCGTTGACCTTGGCCAGGGCGGCGTCCAGGCTGCCGTCCTTCTTCGCGACGGCCAGGAAGCCGCTGTTGCCCGGGTCCGCGATCCGGACGACCACCTGCTCCTGGGCGGTGGTGGCGCCGGTGCCGCCGCCACAGGCGGCGGCCAGGAGGACGAGAGGGACGGCGAGCAGCAGCTTACGCATGGGTGACTCCTTGGAGCGGGGTGTGGTCGGCCCAGGCCGCGACGTCCACGGGCGATTCGAGGAAGCGGTGGCCGCGCAGGAAGTGCTCCTGCTCGGCCAGCAGGTCGAGGCGTTCGGGCGACAGGTCCAGGTGGAGGGAGGCGCCGGGGACGTAGGCGGCGGCCACGCCGGTCGCGCCCGCTCCGGTCTCGGCCCCGAGGATTCTGGCGACCTCCGCCGGGTGATCGGCGGCCCAGTCGGCCGCCCGCAGCAGGACGCCGAGGAAACGGGTGACCACGTCGGGGTGCTCGTCGAGCAGGCGCTGGTGCACGGTGATCGGCCGCGGGGTGCCGTTGTTCACCCGCGCCCGCCGGTCCGCCACGGCGTCGAGGTCGATGCCGACCTCTGCGCCATGGCGCAGAGCGGCCTCGACGGCGAGCGCGCCCTTGACGTAGACCGCGTCCACCTCGCCGGCGGCCAGCGCGGCCAGCTCGGCCTCCCACTGGCCGCCGCCCGGCTCGGCCGCGATGTCCACCAGCTCGGCGTCGCCGAGGCCGAGCCCGGCCAGGGACAGGGCTCCGTGGAAGCCGTGCAGGGCCATGGCCCGCCAGAAGTCGATCGCGATGCGGTGCCGGGGAACGGCCAGGCGCAGGCCCTTGAGCTGCTCGGGGCGCTCCAGAGCGGTGCCGGCGCGGACCAGGACGGCCTGGTGCTCCTCGATCCAGGTGAGCCCGATGAGCCGGGTGGCCTCGCCGCGGGAGCGCGCCCAGAGCGCGGGCACGTTGCCGCCCTCGCGGAACAGGCCGGTCAGGGCGTGGGTGTAGTGCGTCTCGCGGGGGACGTCAGGCGAGTCGTCCTGCAGGGACCGGACCTCGATCCCGTCGGCGGCGAACTCCCCGGCCAGCCAGCCCTGGTCCGCCGCGATGCCCGTCGCGGTGGGCACGGGACAGCGGGTGAACCAGATGGTGTCGAGTGCGGCGGTGGTCATGGCAGAGAGTTTGCTTGTAAATTGGTAGGAAATGCAAAGAATATCCCGCGATGCGGGAAGCGTTCCCGGCCTGACCCGCTCTCACCTGGTCACGGCTCTCCCTACTCGGAAGACGGAGTTTCCCGCATGGCAGCAGATGGCGGCGTGCAGTCCGTACGCAGGGCGATCGGCGTGCTCGACTGCTTCGGCGGCGGGGACGCCTCGCTCAGCCTGTCCGACCTCTCGCGCAGGATGGGCCTGTCCACCTCGACCACGCACCGCCTGGCCAGGACGCTGACCGCCGCGGGCTTCCTCGAACAGGAGGCGCGCACGGGCCGCTACCGGCTCGGGCCGTCGATCACCGAGCTGGGACAGCTCTCCTTCCACCGGCGCGGCCTGCACCGCATCCCGCCCGAACTGGCCGAGCTGGCCCGCATCACCTCCGCCACCGTGGACCTGGCCGTCCGCAACGACCGGCACGCGGTCATCCTGAGCGGCGGCTCGCTCAACCCCGACAGCGGCATCGGCCTGCGCCGCCCGCTGCACTCCACGGCGCTGGGCAAGGTCCTGCTGGCCTGGGACCCGGAGGGCAGGGCGGACCTGGAGGCGCTCGGACCCCTGCGGCCGCTGACCGGCCGCACGATCGTGGACCACGGCGAGCTGCGCGCCGAACTGGACCGCGTACGCGAGGCCGGGTACGCGCTCAACGACGGGGAGTCGGGCGACGGCATCCGCACGGTCGCAGTGCCGGTCCTCGACCGGCAGGGCCACGTACGCTACGCGCTGGCCGTGCGCTCAACGCCGCTGGTGATGAGCGACGCGCGGATCGACTGGTTCGTCACGCACGCGCGAGCCTGCGCCCGGGCGCTGGAAGTGCTGCTGATCCCACCCGCCGAGCGCCGCCTGCGCACCTCCGAGTGAAGCGGTTTACCCGTCGTCTCACGGGGGCCCCTCTCCGAGCGCCGAGGCGCTACTGAACGGCCGGCAGCAGCCGGACCGCCGGCGGAAGCGGCGCGCGGACGGGGTCGGCGCGGAACGACTGGATCATCAGGGCCGCGAAACGGCGCGACGCCGCCGCTCGCTGCTCGGGTGACTCGGCGCGGATGCCCTCGTTCGCCATCATCGCCAGGATGAAGTCCTCCAGGACGAAGTCCGCCCGCAGGCCGCCTACCTCCTTCGCGCGCCGGATGAGTTGGAGCAGCAGCCGGATCGTACGGGCGCGGTCCGCGGCGAAGTACGGCAGCTGCGAGGTGAACGCGCCCGACAGCCCCCGGTCGAGGGCGTGCACCTCCATGAGCTTCTCGATCACCAGGCAGAACCCGCGCCACGGGTCGGCCTGCGCCAGCCCTTCCTCGACGACCGCCGAGCACATGGCCATCGGCTCGGCGAAGACCTCGCTGAGCAGCGCTTCCTTGGTCGGGAAGTGCCGGTAGACGGTGGCCGCGCCGACTTGCGCGCGCCGGGCGATCTCCCGGATCGGCACATCGAGGCCCTCGGCGGCGAAGGTCGCGCGGGCGACCGCGAGGATGCGCGCGCGGTTGTCGCGGGCGTCCGAGCGCAGCTTCTGACTCACTTCGGCCGTCACCGCTCTCACTTTAGTCAAACGGACGGGGTGTTCCGTTACCGTACGGCGCATGAGAGCAGTTCAGTTTTCGGAGTACGGCCCCGCCGGCGTGGTGCATGTCGCCGAGGTCGAGGGACCGCATGCCGGGCCGGGGACGATCCGCATCGCCGTACGGGCGTCCGGATTGTCGACGGGAGAGACGTCCATCCGCTCAGGGAGGATGCGTGACGTGGTGCCCGTGACGTTCCCGTACCGGACCGGGTTCGACGCCGCCGGCGTGGTGGACGAGGTCGGCGACGGCGTCACGGGTGTCGGGGTCGGCGACGAGGTGTTCGGCATGACCGCGACGAACGCGCGCGGCGCCAACGCCGATCACGCGGTCCTGGTCGCCTGGGCGCCGAAACCCGACGCGTGGAGCTGGGAGGAGGCCGGTGGTGCCGCCGGGAGTGTCGAGACGGCCACCCGGGTGCTCGACCGGCTCGCGGTCGGCGCCGAGCACACCGTGCTGGTGCAGGGCGCGGCCGGCGGGGTGGGCACGGTCGCCGTGCAGTTCGCGGTCGCCCGTGGCGCCACCGTCATCGGCACGGCCGGGGAGCACAACCACGACTTCCTGCGCTCGCTGGGCTCCGAGCCGACGACGTACGGGGCGGGATTGGTCGAACGGGTCCGCGCGCTGGCACCGGGCGGGGTGGACGCGGTGTTCGACTGCGCAGGAGGGGCGCTGCCCGACCTGATCGCCATCACCGGGAACCCGGCGCGCGTGGTGACGATCGCTCCCGACTTCACCGCGGCGGCCCTCGGCGTGCACCTGTCGCACGGCGTGCCGGCCGGCGACACGGCGGCGGCCGTTGGAGCCGCCGACCCGCTGGCGGTGCACGGCCTTGGCATCGCGGTCGAGCTCGCCGGGCAGGGCCGGCTACGGGTGCCGGTCGCGGCGGCGTTCCCGCTCACCGAGGCCGCTGCGGCGCACGAGTTGAGCGAGAGCCGGCACGCTCGCGGGAAGATCGTGCTGGTGAACTGACCAGCCCCACCGACCCACACGCCGTACGCGCTGGGCCGCTTCCGAGCCCGACCGCCCCCACGCGACTGATGGGCTTCATCCCGGACGACGCGGTGACGCTCGTGGAGGTCTTGGAGGAGAACGCGAATCGGGCGGGCGACCTTTCCGCCGCTCTCGAGCAATGACCGGGCGACGTAGTCGGTGAGGTTGCGGAAGCCCAGAGCGGAGCCGCGTAGGTGTTCCAGGTGGAACCCCAGCGCGGCCGGTTCCATGCAGCAGCATCATCCCCGCTCACGTCACCACCGGCTCCAATCGAACCTGAGCGATTGACGTGTGACCACGACCATCGTCAGCGACGAGAGAGTCGACCCCGCACGGAGTCGTGGAGTTGAGGCGTGCAGAGTTTTTTGCTGGTGGTCAGCGTGTCTACGTCAGGAACGCAGTGCGTCCCGGACTCGCTCCACAGAGGCCGCCGTCCAGGCCCTTTGTATCGCCGCAGGTCAGGAAAGTCCGCTGGAAATTTCCCGGGGACTACATCCACCCCCAGGAGCACAGGGCCATACACCACGCACGCGGCGAGGATGACGATCCCGGCATGGCTCAACTGTGTCGGGTCGGTCGATAGGTCAGCACCTGCGTGTGGCCGTCGAAGGTCCGGGCCTCGAGCAGTTCGAGGTCGAAGTCGTCCGCACCGTCGAAGATCCGGTCCACGCCGGTCGTCCCGGAGATCACTGGGAAGACCGTCACCTCGATGGTGTCGATCAAGCCAGCGTTCAGCAGCGCCCGGTTGAGCGTCAGGCTGCCGTGGGAGCGCAGCGGCACATCGGATTCGGCCTTGAGGCGCGTGACCACCTCGACAGGATCGCCGGACTCGATGGTCGTGTCCGGCCACTCGAGCGGCTCGGTCAGCCGGCTGGAGAGCACCGTGACCGGGGAGTCGAACATGCGCGTGATCCACCCGTCGAACAGGCTGCGGTCGAAGCCTGCGTCAAGGAACGGCGCGTTCGACGAGTAGGTCTTGGCCCCGAGCACGATGCGCAGCGGGTCACGGTAGGCAGCGGCGCGATACGCGAGGAATTCGGGGCCCTGCTTGCCCCAGTAGCCGCCCCAGTCGCCGTTGTGGTTGGCGAAGCCGTCGAGCGTGGAGAAGATGTCGAAGGTGTACGTGGCAGTCATGGTGTCTCCTTGCGGGCAGTTGGTCGCGCGCGCCTTGCGGCGGCCTCACCCCTGCTACGAACACCACCGCCCCGATCCGACACGCCTCCCGGATTTCTTTCAAAACTTTCCGGGCTCATCCGATCCGAGTGTGTAGTTGTGGTCTGAACCCGCCGGCCTCGAGTAGTGATCTTGCGATGTCGTTGGCGAGGGTGCGGAAGCCCAGCGCGGAGCCGCGTAGGTGTTCGAGGCGGCCGTTGATCGCTTCTTTCGGTCCGTTGCTGGTGCAGGCGCGATCGAGGTAGGCCGGCACGTCGGCGGCCTGGCGTTTGAGCGTTCGCCCGAGTGCGATCAGCTCGGTCAGGGCCGTGGGCACCGCCGCGATGATGACGGTGATGGTCTTCGCGGAGGTTCGATCCGGGTTGCGGTAGGCGGCGACGATGCGTTGGTCGATGCCCCAGGTGGCCTCGACGTCGACGTGCTGCTCGGTGGCGAACACGGCAGTCGGTCCTTGGGGTTGTCGGTCGGTGAGCAGCTCGACGCCGGTGCGCAGCATGCGGCGGATGCCGTACTTGAAGCCGGTGAACCCGTCCATCGCCACGACCTCGATCCCGTCGTGGAAGGCGCTGCTTCGGCCGTCGGTTTGGAGTGGCCTTCGACCATGTCCAGCAGCCGCGCCGGGCCAGTGCCGTCACGCACCGATGTCAGGTCGATGATCACCGTGACGGACTTGTCCCCGCGACGGGTGTGTCGCCACGCGTGCTCGTCGACGCCGATGGCCTGCACGCCGTCGAGATGGTGCGGGTCGCTGATCAGCACGCGGCGACCTCCGGTCAGTACCGCGTCGTTCGCGGTGTTCCACGACACGGCCAACGCCTCGGCGACTCGAGCGACCGTGAGGCGCCGGCACACGATGGCCTCCAACGCCCAGCGCAGCGCACGCCGCGACAGGCGGGCTCGCGGTTCGGCCACCCGGCTCGTGTCCTGCCGCCGCACACGCCCACAGCCGGTGCAGCGGTAACCCAGACTGCTATGCAAGCGGTGCAGGTCACCAGCCCTCGATGAACTCGAAGATCGCACCGCGGGTGGGTCAAGACCGGGCGTTACCCCACCTCGTCGCCCTCGTCCGCGCCGGAGCCCGCTGCGAACGAGGCGTTCTCGTCGAACGCGAGCCGGCGACCGCAGCCTGACGTGCGGTGCTAAAACAGAGACACCGTGAGAGAGGCAGCAATGGACCAAGGCACCCGCGGCGAGCTCATCAGCCGGCTGGCCGAGGCGATCGGGTCCGTCACGACCGCGCACCCGCTGCGGGTCGCCATCGACGGGCCGCCCGCCGCCGGCAAGACCACGCTGGCCGACGAGCTCGCCGTCGTCCTGCGCGCGCAGGACCGCGACGTCGTCCGCGCGACCATCGACGACTTCCTCTTCCCCCGTGCACAGCGCTACCGACGCGGCCAGTACTCGGCCGAAGGCTGCTACTTCGATGCCCACGACCACGCCGCGCTGTGCCGGGTCCTGCTCGATCCGCTGGGCCCAGGCGGAGACCGAAGGTTCCAGCACGCGGTCTATGACAGAGACACCGACACCCCATCGTCGCCGCCGGCCACGACCGCCCCCGCAGATGCCGTACTTCTCTTCGACGGCGTCTTCCTCCTGCGCCCAGAACTCATCGACCGGTGGGACCTGCGCATCTTCGTGTCCGTCCCATTCGAGCAGACGGTAGATCGCGCCCGGGACCGAGGCACAGCGCCGGCCGGATCCACCGTCGACACCGCCGAAATCGAACGGTCCTGGCGCAACCGCTATATCCCCTCCCAACAGCTCTACTTCGCCACAGCCCGCCCAACCGACCACGCCGACATCATCGTGTACAACGATCAGCTCCAACGGCCGACCTGGGAAGTCCGACCACACTCATCGATACACAGGATTTGACAATTGCTCCCTGGTCGCGACCGCACGGAACTGGCGGAGCTTGCTGAAGCAGCGCTCGACGGTGTTGCGTTCCTTGGAGGCCTGTGCGTCGAAGACCGGCGGGCGGCCGCTCTTGGAACCGAGCTTGCGGCCCACGCCGAGCGACACCCCGCTGAAGTCTTGGCGATACTGCGCCGGGAACCCCTTGAACGCGGACGCGTTCTGGGCGTACTGGATGTAGCTCGCGTTCATGGACGCGCCGGGATCGAGGCCTGCCGCCCGCCTCCTTGTCGGCCGTTTCGGACGACACGAGGAGATGCCAGACGGTCCCAGGGACAATGCTCGCGCCGGCCGCCGCCAACAGCAGCAGGAGCAGTACGAAACGCAGCGTCGTGCCGACCGTGAGGACCCGCTCGTCGAGCGGGATTGCGTGGAACCATCACGGCTTCGGCCGGCCTGCGAAGAGTTTGCGCAGCGCGGACCTCGCCCTCCTGCCCCCGACGTCCGCCTCGGCCCCCACGATCCGCTGCGCCGCATGGTCCACCGCCAGCCACACCACGGGAGTCACCAGCGCGGCGACCTCGCCGAGGCCGAAGCCCGGGGTCTCGCGCCGCCGGCCACGGCCGCCCAGCCGCCGTATGGCCGTGGCGTCGCCGAACCCGGCCAACCCCGCCATCAGCGGCAGCTCGGTCCGGCGCCACCCCGGCCACCACGTCGCGTACTCGTGTCCCGTCCGTCGTGACCGTCCGGCCGCCGGACCGAGCTGCTTCAGAACCCATGGATCTCCGCTTTGTCGCGTACCGGGATGGATATGGCGCCGTGCAGAGGCACCATCGTCCGACGTAGGAGAAACTCGTGAAAAGTACGGATTCGCTCTCGGTGACCCCGGCTCAGCAAAGCCAGTCCCGTCGCCGCTCGGACGCCTCAACCGCGCAGCAGCTCCTCGCGCCTGGCCAGCAGTCGCGCTCGTTCTTTGGACAGCTCGGCGTCGCGGTACCGCAGGTGCGTCCACGTCCTGGACCCATCGTGCCGTCCGCTCGACCTCGGCGCGGGTGTTCTCGATGCGCTGATGCGGTCGACCAGCGCGGCGTCATCGCGACGGGCCAGGCGAGGCGGTGCGGCGGCTTTGCGGCGAGGGCGCGAAGTGTCGGCTCCGCGATCCCCGGCGACCCGCCCACCGGGCCGCCGCAGTCGCGAGGACGGCGTGGCCGTCAAGGTTGGCGGAAGCGGTCGGTGGTGTCGATCAGGCGGTGCCGGGTGCCGGGTTCGGCGCCGCCGTGGCCCGCGTCCTCGACGAGGTGGAACTCGGCCTCGGGCCAGGCCTGGTGCAGATCCCATGCCTGGTCGGGCGGCGTCTTCATGTCGTAGCGGCCGTTGACGATCACGGTGGGGATGTGCCGGATGCGGTCGACGCCCGCCAGGAGGCCCTCCTTGGGGAGGAAGCCGCCGTTGCTGATGTAGTGGTGGGTGATGCGGGCGAAAAGGAGGATAGCGTCGTCGTCGAGCTCCGGCGGGTCGACAGGCAGCAGGGTGTTGGCCGAGAACTCCCAGTCCATCCAGGCGCGGGCAGCCGGGAGATGGACGGCAGGGTCGGGGTCGCCGATGCGGCGGCCGTACGCGGCGATCAGGTCGTATCGTTCGTCGGCGGGGATCGCGTCGCGGAACGCGGCCCACTCGGCGGGAAAGAGCCGGGCCGCACCGGCGGAGGTGAACGTCCAGTCCTCGTCGGAGGGCCGGACGAGGTAGATGCCGCGGAGCACGAGTTCGGTGACACGGTCGGGGTGGGCCTGGGCGTACGACAGGGCGAGGGTGCTGCCCCAGCTTCCACCGAAGACCAGCCAGCGGTCGACGGACAGGTGCTCGCGGAGCCGCTCCATGTCGGCGACCAGGTGCGAGGTGGTGTTGTCCCGCAGCGACACCCCCGGGTCCGCGGCGCTCGGCCGGCTGGCGCCGCAGTTGCGCTGGTCGAACAGCACGATCCGGTACGCGGCCGGGTCGAAGAACCGGCGGAAGGCGGGCAGGATGCCGCCACCGGGGCCGCCGTGCAGGAAGACGGCAGGCTTGCCGGCCGGGTTTCCGCAACTCTCCCAGTAGATCTCGTTGCCGTCTCCGACGTCGAGCAGACCGGAGTCGTACGGTTCGATCGGCGGGTAGAACTCTTTCAGCGCCATGTGATCAAGTAGACCACCCGAACCGGGCGGGCGGGCGCACCGGGTGAGGGACGACGGAGCGACAATGGTCGCGGCCGTCGGACCGCGACCATTGTCATTGGCCGGGGTCAGTCCTGTGGTGCGGTTTCGGCCTGCCGGTTCTGGGCGGGCTCGGTCGTCACCTCCTTGCGGGAGCTGAACAAGAAGCAGAGCAGGGCGGCGGCCACCAGGGCGATGGCGCACGCCACGAGAGTGGTCTGCATGGCGTTGACGAAGCCGGCGGCGAACGTGTCGGCGGTGACGCGTTCGTACAGGCTGGTCGTGGCAGGGTTCAGGCCGCTGGGCGGCGTGGGCGGGCTGTAGCGGTGCGCGGCGGCCGTGCTGCTGTCGATGAACCGGGCGCGCAAGTGCTCCGGTAGCTGACCGGCGCGTTCCTCGGCCTCGGTGCGCAGGGTCGAGGAGAGACGGGCCGACAGCAGGGTGCCCAGCACGGCGGTGCCCAGGACGCCGCCGATCTGCCGGATGGTGCTGGAGACGCCGGAGGCCGCCCCGGCCAGCCGGGGATCGACGCCGTCCATGGTGGCCTGCTGCAGTGGTGCGAACGTGGCGCCGCCGGCGAGCCCGATGATGGTCAGCCCGGGCAGCAGGCTCCACGCGCTGCTGCTGGGCCTGGTCATGGCGACCAGCACCAGCAGGCCGGCGGCCAGCAGCGTCATCCCGGTCATCAGGATGTACTTGCCGCCGAAGGTGTCCGACAGCCGCCCGGCGTACGCCGAGCCGACCGCGGTGAGCACGGCGTTCGGCAGCACCACCAGACCGGTCTCCAGCGCCGAGTACCCGCGCGCCATCTGCAGGTACAGCACCACCACGAACATGATGCCGATCATGCCGAGCTGGAAGACGAACCCGACCCCGTTGCCGACGGCGAAGTTGCGTACGCCGAACAGGGCCGGCGGCATCAGGGGCTCCTCGCGCTGCCGGTGCTGCCAGACGACGAACACCGCCAGCAGCGCGACGCCGGCGACGATGACCGAGGGGATGCTGATCGGCCCGGTGATGGTGCCCCAGCCGTAGCGTTCTCCCTCGATCAGGCCGAACACGATGCCGCTCAGCCCGGCGGTGGCCAGCGCGACGCCGACCAGGTCGAGCCGGTGTCGCCGGTACGGGCGCATGGCCGGCGCGACGGTCAGCGCCAGCACGGCGGCGATGATTCCCACGGGGACGTTGATGAAGAAGATCCAGCGCCAGTCGAGGTGGGCCAGCAGGAAGCCGCCGAGGACCGGGCCGACGATCGGGGCGAAGCCGACGATCGCGCCGAACAGGCCGAACGCGCGGCCCCGCAGTCGCGGTGGAAAGATCGTCAGGATTGACGAGATGACCTGCGGGAACAGCAGCGCCCCGCCCAATCCCTGCAGCAGCCGGGCGGCCAGCAGCTGGGATGGTGAGCCGGCCAGCCCGCACAGCGCCGAGGCGACGGTGAAGACGACGATGCCGATCACGTACACCCGGCGGTATCCGAAGATGTCCCCCAGCCGCCCCGTGGTGATCAGCAGCACCGAGAAGATGAGCAGGTAGCCGTCGATGATCCACAGCACCTGGTCGTAGGAGGCGCCGATGCTGTGGATCAGTGTGGGGACGGCGACGTTGACGATGGATCCGTCGAGCAACGACATGAAGAAGCCGATGCACATGATCGCGAGAACCAGCCACGGACGCTGCGTGGCCGGTTGTCCGGCGGATTTGAATTCCGGCACTCCGGAGACCTCCCTGAGGAGAACCGTCTGCTGGAGTGGCGACGCGGAGCAAGGCCGCTGATGTCCGACAGCGCTCACGCCGGAATGCTCCCCGGCCGGATTCCCGAAGGCTCGCAAAAGAGCAGGAGGGTTGACACGCGTCGCCACCGTCACAGAACACCCTTTTCCAGGATGTAGTGGGTGACTTCCACCTTCCCCGTGTCATCGGGACCCGGGTGAAGCTGGTTGGCGAGGCGGAAAGCCCAACGGTGAGAAGTCGGCTCGAAGCCTAGCACAGCGGTTCGGCCGGCCCGATGACGTTCTGCGCCGCTCCCGATGGCTCGCTCTCGAAAAGCTCGTCTCTCTTGTAGACGAGGTTTCTCTCGGCGCGCTAACGTTGTCTTCGCTAGAGACGACGTTGGGGAGATCTCCGCGTCGGCCGTGGTAGTACTGGAAATCCGCGAAGGAGGCCGCACAGACAAGCAGGTGCACCCATGATCGAGCGCTACCTCGGTGTCCTCGGCATCGCCGAGGCCCTGGGCGTGAGCCGTCACGCGGTGCACAAGTGGCGCAGCCGCTATTCGGACGACTCCGATCACCCGTTCCCCCTGCCCGACGTCGAAGTCGACGGAGCTCCGGGCTGGCGGTCCGACCGGCTGGCGGAGATCGTGCGGTGGCGCGAGGGGCTGCCCGGCCGCGGCGCGGGCGGGGGCCGTCCTTCCCTCGCACGTCAGGAGTACCTCAACGAAGCAGGGTCGCGCGGCCTGACCCGGGACGAGGCCATACGCGCGCTCGCCACGTTCGGCGAGGAGTTTCCCGAGATGACCGAGCCGGAGATCTGCGCCTGGCTCGTCGGGAAATGGCGCGGCTAAAACCGTTCCCCAAACCCCATCAGCACGGAAGGCGATGACGCATGCCCGAAATCGGCGGAGAGACCGCACCGGGATTCGAAGCAGTACGCGAGGCGTTCGCGGCCGATCTGGCCGGCGAGCCGGAAGCAGGCGCCGCGGTCAGCGTCTACCTGCACGGCCGGAAGGTCGTCGACCTGTGGGGCGGCATCGCCGACCCCGGCACCGGCCGCCCCTGGGAGCGCGACACCCTGCAGCTCGTTTACTCCACCACCAAGGCCGTCACGGCCACCTGCGCCCTTCTGCTGTCCCAGCGGGGTGAGTTGGACCTCGACGCACCCGTGGCGGAGTACTGGCCGGAGTTCGCGGCCAACGGGAAGAAACGCATCCCCGTGCGGTGGCTGCTCACCCATCAGGCCGGGCTACCCGCGATCGACCACCCGATCACCCCGCGGGAGGCGATTGCCTGGGAGCCCATGGTGACCGCGCTGGCGGCCCAGCGCCCGTACTGGGAGCCCGGCACGGACCACGGCTACCACGGGCTCACCTATGGCTGGCTCGTCGGAGAGGTCGTCCGCCGGGTGTCCGGCCGCAGCCTGGGCACGTTCCTCGCGGACGAGATCGCCGCCCCGCTGGGACTGGACCTGTGGATCGGGCTGCCGGAAACCGAGCGGCACCGGGTCAGCCGGATCATCGACACCCCGCCCGACTTCCAGGCCATGGCCCGGATCGACCTGAACGCCCTTCCCGAACCCATGCGCGAGGTCATGACGGCCTTCGCCGACCCCACGTCGTTGACCAGGCGCTCGCTCGCCGTCGTCACGCCCCCGCTGGACCACAACAGGCCGGAGGAGCAGGCCGCCGAGATGCCCGCCACCAACGGCATCTGCACGGCCCGCGCGCTGGCCCGCTTCTACGCCGCGCTCATCGGCGAGGTGGACGGGCACCGCATTCTCACCCCAGGCACCCTGACCGCCGCGACCGCGGAACAGGTCAGTGGCATCGACCGCATCCTGCGGATGCCCGTCCGCATCGGCACCGGTTTCGGCCTCCCGACGCCGGACGCGTTCTGGTACTCCCCGACCGCCTTCGGATTCCCCGGCCGCGGCGGCTCGCTCGGTTTCGCCGATCCGGCGACCGGTCTCGCCTTCGGTTACGTCATGAACCACGTCCTGGAAGGCGTGCCGGACCTGAGGGCCGCGAACCTTCTCGCCGCGGTCCGGAATGCCCTCGGTGATCTGACCGCGCCGTACGGCAAGTGATCGTCAAGCGTTCTCCAACCACGGTCCCTTATGTTCTGGGCATGCCCAGCATCGGTTTAGTTGAGATCATCTTCGCGTTCCTCATCCCCCTGGCGGCTCTCTGGCTCGTCATCTACACGGCCGTACGGGCGGCGATCCGCCACAGCAAGTGACCAAGGCTGGTATTCGACGCATGACGACCTCGCCCGGACAAGGTGACCTGATCGACGACATCCAGGTCCGGCTGGAGAGCTGCGGATGGCAGGCCGAAAGCGGCCAAGGATGGCGCTGGGTCGACCACACGTACCGGAACGACGACGCCACGCTCCGGATCAGGTACCTGCCGGACACCAGCGCGATCCGATTCGATTTCGAATCCGAGGAGCACCTGGCGCGGCTGTCCATCTCCTTCGAGGACTCCGCGGACCGGATTCTCGATCTGATCACCCGCGACCAGTCGTCACTGTCCGAGGAGACCTGGCGGGCCTTTGTCGCCTCGCTGATCGAGCTGTCTCCCCGGGTCCTCTCGCCGGCCGGCGAGGACGGCGACGACGAGGTGATCAGCGACCCGGACGAGGGTGCGGCCGCGCTGCGCGAGATCGAGTGGGAGTGAGGAGCCGGCGGTCGGCTTGAGCGAGCCGTCCGCGAGGATCGTGAAGCCGAGCAGGTCGCCGGGAGGCGACTCGGCGTCGGGGTCGTTGCCGGCGACGTACAGATGCCGGCCGTCGGGGGCCGGCCAGTAGCACGGCCGCTCACCCATTTGACTTCAAGCGCACTTGAAGTCGTTGACTGGCGATCATGCAGACAGCAGGCACATCTCTCAAGCAACGCGTGATCAGGTACTTGGTGGGCCAGGCGCACCACCCCCGGGGCATCGTCGGTTGGGCGAACGGCCAGATGTTCGCTCATCGTCCCTCCAACCGGCAGCGCAACATCTGGGCGGTGTCGTTGCTGGACGTGCAGCCCACTGACCGGGTGCTCGAGATCGGCTTCGGCCCCGGCATCGCCATCGCCGAGTTCGCCCGGCGCGCCACCCGGGGCCACGTCTTCGGCGTCGACCACTCGCAGGCCATGGTCCGGCAGGCCACCCGTCGCAACGCCGCGGCTGTCCGCGCCCACCGCGTGCACCTCACGCACGCCTCCGTGGAGCAACTGCCGAGCTTCGGCGAGCCGCTCGACGCCATCCTCGCCGTCAACTCCGTGGGCTTCTGGCCCGACCCGGTGGAACGGCTGAGCGAGCTGCGCCGCCTGCTCCGCCCCGGAGGACGCATCGCGCTCGTCAGCCAGCCCCGCTGCCCCGGTGCCACCCGGGACACCACCGTCCGGGCCGCCCAAGAGCTCCAGGACCTGCTCACCCAGGCCGGCTTCACCCATCTGCGGGTCGAGACCCTCGAACTCGACCCGCCCGTTGCCTGCGTGCTGGCCGACAATCCGCCCTCTTAGGTGAGCGGAACCTGACCTGGCACCTTCCTGCGGCGTACGGCGATCGCCACCCCAAGGGCGATGGCCGCATAGCCGCAGGTCACGGCCAGCCCTGCCCACGGCGGGAGCGGGTAGTAGCCCCCGATCAGCGACGGGTCCACGTCCACATGCGCGAACGTGGGGACGCTCTGCGTGATCGCGAACCCGGCGGCAGGGGTGATCATCAGCAGCCATGGCGCCAGGCCCGCGGTCGCCAGCAGGTAGGGCACGACGACCAGCGCGATGGCCAGCCCGATGGCGACGACGCCCCGCTTGACCAGCGCCGCGAGGCCCAGCGCCAGCACGGCGGCGGCCGCGGTCAGGGCCGCGAAGCCGACGATCACCCGCAACTCGGTCGCCAGGGTGAGCGGCTGGATCGGGTTCTGATTGGCGCGCAACATCGCCAGGCCGACGGGGATCACGACCCCTGAGGCCACCAGCCCCGTCACGAACGCGACCGCGCCGACCACCACGGCCTTGGCCGCCAGCAGCCGCGCCGGATGAGGGGCGGCCGGCGGGCCGGTCCTGATCAGCCCGCGCCGGTGTTCCGCCGTGAAGAAGGTGACCGCCCCCACGAGTACCGGGATCAGCCCCACGGCCCCGCCGATCAGCATGAGGTCGGCGCGCAGGCCGCCCTCTACGGTGGCGGGCCCGATGTCACCGCCCCCGGTCACGATGAGCTTGTCGCCGGACTCGACGACCCCGCCCGGGTGATGCGGGGTCTTGCCGTCGGACTCCATGGAGACGCCGACGTCGTCGCGGCGCCACGAACCGTTCGCGCCCTGCAGCGTGATCTGGTCGAAGGTGGCGGTGGCCTGGGCGAAGGCCTTCGCCATGGTCCACAAGGCGCCTGGTGAGGTGGCGAACATCCCGATCTCGACCGTCTCCGGCAGCCCGGTCAGCTTGACCGTGCTGACCTCGGTCCAGGCCTTGCCGTCGTCCGACTCGTAGCCGGTGACGGTGTCGCCCGCCCTGGTCAGCCGCAGCCACTGGGGGCCGTTGTGCGGACCGCCGGGCACGTCGTGGGTGAAGTTGTACTGCATCCGCACGCCGTGATCTCCGGTGAGCATGACGGCGGCGTACGGTGTGCCCTCCTTGAGGCTCTGCCTGACGAGGAGCCCGGCCTTCGCCCACGGCACCACTCCCTCCTTGATGTTGCGCACCCCGGGTACGGCGTCCGGCAGCCGGATCTGCCCGGTCATGTCCGACACGCGGGCGGTGATGCTGCCGTTCCCCTTGAGCGGCTGGTGCACGAAGTAGTACTTGTCCTTCACCGCCGTGCCGTCGGGCCCCACCAGCGGCGCGGGGCAGGGACCCTCCCCCTTCCCGGTCACGCAGGTGGTGCGGGCGCCCCCGGCGATCAGCAGCCCGAGCGACACGGTGACCAGTACGGAGGCCGCCATGGCGAGCGCCCAGCCGCGCGCGGTGCGGAACTTGGTCCACTCCGCGCGCAGCAGCGGCGGGAAACGGTCCTGGCCGGATCGGTGGGGCGTGAATGAACTCATGCCGACGGTTGTACGCGGCACCCGGTTCCAGCAGGGTCGCAGCCGCTGCGACCTGGCTGGAACCGGGCATCTGGCATCGTTGACCCATGGCACCTCGACCCGGCGGCCGGTCCGGCCGCTCAGCCCGCACGACGACCGGCGGTGAACGGCGGTGAGGGTCCTCGTCGTCGAAGACTTCGAGGTCCTCGCCCGCTCCATCGGAACCGGGCTGCGCCGCGAGGGCATGGCCGTCGACGTCGTCCTGGACGGAACCGCGGCCCTCGACCGCCTGGCCGTCACCCGTTACGACGTGGTGATCCTCGACCGCGACCTGCCCGGCGTCCACGGGGACGAGATCTGCCGGCGACTGGCCCACGGCCGCTGTGAGACCCGCGTACTGATGCTCACCGCCTCCGGCACGATCGAGGACCGCGTCGACGGGCTCAGCCTCGGCGCCGACGACTATCTGCCCAAGCCGTTCGCGTTCGCCGAACTGGTCGCCCGCGTCCGTGCCCTGGCCCGCCGCGCCACCCCGCCGCTGCCGCCCACCCTGGCCTGCGGGGACATCACCCTCGATCCGGCCCGCCGTATCGCGTTCCGGGCCGGTCGGCGCCTGGAGCTGAGCCCCAGGGAGTTCGCCCTGCTCGAATGCCTGCTCGCCGTGCCCGGCGTGGTCATCTCCGCCGAGGAGCTGCTCGAACGCGTCTGGGACGAGGCCGCCGACCCCTTCAGCAGCGCCGTCAAGCACACCATGCACCGGTTGCGGGCCAAGCTCGGCGACCCGCCCGTGATCGAGACCATCCGCGAAGGCGGCTACCGCATCGGATCGTCATGACCTCCCCGCAACTCGCCAGAAGGTCCTTGCAGACGCGGCTCGCGCTGGCTTACGCGGCGGGCATCTACGCCGCCGGGGTCTTCGTGCTCATCTTCGTAGATGTCCCGCTCGCCGGCATCCACGCGGCCAAACCTGTAGGTCAGTCCTCCACAGGCGCGATCACCGAAACCGGGTCCGGGATCAGCCTGCCCCAGCTCCTCATGGGATCCGCCGTCGCCCTGGTCATTCTCATTCCCGTCGCCTTGGCTCTCGGCTGGTACGTCGCCGGCCGGTTCCTGCATCCGCTGCGCGCCATCACCTCCACCGCCAAGGTCATCTCCGCCGGGAACCTCCACCGGCGCCTCGACCTCGGCGAGCCCACGGACGAGCTGACCGAGCTCGGCCACACCCTCGACGACCTGTTCGCCCGCCTGCAAGCGTCCTTCGACGCCCAACGGCACTTCGTCGCCAACGCCTCCCACGAGCTGCGCACCCCCCTCGCCGGCCTGCGTACCCTCCTCGAAGTCGCCCTCGCCGACCCCGACGCCGACACCGACACCCTGCGTTCGGCCTGCCAGGAGGCCCTGGCTCTCGGCGGACATCAGGAGCGGCTCGTCCAGGCGCTGCTCGCGCTGGCCACCAGCGAGCGCGGCGTCACCCGCTGGGACACCCTCGACCTCGCCCACGTCGTCGAAGGAGTGCTCGCCTCCCGCCGCGACCGAGCAACCGAGACGGGCATCGACCTCGCCGAACACCTGACGCCCGCGGTGACGGCCGGGGACCCGAGGCTGATCGAAAGCCTCGTCGCCAACCTCATCGACAACGCCATCCGCCACAACCACGCGGACGGGCAGGTGAAGGTCACCACGCAGACCTCCGGCACGCAGGTGGCCCTGACGGTCACCAACAGCGGGCCGGTCATCCCCGACGACCAGATCCAGCGCCTCTTCCAACCCTTCCAGAAACTGGCGCCCGATCGAAACGGCCGCCACGATGGCTACGGTCTCGGCCTCGCCATCGTCAATGCCGTCACCCGAGCTCACCACGCCACCCTCACCACCCGCGCACGCCCCGAAGGCGGCCTGGCCGTCACCGTGCGGTTCGCCAGTCCCCGTTGGTGACGCGGCGCAGGACGTACTCGACCGGTCCATAGCGGTGCGTACGCAGCCAGCGCGCGCTCAGCCAGAGCAGGACCGTGTAGATCGCCAGGGCCACGCCCATCACGGCGAGCGGCGACAGTTTGCCCGCCAGCGCCAGGCCGTACCCGGTGAAGACCAGGCAGCACAGCACCGACTGCCCGACGTAGTTGGAGGCCGCCACCCGTCCGGCGGGGGACAGCGCGCGCCCGGCGGCGGGGAAACGCCGGATCACCCGCAGCAGGGTCACCACGTACGCGGCGGCCAGCAGGATCGAGGTCACTGTGGACACCGCCATGCCGGCCAGCTCCCACGTGCCTCCCGCACCGGCCGTCAGCGCGAGCAGGATCCCGCCGGGCAGGCCGAGGCCGAAGCCGATCCACTGGACGCGCGGCGCGAGATGCCACCACCGCCCGGTCTCCTCCAGCAGCCTGGACCTGCCCGCCGCCAGCCCGAACAGGAACATGGCCAGCGCCATCGGCCCCTGGAAGATCCAGACCATCGCGACGAGCGGCGGGTAGAGCTCCAGTTGCAGGGTCAGCACGTCGAGCGGGCTGCCGGTGGCCAGGGCCAGCGTGTGGGCCGCCGCCGCGGTGTCGGCCACCGGAGCCTGGCCGGCCGTCGGGTCGAGGGTGGACAGCCACGCCAGCCCGGTCCACAGCAGGGCCAGCACGCCGACGATGACCGATCCGGTCACGACGGCGGTCTTCGGCCTGATGTTACGCAGCGCGAGCAGGAGCAGGCCGAGCATGGCGTACAGGGTGAGGATGTCCCCGATCCACAGCAGGATCCCGTGTGCCAGGCCGATCACGAACAGGCCCAGGCACCTGCGCAGCGTCCTGGCCCGCACGCTCGCGCCCGCCCGCTCCGCCGAGCGCATCTGCAGCGTGAACGAGTAGCCGAACAGGAACGAGAAGATGATGTAGAACTTGGTCAGCACGAGGGCGGTGATGACCGTGGCCACGGGCCCGTCGGGGATGGGCACGGTGCCGTTGATCGCGTAACCGGGGTCGGCGAAGAAGCCGATGTTGGCCACCAGGATGCCCGCGAGCGCGAAACCGCGCACCACGTCGATCTCGTGGACCCGGCCGGCGAGCGGCGTGCTCACTTGTGTCATGGACCTGAAGCTACGGACGGCCTGCCTGCCAGGGCATCCGACCTTGGTCTGCCTCCGGGCGACTAAAGCAGCACGGGTGTCGCTCTCCGTCTCAGGGGTGGTCCGGGATGCGCACCGTGAGCAGGGCGACGTCGTCGTCGTTGTCCGCGGGGCGGACGCGGTCGATGAGTACGTCGCCCAGCGAGGCGACGGGCCGCTGGGCCATCGAGGCGGCGTACCGGCTCAACCGGGACATCCCCTCGTCCAGCGTCCGGGTCGGGGACTCGATCAGGCCGTCGGTGTAGAGCACCAGCGTGGAGCGGGGCGGCAGGTCGGCGGTGGCGTCGACGCGGACGGTGGGGATGCCGGTGCCCAGGAGCAGGTCCTGGCCCTCCTCCAGGAAGCGGGTCCGCCCGTCCCGCTCCACCAGCAGCGGCGGCGGGTGGCCCGCGTTGGTCCAGCGCAGCCGCCATCCGCCGTCGTCGCGGCGCTCCAGCCGGGCGAGGACGGCGGTGGCCATCGTGGTCTCGGCCATGCGGGCCACCGCCTGGTCGAGCCGGTCCACGATGACGCTGGGCGGATCCTGGCCCGCGCCGGCGTAGGCGCGCAGCATGTTGCAGACCTGCGCCATGCCGGCGGCGGCGTCTAGGTCGTGGCCGACCACGTCGCCGATCACCAGGGCGGTCGCGCCGTCGGGCAGGACGAAGGAGTCGTACCAGTCGCCGCCGACCTGCGAGGCGTGGGGCGCGGGCCGGTAGGAGGCGCTCATCTCCAGCCCGGGCACCGACGGCAGCTTGGGGAGCAGGTGGCGCTGCATGGTCTCGGCGACCCGCCGCTGCCGCTCGTACAGGCGGGCGTTGTCCAGCGCCAGGCCCGCCCGGCGGGCGATGTCCTCCACCAGCAGCAGGTCGGCGGTCGTGAACGCCGCCGGCTGCCCGGAACGTCCCAGCGTCAGGGCCCCGACCACGTCCCGCACGCCGCGGATCGGCGCGATGCACGCCGAGTGCATGCCCGTCACCCGGAACAGCTCCTGCTGGGCGACCGCGATACCCGAGTCGGGAAGCCCCTGGTAGGTCTCCGGGCTCACGAGCGTGGCGGTGACTCCGCGCAGCGCCCGCGACAGGGGCATCGGCGACTCCTGGGGAACGGGCGGCATCGGCCCCTCCAGGTCGTCCCGGTACGTCAGGAGACCGCCCCCGAAGTGGGCGACGGCGGCCCGCGACACCCCGCCCTCCTCGGTGAGCAGGTCGACCACCGCCCAGTCCGCCAGCAGGGGCAGGACCAGGCGTACGAGCTGGCGCAGCGTCTCGTCCACGTCCAGGCTGGCGGTGAGCGTCGTGGTCGTCTCCGCGAGCAGGGCCAGCCGGTCGAGCTGCGACATCGAGGCCGTGGCGCCGGCCGTCTCGTACGGGGCCGGCGCGGGTGACTCGTGGAAGAGCACCAGCGCTCCCGTCCTGCCCTCCTCGAGCCGGCAGGGGGTGACCATCCAGGAGACCCGCATCAGCACGCCGTCGCCGCGTTCGAACCATTCCCCTTCACCCTGCGCGCTGCCGCCCACGATGAGGGGCTGCCGCATCGCGCACCGGCTGCGCGGCAGGGGCTCGCCGTACTTGCCCCGGTGCAGCAGGTCGTGCGCGTCCCGGCCCAGCAGCTCCTCGGCGGGGCGGCCCAGCAGCCGTTCGGCCCGGGCGGTGACCTCCACGATCCGCCCGCGGTCGTCCACCACGTACGCCCCCGCGTCGGAGAGGTCGGGCAGGCGGCACAGCCGCTTGCCGTCGGCCGTCCACGATGCCCCGGTATCGCCGGCTGGCACGTTCATGGACGGCGCTCCTTCCCTGGTACCGGTGACCTGCTTCGTCACAGGAAGCCTAGAGGAACGCGGCATATGCCCGACAAACGTCGTCACGCGCCGTCAGGCCCCGGGCATGGGCCGGCCCCGGCCGACGGACGACCGGGGCCGGGTGCGCCGGACGTCAGTCGGCGCAGATCGCGAAGACGCTGATGCCGACGTCGTTGTAGCCGTCCTGACGGCCGATGCCGATCCAGCCGCGGCCGTCATCGGTGGGGAAGGACCCGACCAGGATCGCCCTGTTGCCGCGGGCCTCGGCGCCGCCGCCGAGGACCCTCTTGTTGCCGGGGCAGAAGAGCGTGCGGCGCTGGAAGTTGGGGACGTTGGCGTTGGGGAGGGTGACGAGCTGGTAGCCGGGCGGGAGAGCCGACAGGTGGGCGGCCGCCTGGACCGGTGCGGCCGCCTGGCTGGCGGCGGCGGTCGTCGTCAGACACGCCCCCGCCGCGATGACGGTGAGGGGGAGGGTCAGGAACCACTTCGACTGCATCGTTCTCCTTCTGTCCTGTCCCCAGACGGCCACGACTCCGGGCAGCGCGCGGCACGCCGGCGGTTGCGCGCACTGAGAGTGGTGGTCTGATCACGGGGGGCAAAGGTTCTGACACGATGAGTATCGGTGCTATTACTTACCGTGTCCATGCGTATCTGTGTTCGGGTGCGGTGAACGTTGCAGGTTCCCGTCCTTGAGGCGGTCGAACATCTCAGTCGTCGTGGGCGATGAGCATGAGCTGCCGCCACAGCAGCACCACGAACACCGCGGAACCAGCGAAGGCGAACCAGAAAGGCGCCGCGACGCCGAAGCGGGTGGCCAGGACGCCGCCGATCAGCGAGCCGACCACCAGGCCGGCGTAGACGCAGATGGCATTGACGCTGCCCACCCGGCCCTGGAGTTCGCGCGGGACCGCGCGCTGGCGGACGGTGACCGAGGTCGTGCCCCAGATGAACGCGTGCGCGCCGAAGGCCAGGAAGATACCCCCGGCGACCCACGGCGAATGGGTCAGGGCCAGGCCCAGGTGGGTGAACGTCTCGATGATGAGTCCGATCCGCATCAGGGCGCCGAGGCTCACCTTGCGGGTGATGGCCCCGTACAGGCCGGTGCCGATCAAACCGCCGATCCCGCCGATGGTGGTCATCAGGCCGAAGCCGATGGCGCCGAGGCCGAGCTGCTCCTGGGTGTACAGGACGAGAACAGACCAGGCGGCGCCGAACGTGAAGTTGAAGATCAGGATGGTGAGCGCCAGCGTGCGGACCGCCGCGTGCTGGACGGTCCAGGTGAACCCGGCGATGAGCTCCCGTACGGTGTTGGGCCTGGGATCGTCGGCCTGCCGGCCGTGCGGCGGCAACGTGATCCGGGAGACCAGCACGATCCCCGCCACCACCAGGAGCAGCTGGCTCGCGAACGGCCAGGTCAAGCCGAGGCCGAACAGGGCCGCGCCGATCGGCGGCCCGGCGAGCTGGTTGAGCGTGATGAATCCCGTGCCCAGGCGGGCGTTGGCGATGACGAGATCGTCCTTGCCGACCATCATGGGCGTCAGCGTGGCCGTCGCGTTGTCGGCGAACACCTCGGCGATCGACCGGAGCGTGAGCGCGACCAGCGCCGTCGCCACGGTCACGGTGCCGGTCACCATGAGCGCGACGAGCGCCGCCAGCACCACGGCCCGCACCGCGTTCGCGACGAGGACGATCCTGCGCCGGTTGTACCGATCCGACAGCACCCCCGCGTACAGGCTGAACATCAGCGGCGGCGCCCAGCTCACCAGAGCTGACAGCGAAATCATCAGCGGGTCGCGGGTCAACGTCGCGATCAGCAGTGGGCCCGCGGCGGCCGCGACCCCGTCACCGAGATTTGTCAGCCAGCTCGAGGCCAGCAACCATCGGAATCCTGTCCCCAGCCGGGCAGGCAGTACTCGCTCAACCACTGTGATCACGAGCGCAAAACCATACGTTGCGAGGGTATTTGCGGCAACGCGTTTTCCCGTCTACGCGCTGTGTGTGGGGTCACCCGCGCCCGGCGGTGTTCGGACACATCCGGTTGCGTCCCTGATGTCACTCGGCGCGCATGCGCCCGACCTCTGACTGGAAGACCCCCTCCGTCCTGTCCAGGAAGTCGGCGATCAGCTCCAGTTGCTCGTCGGTGTAGCCGTCCATTGCGCCGCGCCACGCCCGTACGAACGGGGCGAACACCGGGCCGATCACCTGCGCGGCCTCCTGGGTCTGGAGCGTCACCACGACCTTGCGGCGGTCGACGCGGTCGCGCTCGCGCCGTACGTACCCCACCGCCTCGAGCCTGTCGATCACTCCGGTGACGGACGCGGTCGTGATGCTCGCGCGCCTGGCCAGCTCGCTCGCCGTCAGCGGGCCGTCGCTGAGCAGGTTGAGGCAGTGGAGGTCGGTGGTGTTGACGCCGATCCGCTCTGCGGCGCCCTGGCTCATCGCCACCGACAGCGCGTTGGTACGGCGCAGCGCGTCGAGCAGCTGGGCCACGAGCTCGGCACGCCTTGACATCGCCATCCAAACTCCTTAGCGTTCCAAGTGTCTAGGAAAACTAGAGATATGGTTCTCTAGTGACTAGCCTACCGGAAGGACGGCACGATGAAGGATGTCATCAAGCGCTTCTACGACGAGGTGCTCAACGCCGGCGACCTCGACGTCGCCGACGAGATCGTCGGCCCCGGCTTCGCGCCCCGGGGCGGCGAGGTCGCCGGCCCCGAAGCGCTCAAACAGGTCGCCCGCTACCTCCGCTCGGCGCTGCCCGACCTGCGCTTCGACATCGAGGACCTGATCGCCGAAGGCGACCGGGTGGCCACCCGGTGGACGTTACGGGGCACGCACGAGGGGGACTTCTTCGGTTTCCCGCCCACCGGCAAGCCGCTGGAGGTGCGCGCCTGCGTCATCTTCCGCATGGAGAACGGCAAGGTGGCCGAGATCTGGCCGGTCATCGACTCCAACTCCCTCGTGGCCGCGAGGCGATGACGTTCTCCGACGGGCAGCGCTCTCATGTCCACCATATGGAACCGAACGCGACGCGCGGACACAGACGAGTCGTGAGCACTGATCTCGAATTGTGGTCCCGCGTGGCCAAGGGGGACAGCGAGGCCTCCGTGGTGTTCCTGGAGGCGTGGCGGCGGCGCGGCGAGGTGCGGATCAGCCACGAAAGCGCACTGCCCTGGCTGCTCGGCGTCGCCAACAACGTCCTGCGCAATCGACATCGGTCGCTGCGCCGCGGCCCCGTGATGGAGGGCCCGGAGGGCGGCATCGGCGGCTGATCCCGCACGCCGGGGAAGGGGTCTGCTCCCGTTCCGACTGCCTCGGCTCATCTCCGCCGCATCGCGGTCGCGATCATCGCGCATGCCCGCCGACGGCGGTCAGCGCCGCGCGGCAGTGGTCGAGCAACCTCTCGTCCTCGGTGACCTGGGCGGTGCTGTAACCGTCCTCGCGCGCGTTGTGCCGGCGTACGCGGCCCAGTTCGGCGGTCAGCAGCCGGGCCGAGTCCGCCGCGACCGGGCCCAACTCGGCCCAGAGCACGGCGACCTTGCGCCGGGTGTGGACGTTCGTCGTCCACACCCGTTCCAGCACCGGCAGCGCCGGGGCGGGGTCGCCGGTGATCCGCCACAGCGCGTGGGCGGCCGAGAGCACGAGCCAGCCGTACGGGTCCTTGCGGCGGGCCAACCGGCGCAGCCGCGTGGCCTGGGACTTTGTGGCCTGACCCAGTTCGGCCAGGAGGCCGGCCGCGTCGCGCCAGGCGTACTCGCTGTCGTCGTCGAGACACCGGCCCGCGACCGCGAGGGCCGCGTCTGTGGAGCCGTCGACCTGCCACAAGGCCCGGGCGGCCGGCACCGCGAGCCCGAGGTCCGCTGCGGCGGCGGCCCGGCGGAGGACCGGCAGGCATTCCCCGCCATCGGGAGCGATCGCCGCGTGCGCCACGAGCACGGCCGGGGTGATGGGGCCGCCGAGCAGGTCGGGCAGGGCTTCGGCGGCGGCCGGGCCGATCGCGGCGAGCGCGCGGACGACGCTGTCGCGACGGTGATCGTGCGGGTCGTCGGCGGGCAGGTCGCGCAGGCGGCGCAGGAGCAGCGGCATCAGCGGCGCCGCGCGGGGCCCGAACCTGATCACAAGCTCGCCGGCGTCGCGCGGCATCGGCTCGCGATCGAGCGCCCAGGCCAGCATCGGCAGCGCACGCGGGTCACCCGCCCCGCTGAGAGCCCGCAGCGCCGGCGAGACGGTGGGCAGTTCGCGCGACCACTCGATCACCCACGGCAGGTGCGCGTCCGCCTCGGTGTGCGGCAGGGCCCGCCGGCTCGTGGACTCCAGGGCCGCCGCCAGGGCGTCCGCCGCGGGAGCGGTCAGGTCACCCAGATGCTCCAGTACGCCGACCGCCCGCGCTCGCGTGCGCGGGTGCCCATCGCCGATCCGCTCGCCGACCAGACCGATCAGCTCACGGTAGTCACCGCGCCAGCCGTCGACGAGATTGCCCGCCGAGGTCAGGGCGTCCAGGCGACGCTCCCAGTCCTGGGAGCGCAGCAGGCCCGTCAGCAGACGCACCCGCTCGTCCACGCGGTCGCCGAAGGACGCGCTCAGGCCGCGAACGAGTGCGTTTGCTCCGGGGGCCCGCCGGCCTTCGTCGCCCTGTTCGCGTAACCGGCGTACGGCACCGATGAGGGTGCCGGTCTCGAAACCGGCGGGCGCGGTGACTGCCGTACCTGATCCGTACACGGCCGAGAGCATCTCCAACGCGTCGTCGACCTCGGCCACCGGCGGCTCGTCCGGCGCGCCGGGCAGCGAGGTGAGCTCGGCCAGCGCCACCAGCCGGAGCGACAGGTCGGGCTCCGCCGCGACGATCCCCGCCAGCCACTCGCGCAGCGCGGGGTCGACGCCTTCCTCGAACCGCGCCAGCGTGCCGGCGGTACGCACGATCGCGCGCCGTACCTCCTCGTCGGTCTCCTCCGCCAGGCGCCCGGTCAGGCGCGTCAGCGCCGCCCGCCGCCGGCGCGTGCAGGCGGGCAGCACCTCGAGCACCGCCCCGCGCACCCGCGGATCCGCGTCCTCCAACAGCCGCTCCCACAGCGGGTACGCCGCCTCTACCGCCTCGTTGGCCTTCCGGTACGGCCCGGAAAGTTCGGTGGGATCCTCCGCCGAACCCATGCCGGCCAGCAGTTCCACGACACCGGGCCGGCCGGGGAGGTCCGGGCGCTCGGCGATGCGCAACAGAAACGGGATCGCCGCGACCGTGCACGGATAGACGTCGCCCTGGTGGTGCACCGCGCCGTAGATGCCGTCGAGCGCGCTCTCGCGGACGGCGGGGTCGGGGTCGACCAGGTCACGCAGCAGGCCCGGAACCTCGGCGGCGGACCCATAGGCGTGGCGCATGCGCCCCCAGCGAATCTCGTCCAAGCCGGCGAACAGGTCATCCTCGACTGTCATGGGCAGACATCTTGCCAAAAGGTACGAGCCGCGGGCTCCCGCGAGGGCCGCTCGTGGGCATCTGAGCGGCGGAGTTGCGGCCGCACACGCCGCCGGTGATGGCCTGGCATGCCTTTTCCGGTGGTGTGGGCTATGGTCGGCCGTATGACGGGACCGTGGAGAACACCACAAGGGTCCATCGCGCTCGTCGGCGTGATGGCCCTGGTCCTGCTGTCCCTGGTGTCGCTGATGCTGACCAGCGCTTCGGGCAGAGCGAGCGGCGAACCCGTCGTCGTGCAGGGGTCGGCCTCCGGCCCGGCGTGGAGCCTGGGCGGAGGGGACGCCGACCTGTCCAGCCTGCCGCCGCAGGCGAGCGGCGTCCGCGAGCACCACGTACTGTCGCTGTGGCCGCCGATGCGCGGCCAACGCCACGGCGAGCTCGCCCATCTGGCGCTGCTGCCGTCACCGGGCTCGATCGTGGACACGTTCCGCGATCCTCAACAACTGGCGCACCGCACCGCGGGATCGCGCAGCCCGCCGCTCACCTAGCCGACGTCTTCCCCGTTCGGCTCTGCGGCCACGCGCGCCGCGGAGTCTGACCGCGCGCCCGCGCCGTCTGTCGGTGCCGGGTCTCTGCGTGCCGTTGCGCCTGGAGACGTCTGATGACCGTCCCTATGGCAGGAGAAGTGACAGGGGCACCTGTCCCATGCCGCCTTTTCCCTCGACGTCAGCTAGGAGCTGATCATCGTCATGCCGTTTGTTGGATCTCTGTGGCTGGAGCGCTTGCGCGAGCCCGGCCCGGTGGCACGTGGGAGCGCGGGATGAGCCCGATGCGGCGCCTGGTGGCGCTCGACCTGGGCACCGCGCGTACTCGATCGTTGAGCGGGCACGCCATCGCCGACCGGCCGTCGGCGATCATGAGGCGAGCCTCCGGTGTGGCGGATGTGGTGCGGCCCATCCGGCACGGCATGGTGGCCGACCCCGGCGCCTGCGTTCGGCTGGTGCGCCTGGTGTTGCAGGACACCCGGCTCTACGACGGCCGGCCGCCGGCGCGAGTCCTGGCCGGGGTGCCGATCGCGGCGTCGCCGAGCGATCGCCGGGCGGTCCACGCCGCGGTATCCGAGATCGCCGGGTGCGAGGTGACGCTGGTGGAGGAGCCGCTGGCCGCCGCCGTCGGCGTCGGCCTGGACGTCCTCGATCCCCAGCCCTGCCTGGTGCTGGACGTCGGGGCGGGCATCGTCGAGGCCGCGGCCATCGGTGCCGGGGCCGCCGTCGACGCGGCCTCCCTCCAGCTCGGCGCCACCACCGCCGAGGGGCTGCCGCCGTACGCGCTGGAAAGCGTCGTCGAGATGACGGCGGGCCTGCTACGCCGCCTGCCGGCCGCGTCGCGCTCCCGGGGCCTGGTGGTCACCGGCGGCGGCGCTCATCAGGAGCTGCTGCTGAGCCGCCTGCGCACCGCGCTGCGGCTGCGGATCAGCGTGGCGCCCCAGCCGCAGCACGCCACCATCCGCGGCCTGATGCGCCTGTGCCTGCAGCCGGCCCTGGCCGAAGGCCTCGGCCTGCGCGCCCGCTGACGTATTCCGTTCGCAGAAAGGACCTTCCATCATGACCGACAACCACGAGACCCCCCACCTCAGCAGCGTGCAGCTCCAGTCGCTGCGCCAGGACCTGCAGCAGCAGCTGGAGCAGCGCAGGCGGCACCTGGACGGGTTGCGGGTGCAGGAGCAGGAAGGCAGCGGCGCCGACGGCACGTGGCAGGAGCTGGTCATCTCGATCACCGCCGCCGAGCGCGCCGTCGCCGAGCTGTCCCAGGCCTACGACAGGCTGGTGGCCGGCACCTACGGCCGCTGCGCGCGCTGCCAGGCGGCCATCCCGTTCGAACGGCTCAAGGTCCGGCCGCTGGCCCGCAACTGCATCGACTGCCAGCGGCGGCACGAGGCCGCCTGACACCGCGGAAGGGAGCGGGGCAGCCCGCTCCCTTCCACCGACCCGGAGTTGAACATGATCACATTGGACCGCCTGGTGAACGTGCTCGGCGGGTACGGCGTGCGGCTGTGCGGCAATCCCGAGGCACGCTCGGCCTGGCTGCGCAGCGTGGCGATGCCCGATGCCACCGACCGCCACGCCGCCGGTGACCTGCTCCTGGCCGTCGGCACCACCTCGATCGCCGAGGCCGTGCAGTGGGCCGCCGCGTCCCGAGCCACAGCAGTCCTGGTCCGCCCCGCCGAAAGCGGCGCGGACGTCGAGCGGGACGCCGCCGCGCTCGGCGACCGGCACGGGGTGGCCGTCCTGCTGGCCGATCCCGCCGTCTCGTGGAGCCAGCTCGCCGGCGTGGTGTACGGGCTTGTGCTGGAGAGCCGTGAGACCGCCTCCGGACGCGGCCCGACCGACCTGTTCGCCCTGGCCGACAGCCTGGCCGACGTCATCGGCGGGGCGGTGACCATCGAGGATCGGCACTCGCGGGTGCTGGCCTACTCCCGTTCCCAGCAGGCAGGCGACCCGGCCCGGTTGGAGACCATCCTCGCCCGGCGCGTTCCCGACCGGCTGCGCGAGCTGTTCCAGCAGCAGGGGGTGTTCGCCCGGCTGGCTGCGACGGACGAGCCGGTGTTCGTCCCCGCCGATGCCGGGCACGGCCTGACCGGGCGGATGGCCGTGGCGGCGCGGGCCGGCCGCGAACTGCTCGGTTGGGTGTGGGTGACCTGCGAACGCCCGCTGACCGGCGCCCATCTCCGCGCGCTGGCGGACGGCGCCCGCACCGTCGCGCTGCACCTGCTGCGTTCCCGGGCCAGCGCCGACCTGGAGCGGCAGGTGGAGTCGGACCTGGTCATCCGGCTGCTGGAGGGCAGCTCCGACGCCGAGACGGTGATCAGCCGGCTGGGCCTGGCGCCGCAGCCGATGCGGGTCATCGCCGTCCGCGCGCACACCGCCGATCGGCACGCAGCGCTGCTGCTGGCCTTCGAGCAGGCGACCACCGGATTCGGCTGGTCCAGGCCCGGCCGCAGCGCGCTGCTCGGCGACACGCTCTACACCATCATGCCGGCCGAGGAGGCCGACGCGGCCCGGCAGTGGATCATCGCCCTCCACCGCGAACTGCCCGCTCAGATGCACGTCGCGGCCGGGATCAGCGCACCCGCCGAGGTCGCGGAGCTGCCCGCCGCCCGCCAGGAAGCCGACGAGTGCCTGGCGCTGCACGAGAGCGCCACGCCCGGTGCCGTCCCGCCCGCCTACGACGAGTCCTGGGACGACATTCTGCTCCGGCGGCTGCGCGCGGCGGCGCGTACCGGCCGGACTCCGGCCCGCGGGCCGGTGAGCACGCTGCTGCGGCACGACAGCCGTCACGGTACGGGCTTCGTGGCCACGCTGCGGGCCTGGCTGATGAGCCAGGGCGACCTGGCCCTGGCCGCCGAGCAGCTTGGAGTCCATCCCAACACCGTGCGCAACCGGCTGCGCAAGATGGACGAGCTCGTTCCCCTGGACCTGAACGACGGTCGCAAGCGCCTCGCCATGATCATCATGTTGGCCGCCGTGGAGGACGAGGCCCGTCACTGACACGTTGTACCGGATCGACAACGGCGGCGCCGCGATTGTCGCCCGCCCACAACGCCGCAGGTCGCCGCCAGGGCCATGCTGACTGGGACACCCCGTCATTCGTCCCGTTGGAGGTTGGGCATGGTCGGCAACTGGCCGAGATCGGTGATCGTGGTGGGCGCGGGCATCGTGGGCCTGTCGACCGCCTGGTTCCTGCAGGAACGCGGCATCCAGGTCGATGTGGTGGACCGCGGGGGAGTGGCGGCCGGCGCCTCCTGGGGCAACGCCGGATGGATCGCCCCCGGCCTGGCCATCCCGCTGAACGAGCCCGCCGTCCTGCGCTACGGCCTGCGCTCGCTGCTGAACCCGGCCGCGCCGCTGCACGTGCCCGCGAGCCTCGACCCGGGCCTGTGGAGGTTCCTGGCCGGGTTCGCCGCCAACAGCCACTGGCGGTCCTGGACCCGCGCCGCGCGCGCCAACGTGCCGCTCAACGACGAATGCATCGAGGCCTACGACGTGCTCGCCGCCGACGGCGTGTCCGCCCCGGTCGTCGCGGCGCCGATCACGGCCGCGTTCCGTACGCCACGCCAGGCCCAGGGGCTGCTGCGCGAGCTGCGCAGGCTCCAGGCGGTCGGGCAGCGGGTCGATCACACCGTGCTGGACGGCGACCGGCTCAGCGAGCACGTCCCGCTCGCCGGCGACGCGCTCAGGGCAGGGGTACGGATCGACGGCCAGCGCTACGTCGACCCGGGCGCTTTCGTGCACGCTCTGGGCAAGGCCGTCATGCGGCGCGGCGCGACCGTGTACGCGGTCGAGGTCGACGAGGTGCGTACCGATGACAGGAAGGTGGTCGTCCGCTCGGCCAAGGGCACCGTCCTGTCCGCCGACGCGGTGGTGCTCGCCACCGGCGCGTGGCTGCCCCGGCTGGCCCGGGAGTGGGGCGTGCGCGTCCCGGTGCGGGCGGGCCGCGGTTACTCCTTCACCGTGCCGGTCGACCATCCCGTCCCCGGTCCCGTCTACCTGCCCGACGTACGTGTGGCGTGCACGCCGTACCAGGGCCGGCTGCGGGTGGCGGGCACCATGGAGTTCCGGGACCCGGACGCCCCGCAGGTGCCCGCCCGGCTGGAGGCCATCATCGCCTCCGCCCGTCCGCTGCTGCGGGGTGTGCACTGGGAGGAGCGGACCGACCTCTGGGTGGGGCCCCGCCCCGTCACCTCGGACGGACGGCCGCTCATCGGCGCGACGGTGGCTCCCACCGTCTACGTGGCGGGCGGGCACGGCATGTGGGGCATGGCCCACGGCCCGATCACGGGACGGCTGCTGGCCGAACAGATCACCACCGGCAAGCAACCCGCCGCCCTGGCCGACTTCGACCCCCTCCGCTGACCCACGGCAGCGCCGCCGAGCCTGACGGAGACGTTCCCCAGGAGCCGCGTGAGACAGCTATTGCATAGGAAGCTTTCCTATTTAATACTGCGATCAACGCAGCGTATCGCGGCGCGCGATGCTCCATCGCGCTCCTGCTGCACGTGACGCCCTGTCCCACCGGCTCGGCGACTTACTGCCCGGAGGTCCTCGTGGTTCGTCGTGTCCCTGCCCTCCTCACCGTCATGCTCGCCGTGCTCGGCGCGCTGTCCATCTCCGCCGCGCCGGCGCAGGCGGCAGACGTGGAGGTGACCTACAGCCCGATCTCGCTCGGCGACTACTGCTCCGCCAGGGTCAATTCCTCCTCCACCATCGGCTTCTACAACGGCGGCCTGAGCTGCTACCGCTGGAGCAGCGGCGGCTCCGGCATGACCTACACCGGCAGCGGAAGCGCCTCCGCCGCGTGCGCGTACTTCAACCCCACCTACACCTACCTCGGCTCTGCCCAGGGCGCCAGCCAGGCGCTGATCTGCAGGTACTCGGTCTGACCCACGCCGATGCCGCCGCGCGGGCGAGGTCCGTCCGCGCGGTCGTCGTCGCAGCGAGGGCTTTCGTCGTGCACGGCCAGGAAGTCCATCGTCGTCCCCGTCGCCGCTAAAGGTCGCGCCGCTGAAAGGGTGAGTCGTCAGGAGGTGCGAGCGTCGTAGTTCTCGCGGTTTGCGAGGACCTCGGCCATGTGCGTCTGCGCCCAGTTTCTGAGCCCGCGCGTCATGTGGTGGAGCGAGAGACCGAGGTCGGTCAGCTCGTAGGAGACGGTGACGGGGACGGTTGGCGTCACGGTACGGGTGAGCAGACCATCGTGTTCCAGCGACCGTAGCGTCTGGGTCAGCATCTTCTGGCTGACCCCGGCCAGAAGCCGAGAGATCTCGGAGTAACGCATCGCCTTTGGAGCGTCTGCGTGTGCCGCGCCGGGCCGGCGAGGGCTGTTGTCGCCGCCCAGCGCGCACAGGATCAGGACGACCCACTTGTCCGAGATTCGGTCGAGCAGCTGCCGGCTGGGGCACTCTGCCAGGAACGCGTTGTACTCCACCTTGGCCTGAGCCCTCTTCTGGGCCGCCTTCATCGTCGTCACTGACCGCACCTCTCACCGATGGGTGGGTTACGCACTCCAAAGTGCCTACTTCCTGACAGGAAGTTTCTCTCCAATGCTGATGCAGGAAGGCGGAAGGCGCCACCCCCAAGTGCACGACGAAAGGCAACAAGATGAGCACACCCTCCCTCTCTCTTCCCGGCGGCACTTGGACTCTGAGCGACCTGACCGTCACCCGGTTCGGCTACGGCGCCATGCAACTGGCCGGCCCGTGGGTCATGGGGCCGCCCGCCGATCGCGACGGTGCCCTGGCTGTTCTGCGCGAGGCGGTCGACCTCGGTATCACTCACATCGACACCAGCGACGCCTACGGGCCGCGCGTCACCAACGAGTTGATCCGCGAGGCACTGCACCCCTATCCCGAGTCGCTGCACATCGTGACCAAGGTGGGCGCGACCCGCGACGAACAGGGTGGCTGGCCTCCGGCCCGGCGACCCGAAGATCTGCGCCGCCAGGTCCACGACAACCTCAAGTCCCTCCGGCTCGACGTACTCGACCTGGTCAACCTCCGGCTCGGCAACGCCGAAGGTCCCCAGCCCGGCTCGCTGGCCGAGGCGTTCGAGACGCTCGTCGAACTCCGGCAGCAGGGCCTGATCCGCCACCTCGGGGTCAGCAACGCCACCGCGGAGCAGGTCACCGAGGCACAGAGCATCGCGCCGATCGTGTGCGTGCAGAACATGTACAACCTCGCCCACCGCCACGACGACAAGCTCATCGACCGGCTCGCCACCGACGGCGTCGCGTACGTGCCCTTCTTCCCCCTCGGGGGCTTTACCCCGCTTCAGTCCTCGGCGCTCTCGGCGGTCGCCGCTCGATTGGAGGCGACACCGATGTCCGTCGCACTGGCCTGGCTGCTGCAGCGATCATCGAACATCCTGCTCATCCCCGGCACGTCATCCACGGCACACCTGCGCGAGAACATCGCCGGCGCGGGACTCTCCCTCTCTCATGAGGACTTGACCGAGCTGGACGACATCAGCCGCTGAATGCCCCAGAGCTGAACGGCCCACAAGCCACGACCGAAGCCACGATTCAAGTTCCGGCCCCGGTCACCTTCGCGCGACCGGGGCCGAAGCAGGACGATTCGCCCTCACCTGGATGACTTCAGATCATCAACCGTCAGGGAGCGGCGGTGGCGGCTCACTCCGCGTCGGTGGCCGGGTAGGCGTCGAGGTCTCCCGAGGAAGGGTCGAGAGCTGATGGTGAAGTCGATCGAGTCGGTCAGCCAGGGCGTCCCGAGCGCGTTGAGCGGGATCATCACGCTCGGCCGGACACTGAACAAGCGAGCCACCGACATGCTGGCCTACTTCGAACGCCCGGGCACTTCCAACGGACCGACCGAGGCCATCAACGGACGGCTCGAACACCTCCGCGGCTCCGCCCTCGGATTCCGCAACCTCACCAACTGCATCGCCAGATCCGCAGTTTTGCCCTAACCGCCACTGCGCGATATGTGATCAAGCCGGAAGCGCGCATTTCAGTAATGCACACCTGTCTTGTCTGCCACATTTGGGCGGGCGGACGGCACGCCCTTCTGGTCCTCTAGGGACGTATTCCGGCTGCTCATCACCGCAGCGCGAAGCGTTACGGGATAACACGACTTTAGTTGGGTTACATTATGCATCCTTGACAGCACTCAATGTCAAAGATCATGGTGGAGGCATTCGCCCGGCGGCCTTCAAGTCGTGATTGAGGTCTGGGCACGGTCTGTTTTCGTCGGATACGACAGGGGGAATTTCTGCATGTCAGAATTCATCAACGTCCTCATCGCCATCGACGCGGAAACCATTCTCGGAAGGTTCGGCAAGAACGCCGATCCGAACGGGCCGACATCGATCCCCGACAGCAGCAGCCTGATCTACATGACCACCCGGCAGAACCAACTCGGCGGCGCTCCGGGCAGCGAGTTGACAATCAACGCCGCGCCTATGGACATCATCAGGTGGCGCGAGACGACACTATCCCTGAACTCCGAGTACACCGGCATCCTGTACAGGTTCAACACCCTGGCCGGACAGGACCTGATCAGCACCCCCGTACCAAGGTCGGTGATGCTCAGCGAGCCACAGCCGAACAGCCAGGACCCGCTGAATCCCACCACCCAGAAAATCAACAGCTATTACTGGGAGTGCGAGGTCCTGGACACGGGGACGGTCACCTACAACTTCAGCTTCATGATTCTCAACCACAAGGGTGAGAAGCAGGGTTACTACTGCTGGGACCCCTTCATCAATATTCAGCCCTAGGGGCCGGCGCACACCGGCTCGTACGCTCTGCCCGGCACGTACAGGCCCCATTCCTGCCGGGTGAGCGCCCGCTGGGCCAAGGCGCAGACGTTCTCCACGCTCACGGCGGGCAAAGCCACGTTCCAGAGCCGGATCGTCTTGTCGTAGCCGGTGCTCACCAGCGTGCGACCGTCGGGGGTGAAGGCCACTGCGGAGACGTCCTCGCGATGGCCGGTCAGCGGGCGGCCGAGCTGCCGCCCGGTGGCGACGTCCCACAGCCGGATCGTCCGGTCGCGGCCGGCGCTGGCGAGCAGCCGGGCATCGGGGGAGAAGGCCACCATCCAGACCGTGTCGGTGTGTCCGACCAGTGGCTGCCCGAGTTGTCGTCCGGTGGTCACGTCCCACAGCCGGATCGTCCGGTCGGCGCTCGCGCTGACGAGGAGGCGGCCGTCCAGGCTGAAGGTAATGTGCTCGACGGCGTCGAGGTGGCCGCGCAGCGGGGCGGCCTTGTCGCTGCGTGTGCGCTGGTCGAGGAGCCTGATGGTCCCGTCGTCCATGCCGATGGTGAGTGTGGCGTCCTTGGGTGCGAACGCCAGGGACGAGGCTTGGACGCCGGTCACCGGCGCGCCGATCTGCCGGTGCGCACGCACGTCCCAGAACCGTAGCGTGTGGTCGAATCCGGTGCTGGCGAGCGTCGCGCCGTCAGGGCTGAACGCCAGCGCCAGCACCCAGTTGTCGAGGCGCGCGGCGTGACCGAGCAGCGGTTCCCCGATCTTGCGTCGCGTGGCGACGTCCCACAGCCGGATCGCCCCGTTGTTCTCTCCGATGGCGAGCACCTTGCCGTCGGGACTGAAGGCGACCGGGTCGAGCTCGCCCATCTCACCGGCTGACAGGGGCCCGCCAAGCCGGTCGCGCGCGGCCAGGTTCCACAGGAAGGCGCCGGGCACGCTTGATGTGGCCAGCGTGCTCCCGTCGGGGCTGAGCGCCATGCGGTAGATGGTGCCCGTGCCCCGCTTGGTGACCGGTCTGCCGGCCTGCCGACCGCGCAGGAGGTCCCACACGCGGACGGTGCCGTCGACGCCGGCGCTCGCCAGTCGCGTCCCGTCCGGGGAGAACGTCACGTCCTGGGGCGTGCCGGTGTGGCCCACGAGAGGTGTCCCCACCTGCTCGCGGGTGACGGTGTCGTACAGGACGACTGAGCTGCCGCCACCATCGGCGGCCAGGAGCGTCCCGTCGGGGCTGACGGCCAGAGCAGCGCCGGGCCCTTTGAGCGGGGCGCCGATCTGTGTGTGGGTCGCGGTGTCCCACCAGCGCACGGTGTCGTCGCTGTCGACGCTCAGCAGTCTGGTGCCGTCGGGGGTGAAGGCCACCTTCCACGCCTGGATGTTCCCCGTGCGGGTCACCGGGCTGGGCTTGATCTCGCGGTGCCGGGCCACGTCCCAGAACAGCACCTGCCCGCGCGTGCCGGCGGTGGCAAGCGTCTTCCCGTCTGGGCTGAAGGTGACGTCCTCGGTCTGGTCGGTCTGGAAGTCCCCGATCCGTCGGCGGGTGGCGACGTCCCACAGGTACAGCGTGCCGTCCTCTCCTGCGGCGGCGAGCGTCGTGCCGTCCCGGCTGATGGCCAGAGCATCAAAGGGCGTGGTGGTCCCCTCGGCGGATCCGGGGATGGTGAGCGGATCGCCGGAGGGGCGCCGGGTGGCGACGTCCCAGATCCGGATCGCGCCCCCGTCGGCCTGCTTCGTGCGGCTCGTGCCGAAGAGCAGCCGGCCGTCCCGGCTGAAAGCCAGTCCCGTCGCCCATTCCTCAGGCCCGGTGGTGAAGCGCGCGTCCTGACGGCCCGTCGCGGTGTCCCACAGCCGGACGGTGCCGTCGCGTCCTGCCGACGCCAGGAGCCTGCCGTCGGGCGCGAACGCCATCTCTTCCACCATGACCGCGTGGCCGGTGAACACGGAGCGGGCCGGGTTGAGCAGGGCGGCGGTCATGGCCGCGCGGGCCTCCGGCGTGTCCCTCATCCTCCGGGCCGCCACCGCCAGGAGCCGCGACAGTGCCGGGTCGGTCTCGCCGAGCTCCAGGCTGCGGCCCGCCAGCTCGCGCGAGCGCGCGGCGTCTTCCTGCGCGCCGGCCTCGGCGGCGCGGTTCGCGGCGACGCCCGCCCCGACCACCGACGTCAGGAACAGGATCACCAGCGCGGCCAGACCCGCGCGGCGGAAGCGGGTGGCCCGCCTCTCCAGCCGGTCGCTCTCGCGCAGGAACACACGCTGTGCCCCGGTCAGCGCGGGACCGCGCACGGGGTCCGCCTCCCAGCGCGGGAACACCTCTCGCAGCGCCGCCAGCCGGGTACCGCGGTAGAGGAATTCCGGCTCGCGCTTCCTCGCCTCCCAGTCTGCGACGCCGTCCAGGAACTGGCGGAACAGCACGTGGTCGCCGCGGCCCTCGTCGAGCCACTTCTTGAGCTTGGGCCACTCCTCCAGCAGCGCGTCGTGGGCGATCTCCACCGCGCCGTGCGCGTCGCCGCTTCGGCCGTCACCCGGGTCGCCGCTCCGGACCAGGAGCCGGCGCTCGGTGAACGCCTCCAGCACCGCTTCGACGTCGTCCGTGCCGCCCGCCGGACGCCTGCCGACCAGCTCGTCGCGCGCCACCCGGCGGCGCACGGGTCGCCCGTCGGGTCCGATGACGGCCAGCCTCAGGAAGACCTCTCGCGCGACCTGACGCCGTTCGGCGGAAAGGCTTTCGTACACCTCCTCGGCGGCCGACTCCACGGCGTGGGCGATCCCGCCGACCTCGCCGTACGCCTGGCTCGTCAGCGTGCCGCCCGCGCATTTCTCCCAGGTGAGCAGCATCGCGTGCGACAGCAGGGGCAGCGCGCCCGTGCCGTAGGCGGCCTCGCCGGTCCGCGAGCGCAGGTCATGCAGCACGTCGTCGACCAGCGCCGGCTCGACCTGGACCCCGGCCGCCGTGGCCGGTCCCGTGATGGCGCGGCGCAGGTCGGACTCCGTCATGGGGCCCAGCGTGTACTGCCCGCCGTCCAGCGCCTCGGCCAGCACGGGATGGGCATTGCACTCGGTGGCGAAGTCGCCGCGCACGCCCAGGACCACGAGCGCGGCCGAGCGGGCCGCCGCCACCAGGGCGGTGGCGAACGCCTCCCGTTCCTCCCGCCCGGCCAGGAGGAACACCTCCTCGAACTGGTCCACGACGAGCACGAGCCGGCCCGGGTCGCGGCGCTTCAGCCGCTCGGCCTCGGCCAGTACGGCGTGCCGCACGGTCAGGTGCGCGTCCTGAGGGTTGGCTCCCAGTGAGCGGCGCACCGCCCCGGCCTCCAGTTGACCGAGATGGCTCAGCCGGACCGCCAGTTCGTCGAGCGGGTGCTCTCCCGGCGTCATCAGTTCCTGCGGCCAGTGCTCGCTGCCGGGCGCGCCGGGCAGCAGGCCGCGGGAGATCGCGGGCCGCAGCCCGGCCCGCAGCAGCGAGGACTTGCCCGCTCCTGACGCCCCGGCCACCATGACCAGGCCCGACCCGGTCAGGCGCTCCGCCAGCCGGCCGAGCAGCCGGGCGGTGTCCCGCTCACGGCCGTGGAAGATCGGTGCGTGCTCCCGTTCGAACGGCCACAAGCCCCGGTACGGCGCCAGCCCGGCACGCCAGCGGGGACCGGGTGCTTCCTCCGGCCGCGGGGCGTCCAGGCGCCCGTTGAGCAGCGACAGCTCTTCGAGGATCCGGATCGAATGCTCGTACTGCCTGAGCATGAGATCGCGGTCGCTCCGGGCCCGCGCCTCCTCATGGTGCCGTACCCGCAGAAGCTCGGTCACCTTGCGCGACATGTCCTCCAGAAGCAGGCGGAACTCGGCGAAGTCGCCGCTCAGCTCGCCGAACGCCTCGGTGAGGCGCTCCTGGATCCGGCGGTCGCCGCTGACGAGCGCCGCCTCGATGGCGGCGCCCGCCGCGTCCACCCGGTGCAGCACCGCCGCCATCGCGCGCCGCAGCTCGCCGGCGCCCTCCCCGCCTTCCTCCAGGCGTGCGAGGAGCCGGGCGACGACCTCGGCCTCGAGCTCCTCCTGCGTGGGAGGACGGCCGGAGGTACGCCGCCGCAGCGCGTCCGCCGCCTTGATCAGCACGTCGGCGAGCACGTTGCCGCCCACTCCGCCGAGCACGTCGGCCCCGGCGGCGAGCAGGTTGCCGGAGGTCAGCGGGATGAGGGCGCACGCGCACAGCGTCACCACGATCCCGTGCGGCGACAGCTTCAGCAGGCCGCCGCCCATGCGCCGCACCACGTCGGCGATCCGTTCCCGGGCCGCGCGTGCCTGCTGGGCTCCGGGCTCCTCCCCGGTCGGCTCCATGCGCGCTCCCGTCCGTCCGCGAAGGCACCCTGCCGTACCGGTTCATCGCCGACGGCGGGCTCGCCGCTACGTCCGGTACGGGCGAGCGGCAGGCGGATCCTGACCAGCCGCGTCGGCGCGCTCAGCGAGGGATGAAGCCGCGGTAGACGATGCGCCGACGCCGGAGCACCGGCCACTGCCGGTCCTTGATGCCGCTCAGCGCGAGGGCGGTCATCGCACCGGCGAGGAAGGTGCCCACGATGACGCTCATGACCAACATGAAGGCGATCTCCACAATAATCCCCTTGTCAACAGTTGAAATCTGAACTTGATGGCGTGAACAGCGCCCTTCCCCGCTCTATTCCGCGAGGTCTCCCAAGGGCTTGGTCAGCTGCGACGGTGAACCTCGAGCTTGCGACGTCGAAGCTTCAGCGGCTCAAGGTGCGCTCTGATCGTGGGTCTCGCCATGATCGGTGTCCGGCGCCATGGTCTGGATACGCGCCTCCGCGACCTGCCGCATGATGCGGCGGGCCCCGCACGCCTCGGCGGTGGCGGACGCCTCTGCGGCCAGCGCCACCGCGTCGTCCAGTCGCCCTTGCGCGGCGGCGATGTAGATCAGCCCTACCTGGTTGGCGGCGACGGCGGCCGGCAGCCCGAGCTCCCGGCATAGCCGTACCGATGCCTCCAGATGCTCCCGGGCGGCGTCCAGCCGGCCCGCGGCATGGTCCGCGATCCCCAGGTGCCGGAGCGCTTCCCACTGGGTGTATCGGTCGCCTGCCGCAGTGGCCAGGTCGTACGACTGCTCAAGGAGGGGAATGGCGCGGTCGGGGTCGCTCCGTACGACCTGGTGGAAACAGCCCTCCCAGAACACCGAACCCGCCTGGCCCGCCGCATCACCCAGCGTCCGGTACAGGTGTGTCGCACGCTCGAACAGCGCCAGCTCACGTGGGTCCTCGCGCCGGTCATCGAGGAACCGCGCGTGCAAGATCCGTCCCCGGGCCAAAGCGAGATCGGCTTCGACCTTGTCCAGCTCCCGCTCCGCCGTGGCCGGCTCACCGACATCGCCGATGAAGACAGCGTGCTCATAGGACAGCCTGGCCTTCTCGATGCGTCTCTCCATGCCTGCCCCGCTATGCCCCTCGTTGCGGTCCATGAGACCGTACGCCGGCGATCTCAACAAGCTCTCAGACCCATCTGGCCATGTGTGCCGGGGTTATTCGTCGTCTGGATCTGCCGGCGCCGCGGTCGGTGCGATCTGCAAGGGTGCAGCAGCCCCGCCGGCGATCTCGCGCCCCTGATTCAGTGTGTAGTCAAGCTGCCTGGCCAGGAGCGGGAGGGTCGCCGGAGGCAGATACGCATCGGCGCCGGCGTCGAGCAGGCGTCGGACCGGGCCGTGGTACTGAACTCCGAGCTCGTGGTCCTCGATTTCGGTGACGATGACGCGAGCTTTCGGGAACATCGATCGGAGCGCCGCAATCAGCTGCGGGCTGCCTGGAGGTACCAGCAGCACATCGGTTGTCGCGGGAGCCGCATGCATGTCGAGCACTACGTAGTCCGCCCCGAGCTGGGTCGACAGCGCAACCCGGGCCGCGGTCGACAGCTCCATCGCGGTGGCCACGACCGTCACGCTCTCGTAGTCGATCGGTGCTTGATCGTTGGCCTCGTCCGGCGCGTCGCGATCGACAATGGCGCCTTGGACCACGTCGATGGTGCTGGAGATTGTCGCTATCGACGCGCCGTCACGCGTGACAACCAAGTTCTCGCCAGGCTCGAGGGCGTCGATGAGCGCCACGACATCATCGCGAAGGCGGGCCACGTCGATTCGCTGCACCGCGCGTGGGGCGCGTTTGCGGATCACCATGCCTGGGACGCGCTCACGGCTCCGTAGGCACCCTGCGTCATGAGCAGCCCCGGTCGCCTATCGACATGGTCGCTGTCCCGGAGGCGCCGTTCAACCCGATGATCACATGAATCCCTTCAGATACCGTGACCTTGTTGGATGCCGCTGAACGCTCATTGGTTCGAGCCGCGCCGGAGATTCGTTCATCGACCCGCTCGTACTCCGCTCGGACAAAGATCGCGACGCAAGGCCAACCGTCCCGTGCCACCGAAGCCGGACGGGTGTCACCGATGTCCGATGGAACCGAGCCAGGTCGCAGACGAGGACGCCGTGGTGAAGCGGATCACCTGCAAGGGAGCAAAGCGTGGGTCATCGATGCGCTGCTGTATGTCCGCTCGTCGCGCCGCGTGCTGGGACCATGCCCACCATGCGGGGTGATCTCGCCGGAACCATTCCGCCACGGTCTCGCGGTTCCCGTTGAAGACTGATTCGCGGAGAAGTGTCCTGCGCAGTGACCGCCGCAGGATTCGAGGCATGATGACCCGCCGTGGGTAGTCCAGCCATACGACGGTGTCGGCGCGTTCCCATAGCAAGTCACGGACCTCTGGGTAGCCGAACGAGTCGAAGACCCAGGCCGGTGAGTTGGCGATCTCTGCGACCTGAGCGGGAAACCGCTCGTTCACGGCCCAACCGGGACCGGCGAAGTACAGGGCGTCCATCTCGTGATAGGACACGGCGAGTTGGCTGCTCAGGGCCCGTGCCATGGTGGATTTACCCGCCCCGCTGATGCCAACTACGAGGATGCGCTGCATCCATGCAGGCTAAGCCCTGGGGACAGCGGCGGAACGCGAGGGGACATCCGTACCATCGCGATGACCAGACTTTCGATGGCACTCGCTCGACGTTTGCCGTCACAGGACACCAACGGCACGGGCCTGTTCCAGCGCGGTCGACCCGAGTAGTACGCCAGGCTTGCGGGACCAGTGACCGTCGCGCCGCCACTGCCGAGTCCGCGGGCTGCCGTGCGCGCTGGGTCACGCCGACTTCCAGGCACACGCGATTGGAAGGGCGTGCTCGCCGAACAGCCTGGCCACCAGCTCGCCGCGGCTGCTGGCGTCCACCTTGGCGAAGATGGCCTTGAGGTGGTCGCGCACGGTGTGGGGTGACAGGTGCAGCCGGGCCGCGAGCTCCGAGGTGCTGTGCCCGCGGGCCACGCACTCGGCGACCTCTCGCTCGCGTGGTGTCAGCGAGTACGCCTCCACGATGAGGGGTCGCGGCCAGGAAACGGTTGGGGATGTCCTGAGCCGCCGGGGTCGTACCAGCGGATGGAGTCTGCGGCGGGCGCCCCGCGGGACGCCCGCCGGGGCTCACACGCTCCTGGCGCCGATGCGCCTGATCCAGTGCTGGCAGTAGACGCAGGCGCCGCGGTCCTTCCAGCCCGGCGAGGTCTCCTTACCGCCCCACTTGCCTCCGGGGTGCCACACCCGGGCATGGAAGACGAAGGTGTCCCCGGGGATCTTCTCGACCGAGCTGATGCCGGCGCCGGGGCCGTTCAGCCAGCGCTTGAGCGCGTCCACCTCGGCGCACGACTCCGGCGGCCACTTCTCCGACTGCGTGATGCCGCTGACCAGTGCGGTGATGAGAGGGGTGGTCGTGTATTGGTGCATGTCCTGGCCGCTGAAACCCTCGTAGGTCGCTCCGGGCGAGCCGATCACGGCCAAGCCGCAGACGACTCGTCCCACCGGTGTCTCGCTCGCTCTGCTGCTCAGCAGCCCCGCGCGGTATCGATCGCAGATGCCCGTGGCCGTGGAACGGGCCGCGTTCTCGGCGTCCCTGATCGTCCTCGCTTCGACCTCGACCCGCTGGCGCTCCCGCTCGGCGCTGTCCTTGCGGGCCTGGTCGTCGACATAGATCTGCCACGCTCCGTTGTCGCCGTAGGCGTCCAGCCACTGCTGGAACTGGGTGATCGCGGCGCCTGGGGTCATCTCGTTCAGGCCGACCCTGCTCTCGTAGGTCGTGAGTTTGCTCCTCAGCGTGGTCATCGTGTCCAGGCTGAAGCCCGACTTCGGGGTGTGGCCGGAGCAGAGGGCGCTGACCTGCACCTTTCGTTGGAAGAACCACACCTTTACGGTGTCGCGGTCGGCGGTGGCGGCGGGAAGGGGGGTGAAGAACTGATAGGGCTCCATCGACCTCGTCCTCGTGCCGGACCGTTCCAAAAACGGTCGGGTCAGCAAAACGTACGCCCCGCGCGAGCGCCCGCAAATAGTGTCGCGGTAAGGGCCGCCCGCAACAGGACCTATTGAGGAGGCCGCAGGACCGGGGGGCCTCGGATCGCTGATCTGGAGCCCGCTGGCCCGCGGTCGCCTCACCCGCCCATGGGGGCAGGCCACGACGCGCAGCGACAACGACCCGATCTCCGCGGCGATGCTCGACCAGGCCCACCTCCTGGAAACCCCGTACACGCCTCGTACCCCGTCCGGATACTGACGGCAGCCGGACCGATCGCCCCTCCGCGGCGGGGTCGTCTTCAAGACCGTCGAGCCGCCAAGATCCTGGGAGGAGACGTTCCAGCTCGTGTTGCGGCTCTACGGCCGCTTGCGCTATTGATCACGGATGTCGTTGATAAGGGTGATCCGGACGGTCGTTGATCTGCTCGACAAGACGTCGCGGATGCGGCTGGGAAGGTCCTGGGACGACCCCGCGCTGGAGCAGGTCCTGCCGCAGGTGAAAGCCGGGCGACTGGAGCCCGGCCTGGAACTGATCAACCAGGCCCGCGGCGACAACGAACTGCGGGCACTCCGTGTCGAACAGCTGGCGATCGCCGGCGCCTCGCACACCGAGACGTTGGGCCGGTTGGCTGGAGACAACGCCGACGGTCTGCTCTGGCTCGGCGCCGCGCGGATCGAGCAGGCGTGGGCGATTCGCGGTGCCTTCCGGGCCCCGTACGTGGAGGAGGAGCGCTTCGCCCGTTTCTGGGAGGTGCTGGCGAGCGCGGCCGGGCCGCTGGAGCAGGCGGCGGAGGCGCTGCCGGACGATCCTGTGCCGTGGGACCGGCTGCAGTGGCATGGGATCGGCATGCAGAGCGGCAGAGAGGAGCTCGACCGTATCTGGAGGGAGCTGACCGCTCGTGATCCGCACCTGTACATCGGGCATTACAGCCGCGTCCAGGCACTGTGCGCGAAATGGTACGGCTCCGACGAAGAGCTGCTCGCCTTCGCCCGGGGTGTGACGGCATCGGCGCGTGCGGGCGACCCGGTGACGGCCATGTTGCCGCTGGCGCACTTCGAGATCGTGTGGGATGAGATCAACGAGACCGAGCCATCCGCTCAAGACATCCTGGAGGCCTACTTCGGCAACTCCGACGTGGCGGACCCGCTGATCGAGGCGGCCGACAAGTGGCGTGACGGCAACCGGCCGCATCCGCGTGCCTTGGACGCCATGCACCTGTTCGGTGCCGCGTTCTACTTCGGCGGGCACCTCACCCGCGCGCAGCGCCTGCTGGCGGGTGCGGGCAGGCGCCTGCCGGCAATCCTGCCGTGGTCGGCGGCGTCTCTCATGCCAGGACGCCGCTACGCCCGGGCGCGCCGGAACCTGGGGCTTTCCTAGGCGGGCCCGGTCTTCGACGTAACCGGCCGCAGGTCGTCGTCGGCTCGTGCTGCTCATCCATGAGCCGAGACTTGCAGTCTTGCGGGCCATCCGTGGGGTGATCCAGCGGCAGGGCTGAGGCCCTGGCGGTCATGGTCGGCGTGACCTGAGACGTCGGAGCGCCCGGCGGGCCCCTGCGAGCCCGCCGGATGCTCACGGCGTCGGCGGTATCACCTGTAGGTGAAGGTGACCGGGTTGCGCTGGGGGAGGGTGACGGTCAGGGTGCGGGTGGCGCTGTCGTAGTGGTACGTGTTCGCGGGCAGGTCGGTGGGCGGCGCCGCGTTGCGCAGGGAGAGGGTCCACTGGCGGCCGGTCGTCCTCCCGCTGATCCTCACGGTGTGCCGCCCGCCCGACTCCGAGTACTGGATCCTGGTCTTGTCGTGCAGCGTGACCGCGCCTGAGGCCCCCGCCGCGATGCTGACGGTCATCCTGTCCTTGGCGGTACGGGTCGGCACGATGCCTCCGGCCCTGACGAACACCGGCATCGTGTCGAGGCCGGTGGTGATGCTCCGGGTCGTGCCGCCGCTGTAAGTCTGGCCGGTGAAGTAGTCGGTCCACTGCCCCGGCGGGAACCACACCGAGGTCGTGGCCGTGGCGCCGGGCGTGGTCACGGGGGCGACCAGAAGGTCGGGGCCGTAGAAGTACTGGGTGGCGGCCGTGGCGTAGGCGGCCTCCTCTTCAGGATATTCCAGATATGTCGGGCGGACGATCGGGACGCCGGTGGCGTTGGCCTCCTTGGCGAGCGTGTACGTGTACGGCACCAGGCTCTCCCGCAGGTTGAGGAACTTCTTGGCCGAGTCCTTCGCCGCGGCCCCGTACTGCCAGGGCAGCCGGTCGCCATGGTTGCTGTGCAGGCGGTCGATCGGCTGGAAGGTGCCGAACTGGACCCACCGGGCGTACAGGTCGTCGGGCAGCTTGGTGGTCCGCCTGGTCTGCCCGTTCACGATGTAGGTCTCCGAGCCCTGCAGGCCGGTGGTGTCGTTGTGGCCGCCGATGTCGTGGCTGATGGCCGCCATGCCGGTGGCCGCCGACTCGGCCGGCGTGGAGCCGACCTCGACCCGCAGGGTGCCCCAGGTGGAGGACGTGTCGCCGGTGAAGTGGAGCGTGGTGCGCTTGTCCGCCCACGGGCCGGTCGGCAGGCCGGAGCGCCCGGCGTACGAGCCGGTCTGCAGGGAACCGTACGCGCGGGACATCACGAACCCGCCGTTGGCCGCCGCGTACTGCTGGTTGATCCAGGCGTCAGGGGTCACGCCGGGCAGCGAGGACTGCGAGGCGTCGCAGCACCAGTCGAGCCACCAGAAGTCGTTGCCCTGCTGGTCCATCGTCTTGTGCAGGTCCATGTACGCCTTGAGCTGGTCGGGGTCGCCCCAGTCGAAGGTGTGGCAGTCCGGCCCCGCCGCCCCCGCGCAGCCGCCCTTGCGGAGCCTGCCCTTGGCCGTGGCCTGCGCCTGGGCGAACTGGGGGTCGTCGCCGACGATGCTGGGGTGGGTGTTGAGCGTGTTGTGCAGGCCCTGGGAGGCGGACCAGTCGAAGAAGGCCTTCGGGTCGGGGAACTTCGCGCGGTCGATCTGCCAGCCGCTCCACGTGTTCGGCGACTTGAAGTCCGTGTCGGTGACCAGGACGTCCAGCGGGACGCCCTCGGAGCGGAACCTGGGCAGGATCGTGTTCTGGTAGTCGGCCGCGGTGCGGTCGATGTACTCGGAGTACCACACGCCGTACGCCCACTGGGGCAGCAGCGCGGGCGGGCCGGTCAAGGTGGCCAGGTCCGACAGGGCCCGCTTGTAGTCGCGGCCGAAGCCGAAGAAGTAGCCGTCCTGGTAGGGCCGCTGCGCGGGGCGCTGGGTGACCTTCTTCGTGGCCGGGTCGTACAGGGCCGAGGGTGTGTCGTCGAGCAGGTACCAGCCGTCCTTGTGCAGGAGGCCAGGGGTGGTCGGCGGGGGGCCGTTGTCGCCGTTCACGTTGTCGAGGCTGCGTCGGTACCCGCCGAGAGGAAGGTGCGGCGGGGGCGCGGACGTGCCGGTGGCGGTCACGGCGAGCGTGTCAGGGTTGACGCGGCAGGCGGTCGGGCAGCTCAGGGTGATGTCGTTCGTGCCCGCCTTGAGGGTGACCGGGAGGGAGGCCGTCGCCCAGGTGTCCCAGTCGGCCGTCGTAGGGAAGGTCAGTTGCTGCGTGGCGGAGCCCGCGGTGACGGTGGCGGTGCGGGTCTGGTGCAGGCCGTCGCCGCCGACGCCGTTGGCGTACCGGACGTGCAGCGTGTACGTGCCGTCGGCGGGGACGTTCACCAGCCGGGCGGCTACGCCGGCGCCCTGGTTCAGCTCGGCCACGAACCCCCTGCCGGAGTAGTCCGCGTGGTCCGCGGCCACCTTCGCCGTGCCGGCCAGCCTGCCCGCCTCGGCCTCGCAGCTCACCCCGTACGCGCAGTCGATGGTCGCCCTGGCCGACGTCGGCGGGTACGCGGCGCCGGGCTGCAGGAGGGCGACGCTGTCGACGTTGACGTTGCCGGAGTCCGTCGCCGTGCGGGCCAGCGTGATCGTGTGGCGGCCCGCGGCGAGCTGGAGCGCGGGGGTGGTGACGGCCCAGGTGTCCCAGTTCGCGGTCGTCGGCAGGGTCACGGTCTGGGCCGCGCCGCCGTCCACGGACAGGCTCACGGTGCGGGTGGTGTGCTGGCCGTCGCCGCCCACCGCGTTGGCGTAACGCATGGCGAACTGGTACGCGCCCGCGGCCGTGACCTCGACGTCGGCGGACAGGGAGTTCCCCGCCCCCTCGAACCCGGCCAGGAACCCCGCGCCGGTGAACCCCGCGTGGTCGGTGGCGACGGCCAGGCCGCTGGACGACAGGTCCTCGGCCTCGCACAGGGCTCCGGCGGAGCAGGTCAGCTGCTGCCACGGCGCGGCGGTGGCGGTCCTGAGACCGACCGACAGATTGCGGGTGGTGAACGGGCCGGAGCCGACCTGGTAGCGCAGGGTGAGCGCGCTCGTCCTGATGGTGAGCCAGCCGTCCGACGTGCTGGAGGTGAAGGAGGTGGGCGCGAACGCGTCGCGGCCGACCGCGTTGAACGTCGGCGCGTCGACGAACTTGGCGTCGCCCGCGTACTCGGTCCGGATCAGGGTGGGGGAGAGCACTTGGAAACGGGCGTTCCCCGAGGTCACCGCCTTGATCCGGGTGTCGTGGGCCGCCCCCGCCGGGGCGGGGGCGACGGTTGACATCGCCGCCGCGATGATCGCGGCGGCGGCGATGCGCTGGAAGGGGCCTGATCTCATGACGACTCCCGACCGAATCTGATCGCTTTGCCGCCACTATCGACCAATGCTGAGGTCCTGACAAGATCGAGTGGGGCCTAATCGATCAGGAACGGGCGCGTCTCGATCGGGGAGGGAGATGGCTCGGTCAGAGCTGGTCGTGGGCGGTTCAGGACGAGAAGCGGGACGCGGTCGGCGGAGAGCGGGCGGATGCAGATGGCACCCTTCCAGCGATGAGCCCCGGGTGCCGCCGGCGTCTGCTTGATCGCGGGGCCCGGCCCGCCGTGCTCCGTGATGTCTGCCTGCATCTCCGGCACGATGTCCCGCAGGTCAGCGGGATCCATGCCGAGGTCAGAGGCGTTGAGGGTAAGGATGAAGTCCCGGTCGGCCGCTGTCGCCGGGGGTGCCGGGCCCAGCAACAAGGTCGCCACGATGGACACGACCAAGGCCACTTGGCCAGTCGTTCTCCGCGTCTTCACGCACACCTCCGCATTCGCGGGGTGGTGGGCGCGAAGGCTGCGGTGTCATCGGCCCCGGTCTGATCCCCTGGCCAAGGGTCGACTACTTGAAGGCACGGTGGAGCTGGGTCATGGTCTGCTCGACGCGGCTCTTGTCGCCGACGACCACATAGGTCTCGTAGTTGACCTTGTCGCCCTTGTCCATGGCTCCACCGGGGCTGGTGACCTGGATGGTGTTCTCGCCGAAGTGGCCGTTGTAGTCCATGGGCGGGCGGGTCATCGTGTAGTAGTAGGCCTTGCCGCTGAGAACTTCGGGCTTGATGTACATGCCAAGGCAGTAGCGGTCGTCGTCCGTGCAACGGATCATGGGGTCCTTGCTTGTGTGGGACTCCACGGGCTTGGGCGACAGGCGACCGGTGGCGGGGCTGTAGGAGAAGACCTTCGTGAAGTCCGGCTGCAGGTAGGCGACGAAGACGCCACTGAAGTGGTCATATGGTTCGTCGTCCGAGGTGATCGTGGCGGTGGCGCGGAAGACGTTCTCCAGCGCGGGCACGTCGTGATCGGGGGCGAGCTCGATCTCGGTCTGCAGCCAGTACGGCGACAGGCCCATGGTGAACGGGGAGCGCTTGTCCTGGTGGTCGGCGCTGCGGCAGTTGCCCCAGCCCGGTTTCGTGTCCGCGAGGGTCACGAACATCGCGGGCCTCCCCGCCGTGCGGATGGAGCTGCCGGACCGGGCCATGGTGTAGAGCGCGCTCGTGCTGGGACCGTGGTAGGGAGGCGGCTGGTCCGCGTCGTCCATGCGGGTGCCGGCCTGCGTGGGGTTGTAGCACTCGGTCGCAGCCTTACCTTCCTGCCAGGCGTGGAAGGCGTACTGGAAGGCGGCGCCGTGGCCGCCGCTGGAGATGAACTCCTTGTTGTTCACCTTGACCGACGCGATCGCGCCGGCCAGCGCCGTCGACGTCGTGACCGACAGCTTGTTGCGCTTGTCGACCAGGACGGACGCCGTGACGTCCTGGAACGTCCGGTCGTAGTTCTTCTTCGTGGCGCATTCGGACTTGTACGTGAGCACGAAGTCGTCGTAGGTGGGGCTGCTCCGTGGCGGCGCCTCGCACGAGCTCTGCGCGGCTGTCGCGGCCACTGGAGTGACCACAGCCGTCATGACCGTGACCGCGGCCAGTACGGCCCCCTGTCGGATGGATCTCATGATCGGATTAAACCGACACCCGGCGATGAGACGAGATCTGTTCGAGAAAAGGGTAAGTGTTTGGGTTCGCCGGTTCGAGGGGCCTATGGTGACGCCATCGGTGCTCACCTGCCGCTTCCGTCGTAGCGAACGTTTTCTATGTAGGAAACTCCGTGCCGGCCAGCCGTTCGTATTCGCTGACGCGCAGCGGCAGGACCGCGCCGTGCTTGGTGTTGGGCGGGATATCGGTCTCCGCGGCCGGTACGCATCGCCAGGCGTCCGTGGTGACATCGGCGTTGGCGAACGGGACGTATCCCTGGAAGTCCGGCCCGAAGTGGTCGGCGAACATCAGCCACCCGTCGCCCGAGTTCCGCCGGAAGATCAGCGGCCCCTCGTAGGGCCGATGTCCCCCCGTGGCGCGGAAGGTCAGGGCCGAGCCGATGCGCTCCCACTGCTTCGCGGGCGTGTCGAGGGTCGGCGCCGCCTCGGCGAAGACGTCGCCGAGGGGCCGGCCCAGCTCGTCGAGGTCGCCCGCGACCTCCCCTTTGACGAACCGGACATAGCCGTCGGCGGTCCTGGCGATCGTCGCGTCGAGCAGCCCGGCGCCCGCGAGAGAGGGGCCGAGGTCGGGGTCGATCCAGACGTGCGGCTCGGAGAAATGCCAGAAATCCCGGGTGTACGCCCCGAGGATCTTCGAATGCGGCACCTGCGTACGGTCCGCCGACTCGTACAGGCAGGAGGTCCAGTGCACGAAATAGGCGTCGGCCGTGTCATCCCAGATCGCCTCGGGCGCCCAGGTCATGCCGGCGGCCTCGCCGGACACCAGGACGTGCCGCTGCTCTCCCCATTCGAGCAGGTCGTCGCTGCGCCAGATCTCGATGTGGCGGCTGCCCGAGCGAACGGCGTCGGCCCAGTCCGTCGTGTGGACGTGCAGGTCGGTGGCCACGATGAAGAAGCGGTCGCCCTCCGGGGAGCGGACGATGTGCGGATCGCGCAGGGCGCCGGTCCCCTCCTCGCTGATGAGCATCGGCCGGCCCCGGTTCATACGCCTCCAGCGCAACGGGTCGTCGCCGTCGCTCAGGGAGAAGAAGATCTGCTCGCCTCCGTCCTCGCGGCTCTCCACGAAGTGGACCAGCAGGTAGCCGAAGAGCGGTTCGGGTGACGGCAAGGGCGGGACGGTCACGACGTGCGCGTTCCGCATGCCGGCGGCGCCGGCCGTGAGGGTGACCTCGATCGGCGGGCTTCCCGCGTCGGGACGCCGTACGCGGCCGTCCGGACCGACCACATCAGGATGCGAGGTGTCCCACGTCAGGGTCGTGCCGCCGATGGCGCCGGGGAGGTGCAGAGCACCCTTGACCCGCCTTCCGGCCGAGAGCTGCCGATCGAGGAACAGCGAGGCCGACCGCAGGGCCTCCGCGCCCGGATGCGTGTTCTTCATGCTGAGGGGTGCCCCTTGTTCGTGCGGCAAAGGATTTGTAACGTTACATGCCCGGCACAGGGCAGTGCCAGACCCCACCCCCACCTTGCGAGGCCACCATGACCTCTTCCGCCTCCATCACCGTCGACCGCGCCGCCGTCGTCGCCCCCGTACCCCGCCGCCTGTTCGGCGCGTTCGTCGAGCACGGCGGGCGCGGCATCCACACCGGCCTGTACGAGCCCGGGCATCCGACCGCCACTGAGGACGGCTTCCGCGGCGACGTCCTCGAACTCGTCAGGGAACTCGGCGTGACCACCGTGCGCTACCCGGGCGGCAACTTCGTCTCCGGCTACCGCTGGGAGGACGGCATCGGCCCGCGCGAGCGGCGACCGCGCCGCAGGGAGCTCGCCTGGCACGCCACGGAGACGAACGAGATCGGCATCGACGAGTTCGCACGCTGGGCGCGCCTGGCCGGCAGCGAGATCATGCTCGCGGTGAACCTCGGCACCCGCGACATCCAGGAGGCGTTGGACCTGCTGGAATACGTCAACGGCGCGCCGGGCACGACGCTCGCCGACCGGCGCGCCGCCAACGGCAGCCCTGATCCGTACGGGATCAGGACCTGGTGCCTGGGCAACGAGCTGGACGGGAAGTGGCAGCTCGGCTACATGACCGCCGACGACTACGGCAAGCTCGCGGCCAGGACCGCCCAGGCGATGAACGCCGCCGAGCCGGGGCTGGAGCTGATCGCCTGCGGCTCGTCATGGACGGGGATGGCGACCTTCGGCGAGTGGGAACGGGTGGTGCTCGAGCACGCCTACGACCACGTCTCGCACATCTCCTGCCACGCCTACTACTTCGAGCAGGACGGCGACATCGGCTCCTTCCTCGCCTCCTCACTGGACATGGAGCACTTCATCCGGACCACCGCGGCCACGGCCGACCACGTCAAGGCCAAGCTGCGCAAGACCAAGACCATCGGGATCTCCTTCGACGAGTGGAACGTCTGGTACCAGGGCCGCCCGCCCACCGAGTCCGAGGCGCCGGACGCCGCGCGCATCAAGGCAGGGGAGTGGCCGGTGGCGCCACGCCAGCTCGAGGACGTGTACTCCGTGGCCGACGCGGTGGTCGTCGGCAGCCTGCTGATCACGCTGCTCAGGAACGCCGACCGGGTCGAGTTCGCGAACCTGGCGCAGCTCGTGAACGTGATCGCCCCCATCATGACCGAACCCGGCGGGCCGGCCTGGCGGCAGACGACGTTCTTCCCGTTCTCGCTCACCGCCCGTTTGGCCACCGGGGTCGTGCTCGCCCCGCGCATCCGGACCGGAGAGTACGACAGCGCCCGGGGTGCCGCCCCGCTCGTCGACGCGGCGGTGACGTTCGACGAGGCCGCGGGCTCTGCGGCGATCTTCCTGGTCAACCGCGGGATGACCGGCTCGCAGACCGTGACGATCGACGTCACGTCACTGGGGCTCACGGCCGTCGCGCAGGCGCTGACGCTGCACGACGACGACGTGTACGCCAAGAACACCCTCGCCGACCAGACCCGGGTCGGCCTGACGAAGAACGACTCCGCCGCGTTCACCGACGGTGTCGTGACGGTGGAGCTGCCTCCGGTCTCCTGGACGGCTCTCACGCTTTCCTGAGGCGCCCGATACGAGTTGTATCGATACAAGCAGATGCTCTGGGGCGCCCACCGGCAGATCCCCCTGCCGGCTCCACCCGACCACCGACGGCAGTGTCAAGGGTTGAGGCCGTGAAAGGATGTCGAGGTGGTGACGATACAGGACGTGGCGAAGGCCGCCGGGGTCTCGCCGATGACCGTTTCCCACGTCATCAACCACCACCCGCACGTCAAGACCGAGACGCGCGAGCGCGTGCTGCGGGCCATCAACGAGCTCGACTACCGGGTCAACGTGGCGGCGCGCAACTTGCGCACCGGGCGTACGGGGACCATCGGGCTCGCCGTCCCGGAGATCGACCGCCCGTACTACGGCCAGCTCGTTGCGAAGATCATCGCGGCGGCGGCGAAGCGGGATCTCAAGGTCGCCATCGAGCAGACCGGCGCCTCGCGCGAGGGCGAGCTCGCCGCGCTGGCCCTGTCGCGCAACCGCCTCTACGACGGGCTCATCCTCAGCACCGTCGGGCTCGGCCCGGCCGACACCGACCTGCTCAAGGTCGACTTCCCGGTGGTGATCCTGGGGGAGCGGATCTTCGACGGCCCTGTGGACCACGTCGCGATGCCCAATGTCGAAGGTGCGCGGGCCGCCACGGCGCACCTCATCGAGCGGGGCTGCCGCCGCATCGCGCTCGTCGACGGCCCGCCGCGGGGCGAAGTCGACGTCTCCAGCCTGCGCCACGACGGCTACCGCGAGGCGTTGGAAGAGGCGGGGCTACCCTTCGATCCCGAGCTGGTGGTCCCCATCGACGCGCTCACGATGGAGACGGGAGCGGCCGCCGCGCGCCGGTTGGCCGGCTCCGGGGTCGCGTTCGACGGCGTGTTCTGCGTCACCGACACGGTCGCGATGGGGACGCTGCGCGGCCTGGCCGACTGCGGGATCCGCATCCCGCAGGACGTCAAGGTGATCGGCTTCGACAACATCGCCGAGGGCGCCTACCTCGTGCCGTCGCTGTCGTCCGTCGACCCCGACCATGCGCTCATGGCCGGCACGGCCGTCGGGTTCCTGGCCAAGCGGATCGCGGAGAACGGGAAGAACAAGCAGGTCGCGCGCGAGTTCATCAGCCGCTTCTCCGTCGTCGCCCGCGAGTCGACCGGAGGGTAGACGTGTGCGGCGTCATCGTGGTGACCACGTACGGACAACGTTCTCTACACTGGTGAGGTGGCCAGACGAAGGAACGACGCGCTCGACGACCCCGAGCACCGCCAGAGCACGATCAAGGATGTGGCCGAGCTCGCCGGCGTCTCGCTGTCCACGGTCTCGCGCGTGGTGGCCGGCAACTATCCGGTGGCCCAGGCCACCCGGTCGCGGGTGGAACGGGCGATCGAGGAGCTGAACTACGTCGCCAACACCCACGCCCGCGTGCTGGGCGGCGGATCGGCCCGCACGGTCGGCTTCATCGTCAACGACGTGCGCGGTGCGGCCTTCGCCGAGGCTGTGCACGGCGTCGAGCAGGAGGCCGCGCGCCGTGGGCACATCTGCCTGGTGGCCACCACCGACGGAGATCCCGTCCGCGAGCTGGCCGCGATCCAGCTCATGCGCGAGCAGCGGGCCGCCGCGGTGTTCCTGATCGGCGGCGCCACTGACAACGCCGCCTACCGGGCCCGGATGGCCGACATCGCCCGCTCGCTCGACGCCTCCGGTTCGCGGCTGGTCCTGTGCGGCCGCCCGCCTCTGGGGGACGGGATCCCGGTAACGGTCGTCGAGTACGACAACGAGGGCGGCGCCTATGCGCTGACCAGCTTCCTCGTCGGCCGTGGTCACCGCAGGATCCTTTACGTGGGCGGGGATTCCACGTTCACCACCACCGCGGGACGGCTCTCCGGTTTCCGCCGGGCGATGGGCGACCTCGGCTGCCCCGTGGACGAGAGCCTGTTGGAGCTCGGCACGGATTTCACCCGCGCGTCGGGCTACGAGCGTGTCAGCGCCCGGCTGCGGGGGGAACGCGACTTCACCGCGATCTTCGCCGAGACCGACGTGATCGCCGGCGGCGCGATGGCCGCCGTCTTCGACGCGGGTCTCAGCGTCCCCGAAGACGTCTCCATCGTCGGCTACGACGACATCCCCCTGGCCGCCGATCTGCGTCCCGGCCTGACCACCGTCCATGTGCCCTACGAGGAGCTGGGCCGCGCGGCCGTGCGCAGCGCCCTGGACCGGCCCGCGGGCAGGGCGGAGCAGCATCAGATGCTGGGCGCCCACGTCGTCATCCGCCGGTCCGCCGACCGGCCCTCCCCGGCGTAGACAGCGTTCCCGGCGCGAGACGCCGCCGCGCGACAGCGCTGAACCATGCCTTCACCAGGGAAATCGGGCGTAATGGGAAATTTATCCGCCCGAAATCTTGCCCTCACGGTAAGGGGGTTCTACGGTCTCCGTAGACAACGCTTTCTATAGCCGCCCCCAATTCTGCGAAGGAGCGGTGCCGTGAACCGCATCCCAACGAGCGCCCTCGCCGCCGGCCTGACGATGGCCGTCGTGCTGACCGGCTGCGGCTCCCCGGAGCCCACCGCCCAGGAGCCCGCCGCCACGGCGGGCGCGGGCACCGGGCCGGTCACCCTCACCTGGTGGTCGTGGGACGAGAGCAAGTTCCTCGACCCGGTCGTGGCCAAGTTCAACGCCGCCCACGACCACATCAAGCTCAAGGTGGTCAAGCAGGCCGACAATCCCGGCACCGCGGCCAACCTGCGCAACGTCGTCGCCGCGGGACAGGATGTGCCCTGCCTGGTGAAGGCCTTCGGCGAGGTGCCCGGTCTGGTCGGTGAGGGACTGCTGGCCGACATCACCGAGGTCTTCCAGCCGTACACCACGAAGGGCCTGTTCAACGAGGCATCCTTCCCGGGCGCCAAGGCGGGCGACCGCTTCTACGGCATCCCGACCGGCTTCGCGCCGTCGTTCATGATGATCAACCGGGCCGTGTACGACAAGCACGGCGTCGCGGTGCCCAAGACGTGGGACGACGTGATCGCCGCGGGCAAGGAGTTCAAGAAGCACGGCGTCTACGTGATGAACCTCGCCGGCGAGGACCCCTCCACCCTGATCAACCTGGTTCAGCAGGCCGGCGGGTCGTGGTACGCGATCGAGGGCGACAGCTGGAAGGTGGACTTCCTGTCGCCGCAGTCGCTCAAGGCCGCCGACGTCGTACAGCGGCTGGTCGACGACGGCCTGGTGGCCAACCAGACCTACCAGGACCGGCCCGCGCTGATCAGCTACTTCGACTCGGGCAAGATGGTCTCCCTGCCGACCTCGACGTGGCAGCTCGGCAACTACGAGCTCAACTACAAGAGGTCGCTGGGGGACTGGCAGCCCATCGACCTGCCCCAGTTCGCCGACGCCCCCGCGTTCGTGACCCCGGCCCACGGCGGCGCGCTGCTGGTGCCCAAGGGCTGCCCGAACATCAAGGAGGCCGTCGAGGCCGGCGTGTGGATGACGACCGGCAAGGACGCCATCGACGCCTCCTACCAGCAGGACACCAGGCAGTACGCCTGGCCCGGCGCCGTTCCCGACCCGTCTCCCTGGATCGACTCGGTGGTGCCGGAGAAGCTGTTCGGCGAGCGCAAGGGCGAGGCCAAGGGCGTGATCCTCAAGGCGACGCAGTCCGGCCGGGACCCCTGGGTGGTCGGCCCGAACTTCACGGGCGTCTTCTCCGAGCTCCAGGACCAGTGGGCCAAGATCGTCACCAAGGAGATCACCGTCCGCCAGGCCCTCGAGCACATGCAGAAGTTCACCGTCGACGACCTGAGGTCGAAGAACATCAACGTGCGGGGCTGAACGTCATGGCCATCACCGCGAGCCCCAAAGCGTGGCGGCGCACCGCCGCGCTGCAGGGCGCCTCGTTCACCATCCCGTTCTTCCTCGGGTTCGTGCTGTTCAGCGTGGTGCCGATCGTGCTGGCGCTGCGGGAGAGCGTGTTCACCGAGAAGAGCTCGGGCCTCGGCTTCGGCCCGAAGACGGTCGAGTTCGCCGGGCTGGACAACTTCCTGCGCGGCATCGCCGACGCCAAGTTCTGGGCGGGCATGGGCCGCGTGGGTCTCTTCGCGGCCATCAGCATCCCGCTCATCCAGATCGTGAGCGTCGTCATGGCGCTGCTCCTGGACGCCGCCTCGCGGCGCGTGGCCGCGCGCTTCCGGCTGCCGCTGCTGATCCCGTACATGATCCCCGGCATCGTGGCCACCCTGATCTGGATCTACCTCTACAGCCCCGACGTCGGCCCGCTGACCCCGTTCTTCGCCCTGCTCGGCATCGACGCCGACTTCTACAGCGGCGAGCTGATCTGGGTGTCCATCGGCAACCTCGTGGCCTGGGGAGCCATCGGCTTCAACATGCTCATCGTCTATGCCGACCTGCAGTCGGTGCCGCGCGAGATCTTCGAGAGCGCCCGCGTGGACGGCGCCTCCGAGCCGCGGATCGCCTGGTCCATCAAGGTGCCCATGATCCGCCGCTCGCTGGTGCTGACCACCGTGCTCAGCATCATCGGCACCCTGCAGATCTTCAGCGACCCCATGCTCTTCCGCTCGATGACGCCCGAGACCATCACCCGCGACTTCACGCCGATCATGGCCATCTACGACTGGGCCTTCGCGCAGGGTGACTTCAACTACGCCGCCGCCCTGTCCGTCATCCTGGCGCTCGTGGTCGGCGCGGCCTCGGCCGTCTTCTACCGCCTCACCGACAAGGCACCCACCTCATGACGACCGCCACCACCGCGAAGCGTCCCGCCGCGCCGGCCCCCGCCACGCCGGCCGGACGGCACACCCGGCCGCACAAGGCCAGGACCAGGGTCGCGGTCATCACCGGCCTGGTCGCCTTCACCGTCTACTCCGTGGCGCCCGTCTGGTGGCTGGTCGTCGCCGCCACCAAGAGCCAGTCCGACCTGTACACCACCAACGCGCTGTGGTTCGCCGAGTTCCGGCTCTGGGACAACCTGCGGGGCCTGTTCACCTACCAGGACGGGATCTTCCTGACCTGGATGGGCAACACGCTCCTGTACGGCCTGGCCGGCACCGCCGGCATGACCCTGGTCAGCGTGGCCTGCGGTTACGGCCTGGCGATGTACCGCTTCCGCGGGCGCGGTGTCATGATGGGCGCCATCATCGGCTCGTTCCTGGTGCCGGGCGCGCTGCTCACGATCCCGTCCTTCCTCCTCTACACGGACCTGCGCCTGATCGACACGCCGTGGGCGATCATCGTGCCGAGCTTCTTCAACGCCTTCTCCGTCTACCTCGCCAAGGTCTACGCCGAAGGCGCCATCCCGCCCGAACTGCTCGAGGCCGCCCGCATCGACGGCGCGGGGGAGTACCGCATCTTCTTCCTGATCGGCGCCAGGCTCATGTCCACCGGTGCCGCGACGATCTTCCTGCTCGGCTTCGTCGGGTCCTGGAATTCCTTCTTCGGCCCACTGGTCTACCTGCGTGACCAGTACAAGTGGCCGGTCATGCTCGGCCTGTACTCGTGGCTGAAGGTCAAGGTGGACAACTCCACCGACCTCACCGGCCTGGTCGTCGTCGGCTCGATCATCTCGCTGATCCCCATGGTCGCCCTGATGATCTCCCTGCAGCGCTATTGGCGCTCCGGAATCACGCTCGGCAGCCTCAAGTAACCACCGCCACACCTGCTGAACACGGGGGACCCGCCTGTGACCCATCGCCGCCCGAAGGCCCTGCTCGCCATGCGCCAGGTGTACGTTCCGCGGCTCTTCCCGGCCGCCGTCCGCGACCGGATCGAGCGGCACGCCGACGTCGACGCGGCCTTCGCCGCGGAGAGCCTGGACGACCCGCGCGCCGCCGCGCTGCTGCCGGAGCTGGAGGTGCTCATCACCGGCTGGGGCTGCCCGCCGCTGGACGACGCCTTCCTGCGCGCCGCCCCCAGGCTGAGGGCGGTCCTGCACGCGGCCGGCAGCGTGAAGGCACACGTGACCAAGGCGGTCTGGGACAGGGACATCGCGGTCACGTCGGCGGCCCAGGCCAACGCGGTCCCGGTGGCGGAGTACACGCTCGGCACGATCCTGCTGGCCGGCAAGGGCGCGTTCCGGCTGCGCGAGCGCTACCGCGCCGACCGCACGTTCACCGTGGCCGGCGTGGTGCCGGACTCCGGCAACTACGGCCGCCGCGTCGGCATCGTCGGAGCCTCCCGCGTCGGCCGGCAGGTCATCTCCCACCTGTCACGGCACGACTTCGAGATCCGCCTGTACGACCCGTACGCCACCGCCGCCTCCGTACGCCGCCTGGGCCTCGAGGAGCTCCTGGCCACCAGCGACATCGTCAGCCTGCACGCTCCCGCGACCCCCGAGACCCACCACCTGCTGGACCGTGACCGGCTCGCCCTGCTGGCCGACGGCGCCGTCCTCATCAACACGGCGCAGGGCTCCCTGATCGACACCGAAGCCCTCATCGACGAGCTCAGGACCGGCCGCATCTCTGCCGTCATCGACGTCACCACGCCCGAACCGCTGCCCGCCCACTCGGCGCTGTTCGAGCTGCCCAACGTCTTCCTCACGCCGCACATCGCCGGCTCGCAGGGCAACGAGCTGGCCCGGATGGGCGCGGCGGTCGCCGACGAGCTCGAACGCCTGGTGACCGGCGTCCCCCTGCTGCACCGCATCCGCTACCAGGACCTCGACACCGCGGCCTGAACGCCACGCCCCCACCCTGCCCGCCCGCCCGCCCGCATGGTGGACACGATCACCTTCGGTGACGCGGATGCCTCCCGGCTACGGCACGGACGGCCTGTCGGGCGCGCCGGTGGCCCGGATGAAGCGGGCGCCCCACTCCTGGACGTGCGCGGCGAACTCCGGCGGCCCCAGCACCTCGAAATCGGCCCCCACATTGCCCAGCGCCTGCGTCGGCCAATCGAGGGAGGTCGAGGTCATGGTGATCCGGCAGGTGCCGTGGCTGAGCGGTTCGATCGTGCCCCACTGGCCGATCGCCTGCCGTACCCGGGCCTCGGGGGCGTGGACGAGCGCCTGGACCGTGTACGGCGCCGGGGCCCCGCTGGCCGCCTGGACGAAGGCCGCGGCGTCCTCGGCCGGGAGTGGACGCGGCCGGAACCGCGTGCCGGTCCCGGCCGGCTCGGTCAGCCGGTCGAGGCGGAAGCTGCGCCAGTCGTGCCGGGTCAGGTCGTACGCGACGAGGTACCAGCGTCCGCCGAGGGCGACCACGCGGTGCGGCTCGACCTCGCGCCGGGTGGGGGCGGAGGCTCTGGCGGTGTAGCCGAAGCGCAGCCGTTCCTGGTCGCGGCAGGCCTGGGCGACTGCGGTGAGCACCTGCGCCGCGACGACCGGCCCGGCCGGGGCGACGGAGAGGGTCATCTCCCGCAGGGCGTCCACCCTGGCCCGCAGCCGGGGCGGTAGGACCCGGATCACCTTGGTGAGCGCACGCAGCGACGCCTCCTGCATCCCGGCGATCCCGCTCTGCGCCGCGTCGCCGATGCCCACCGCCAGAGCCACCGCTTCCTCATCGTCCAGCAGCAGCGGCGGCAGGACGGCGCCGGGCCCGAGCTGGTAGCCGCCGTCGGTTCCCCGGGCCGCGCTGACCGGGTAGCCGAGCTCGCGCAGCCGGTCGACGTCGCGGCGCAGGGTCCGCTCGGATACCCCGAGCCGCTCGGCCAGTTCCGTGCCGGGCCAGTGGCGGTGGGTCTGCAGCAGCGAGAGCAGTCGGAGGGTCCGTGAGCTGGTGTTCGCCATGTCGCCATCCTCGCGCGACTTCCGGTCAAAAAGTGACCGGAAGCCTGTTTAGAGTCGATTTCGAAGGCCGTACCGACCTAAGGAACAAGAAATGATCACCCGTGAGATCCAGCTGACCGCACAGATCGCCGGCACCCCCACGCTCGACCACTTCACCGTCGCCACCACCGAGGTGGACGGCGAGGTCGTGGTGCGGACCGACCAGGTCGGGCTCGCCGCGACCTACCTGGAGCTGATGCGCGCGGACTGCACCATCCCGGTACCGGCCTGGCAGCCGGGCCAGCGGGTGGGCGTGGCCGCCATCGGCACCGTCGTCCGGTCCGACAGCCCCGAGCTCGCGGTTGGCGACCTGGTCCAGTCGATGACCGGCTGGAGCGAGTACTCGGCGGGCCCGGCCGCCCAGTACACCAAGCTTGACCCCATCGCCGACCCCGGCTACTACCTCGGTCAGGGGCCGACGGCCTACTACGGGATGGCCGACGTGGCGGGCGTCGGCGAGGGCGACGTGGTGTTCGTCTCCGGTGCGGCGGGCGGGGTCGGCTCGCTGGCCGGTCAGATCGCCAAGTGCCTGGGCGCGGCGCGGGTGATCGGCAGCGCCGGCAGCCCGGCCAAGGTCGACTATCTGGTGAACGAGCTCGGCTACGACGCCGCGTTCGACTATCACGACGGCTCGCCGGTCGACCGGCTCCGAGAACTCGCACCCGAGGGCATTTCGGTGTTCTTCGACGTCGTGGGTGGCGAGCAGTATCAGGCCGCGCTGCAGACGGCCAGGCCCGGTGCCCGGTTCGCGCTGTGCGGCTCGCTGTCCAGCCAGCTCGGCGACGCGGCCGAGCGCTTCCCCACGCCCGACCACGCCGCGGCCCAGGCCAGGGGCATCGAGCTGCTGCCGTTCTCCTGCTACCACACCCCCGACCAGATCGCCGCCTGGCGGGAACACTTCAGCACCTGGCTGGGTGAGGGCCGCTTCGTCTACCCGCAGACGGCCATCAAGGGCGAACTCGAGGACGTGCCGCAGGCGTTCTTGTCCCTGCTCCAGGGCTCCTACCGGGGCAACGTCTCGGTGCGGCTGTCATGACGACTCTCTCGACCAGGGCCCTGAACCGGGCCCTGCTGGACCGCCAGTTCCTGCTGGCCCGCACCGATCACACCCCGCTTGAGGTGATCGGGCGCCTGGTCGCGATGCAGGCTCAGGAGCCCAACTGGCCCTACGTCGGGCTGTGGAGCAGGATCCGCGGCTTCACCCACTCCGAGCTCACCACGCTGCTGCAGGACCGGAGGGTGGTCCGCTCCGGCCTGCTCCGCAGCACCCAGCACCTCGCCGCGGCCGACGACTTCCGCCGGCTGCGGCCGCTGCTGCAGCCCGTCCTCGACCGCACCGCCCGCTCGCCCTACTTCGCCCGCAACAGCGCGGGCCTGGACACCGCCTCACTGGTCGCCACCGGGCTTGAGCTGCTGGCGGGCGGGACGACACCGCGAAAGGAGCTGGCCCGGCGGCTGTCCGAACGCCACCCGGACCGCGACGGGCGCGTCCTCGCCGGGGAGATCGAGCTCAGGACCCCCCTCGTCCACAACCCGGCCACCGGTACGTGGGGCTCCTGGGGCACCCGGTCGGCCGTCTGCGTCACGCCCGCCGAGACCTGGCTCGGCCGGCCCATGGTTCCGGCGACCGCCAAGGATCTCATCCGCCGCTATCTGGCAGCGTTCGGCCCAGCCGGAATCATGGACGTACAGGCCTGGTCCGGGCTGACCCGCCTCGGCGAGATCGTCTCCGGGATGCGCGCCGAACTGCGCCACTACCGCGACCCCGACGGCAGGGAACTGATCGACCTGGCCGACGCGGAACTGCCCGACCTCGACACGCCCGCCCCCGTGCGACTGCTGCCCGCCTTCGACAACGCCCTGCTCGGCCACGCCGACCGGACCCGCATCATCAGCGACGAGGACCGCAAACACGTGATGCCCGGCCAGGCACAGGTACGGCCCACCTTCCTCGTGGACGGCCACGTGCACGGAACCTGGTCCCTCGAAGGCGAAACCCTGCACCTCACGCCGTTCCGCCCTCTGACCGCGACCGACCGGGCCGCGTTGGAGCAGGAGACGGAGCGCCTGCTGCCGTTCGTGGGAGGCAAGAACGTGTCCTACAGCAGCCCGATCGCGACCCGGACATCCTGACGCCGGCGTTCGATCGCCGCCGGATCGTCATCCAGGTACGGCTGCTGGCCGGGCGATCAGGCACCCGACCGCTGCTCGGCAACATCGCCGCCTCGGCGGGTCAGATCAGGCGAAGGGGTGCCGTACGGTCCGGCATCGCGCCGGCCATGAGATCGCAGCCGGGCGAAGAGGCCAGGGGTGTTAGATTGTCGGGCGGTTGATGTTGATCTGACAGTAGAGGCGTGACTCACGTGGCAGGGTTTGAGATCTACTTCGACACGCTCGAAGAGTGCGCCACCAAGGCCAAGGGAGTCGCCAACCAGTTCAAGAGTGCGGCCGAGGACGGCCCCACGAGCGTCAGCACCTCCTGCTTCGGCGGCCTGGAGAACGTTTCTGACAAGCTCGCCAAGGCCGTCAACGACTTCGAAGTGAAGATCGACGCCGAGATCCGCCACGCGCAACAGAACCTGACCAAGGTCGAGGCGGCCATCCACCAGGTCGTCACCAACGTCCGTACGGCCGACCTCCCCAGCGTTCCCCGGACGGAGCAGGTGTGACGGACATCTGGGACCAGTACCTCAGCCCCATCCAGCGCGTCATCGACGACCTGAGCGGCGACCAGGCCCAGATCTCCAAGATCTCGGGGCAGTGGCGAACGCTGGCAGGCGACATCACCACAGAGAACGGCGTGATCAAACGCGCGGTCAACCGGGTGGACAGCGCGTGGAACGGCGCCGCCGCCGAGAGTTTCGCCAAGTACATGGCCAGATATCCCAAGTCCGGTACGGCGCTGAGCGAGGCCCTGACCAGCTGCGCCGGCAAGCTGGATGCCGCCGGGAGCGCGCTGGAGACGGCCAAGGGCGAGGTCCAAGCCCTCTACCGGGAGAAACGCGCCTGGCTGGACGAGCAGCGCAACGACCCCGACAGCACCACGATCTCGATGACGAGCATCCGGTCCCAGGTGTCCAACGCCCTCGATCGCGCCAAGGTGCACACGGACAAGGCCGCCGAGGCACTCGGTCAGGCCACCAGCGAGATCGGCAAACACCTCGGCGAGGTGCGGTTCTTCACCGGCATCCCCGCTCCCGGCGATCAAGACTTCGTTCCGGGCAACAAGGCCAAGATGCCCTGGATCCCCGACCCGGACTTCCGCCCGCACACCCCGAAGACGCAGCTGGCGTCCTACAACGGCAACGGCAACGGCCTGCCGCCCGGCGATGGCATCGGGAACGGCGTCAACGGGGCGGGCGGCAGTGGAGGCAGTGGAGGCGGCGGCGGTGGGGGCGCGCCTTCGCTGGCCGTCCCGCCGAACGCCCACAACCTGGCGCCCAACCCTCGTGCCCAGGCCGTCATCGACTACGCCCTCAAGCAGATCGGCGACCCTTACGTGTGGGGAGCAACAGGACCCGGCTCCTTCGACTGCTCCGGACTGACCCTGCGCGCGTACGAGTCCGCGGGGACCGCCATCCCCCGGGTCGCGAACGACCAGTGGCTGCGCGGACCGCGCATCCCTGATGGCAATGTGCAGGCCGGAGACCTTGTCTTCTTCGACAACAACGGTGACGGCACCGCTGACCATGTGGGCATCGTGCTCGATCCCGAGAAGGGCACAATGATCCACGCGCCCAGACCGGGCTCCGAAGTCAAGATCGCCCCCTACAGCCGCACCCCCATGGGCTTCACCCGGCCGGGAACGAGCTGACCCTCGGCCACGCCTGGAGCCGGCTCGACGTCGCCGTACCCGCCCCAATGGAAGGGGTCGTGGCCTTGAATGCGTTGCAGAGGGCGCGGCGGGAGACTGTCCGCTCCTCGCCACTGGCAGTCTTGTATGTCAGGCCTTTGGCGATGCCGGCGACGGACTCGCCGTCTGCGCGGCGACCGAGCGCGATGCGCATCATGTCCTTCGAGATGACCGGCCGCCGTGCCTGCCCTCTGCGGCGGGTGGAGACGCGCGCGTACCCGAACCGGCTGTGGTCGATCGGCTCGAAGAGTGTGCCTGATGTCCGCAATTGTCATGACATCAACGCGCGCGGCTCAGTAGCCAGGCGGCTACGCTCTTCTGCCTGGCGATATTCACTCGTGCCGAGCCAAGGCCACCGGGATACTGCATCCTGATGACGGTATATGCATACGACAGCCCGGCCTCGTTCCGCGGGCAACTCCAGCGAGGCCGCGGCCTCGCAGCACGCCGTGCCTCAGCTGAATCCGGCGCCGCCGACACGGTGTACGAGTGCGTGATCACCGACACGCGATGGGACCGGCAGGTAGACCAGCGTGACAGCTATCTCGCCGGTCTGATCGGCCGGCTCAGCCTGCCGCTGGCGCCGATCGAGCAGCACCTTTTCGACTATGACGGCGATGATGACGAGCCGGTCGGGCTCGCTCTGCAGGTCCTCGCCCTGCTGCCATGGGTCGGCCGCGGCGACGCGGCGACGATACTGCGCAGGTACGCAGTCGAGGGGCGACACTGGTCCTTGGCGCTGGAGGCGATCGGGGACAGCGGGGTCATGAAACTTCCCGCTCTCTGGGACGGGCTCGCCGACGACGTCATTGCTGTCCGCGACAACGCCCAGCTCGCGCAGGCGATCTGGTGCGACATGGAACCGTGGACGACGTTCGCGCGGTCCCAGCCACAGGTGAGGCGCATCGTTGAGGAGCTACAGGCGTCCCGCTCTCACAGGCCGGTCAGGCCAGACCTCCAACTCGGCGACGCCGAACCTGGCGATCTGGTCCGGCTCGTCACTGCCGGTGGTCCCGCGCGCCGATGGGCACTGGAGGAGCTGGGCAGGCGCGGCGATATGATCGTCCTCGAATTCGCAGCAGACCCGGGACTGCGTAACGCCGCGGGGTGGACCCCGGGCGTGCCCCAGGCCCTGCGCCACCTTGGGACCGGCGCTCTGCCACAAGCGCGCGCCTGGATCGGCAGCGGCGACGACACGCTGGCCGCGTTCGGGGAGCGCGTGCTCGCAGAGGTCGGAGACCAAAGTGACGCACCGGTACTGCTGGCCGCGCTGCGCCGCGCCGTTGCGTCCGAAGAGTGGTGTGCGGCCGAGCTCCCGGCCCGAGCCATGGGACGGCTGGGAGTTCGCGAGGCCGTCGACGAACTCGTGGCCCTCTGGGAGGGCACTGTTCACTCACTGGCCCGGGAGACATTCTTGGTCGGGCTTCAGGGATGTGCGCCACAGGAGGCCGCGCTCATCGCCATCGAGGGGCTTGACGACTGCGAACCCACAGTCCAGCAAGCCGCCTGTGCGAGAGCACGGGACACTGTCCGGGTCCGCTCGCGCCTTCTGGAACTGGCCGACGATCCTTTGGCCCCGGAGGTTCACAAGGCCGCGAGCACGAGACTGCAAACCCTGGCCGATGCACCCTGAACTCGTGGGGGACCGCTGAGAATCAGCGCCATGACATGAGCGCCACGCGGCCCGGATCACCGCGCGGCCGCCCCCGCCACTGCGGGTAAATCATCCGTTTTCCGCAGAATGTCGTAGGGATGATCAAGAATGGCGTCCCATGGGATGGATCGGGATCGCGACGGGCCACGAGCTCACCGTCGAGGGGACGCGGCGGCCGGTGCTCGCCTGCCGGACGGCCGCGGGCCGCGTGCTGGCCAAGGTGCCCGCCAACGTCAGGAAGGATCCGACCGCGGTACGGCTCGCCGCCCTCTGCGACCGGCTCGGCGAGCGCGCGCGGGCGGTGCATGACCGGGTCGAGTCCTGGATGGTGCGGTCGCTGCCCGTCCCGGCCGCGGTGTTCGCGGCCGTGTGGGACGACCCGGTGTGGCGCGAGACGCTCACCGACCTGGTCGTCGCCCCGATCATCGAGGGCGCACCCGACCTCGGCCGCTGCGCGCTCCTGCGCGAGGGCGCGTGGACGGGCGCGAACGCCTTCGCGATCCCGCACCCGCTGCTGCTCGGCGACAAGCTGCCCATCTGGCGGGGACGGAACCTCACGCAGGTTGTCGAGCAGGTACGCCGCGAGGTGTGGACGCGTCCCGCGAGCATGGACCGTACGTTCGGCGTGGTCAACACCTTCGGATACGTGGACGCCCACTACGAGAGCGGCGGCGCGTTCGAGCGCCGCGTGCACGAGCTGGGCGGGCGCATCAAGGGGGACAGGGCGCGGTTCACCGTGCACGCGCCCGAGCCGCTCGGCATCGAGATCGACCTGGACTGGAGCGGGCCGATGAGCCCGGCCTACATGGCGGGGCTGAGCTTCACCGCGGGCGGCCGGGAGATCGGCGACATCGCCTGGTCCGAGGGCGTCCGCATTCTCATGGCCCTGTACGCGGACCGCACCGTGGACGAGACGGAGCCGGTGGTGGAGGCAGCCGAGGCGTACTCCCACTACTGCGACGCCCACCAAGGCGAGCCCGGCACCGTGGTGCCCTCCGGCATCACCGGCCCGACGCGCGACGTGCTGCTGCGCGCCGGGGCGGTGCTGCCGGGCACGCCCGCCGGCTCCGACGAGGACACGTGCGTCGCCGTCCGCTACGAGCACTCCGTCCTGGACGAGCCGGTCGTCGAACTCGTCCGGCGCGCGGCCGTCGACGGCGACAAGGCCGAGAAGTCGCTGTACGACCTGGACCCGGTGGCGGAGACCGGCGTCGGCACCGTGCACGTGGGCCCGCTCGGGTTCCTCGCGTCCGCCCTGCTCTGGTACCCGGCGCACCGCGCCCGCATCCTGGCCGCGCACACCGACCTGCGGGCCGCCCGCGGTCTGGCCGCGCGCAAGCCCGGCCTCGCGCGCACCGCGCTCACCCGTACCGGCGACGACCTGGAGACGCACGCGCCCGAGCTGCTGCCGCCGTTCTACGAGGAGTGCGCGCGGATCATGGCCGCCGCGGGCAGCGCCCGCTTCGCCGCCGCCTTCTTCGAGAAGGCCCGCGCCGCCGAGGACGCGCACGCGCTGCCGGTCGACGAGGTCGCGCTCGTCGCGGCGCACCTCGCCGCGGGACCGGACGCCGCCGGACCGGCCACGCTCAAGAAGCACGGCAAGCGGCTCGCCGCCCGCCATCCCGCCCCCGGCGCGTACCGCTGGCACCGCAGCCTGCTCACCGAGTGGTGCGAGGAAGTCCCGGACGGCGCGGACGGCGCGCTGGCCCTGGCCGACGGCTGGGCGGAGCTGGCGAAGGCCGCCGGGCACACGCTCGGCGGCCCCGAGGACGAACGCGCCGTACGGGCCCTGCTGGAGAGCGGCTGCATGGAGTCGGCACCGCAGGCCCTCTGGAAGTTCGTCCTTCCGCTGCTCGGCCCGATGGCACGGGCGGACGCGGGCATCGGCCGCGCGCTCCTCGGCATCCTGCCGTTGCCCACCACGGACACCCCCAAGGCGAAGAGCGCGGCAGTGTCGCTCCTCCTCGGCAACCTCGCGAGCGCGGGCCTGACCGCCCCGTTCAGCACGTCCCGCGGGCCGGCGGTGGCGGACTGGCTCGGCCGCTTCCTGAAGTTGTACGCGGGGCTCGCACTCCCCGTCGCCGGTCTCGGCGACCTCCTGCACGACGCCGGTACGCGGCTGCGCGCGGAGGGCCTCACCTGCGACGACCACGAGGCGGTGCTGGGAGCGGACGAGGACGAGGTCAACCGCTGGGAGGAGACCGCCGCCGACCTCCCGCTCCTCGATCTCCTCCTGGACCGCGGCGTCCCGCTCGCGCGGCCCCGGCTGCTGCACACGTTCAAGCTGTACGACCGGCTCGCCTCCGGAGCGGGCACCGACCTGGCCGCCGTCGCGGCCGACCCGGACTGGGCTCCGCTGCTGCGCGACGCGATCGCGGGCAACGTGACCAACCAGCTCAACGTCACCGAGCCCGCCGTCCCGAAGCAGACCGCCCCCGAGACCGTACGGGCCCTGACCGCGACACCGGGAACGGCGCAGATCGTCGCCGCCATCCTGGCCGAGCATGCCGAGCGGGTCCCGGATCAAGGGCTTCCGGACGCGCACGCCGCCCTGTGCGACGCCGAACGGTTCACCATCGCCGGAATCCCCGGCCCTCTCCTGGACAGCGTCCGGACGATCGCGACCGGGACGGACCCGGCCCGCGCCCTCGCCGCCACGCTGAGCGGCGGCGTCCTCGACGAACTGGAGTTGCCCGCCTTCGTCCCCGGCCACGTCAACACCATCACCGACTACCTGGAAGAGAGCGGCACCGACCTGCTCCTGATCGAGTCCGGCCGGCTCTGGGAGCACAAGTTCCGCGCCTCCGTCGTCACACCGGATGGAGTCGGCCCGTCCCACGGCTTCGGCACGTACGAGTCCGTCTCCAGCCGGTCCCACGAACGGACCGAGGCGCGCGACCTCTACGACCGCTGCCTGATCGCCGTGAACGGCCGGGTGACCGTACTGGACCACGGCGGCCCGCACTGCCCGCACGGCAGCGCGCACCCCGCCGCCCGCCGCGTCGTACCGGCCGACGGCGAACGGGTCGCCTTCCCCGGTGGCGCCGAGGCCACCGTGTGGCGCGGCCAGGGCCGGATCATCGAGTTGCGGGATCCGGCCGGGCGGACCATCGGCCGCTACGTCCGCGGCTGGGGCAGGGTGCCCGAGCACGACGGCGCCGAGAACATCAGCACGGTCGAGCATCACCGCTATGCGTCCGGGACCCGCCTGGTCGCGCCTCCCGGCCGGTGGTCGGCGATGCGGCCGCGCGACCCCGAAGGATCCAGGGCACTGCGCGCCGTCGACGAGAAGAAGGCGCAGGCCCTGATCGACGTCGCGGACGCCGCGCTCGCCGCCGACCTCATGCGGGTGCTGGACCCCGAGAGCGGGTACGCGGAGAAGGACGCCGCCCGCGACGAGCTGGCGGGACGGCTCCGCCCGCTCCTGCCGGAGATCACCGACGAGTCGCTGTGGAAGGGCGTCACGTTCCTGGTGTGGACGGCCGTCGAATGCCGCGAGCGCGCGTTCGCCCTGCTGGAACGCCTGGTGCTGACCCCGCCGCCCCACCTGCGCCCGGCGCCCGCCTCCGCGGCACCCGCCGTCCGGTCCGAGAAGCCCGCCGAGCCGGACGATCCGGGGCCCGAGTCCGCGTACGAGAGGATCGTCCACTTCGCCCGCGCCGCCGTCGATGTGCCGTACGACAAGAAGATCGCGATATTCGACGCCCCCGCCGTCAAGGGGGTCGAGAACACGCTGGGCCGCCTCGGCGCCGCCGTCCTGGAGGCCGCGTGGGGCAACGGCGGCGGGCGCGCGCGACTTCTGGAACTGGCCGCCGTCCCCGAACTCCTCCGCACCGACGGCACCTGGCACGTCGCCCGGCTGCGCCCGGAGTACGACCTCGGGCAGATCCGCTCGGGCCGCGGCCCCATCTCGGCCGCCGCCGTCGCCGACTACGAGCAGGTGGGGCACGGGTACGCGGTCACGGCGCTCCTCCACACCCCCGATGGCCCCGACCCGCTCCTGTTCACCCGCAACCGCGCCGTCGAGCTGCGGACCTGCCGCGGCTGGGGCGACCCGGACCGGCTCCGGCGGGCGCTCGACCTGATCGCCGAGAACGGCCCGCCGCCCGTGGACCGGCAGGCGACCGTACGGGCGTTCGCCGAGGCCACCGGCCTGTCACCGGCCCAGTGCCTGATCCTGCTGGCCACCTCGGCCCGCACGCTCTCCTGGCCGGACGGCTGGGCGCGGGGCCGCGTCACCGCCTTGGGCAAGGGCGACGCGGCCCGTGCCCGCGAACTCGACCTGACCGAGATCGAACTGCGCATCGCCGCGCTCTCCCTGGAGGCGCTCACCACCACCGACGAGGCCGTCGAAGTCGTCGAGCTGCTCATGCCCGACGACCCCGCCGACCTCTGGCGTACGGGCCCCGACCTGGACCGGGCGGTCGCGTACTGGACGGAACGTCACCCGAGGCTCACCCCGCTCACCGCCGAGCAGTGGGTCACCCTCGCCTCAGGCGCCGAGGACGCCCTGGAGGCGCTGATCGCCCTGCTCGGCGAGCGTCTGTCCGTACCGCCGCTGGGTCACATCGCCCGCGCTGCGAGGCTCGTGGCCGACCGCCTGCCCAAGGACTACCCCGCCCGTACAACCGCCGCCGCCCGCCTGCGTGACCTGCACGAACACGTCACCGGCCCGGACACGACCCTGCCCATCGCCTCCGGGGTCACCTCGGTCACCGCCCTGGAACGAGCCGCCGGAGCGACCGCGGCCCACCTCCCGGAGAGCAGGCTCGCCATCGGCGCAGCCCTCACCCTGGAGCCCGCCGGGGACGGCTACCGCGTCCACCTCCGCCCGTCCCGCTGGCCCGACCTGGACGCGCTGGCCCCGGCCCTCCGCCGCGGCGGCGCCACCGATGTCGCCCTGGTCATGGAGGATCTGCGCTTCCTCCGTTCGTCCGAGCCGCTGGAGGCCGCGGCCCGGCTGGAGTGACGTACCCGGAGGTGCGCGGTGCGGGCCATGATGTCCAGCCGCCTTCACCGTCGGCTCAGCGCCGGGATCAGGCGGGTTCAGTGTCCGATCTGTCGCGAAGTCAGGGAGGAGTCGAGGATGTGGTGCGACCGGGCGGAGGGGGCCGGCAGTTCGTCGTCCGACGGCCGCAGGCTCGACAGCAGCAGCGCCAGGTAGCGGCGGAGATCGCCGCATTCGGGATCACCCGAATGCATGGTGGCCAGCGCCATCACCAGGATGGCGGCCAGGTCGCGGACGATCAGGTCGTGGCGTACCGCGCCCTGCCGCTGGGCTCTGGCCAGCACGACGCCCAGCGGCCCCATGAACCGCACGGCGATGTCGACGGTGAACGCCCCCGACATGCGCGCCGCCCGCAGCAGGGCGCGGTGCGCCGCGAGGGTCTCGACCGAGGCGGTCAGTGCCTCGGTCAGCGCCCGTCCGGCGTCGTCGGCGTCGCGCGTGGCCAGGACCAGCGGCTCGACCTCTTCGGCGAAGTATGTCTGGAAGGCCGCCCTGATCACGCCGTCGCGGTCGCCGAACCTGCGGTAGACGGTGGCGCTGCCGATGCCGGCGTAGCGGGCGATCTCCTCGAGTGACACGTCCGGGCCGTGCTCGCGCAGACTCGCGATGGCGGCCCGGACGATCTTGTCCGCGTTACGCAGCGCGTCGGCTCGCTGTCGCTGCTCGTGCACATGTGAACGCTAGCAGCCGACGCGCCCTGGGTTCACCAGGCGACTTCGAAGCTGGTCAGCCCGAAGACGATGTGGAAGGAGCGGAACTCGGCGGGGGCGCCGCTCTCGCGCAGGCCGGGGAAGCGCTCGAACAGGGCGGGGAAGGCGATGCGCAGCTCCATCCTGGCCAGCGGCGCGCCCAGGCAGTGGTGCACGCCGTGGCCGAAGGCGACATGGCCCATCTCGCCGCGGGTGATGTCGAAGCGGTCGGGGTCGGAGATGAACTTCGGGTCGCGGTTGGCCGAGGGCAGCGCCAGCATCACCAGATCGCCCGCCGGGATGTGCTGCCCCGCGACCTCCACGTCGGTGGTGGTCACCTTGGCCACGCCCGAGTGCACGATGCTGAGCCAGCGCAGCAGCTCCTCCACTGTGGCGCCGATCCGCTCGGGCTCCTTCATGAGCAGTTCGAGCTGGTCGGGATGGCGCAGCAGGGCCAGAGTGCCGAGCCCGAGCATGTTGGAGGTCGTCTCGTGGCCGGCCAGGAGCAACAGGCTGGAGATGCCGGCGAGCTCGTCGATCGACAGATCGTCGCCGTGCTCGCGCACCAGCATGCCGAGCATGTCCTCGCCCGGCTCGGCCTTGGCACGGGCGACCAGCTCGGACATGTAGGCACGCGACTCCAGCGAGGCCGCTGTGCGCTCCTCGGGGGACCTGGAGATGTCGAGCAGCGTGTTGGTGCGCTGCTGGAAGTCTTCGCGGTGCTCGTACGGGACGCCGAGCAGCTCGCAGATCACCAGCGAGGGGATGGGCAGCGCGAAGGTCTTGATCAGGTCGACCGGCGAGCCCGCGCGCTCCATCGCGTCGAGGTGGTCGTTGACGATGTCGCGGATGCGGGGCTCCAGCCGGCGCATGCGGCGCATGGTGAACTCCGGCGTCAGCATCCTGCGCAGCCGGGAGTGCTCCGGCGGGTCGAACAGCAGGAGATTGCCCGCCTGCATCTTCGCGACCTGCTCGGGGCTCAGGCCCTGCATGCCGGGGGCCGGGAGGTTCTGCGGGCGCCTGTTGCTGAACCGCTCGGCGTCTCCGAGGATCTCCTTGACGTCGGCGAAGCGGGTCACGAGCCAGGCTTCGAGCCCGAACGGCGTGGGCACCCGCTCGATGCCCGCGCTGTCGCGCAGTTTCGCGAGCTCGGGAACCGGATCGAACGCGGTGCGCCGCATATGCAGGGGCAGAGTCACAGGATCGCTCATGTCATCTCCTGGAGAGGCCGATGTGCCGGAAACGCCCTTCAAAAATGATAGTAGTCCATCACTTGCCCGGGGTGGGCGGCGACCGGCACGTGGCGCGTTCCCGCAGCACAGCCTTCTGGATCCTTTCCCGTGGGCTCTCATATCGTCGGATCATGGAATCCCACGAGCTCCATCTGGACCGCGCACGAGCCACGTCCTTCGGCTCAGTGGCCGAGCAGTACGACCGATATCGCCCGGAGTCCTCCGACGAGCTGATCGACGAACTCACGGCGGGCCATCCAACCCGCGTGCTCGACGTCGGATGCGGCACCGGCAAAGTGGCCCGGACGCTGGCCGGACGAGGGCTGGCGGTGCTGGGGGTCGAGGTGGACGAGCGCATGGCGAACGTCGCACGGGGCCACGGCGTCGAGGTGGAGGTCTCCCCGTTCGAGACCTGGGATGACGCGGGGCGTCGTTTCGACCTCATGACCTGCGGCGACGCGTGGCACTGGATCGACCCCGACGCCGGCATCGCGAAGGCCGCACAGGTGCTGGCCACCGGCGGCGTCATGGCGTGGTTCTGGAACTCCTCGCAGGTCGAGGAGCCGGTGGCCGCGGCGTTCACCCACGTGTACGCGCAGCACGCGCCGGAGATCGTCTGGGTCTGGGGACCACGGGACACGACCCGTTCCGAACGCGTGCCGCTCTCCGGCCGCGACGCGTTCTCCCCGATCGAGGAGAAGGTCTACCGGCAGGAACGCGTTCTGACCGCCGATCAGTGGGTCGGGCTCGTCGCGACGTCGAGCGACCACCTCCGGCTCGGCGCCGAGCGGCTCGCGGCACTGCTGCGGGTGGTGCACGGCACCATCGAGTCCCTGGGCGGTCATGTACGCATTCAGCACGAAACCACCGCCCTGATCTGCCGACGGCAGCGGCGCCTTTGACCCGTTCCCCGTACCAGACCTCGCCGGAGATCGTGCCGCTGATCGGGCCGCGCACGCTCCAGCAGTACGAGGCGGCGCTACCGGCACTCGACGTCAAGCTCACAGCAGAGCAGCTTGCCCGCCTCGACGCCGCCGGAGCCTGACCGGAACCCGACGCCGGGCCCGCGCGCATCGGATCGCCCGCCAGGTTCTTGGCCGACCTCACCGGGACCGTCGAGACGTTTCCGCCGTCTCGGCGAGCCGGGCTTCCAACTCGGCGATCATCTGGGTCGGCAGGCCGGCGTTCTCGCACCGGACCGCCTGCGGGCGGCCGTGTCGATGCCGGGCGACCTTCGTGATGCACTCGTCAGCGGCCATCGTGGCGAACTCCTTGCGCGCGAGCGAGTGGGGTTTGCCGGGGACGGCCGCCTGACGACATCCCACCGCACGGCGCGGCCGGTCCGGAGACGGGACCGGCCGGCGGTCAGGCGGCGCGGCCCTCCAAACCGGCGATGGTGATCGTGCCGGAGGTGGCGCGCAGGCCGAAGCCGTACCGGAAGCCCTCGCGGGCCTGCGGCGTGGCCAGCGTGGCGCCGATGCCGGCCGTGCGGAGCCGATGCCACCGGCCGCCCGTGTGGGCGAAGGAGGTGATGGTGTCGCCGGACAGCACCAGCGCGAACCGGTCGCCCGGCGCGAGCGTCAGCGGCGCGTCGCCGGGCGTGTCCAGGAAGCGGCCGCCGACCCGCACGTTGATGCCGGACTGCTTGCGGGTGTTGTTGTACCAGGCGGTCACGTAGGTGTCCCGGTCCTTGACCCAGCCGACGAACACGCTGTCCTCCGGGCTGCCGGTGCCGGCGAACGAGCCGACCGTCACCACGCTGATCGCTTCGGCCGACGACGGCCCCGCCGGGCCGGCCACCAACCCGAAGAAGGGTTGCGTGCCGGTGCCCGCGAACCGGCCGCCGCCGGCCGTGGTCGCCGGCTTGGCCTCGCCGTCGAAGGGCTGGTGCACCGTGTAGCCCGCCGAGGTGTCAGCGGTGAACGTGTCCTGGGCCTCGACCTTCGCATAGGAGGCGGGGTCGAGCGGCACCTCCACGTGCGCGTACGCGCTGGCGGCCCGCGCGGACCGGTCGTACGTCGCGAAGGCGCGCACCGGGTAGGCGTCCGGGCGTGGCGAGGTCCCGGGCGGCGGCGTCACCCGCCAGCGCACCGCGAACCGGCCGCCGGGCCGCACCACGGGCGTCTCCGTGTGTCCGAGCGGCTCGGCCGACCAGCCCGGCGGCACGGCAGGCGCCACCTTGACGTGCGTGGCCGGCTTGCGGCCGTCGTTGGTGAAGGCGGCGATCACCACGGCGGGCACGCCCTGCTCGGTGACGGCCGCGTCCAGCCGGGTGTCGCCCGCGGCGGGCGACCACGCCTGCAGCTCGGTGACGCCGACGTACGCGCCGGGCGGGTTGCCGAACACCAGCCGGATCCTGGTCGTGGTCAGGGCCGGGAACGTGATCCGGTTCAGCGCCGCACCCGGCTCTCGCGGCGTGCGCGCCTGGTCCGGCACCTCCCGCCACGCCGACCCGTCCCAGAACTCCAGCCGGTACGACGCCGGCGCCCGCACCCCGCCCCCGTCGTCGTAGGCGTAGAACCGCACGTCGCTCACCTGGGTCGGCACGCCGAAGTCCACCCCGAGATGGTCCTCGGGGTTCGGGGAGCGGTAGTTGGTCCAGCGGCTGTGCGGGATGTCGTCGTAGAAGATCCGCCCGTCCACCGCGTCCCACACGTTGTCGATGCCGTTGGTGTACGATGCGAACGGTTTGGGGTAGCCGGTTCGGTACGGATTCGCGGCGTCGTTGCCGGGACGCGAGGAGCGGTCGGGCGCGACGGCGGCCGGCACGCGGGCGGTCAGCTCGCCGAGCGCGGACCGCGCGGCGGCGAGCCTGCCGTTCACGTAGACGCGCAGTCCCTTGCCCTGGCCGTACCTGGTGCCGTCGCGGTCCCACAGCACCGTCACGTTGTGCCCGTGGTACGGCACGTTCTCCAGCGCGAAGTGGTCCCACTCCGCGGGTGCCAGCGGGTTCACCACGACCTTGCCGTCCGCCTGCGGGCGCAGCCCGATCAGGCCGCTGATCACCAGGTCGTCGAAGGTGGAGTGGTTGTAGTGCTCGCTGTGCCCCCGCGCGTCGTAGATCCAGCGCGGCTCGTCGGGGTGGTGCGCCTCGGCGACGTACCTTGTACTGGGTGAGCGCGTAGCCGCGTAGCACCCGGTAGTAGTCGGCGGCGGTGACGACGTCCTGGTCGCGGTCGTTGAGCAGGTTGGCCATGGCGGTGAGCGTGGTCGAGGTGGAGTACGGCCAGCTCGGGCCGTCCCAGCGGCAGCAGCCGCCGAGCGCGTCCCGCATGAAGAAGGGGCTGCGCCGCTCGGCCGTGGTCGGCCCGTACGGCGCGGCGAACCCCTGCGGGTCCAGCAGCTGCGCCCACGCCTTCTCGGTCCCGGGCTTGGCCATGCCGAACGCCCATGGCACGAACCCGATCTGCTCCCTCGTGGAGACCAGCTTCCGCTGCGGGTCCAGGTCGGCGCGGGCCTTGTGGTAGAAGAACTGCCGCTCCGGGTCCCACAGGTAGCGGTGCAGCGCGTCGCGCAGGGAGGCGGCCCGCCGCTCGAACGTCCTGGACAGGGCTCCGTCGCCGCGCATCCGGGCGATGGCGGCGATCGCCCTGGCGTCGCCGTACTGGTAGGCGTTGAGCGTCGGCCGGTAGCCCGCGCCGCCGTGGTAGGGATCGGCCGGGTCGGTCTCGTAGGAGGAGGCGGTGTACTCCATCGCGTCCCACACCGGCACCGACCAGTACAGGCCCAGGTCCTTGTCGTACTGGCCGCCCCACTTGTCGTACTGGCGGACCAGGTCGGGCAGCAGTCTCTCGACTAAGGACGCGTCGCCCGTGACGAGATAGCGCTGGTAGGCGGCGTCGGCCGCCCACCAGGCGTACTGGTGCGCCCAGTCGTCGGTGTCCTTGTTGAGGTACTCCTCCTTCGGCTTGGGGCTGCTGCCGGGGCCCTGCAGCCAGTAGGTGAGGTAGTCGTCGATCGGGCGGGTGTCGCGCAGCCAGCGGCCCTCGTACACGTGGTGGCCGGCGGCCGCGACGATGCCGCCGAGCGGCGCGGCGTAGCCGGGGGCGTTGTGGAACTCGGTGATGATGTCGCCGGTCGCGGAGTCGGTGTAGCGGATGTGGCGCTTGTAGGTGCTCCAGCGGTAGTAGTAGACGTCCTGGATCTCCCGGTCGGGCACCTCCAGGAAGGGGATGTTCGCCTCGTACCACTCCGGCTCGGCGTATCCGGCCAGCAGCGCCCGGTGGTCGAGGAAGGCGGTGCCCGGGCCGACCTCGGGGTATACCGGCGGGGGTTTCGGAGTGGCGGCGTTCGCCGGGGTGATGATCAGGGCGGTCGGCGCGACCAGCGCCGCGAGCATCGCGAGCGCCGCAGCCGTGCGTCTCATGGTCACCTCAAGCGTTCTCGGGGGGTGACAGTAGACCGCTCAGATCCGATCGCACACGTGGATCGAATCTGACCGATATTGACCACATATTGACCAGTCACGAGCGAAAACGCAAGATCTGTGGCACCGGAATACGAGGGTTCCTGAGAATCAAGCCTGGTCTTTTTCTGGGGCATCAGGCCCAGGCGCCGGCGGCCTCGCGCCGCTTGGCGGCGGCGCTTTCGGTTACGCCATGCGGGTGGTCCCGCGCGACGATCTGCTCGCCTCGAAGGTCGGGCTGGGGTCGTGGCCGTCGCCTGATGCGCCCGTTCAGTCGCCGACGGCCTGTACCGCGGCGGCGATCGGCTCGAGCCCTGCGGCCAGTTCGTCGAGCTCGTCCGCAGTGAGTACGTCGTACGCCGGGGCTGCCAGCTCGTCGGTGAGCTCCTCGATCCGCTGCCTGGTCTCCCGGCCGGCGTCGGTGAACCGGCCGGCGGTGTCCACGAGGCCGCGGCCGCGCAGCCCGTCGAGGACGGCGGTCAGCCGTGCCTTGGGCAGGTGGTGGATCCGGCCGAACTCCTCCGCCCGCATCCCGAGGGAAAGCGCCATGAGGACGTGGGACTCGATGCCGCCGATGCCGTGGGCGACAAGGGCGGCGTTGTGGCCGTCCCCGCGGTGCTCGCGCAGCAGTGTCGCCGCGTGCCAGAGCCTGGCCACCGGCTCCTCGGGTACGTCGAGTGCCCGTAGCCCGGCGTACAGCACTCGGCCCTCGGTCGGCGCGCTGAGCGCTGCTCGGGTGGCGAGGTCGGCGGCCCGTACCAGAGCGGGTGAGTCGGCGAGCTCTCTGATCCTTTGCCGCAGCGCGGCGGTGCTGCCCCGTTCGCGCACGGCGATCGCCTCCTGCGGGCTGATCTTCCCCCACACCCAGGGGATGTGGCGCGCCACCTCGCCGTCGGCGAAGTTGTAGAAGACCGCGTGCACCACCTCGGCCGGTGCCAGTCCTAGCGGCGCGGCCCGGCCGGCGAAGTATCCGTCCCAGTAGTTGCGCATGCCGACGGCCAGGAACGCCTCGTTGGCCACCTCGGAGAAGGTGACGGTGGCGATCGGCTCGATGAGTTCGAACATGCGGTGGATCTTGGCCTGAGGGTGCAGCATCGGTCGCATCTCCCTTAGTCGTGACAGCGCCCTCGTGGGCGGCTTCTTACCCCAACTACGAACGACGTGGCCCGGATCCGACAACTCTGATCGATTCGGCCAGGCAGCGTCGCAGTATCACCCGGACTCGGTCGCCCGCTCGGTCGCTGCGGTCCGGTTGCCGGCTGGGCCGGGCTCGGTCCGTGCTCACCACAGGTCATGTCGGCCATCCGTCTGCGTAGAGAGCCCACGTTCGCAGGTTCGGACGTACGCCGATGAGCCTGGACCAGCGGGAGCTGCCGCGACACCGTTCCTTGAGGCGGCGAACAGCCTCCAACGACTACGCTGGTTGGCAGTCCCTATCGGTGGTAAGGGGCGTCCCGTCGGAGACGCTGAGACTGACTTCACGCCAGGCCTCGTCGCTGGCGGCGAGTTCCCGTGCCGCCTGCTGCGCCAACGGCACGGCATCGGCGCCGAGCAGCAGGCGTAGGGGGGCATCGTCTCGGCCGACGATGTCTCGGACCACCTGGGCGACACGGCGCGCGCTCGTCGCCTCGTGACCGGAGGCGGCGCGCACCAGCTCGGCGAACGCTCCGATGGTCGGCTGGTACGGCGCGCTGGGCTGCGGGATCGTCATCGACGAGCCCGCCCAGTCGGTGCGCATTCCGCCCGGCTCGAGAACAGTGATCTTCACCCCGAACGGAGCGAGCTCATGGGCAAGGCCGCTGGAAAATCCAGTTACGGCCCACTTCGCCGCCTGGTAGGCAGTCAGACCAGGGGCGGAGAAGCGGGCACTGAGCGAAGAGACCTGGATGAGATGACCATTGCCCTGCCCGCGCAGGATCGGCACGACCGCCTTCGAAACGTTGACGACGCCGTAGAAGACGGTTTCGACCTGCGTCCGGAACGAGTCGATCGTCGTGTCCTCGAACGAGCTCAAGTCGCTATAGCCGGCGCTGTTGACGACGACATCGATGCGACCGAACCTCTCCACGGCCTGAGCAACCGCGCGCACAGCCGCGTCATAATCGGTCACGTCCAGCCGCAGCGGAAGCACCCCATCGCCGTAGGTGTCGAGGAGATCCCGCAACCGCTCCGGGTTGCGCGCCGTCGCCGCCACGCGATCACCCGCTTCGAGCGCGACCTCGACGAACGCGCGACCCAGACCGCGCGAACCTCCTGTCACGAACCACACCTTGGACATCGACACTCCTAGCTATTTGATCGACTCGCATGACAAGCTCGGTACTCCGGTGGACACGCCCGCACGTGTGCTCGACATCGACGCCGGTGGTGCTCCCGATCGCCTTCGAGCGCCGTGGTCACCGGCCGGCATCTGAGGTCACCCGGTAGCGCAGGTGCGTGACACCGGGCGCATCAATCACTCGGGTCAGCTCGAACTCGATGCGATCAGCGCCGAACAGCCGCCGCCCGTCACCGAGGACGACCGGGATCAGGTGGATCTCCAGCTCGTCGAGCAGGCCCTCGCGCAGCAGCGACTGGGCGAGCCCGGCACCGTGCACCATCACGTCCTTGCCGCCGGCGGCCGCCTTGGCCTCGCGCATCGCCGTTGCGACGTCGGGCACGTAGTGAACCCAGCCGCTCTGCGGCGCCGGCGGGACGCCACGCGTGGGTACGAAGATCGGCACCCCATGGTGATCACCGTGCCAGTGGCCGGCGTAGTCGAACGTCTTGCGACCCACAACGACCGCACCCGTCGCCATCGACTCGCCGAACACCTGCCCGCTCAGCCCCGGCGGGTCGAAGTACGGCGGATCGGAGACGGGCTCGCCGAGCCACTCGTGCAACCGGATACCGCCGATCCCGAGCCCGTTGCCCGGGCCGTCACCCGGACCGGTAATGAACCCGTCGAGCGACATCGACATGTACAACACGGACTTCGCCATCGGTTTCCTTCCTTGCCGGCGCAGGGCGAGTGCACCTGGCCTGACCATGTGGCCTGCCCGTACCGTCACCGGGATGTGAGGTGAACGGCCGGCCACTCACGTCGGAAAATGTCCTTGTTCGAGGCCTGCCGCAGCGTTGCTCCTACGGCAGGGGGATCCGTGGCGCGGCGAGCGGGACATGGCCGCTGTCGTCCACGCGATCGAGGCGCGCCGGGACGCCTGTCGCCGTCGAGCACTAGGCCGGATGGCGCCAGGGCATCACGGGCGCGCGGTGGTCGCCGGCGAGGCCGTGCACGGGGCACGGCTGGCGCGGCTCGCGGGGGCACAGCACGAACGCCTCGCTGATCGTCGCGCGATACAGGCGCCACGCCGCCGGTGCGGTGACGTCCTCGAGCGACACGGTGGCCCCACCCCGGGTGGGGTCTCCGGGGAAGATCTCGATACCGCGCTCCAGGTCACGGCCGGTCAGCTCGGCGGCAGAGCCGGACAGGTACACCGCCCGGCCATGGTAGGCCGGCACCGTCGAGTCGAAGATCACCATGCTCAGCCTGGGACGCGCGGCGAGGTTACGGGAGTGCTGCGTGTCGGGGCTGGACACCCAGAAGATCTCGGCGTAGTCGGCTGTCGCGAAGTAAACGGGCGATGTCCACGGGATGCCGTCGGCGTCGGCGGTGCCGAGGACCACGTACAGGTTGGCGTCCATCAGGCCACGGGCGTGGGCGTCCAGATCGACGTCGGTCATGACGCCGGCCCCTGCTGGACCCGGTGGATATCGGTCATCGTGACCTCCTTGCTCGACGGTGTACGGCCAGTCTGGCGGGCGGCACGCATCTGGACATCCGTGCTGAGCACTGAGCTGCTACGGAACGGTCACTGACGTACGCCATCCTGGTCGGCGTGGATCCGGTGGCCGAGCCGGCGCGCATCCGGTGCGCATGGGTGGCGCGTTCACCCTTGCACGCGCAGCGGCCAGACTGCGGATGCCGGGTGGCTTGCGGGAGCCGTCGCGGCAGAGGTGGTGGTGACGCGTTGGATCGTCATGCCCCAATCCTCTCCGTGCCCACCGACGACCAACAGATCAAAATGTCATCAGCCCAACGGACCCAAATGTCACCCGCCGTATTCCGGTCTCACACCTAGGAGGGGGCCGGCGGTGTGCTGGCCGCGACCACGGGCGAGCGGTTGTACTGGCAGGTCCGGGACGGGCTGGTGTGCTCTGAAGAAGTGCGGTTGGTGTCGCAGCCATGGAGGGAGGCTCTGATGGACGCACTGGCCTGAGCCGGGCGTGGTCCAGGGCGGTCCTTGGCCTCGTTGTTCACCGCTCAACCAAGCGGAGAGTCGAAGTTCAATTCAATGGTTTACTTTGTAAAGGGCGACGGTTTGTAAAAATTTCGATAGCCATAAAGCCAGCAAACATCAACCTCATCCATGGAGGACCGTCAACGCCTCGGCCCGGTTATGGGCTCGCCTCGTCCGCGTAGCGGCGCAGGCGGTGCGCGGCTGTCTCCAGGTCGGCGGCGGCCGCGGTGCAGGCTGCGAGGTGGGCGGTGACCGATGCGTGCAGCCAAGGCGGTGCCTCGCCGTCGGCCTTCAGCCGTGCCTGGATCGCGCGCAGGCGCTCGGCGCAGGCGGCGAGGGCGCGGGCGTCTGAGCGCAGGATTTCGGCGTGGGCGGTGATCGCGGCGATGTGGGCGGGCATGGTGCCTCCGTCAGATGGGCGGTACCGGGACGGCGGCGTCACGGAGCGTCTGGCGGGTGGTGGCTGACAGGCACAGCAGGGGGCGGGCGCCGTCGAGTCCCAGTTGGCGGAGCTGGTTGGCCAGTGGGTGGGTCGACTGTGGTTCGATGAGCAGCCGAAGTGATGGCGCTGGGTGGAGCCGGGATTGCCCGCGGGTCCGTATGGAGGATCGCAGCACGGTACCGGCGTCGCGTGTGTAGCCGACGAGGCCGGGGTCGTTCAGGGGTAGTCCCGGGCCGAGTCGTCCGCGCAGGGTGAGGATCTGGTCGGCGGTGACGTGGGCGGTGCGGGTGCTGAGCCGGAGTTCGAGGGGTGTCAGGTACGTCTGGCCGCCCCACAGTTGTGGGCCGAGGGCGCGGATGATCGTGGTGTCGACTGCGGAGCCGATGAGGAAGCTGCCGGAGTGGCGTAGGTCCGCTGCTCGCAGTAGGTCGGGCCAGGCGGTGATGCTGGCGCGTCGTCTCGGCGGGTTGGGCCACGAGCGTCGGTGGAAGGGGCCGGGTATGACGATGCCGATGTGCAGTTCTCCGTAGCGGCCGGCGCTGGTGTGTCGGTTCCAGGCGGTGTGTATGGCGATCAGTGTGCGGCCTGCCACGTGTACGGCGGGGCCGAGGCCTGTGCCTTCCAGTAGGTCGGCCGTGGTTGTCGGGTGTGCGGTGAAGTAGGCCGTGAGGGCGTTGCCGTCGCGGGATCTGATGGGTAGTTCGATGGTTCCTTCGGGGGTGTCCATGGGGTGGGTGGGCACGGTGAGGAAGGGGAACTCGTCGGGGTCGGGCGGTCGGTCGAACAGGAGGTATGCCTGGGAACGTACGACCTGTCCCCGGAAGGGTGTGAGGCGTTCGTCGATGTGGTCGCGGACTTCGGGGAGGTCGTGGGTGATGTTGGCGAGGTAGTGCTCGATGCTGTGGCAGTGGGGGAACAGGTGGGTGGAGTCGCCGTAGTCGACGACGTACCAGTCGGGGTGCAGGTCGAAGCAGGTGCCGGCGCCCTGTCCGTCGAGGGTGGGGATGATGTCGTGCTGGTTGGTGATGCTGGCCACCCAGGTGCGTGGGTCGGCGGGGTGTTTGAAGTCGATGGGTGAGCCGATGGCGACGGCGTGGGTGATGGCGTGGCGGGTGCAGAAGTCGGGGTCCTGCGCGAGGTTCATGATTGCTGCTCCGCCTGCGCTGTGCCCGATGAGTGCGAGTTCGGCGCCTGGAGGGGGTCCGTAGTCGGTGACGGCTTGGGCCAGGGCGCGGCTGTAGGGGCTGCTGGACAGGACGGCGCTGCTGAAGGCGCCGAGCAGGTCTTGGGGTGATTGGCTGTCGGGGCGTCCTACTCGCATGCCTGGTGCGTGGAGGACGTGGCGGATGACGCCGTCGGGTCCTTGGATGCTCTGGATGAGGGCTCGTCCGGTGGTGCCGATGGTGCTGATGTTGGTCAGGAAGCCGAGTAGTGATCCGTGTGTGCACAGTCGGGCGGACTCGGTTGTGGTCAGTTCGATTCGGCGTGCGGCGCCTTCTCCGGTGTCGAGGATGGCGATGGCTTTGTTGCTGATGCCGGTGATCGGGTCGGCGGTGGCGAAGCCTTTTCCTGTTGCGATGAGCCAGGCGGTGGTGTCGTTGAGTGGGTTCTCGTCGAGTAGTGCGCGTAGTGCGAGGACTTCGCCGAAGATTGGGGCGAGTTGGCTGAGTGCGTGTACTGTGCCGCGGTCTTTGAGCAGGGCGCGTAGGGCTCGGATGGACTCGAGGTCGCGGTCGGCGGCGGCTGCGTTGATGAGCCGGGTGAGCATGGGGTCTTCGGTGAGTTCGGGGTGGGTGAGTGCGACGGCTGCTATGCGTAGCCGGAGCGATGTGGCCAGTACGCGTATGGCCAGGCTTTCGGCGCCGAGTATGGCGCCGGCTTTGGCGGTGGCGGTGGCGAGTCGGTTGCCGGTGAATGCGTACCCGAGGCCTTGTTTGTTTGTTGTGGCTTTCAGCAGCGCGCGGTAGGCGGGTTGGGCTGCGGAGGGGGCGTGGGGTAGGGCGCGTAGCAATGTGCTGTCGGTGAGTGCGGTGGTGGTGTGTGTTGCTGCGTCCTGGATGGTGATGGCGATGTCCACGAGTTCGCGGGCCATGGTGCGTAGTCGTGCGGTGGTCGGGTCGTTCTCTGCGGTCATGATGGGGTCCGGTGGGACATGCTGACGTGGCGGGGGGTGGGGTCTTCCGGTGTGTTGCGGCGCAGGATGTCCGAGAGTGTGCGGGTGGTGGCGAGGACCCGTATGCCTTGGGGGGAGAAGGTGGCGGCGTTGAAGATTCGCGGGGCCAGCAGGGGGTTGGTGAGTGCTTGGGAGAAGGCGTCGATGGCGATGATTTTGGTGAGGAGTGGGGGCAGGATCGCGGTGGGGGATCCGGGTTCTTCGGCGAACAGGCCGACGTACAGGTCGATGTCGTCGACGTCGTGGTAGAGCTCGCGCAGTGCGCTGCTGACCCGCTGGTCGCTGGAGATCTGCTCGAAGGTGCGCACTTTGGGGAAGCGGCAGTGTTCGCGGTAGCTGTTGTAGGGGGCCAGGTCGAGTGCTCGGGAGTCGGCGATGCTGGCCACGTCGATCTCGCGTAGGACGGGGTCGGTGTTGAACAGGCTGATGCGGCCGGCCCGTTGGCGGGAGGCGTCTTCGAAGAGTCGTCCGAGGCCGGGGCCGGGGATCAGTGCGCTGCCGAAGAAGGTTTGGGTCATCGGCAGGTCGTGCCCGCCTACTGACAGGTGGGACGGGATCAGGCTGTGCCAGCGGTAGACGAGGTTGAACTCCACCGAGGCCCAGTTCTGCCGGTGCCAGGGTGCGTGGGCCAGTGTCGCCGACAGCCGGGGGTCGAGGGTGAATCGGAAGTGGTAGGGGGTGATGTGGTTGATGTATTCCTCGACGACCAGTTTGATGAGCAGCACGATGAGGATGTTGCGGGCCGTTTGGAAGAGTCGCTCGTCGTCCCAGTGCGGGTGTTCCTGTGTGAGCAGCCGGGCGATCCTGTTGTGCTCACGTAGGAACAGCACGGTGAGCATGGTGAAGCCGATCTGGCCGTTGCCGCGGTCGCTGCCGGTGGCGAACAGCGTGTCGCGTTGGGCGTCGGTGAGCTGGTCGAAGCGGATGACGCTGAGCGGGGTGAACTCCGGCTTGATCTTGCCGTTCTCGCACAGGTAGGGCGGGAACTCGCCGCCGTTGAGGAGTTGGCTCTTGAGCAGTCCGCCGTCGAAGGTGCGTAGTGCGGCCGTCGCGGCTTCGTTGAGGCCGTATACCTGGTTCAGGTCGATGTGGTGGTTGGAGCTGTTCTTGCGTGGGTCGCGCGGGGTGTTGGTGTCGCCGCGCAGGAATCCGTCGGTGAACCATTGGGCGAAGTACGCGAAGAGCACGGTGGAGCGCGGGCAGGGGATCATGGATTCGCCGCGGGTGAACAGGTTGCCGGCGCTTTCGGGCGTGGGACGGTTCTCTTCGGTGGCGGGGACCGGGGGCAGGTGTCTGCCGCTGTAGGTGCGGTCGGTCAGGGAGGTCCACGAGGTGTAGTCGGCCATGGTGCTCAGCGGCTCGGGGCGTGGTGGCATCTCGCGGATGGCGTGGTCGATCAGTGAGGCGTTGATCCGGCGCCGGATCGGCCGGCTGCTCTGGAGGAGGTCCCAGATGGGCCGGCCGTTGGTCAGGGCCAGGAATCTGAGCCGGTTGGCGAGGCCATCCGTGGCGATGGTGCGTGCGCGTGATCGGCTTGCCGCCATCGTCAGCCTTCCCGCCCGTCGGTGCGGAGCTCTTCGGTTCCGAGCTCTTCGGTGCCGAGCGCGAGGGTGAAGGTGTCGGGGAAGATCCCGAGTGTTCGTTCGACGTGGCCCGCGGGTGGCGGGAGCGGGCGCACGCCGGGGCGTAGGAGCAGGCGGCGTACGGTCTCGGCGATCACTACGTCGGCGACGTGTACGCCGAGGCAGGCGTGGTGGCCGGAGCCGAAGAACAGGTGATGGTGGCGGGGGCGGTCGAGGCGGAATTCGTCGGGTTCCGGCACCACGGCCGCGTCGAACATGGCGGAGGCCGGTGCCGCGAGCACGAAGGTGCCCGCGGGGATCAGCGTGCTGCGCGGGGTGCCGGCGGCCAGGACGTGGTCTCGTTCGCACAGCCGGGGAAGGAGTTTGAAGAACGGGCTGAACCGTAGTGCCTCCCAGACGTACGGGTCGAACTGTTCGGGGTCTGCGGCGGCGGCCGTGGCCTGGGCGAGCATGTGCGGGCGTAGCAGGAGTTGCTCGACCGCCTCGACCATGGCTCCTGGCGCGCTTTCCACGAAGCCCAGTGGCAGTCCGGCCATGTTGATCACGATGCGGTCGTCGGTCACGGAGGCGCCGGTGGGCAGGGAGGAGCTGGCTAGGCGGGTGAAGATGTCGTCGGGGAGGTCGCGTCCGGCTCGCAGGGTGGCCCGGTGGTCGGCGAGGCGGTTTCGCAGGTATGCGACCAGTTCGGTGCCTGCTGTGACGGAGGCGGCCTGGATCTGCGGGTCTCCGTGGAAGTTGGCGAAGCCGTCGGCGACGATGGCGCGGGTCCATCGGCCCAGAGTCTGCGGGTCGGGGCCGGGTATGCCGAAGTATCGTGCGCACACGCCGAGGGCAACGGGGCGGAACAGCCCGTTGACCGTTTCGAGGTGTCCGTCGGGTGGGGCGGCGTCGAGCAGTTCGTCGGCGAGGCGGCCGGTCAGCTCGCGGACGTCGGCCGCGTCGCGCGGGTCGAGCATGAGCTGCATCAGGCCTTTTTCGCGCCAGTTCATCGGGGTGGCGTCCCGGCCCAGCATGAACGGGGCGCCCAGTGCGGCGTCGAGGCGGGGGCCGAAGGCGCGTACCGAGAAGACCTGCTCGTGGGAGAGCACTTCGGTGACGTCGGCGAAGCGGGTCACGACCGTGAAGGCGGGTGTGGCGAAGATGGGGCGGCGCTCACGCAGCTCGGCGAACAGGGTCCGCCAGTCGGTACGCATCCACTCCCGGACCAGGCTGAACGCGGACATCGGGTCCCGGGCCAGCGCCTCGTCGTATCTCTCGAGATGGCCGCCCGTGGTCGCCTGATCGACAGCACCCATTCCGTGGACCTTCCGCCTGATGTCGGAGCGCACAATGATGATCACGTTGTGCAATCACAATCTAGGGATGCGTCGCGCCTTTTCTTCATGACGACCGAGTGCAGTGTTTTGCTTCCTCAGGGTAATCGCTCCGTTACTGTCAGGACATTGCCGCAGTCCATGGGCCTGGCCGTTCAATTAGGAGCCTGATCGTCCTGTACCGCTCATGGGAGGAAACGTGTCGTCACCCATGCCGCAGCCGGGTACGGCGGAGACGGTGACGGTCACCACCGGCCGCCGCACCGCGTATCTGGTCGTCCTGGTCGTGCTGCCTGTGTTGCTGCTGGCCCTGGCGGTGCCGGCCGCCTGGGGGTGGGGTATCGGCCTTCGCGACCTGGTCATCGCGGTGGTGATGTATCTGGTGAGCATCTTCGGGATCGCCATCGGCTACCACCGTCTCTTCACGCACCGCGCGTTCAAGGCCAACCGGGGGCTGCGGATCGCGCTCATGCTGGCCGGCGGCATGGCCGTCGAGGGTCCTGTCACGCTGTGGGCCGCCGAGCACCGCCGCCACCACAAGTACGCCGACCGCGAAGGTGACCCGCACTCGCCGTGGCGTTACGGCGACGGCGGCCTGGCACTGCTGCGTGGCATGCTGCATGCTCACATCGGCTGGTTCTACACGGCCCATCAGCGCTCCAGCCGTCGGCATTGGGTGCCGGACCTGCTGGCCGACCCGGATGTGCGGCGTTTCGACGCCGCCTACCCGGCGGTGGTCGTCCTGTCGTTCGCGCTCCCGGCCGCCGCGGGCGGGCTGTGGTCGATGTCGTGGTCGGGCGTGTGGAGCGCGTTCCTGTGGGGTGGTCTGGTCCGCTATGCCGTGGTGCATCACGTCACCTGGTCGGTGAACTCGATCGCGCACACCTTCGGCGACCGTCCGTTCCGTACCAGGGATCGTTCGTCGAACGTGTGGTGGGTGGCGATGTTGACGCTCGGCGAAGGCTGGCACAACTGGCATCATGTGGAGCCGACGTGTGCCCGGCACGGTGTGCTCAGGGGCCAGTTCGACCCCAGTGCGCGGCTGATCCGCTGGTTCGAGCGGGCGGGCTGGGCTCACGGCGTACGCTGGCCGAACCCCGACCGCCTGACGACCCACCGCACCGACCTCAGTCCGGACCACAGCCCCGATAGCGGGGCCGACTCCCTGCGATGACGTGATGGCCATCGGGCGCCCAGCGCCCGGTGCCCGCTCAGGCGGGTCTCTCGGGGTTGTCGAGGATGAGCCGCACCGGCACCGTCTGGCCCAGGGTGTCGCGCAGGCGGGAGGCCATCCGGATCGCGAGCAGTGAGTGGCCGCCGAGGTCGTAGAAGTCGTCGTGCTGCCCGATCCGCTCCAGGTCGAACACGTCGCACCAGATGGCGGCGATCAGTTCTTCGGCGGCTCCGCGTGGCCGGGTGTCGGCTGTGTCGCTCATCTCGCCGGCCCTCCGAGCGTCGGCTCGGCAGTGGTGTTCATGATCGGCTCCAGACGCTGTAGAGGCCGCCGTTGCCGGTGATGAGGAAGTCGAGGTCGGTGCTGCGCAGCCAGGTGTCGCCGAGCGCCGCCGGGTCGGCTCCCGGGCGTCCGGTGTCGGCGGCGAGCTGTGACCAGAGTCCGTCCAGCCGTTGTCCGGCGGCGGCGCAGGCGATGTCGGCCAGGTCGAGCGCGGTCGGGTTGCCGCGCTCCGCGAGGTCGGCCGCGCGGGCGAGCACCACGGAGATGCCGAGCAGTAAGGCGATGGGATCCCATGGTCTTGACCGAACATCCAACGGACCTGGCTCTGACCTGCAGTGGGTGTGTTGGGGCGGGGCGCGCCTACGAGCAGCGGCTCGATCGCCGAAAAAAGTCAGGGCACGAGCCGTGGAGGATGTCGAGAATGCGATGCCGGCTCCGTCCCAGGAACACCAGTGGCCACGAACCGGCCGCGTGATGAAGGAGACCGAGCATGACAATCCAGCGGATGGACAACGTCCTCATCGTTGTCGACGACCTTGACGCCGCCATCGCGTTCTTCGTCGAACTCGGCATGGAGTTGGAGGGCAGGGCGCCGATCGAGGGGCGTTGGGCGGAGCAGGCGGAGCGTGTCATCGGGCTCAACGGGGTTCGGCAGGAGGTCGCGATGCTGCGGATCCCGGGCGGCGTCGGCGGGATCGAGCTGGCGATGTTCCACAGGCCGAAGGCGATCAGCACCGAGCCGAAGGACGCGCCGGCCAACACGCTGGGCATTCGCCGCGCCATGTTCGTCGTCGACGACATTGAGGACGTCATTGCCCGCCTGCGCCCCCACGGCGCCGAACTCGTCGGCACGCTGGAGCAGTACGAGGACAGCTACCGGCTCTGCTACGTCCGCGGCCCCGAGGGCATCATCGTCGGCCTGGCCCAGCAACTCGGCTGACGGTCCGTCGCGGCCGACCAGGGCGATCCGGCTCGCGCACACCAGACGCATGTCCTTTCCCGCCATCAGCAATCACCCTTGATCCCGCAAGCCCGGAGAAAAGCCGGGGCGGATCAAGAAAAAGATCATAGGAGAAATGACCGTGGAGCCGAACGAGGTAACCGAGGTTCTGAACCGGCCGCTCAGCCGGGAACTGCTGGCCCGCGACGTGACCCGCCTGGCCTATGTCGCCAAGGACGGCACACCCCGCAACATCCCGATCATCTTTGCCTGGAACGGCTCGGAGATCGTCATGAGCACTCCGAAGAACGCTCCGAAGCTCCAGGCTTTGAGCGAGAACCCGATGGTCGCCCTGACGATTGACACCGAGGTGCACCCGCCCAAGATCTTGCTCATCCGCGGCCGGGCCGAGCTGGACTTCGTCGATGGCATCCCGGACGAATATCTCCAGGCGACCAGCACCTACGAGATGACGCCCGAGCAACGAGTCGAGTGGGAGGCGGAGGTGCGCTCCCTCTATCACGACGGCATGGTCCGGATCGTGGTGACTCCGACGTGGGCGAAGCTGATCGACTTCGAGACGACCCTGCCGAGCGCGGTCGAGGAGCTGATCCGGCAGCGGGAAGAGCGTCGGTCCGCCTGAGCACCGCCCGGTCGCCCACGCCTCAACCCCCACCGCGGTGCGCGGAAAGGCCTGCTCCTGCGGGCCGCGGCGGGTGCCGATCGAGAAGAGGCGATCCGACACGGCTGGTTCTGGGGCGCCACCATGTCCTGAGACGCGAAGTGGCTCTCCCCGTGCCCGTTCGTGGCCGCCCCGGAGTGCGCGGATTCGATAATTCTCGGCGCGAATACCTACGCCCAGGCCAAGGACTACTGGCCGTACGCCGACGAGCAGGGCGAGTACGGCGAGAAGCTCGACAACCTCACCAAGTTCGCCGCCTCGTCGAAGCTGGATGACGCCCCCCGGCCGCCATCATCCGGGAGCTCAAGGAGCAGAGAAGAACCGGATGCCAGAGATGCTGCTCGCCGCGATCGCCTCCACCGCGGCCACGTACTGGTCGACCTTCGCGGCCGTGGCCGCGTTCAGCTCCTGGACCTGCCAGCGCTCGCCGGTCTTGACCCACAGCCACCGGTCATCGCACTGCTCTCCGAACACCTGCCGCTGCGCGCGGGGTTTTGATTGGGGATCCGGTCGATCGCTTTGTGGTTGGCGGTGGTGGTCAGCCACGTGGCGATGATGGCCGGCCGATGGGTTAGGGGGTACCCCTGTCGGCCGGCCATCCTCGCCACGTTTGGCCGGTTGCTCACTGGTGGGGTTCGGACGGTGCCTTGCGGGGCATCAGGGCGACGACCGGGAGGCTGAGGGCGGTGACGGCCAGAACGACGATGAGACTGACTTTCATCGCGTGGGCCAGTCCGGAGGTTGCGGCTTTGAAGAAGATCGAGGTGATCGCGGCCGAGCCGATCGCTGATGCGAGTTGCTGGATCGAGCTGAGCGAGCCGCTGGCGCTGCCGGCTTCGTCAGGTTTCGCGTCGCCGAGAGCGACGACGGGGATCGTGGCGAAGCTGAGGCCAATGCCGATGCCGATGACGAAGAACGCCGGGGCCAGCGTCCAGAGGCTGACGTTCGTCCCGGAGTAAGCGACGAGGACCAGTACCCAACCGCAACCGACGAGGTCGACGGTGAGGCCGATGAAGACGAGCCGGCGACCGAGCTTGGCGACCAGGCCACCCATGGCGGCGAACCCGGCGGCGACGAGCCCCAGGGTGAGCGGCACCAGGCCGAGCGAGGTGTCTCTCGGGCTGGCGTGCAGCCCTTCCTGCAGGAACAGCGACAGCACGAAGAGCAGGCCGGTGCCGGCGGCGACGGCGACCAGGCACACGAGCAATCCGGAAGTGAAACCCCGGTTCTTCATGAGCGAGGGCTTGATGAGCGGTTGGGTCGCGGTGCGCTGACGGTAGGCGAAGGCAGCGAAGAACAGGACGCCGACGACGATCGAGACGATCGGGATGACGCCCCAGCCGTTGGTCGAGCCCTCGATCAGGCCGTACAGCAGCCCGAGCATGGTAGCCCCAAGCATGCCGGAGGCCCAGCCGTCGACGACGGTGGACCGGTCGGCGTCGTCGTCTCGCGGCAGGATCTTGACGGCCATGATCAGCCCGACGCCGCCGAGGATGATGTTGATGAGGAAGATCGGGCGCCAGGACAGACCAAACAGATCGGCGCTGATGAGGAATCCGGCCAGGACCGGGCCGCCGACACTGGAGAGGCCGAGAACCGGGCCGAACAGCCCGAACGCCGTGGCGAGCATGTCGCGGCTGAACGCTTTCGTCATGATCGCCATGCCTTGTGGGATGAGCAGAGCCCCGAAGGCTCCCTGAGCAACCCGGGCAGCGATGAGCAGGGCCGGGTCAGGTGAGAGCCCGGCGACCGCCGAAGCCAGGGTGAACCCGCTCATGCCGATCAGGAAAAGCCTGCGTTGGCCGAACTTGTCCCCCAGCCGTCCGCCGACCACGAGCAGGACACCCATGGCGAGCATGTACGCCGTTCCCAACCACTTGATCAGACTTTCACCGCCGTGGAGCTCGCGGGCGATGGTGGGGGCGGCGATGTTCGTGACGGTTGCATCGATCACGTCGAGGGCGTCGGCAAGCAGCACCAGCCCCAGGATCGCCCACATCAGGCGGCTGGAGCGGCGTGTGGTGACCGTGCTCGGCTCCGTCAAGGTAGTCACGAGGAACGTCCTTCCGTTACCCGGGGCGCCCCTCCTGGGCGGCCTCTCACCCCCACTACGAACACCCCCGCCCCGATCCGACACCGCCCACAAAAGATTTCGTCGAGATCTTCCGGCGCGTGTGTCGTTAGCGAGCCGACCACGGTGCGGTGGAGGCACCTCCGCACGCTTCTCAGCCGCGTGCAACCGCTGGAGATGTCGCGGCGCTCTCCGGGATCGCCATGTCAGGCCCGGTATGACGATCGCCGCGGCCAGTACATGACCACCTGCGAGCAGGAGCCTGGCCGATGTAGTCGTGTGGCTCGGAGCAGGCGCGAGTGCGACCCGGACGAAGGTCTGTTGCGGCCGGGCGGCTCGATGCACGACACCCACCGCAAGGACGGATCCCAATGCGGTGCACAGGACGACGCCGAACCGGGAGTCGACAACAGGACGCGTCTCTACGGCCGCCGCAACCCGGCGCCTCCGAATCCTGCGCCATTGCTCGGCGAGAAGGGTTGGCGTCTGAACATGTCAATAGTGCAGCGTTCCGCGTCGCCTTTCATCGCTGTATCAAGTGCGCTCCTCAAACGCGGGCGCTACTGCAGTTGGGCGCGGCGGCGGGTGAGGTAGGCGGTATCGCCGGTGTTGCCGGCCAGCTCGATGGCCCGGTCGTAGGCCGCGCGTGACTGCTGACTTTGGCCCAGCCGGCGCAGCAGGTCGGCGCGGGTGGCGTGATAGGCGTGATAGCCGGTCAACCTGGGCTCAAGACGGTCTACGGCCGTCAGTGCCACCTCCGGGTCGTCGAGCTCGGCCACGGCGATGGCCCGGTTGAGGGCGATGATCGGCGAGGGGTCGAGGTGGACGAGCTGGTCGTAGAGGGCGAGGACCTGCGACCAGTCGGTGTCGCGGATGCGGTCCTGCTCGGCCAGGGGGACCAGTTCGACGCCGGCCGGGACCCGGGCGGGGCGGCGGGCCTCGGTGAGGAGCATCAGCGCCAGCAGGCCGGCCGCTTCTTCGTCCGCCCTCGTTGAAGATGAGAAACAGGACGGCCAGGACGCCGGAGACGCGTGCCGGGAGATCGTCGGCGGACGGCATCCGATGGGAGATGCGTGCCGCCTTGATCTTGGCCTTCACGCGGGTGATGCGCTGCTCCATGGTGGTGCCCTGTACCAGGAAGGCACGGGCGATCTCGGGCACGGTCAGACCGCCGACCATGCGCAGTGTCAACGCCAGGCGGGCTTCCACCGCCAGCGCCGGGTGACAGCAGGTGAAGATCAGCCGGAGCCGGTCGTCGTCGATGGCGCCGACAGGCTCGGGCGGGGCGTCGTCGTGCACCATCTGAGCCTCCTTGTGCTTGTCGTCGCGCTTGTTCTCGCGCCGGATCCGGTCGATGACCTTGCGGCTGGCGGTGGTGGTCAGCCACGTGCCCGGGTTGGGGGCACGCCGTCGGGCGGCCACCGCTCGACGGCGGTCGTGAACGCCTCGCCCGCTGCCTCCTCGGCGACCGAAGCGCCTGGTCAGGGTGCCACCACCCGCGCCAACTCGTCGTGGTGGGCCCGGATGATCACCCCTCGACGTCGCTCACTGGAACGGCCGCACCTCGATCTTCCGATCGCAGACCTTCGACGCCTCGGCGGCGAGCTTGAGCGCCACATCCAGATCGGGGGCCTCCCACACCCAGACGCCGGCGAGGTACTCCTTCGACTCCACGAAAGGCCCGTCGCTGAACACCGCCTGCTCTCCCCGGTTGTCGATGACAGTGGCCGCGTCGGTGTCCGCGAGTCCGCCCGCGAAAACCCAGTAGCCCTCGGCGATCAGTCGTTCGTTGAACGCGCTGATGGCAGGCAGCCTGTCCGTGCTGCCGGGATTGCTCTTGTCATCGATCACGGAAACCAGGTACCGCATCTGAGGATCATCTCCTGTGGTGTCAAGACAGCGTGGTCAGGGACTTCAGACCCTTGCATACCGTGGGCGCCCGGCCGGCCGGTAGACCTGGATCGTCACGCCCTTGGAGTCGACCCGCGACTCGACCAGGTCGAGCGCAAGATCCGGACCGGTCTCCGGGAACGGTCTCGTGCCCTGGCCGAGAATCACCGGGACCACGATCAGAGTCATCTCGTCGACCAGATCGTTCTCCAGCAGCCACCGGGTCAGGGTGCCACTGCCGTGCATCTGCAGCTCACCCCCGGGTTTGGCCTTCAGCTCACTGATGGCCGCCGCGAGGTCACCGCGGAGAACGGTCATGTCCTCCCAGCGCGGCGCGGTGAGCGTGGTCGAGGCAACGTACTTGGGGGCCTCGTTCAAGGCCACACCGACGGGATGTGCGCGCATCCGGCCGATCGATCCCCAGGAGCCGGCGAACAAGTCGTAGGTGGGCCGGCCGAACAGGAACGCCTCGGCGCGCCGGTAGGTCTGCGTGATGAACGTCCTGGTCTCATCGTCACCCGCCCCTTCCACCTCGGCGCCGCCCCCTTGCGGGCGGCCTCACCCCTGCTACGAACACCACCGCCCCGATCCGACACCGCCTCCCGGATTTCGTTGAAGAACTGTCCGGGACGCCGATCGTCAGCGATCCGACAGCACGACAGTTTCGCGGCGACCGTGCTTCACCTCCTCAAGCGCGAGCAGTGCGGACAAGCTCGTGGACCAGGTCGATCGCGAAGATCCTGACCAGTGGTGGCGGGCGTCGAACGGCTCGGGCGCGTGGGCAACCTCACGGCTCTGCTCGCGCTCCACCAGGCCGCGCTGGAGCAGTACGCCGCCCTTGCTGACGGCGTCGGACCGGCCGAGCGCAAAACGTACCGTGCCTATGCTGCCCGCATCACCGCCGCAGCCGACCCCGGCCGGCTGCGCAGTCCCCGCCGTCGCACATTACGGCCCCATCGCCCTGCCGCAAGTCGTGACCTGCGAAAACGCTCTTGCGAGGCGCATCCGAACGGAAAGTCGCGGCAAGCCGCTCAACTGAGCTCCGCTGACGGGACTTCCGTTCCGATGCTCGTCATGCCCTGACCCGGCCGCGGGCACGCGCAAACCGGCGGGGTGCCTACCTGTGTAACCTCCGGGGATCAGCCTGCGGACCCGCTCCGGCCGATCATGTCGAGCAGAAGTTTCGCGGCCTGCTCCGCCCCGTCGGTGCGGACCGTCTCGGCCACGGCGGCCGCGCGGGCACCGGTCTCGGGGGCCAGGGCGAGGTCGAGTGCGGCAGACAGGGACTCGGCGGTCGGTGTCGGACCGTCGTGTGCCGTGCCGATGCCCAGCGCGGTTACCCGGCCCGCCCAGTACGGCTGATCCGCGACTTGGGGCACGATCACCTGCGGCGCCCCGGCACGGGCCGCCGTCGTCGTGGTGCCCGCGCCGCCGTGGTGCACGACCGCGGCCACCCGGCGGAACAGCGCCTGCTGGTTGACCTCGCCGACGACGAAGCAGTCGTCCCGGTCGTCGATCAGGGCCAGGTCAGCCCAGCCGCTCCCGAGCAGGACGCGGCGACCCTGCGTCCGGACCGCTTCGATGACGGACCGGGAGACCTCCTGTGCGTTCGCGCCCCGCACCAGCATGCTGCCGAAGCCCACGTACACCGGTTCTGGGCCGGCGGCCAGGAACGCCTCCAGGCCGGCCGGGAGCGGGCGCCCGTCCGGCCGGATCCACGCGCCGGTCTGCGTCACGTCGAGCTCCGGCGTCTCCTGCCACGGGCCCAGGACCGGGTCGGCCGCCAGGAACGGGTGGCCGGTGAAGACGTGGTCGCGGACGCCGCTCACCGGCGGCAGGCCGATCGAGGCCCGGTGGGTGTTGATCGTGTCGCTGAACAGGGCTTCCATGTTCTCGGCGTGCAGGTCCCACAGCCCCCGGTTGTCGGTCACCTCAGGGGGGATCACCTGGCCCGGCCGGCGGAGAGGCGGGTGATGCGACGACGGCAGGTAACACGGGGAGAAGGACGCGAACGCAAAGGGCACGCCCAGCTTCTCGGCCGCCGTGCGCGTACCGGCCAGGGCCGGGAACGAGCCGGTGGCCACCACCGCGGCGCAGCCCTCGGCCACCCCGGCGACCGTCTCATAGGCCATGGCGGTCAGTTCGGCGGAGATGTCGGACAGGCCCGCCTTCGCCTTTCCGGGGATCGCCCCCGTTGCCAGCGCGCGGATCGGCCAGGCGAGGGGAGTCAGCGGCACGTCGACGTCGTCCAGCAGTTCCGCGAAGTCCGGCGGCGCGCACACCCGCACCTCGGCGCCCAGCGCCCGTAGCCGCACCGCCAGCCCCGTCATCGGCTCGACGTCCCCGCGCGACCCGTAGGTCACCAACACAACGCGCATTCCGCAGTCCCCGATCTCCGTGCGTTCCGGTGTCGAAGGGTGATTGTGCGGTACGACCGGGGCCTTGCGGCAAGTCCCCCCATGCGCTATAGGTTGGTAGTGACAAGGAGTGGATATTCCCCTTGCCTTTTGTTGCTTCGCCGCCCAGTAGGGCCACCTCCATCTCGCCATGATCGTGCGGCAGCCCGTGGATAACCACAACTACGCACAGCTACTTTGGGGCTGGTCGCAGGGACACGGGTGGAGGGCCTGAGGCACTGGCCGACAGCGTGGCGGCCAGCGGGCCTTGGGCAGCGGCGTGTCCGGAGTAGCCGGGCTGGCTATCGCCGCTCCGGACACAGAGCATCACGGCGCGCCGTCCCCGTCGTCACACTGCGCTCACGACGGTGAGGGACGCGACGAGCGGCCTGCCTGCCCAGGTGAATTCCTCCCGCAGCCGGGCGTCCGGCAGGCCACGCGCGTGATGCCGTTGTCCGTGCTCGGCGTTGGAATCGTCGGGATGGCACCCGCGGCCCGGTGGTGTGCTTCCGCCGTCGGTCATCATCCGGCCGGGTCGGGTTCGGCGGAGGACGGGGGGACGGGTTCGGCCGCGGGGGAGGGGAGCCTCTGCAGGAGCAGGTTCGTCTGCAGTTGTTCGGCGCGCTGTTCGGCTGAGCGATGCTCGGCGCGCGCGTTGTCCCGTTCGCGTTCGGCGGCCTCGATCCGGCTGTTGCGGACCGCCACGAGGTTGCGGGCTGCGCTTTCCGCGTGGCGGGCCTGGACCACGTGCTGGGTGAGGTCGGTGTTGCGTTGCTCGGCAGCCTCAAGCTGCGCGCACCGTGGCGGTTTCGGTGCGGGCCTGCTCGGCGGCGGCCAGCGCGCCGTCGGCGCGTTCGCGTTGCCGCTGGGTTTCTTCGGTGGTGGCGTGGTGGCGTTCCCGCAGGGCGGCCAGTTCACGTTCGGCGGTGGAGACTCGCTCCCGCTCCCGCTCCCGCTCCCGGGCCAGGGTCTCGTCGTGCCCGGCGCGCAGCTGTCGTAGCTCGTCGGCGTGCTGCCGGGCCGCCTCCGCACGCAGTTGGTCGGCCTGGTCGGCGCGCGCCCGATCAGCGATGGCCAGCCGTTCTGCCTCGTCGGCGCGCTGCTCGGCGGCGGCGGCCTGCTGCTCGGCCGTGGTCGCGGCTGAGCGCTCGTCCTCGAGCTGCTCCTCCAGGTCGGCGACCTGCGCCAGCAGCTCGCTCTCGATGCGCTGCAGGAGCGCGACCTCGGTGGCCAGCTGGGCGCTGACCGTCTCGGCGTAGGTGTGCAGGGCGGGGCGGTGCTCGGCCACCGTGGCGGCGAAGGTGGCCTGCAGTTGCTGGCGTCGCTGGTCGGAGGAGCGCTTGCGCGCGTTGCTGGCGGCGTTGGTGCAGCGCCGGGAGCAGCGCTTGGGCTTGCGGTTTGGCCGCTCATCGCAGAGTGCTCAACGGCACCCATGTAGAGGTCTTGACGGTGCCCGGCTCAGCCGGAGGAAGTGTCTGGGTTGCCACCGATGCGCGCGAGCACCTGTTGGCTGAGCACGACGTCGTGCGGCAACTGCCTGAGCGTGGTCGCGTCGACAATGACTCCCTGCCGCTGGGCGATCTGCTGGAGCGAGGCCCAATGGTCTGCTTCCATGTCTTCCTGGGAACGGCCACCGAACGGCTCATCGGGCCCAACCACCGCGCGCGTCGTCTCTTGTATGTCTGCTACCGACGTCGCGGCCCAGCTTTGCGATGAGCCCCAACCTCTGTCATTCAGCAGCAGCACCCGGGTTCCATCGACGAGCTCTGCCTCGTGACGTGCCGACACCGAGATAGTGTCAGCCGCCTGATTATCGACGTCGACGAACGTCACTAGACGTGTGACAGCAGTCATACACCTCCTCCTCGGTGCAAGTATCTACGATTGCGGTCCAGGTCGGGCCGCTGTAGCGGGGCGTGACCGACAGGCCGGGAACGTGGCCCTTTTGGGAGAAAGCTGTCACCATCAGGGCGTTGTCGACCTGCCAGCGCTTCACGATCTGCCGGGACGGCTTGCGGCAGCCGGGCACCGCGCACTGCTGCTGGGCGCGCCGCGCCCGCCGCGAGGGCGTGCCGCCTGTGCACGTGCACGCCAGGCATGGCCGCCGCCTTGATCATCCGCAGACGATCGGGTTGATCCGCTCGATGTTCGCCGGCTCCGAACTGGCCAAGGCGATGAGCACCATCGGGCCCGTCATGGGCCTGTCGGTGATCTTCGGGCCGATACTCGGGGCCGTGCTCACCCACGCCGACCTGTTCGGCTCGTCGTGGCGGTCGGCGTTCCTGGTCAACGTGCCCCTCGCCGCCCCCTGGCGCGCCGCCGTCCTCATGGGGTCGGGTCGGCCGCCCGCCTGCTGAACGTCGTCCAGCAGGCCGGCGGCGCGCCAGGGGATCGCCGTCCTCGGCAGCGTCTTCCTGCACGGCCTGGCCGGTGGCCCGGACGCGAACGTCGAGGCGGCGCTTGCGTTCGGGCTCGCCCTCGTGCTGCTCCCGCGACGGCCGTCGCCGCGGCGTTCAGGTGGCCCCCGGAGCCCTCGCCGGAACAGGGGCGCGCGGCTGAGTTGTTGGGGCTTTGACCCTGGTCAGGCGGTGCCGTGGGGGTTGTCGATGACGTAGCGCCATCGCCCGTCCGGGCCGCGGCGGACGACGTCGGTGGCGGTGCCGCTCATGTCGATCTCGGTGCCGTCCCGCGTGGTGCCGCGCATCGACCAGTCGACGATGAGCAGGGCGATGTCGCCGGACACGTACACGTGCTTCGGGCGGGCCTCGATCGGGAGCCCGAAGCTCTGCAGGTGCCGGTTGGCGGCGAGCCGGGCGGGGCCGGTGACGGGGTGGCCGGGGACCGGGACGAGGACGGCGTCGTCCTCGTAGACGTGGTCGAGAGCCTGGGGATCGCCGGAGTTCATCGCGGTGACGAAGCGGGCGGCGGGGCTGTCGGCGTCGCCGGAGAGCACCACGCAAGGCTGGGATGTGTCATGACTATTCATGACAAAATGATCATATCACAGCCTGCCTTTCCCTGGTCGCTGGAAAAGGCAACGGGCCCACGACGGCCTTGTACAGGCGTTCGCGGGGCAGGTCTGGACGTCGTGAGGTAGGCGCGGACAGGACGGTAGCCAGCGCGGCTTCGGGAGTGGGCCGCGTCGGCGGGCATCACCGCGGCGATGCGGGTGCGGTGCTTGGTCAGGTAGGTGATCTCAGCCAGGTAGCGGGCGCGTCGGCGAGCTGCTCGCGCGCCTCACGGATGCCCAGTTCGCTCCGGCGGCTGTCCGATTGCCGTCTCGGGTGCGGCCGCGTCCGGGGCGGCCAGGTCCCTGTCGGTGTGCGCCATACGTGTACACAATGCACACCCTGTACCGCGGGCGGAACGGGTCGGGTGCCACTCGGCTGCTGCTGGTCCGCATGACGCATACCGAGATCGAGATCACCGGGGAGCTGCTGCGTGACAGCACCCCGACCTGGCCGATTGCCCGGTGCGGCTCGGCGCGCGTGGCCGGGACAACCAACTAGCTCGGCGACGATCTCGCCATCCGGTTGTCTCGGGCGACACAGGCGGAAGCGGCCGACGCCCTGGCCGCCTTCGTGGCCGCTCTTCACCAACCTGCCCCCGAAGAGGTGGACACCACCGGCGGGGGCCGCGGAGGGCCGATGGCCGGCTCCTCCGAGTGGGTCGCCCAGCAGCTCGCCGAGGCCACTGAGATAGGGCTGATCCCCGACCCGGACGCCGTCCGCGCGGTCTGGGAAGACGCCGCCGCCGCGCCCGACTGGGCGGGCCCGGCGCTCTGGCTCCACGGCGACCTGCATCCGGCCAACGTCCTCACCGCGGACGGCACCCTCTGCGGCGTGATCGACTTCGGCGACCTCTTCGCAGGCGATCCAACCGTCGACCTCGCCGCCGCCTGGACTCTGCTGCCGGACGGCACCGCCGACCGCCTCTACGGCACGTACCAGCCGACCCCGGACGCCGCGGCCCTGCGCCGAGCCCGCGGATGGGCCGTGAACCGGGCCCTCGTCGGCCTCCACGTCGGCGAGGCCGGTGTTCATGGCCGGCCAGGCGGCAAGGCCACATGGAGCCGACCCGCCCACGCCGCACCGCAACGCCTCATCGCAACCGCCCCTCGCTGATCGATCACCTCTCCACAGCTCGAAACCTTCGCGCCGGACCTCACCATGCTCGACATGCCTGACGTGCCTTAAGGGCCTTCACGCGACTGACCGGCAGGTTCGCTTGACAACACGCCTCCGACGCTCAGGTGCCGCGTTTCGCTGGGCCGGATGACTCGCGAAGCACCAGTTCGGTAGGCAGACGGATCGCCTCGCCCTCGCGTTGTGATCGTGCGGCGAACTGCTCGATCAACGGCTCCACCGCGAGCCGACCGGCGTGCGAGCCGGGCCCGGCCAGGGTGGTCAACGAGGGATGGACGAAGTCGGCGGCGAAGATGTCGTCGAACCCGATCACGCTGATGTCGGCAGGGACTCGAACACCGCGCTGGGCGAGGCGTCGGATGATGCCGATCGCCAGGAGGTCGTTGTGGGCCACGACCGCCGTCGCGTCGGTGCGCAGTGCTCCGTCGGCGGCGGCCCCGCCGCCTGCGACGTTGGGGGCGTACGGACCGATCCGGTGTGCCGTCAGACCGTGCGTTTCGGCCCCGGCGCTCAGTGCCGCCCAGCGCGCCGCGCCTATCCAGGAGCTGGGTGGCCCGGCGCAGTAGGTGAGGCTCTGGTGCCCGAGCGAGGCCAGGTGTTCCAGGATCTGCCGGCAGCCGGCGCCGGTGTCGAACGTCACGCTGGTCAACCCGGGCAGCTCCCGGTTGAACAGGACGATCCGGTGCAGTTTGGCGAGGTCGCGCAGGACCTCGTCGTCGAGTCGGCTGGAGGCCAGCACGAACCCGTCCACGCCGGCGGACAGGTCGCGAATCTGGTTCTCCTCGATGCGCCGGGACTCCTCGGCGTTGACGATCACCAGAGTGACGTCGGACGCTTTCGCGCGCTGCTCCGCGCCCCGGATCAGCTCGAAGAAGTGGGGATTGGTGATGTCGGAGAGCACCATGGCGATGGTGCGGTGGCGTAGACCCGGAAGAGCGCGGTTCTGCGGTCTGTGCTGGTAGCCGAGCTGCGCGGCGGCGGCGACTATCCGCTGTCGCGTCGCTTCGTTGACCCGGCCGGGCTTGTTGAACGCCCGGGAGACCGTCGACGCGGCCACGCCCGCAGCTTGCGCGACGTCGAAGATGGTGGGCTCCACGAACGCATCTAGCCACGAGAGTGGAAATTTTGGCAACACCTTGCAGAACTTGTCGCAAGGTACCTACGTTGCGATCATGCCGGCCACTCGATGACGTCTCGGACGAGAGGAGCGCGGAGTGTCGCAGCCCGGGCAAAGAGGTCGAGGTGTGCAGCACGACGAGCGCGATATCTCGGGTCGGGCCAGGCGGTGGTACGCGGCTGTGACGGCCGGCGCTCTGCTGGCCGCGTCGCTGACGTCGGTCGGGGTGACGCCGGCGCAGGCGGCATCGACCGACTTCACCATCTTCAACGGCCGTACGACCGCTCCGATCCTGATCGACCCGTCCTATGGCGGCGATCACGCCGATCGGGACTACAAGCAGGTGCGCCGCGCGGTTCAAGACCTGCGCCAGGACGTCGCCATGGTGACCGGGGCGATCGATCCCGGTGAGGTGCAGAGCCTGTTCGCCGACGATGAGCCGGCCAAGGAGGCGCGGCTGGCGAAGGCCGACCGGAGCAAGCTGCCGGCCCTGCTGACCGGGGCCGCGGGTCAGAAGACCGCGATCATCGTCGGCCAGATCGGTCAGAGTCGGCTGATCGACGGGATCGTCGGAGCCGGCAAGTTCGAGGAGGCCGCCGGGATCAAGGGCAGGTGGGAGGCGTACGCGACCAAGACCATCAAGAACCCGGTCCCCGGGGTCGACAACGCACTGGTGATCGCGGGCAGCGATGCCCGCGGGACGATCTACGGGATCTACTCGATCTCCGAGGAGATCGGCGTCTCGCCGTGGTACTGGTACAGCGACGTACCGGTCAAAAGGCTCGATGACATCAAGGTCTCAGGCAAGGCCCGGGCCGACGACGGGCCTGACGTCAAGTACCGCGGAATATTCGTCAACGACGAAGAACGCACCGTCGCGTGGGCGAAGAAGAAGTTCCCCACCGCCAACGGCACGCCTGACGTCAACTACTACCGGCACGTCTATGAGCTGATGCTGCGGCTGGGGCTGAACACGCTCTGGCCGGCGATGCACCTGGCTTCGAGGGCGTTCAACGCGGTCACCGACACCGGGACGTACGACCAGGGGACCCCGATCAACGCCCGCGAGGCGGCAGCGTTCGGCGTGGTCGCATCCTCCTCCCACGCGGAGCTGATGCTGCGCAACAACGAGGGCGAGTGGCGGCAGTGGTACGCCCGCAACAAGGACGCGCTCGACATCAAGGGCCCGGACGCCGTGGCGGCCTTCGACTATTCGATCAACAAGCCCGCGATCCTGGAGTACTGGCGCCAGCGGGTGGTCGCCAACGCCGCCTTCGAGAACATCCTCGCCCTGGGCATCCGCGGTGTGCACGACAGCGATCCGGTGTTCACGCCCGGCAACCCGTACGGGTTCAAGGACAAGATCGAGATGCTGGCCGACGTCATCCGCGAGCAGCGCAAGCTGATCGCCGCGGTCTACGGCAGCGTCGACGCCGTGCCGCAGGTGTTCATCCCCTACAAGGAGATGAACGATCTCTACAACACCGGGCTGAAGGACCACATCCCCGGCGACGTGACCCTGATGTGGGCCGAGGACAACCAGGGCTATCTGCGCCAGGTGCCCACCCGGACCGAAGCCGCCCGTTCCGGGGGGAACGGCGTCTACTGCCACATCTCCTACTGGGGCGAGCCGAAGAGCTACCTGTGGCTGAACTCGACGCCGATGTCCTTGATGGTGCAGCAGCTGCGTCGGGCGTGGAGTTCCGGTGCGGGGCGCTACTGGATCCTCAACGTCGGGGACATCAAGCCCGGCGAGATCAAGCTCGACCTGTTCGCCAAGCTCGCGTGGGACGTCAAGGGCTATGACGACACGAACATCGCAAGCAGGTTCCTCACCGAACACGTGCAGCGGGACTTCCGGCTGAGGGGCGCCAACGCCGCCGTGGTCGCCGACGCGCTGGAAAGGTTCGATGCGCTCGAGAACACCAAGCGCGCCGAGTTCTGGGGGGAGATCAACTCGTCCAACGCGAACTCGGGAAGGATCCACAACGGTCAGGTCTTCCCGTTCAGCGCCACCTCGGACGGGGACGAGCTCCAGCGCTACATCAACGAGTCCGGCAAGCTGGTGGCGATTCTCGAGGATGCTTCCGCGAAGCTCGACCCGCGCTATCGCTCCGCGTTCTATCAACAGGTGCTCCACCGGATCCGGTCCTACCGCAACATGGCAGAGCAGATCGGCTACTACTGGAAGAACCAGCTCGCTGCCGCCCAAGGCCGCTACGCCAGCGCGGGAAGCTACGAACTGCTCTCGAAGCAGGCCCGTGAGCGCATCCTCACCGACGAGGACTACTGGAACACGATCAGCGGCGGCAAGTGGGACCACGCCATCGGCCACAGCCATCCAGAAGGCTTCCCGAACGAGGGCGCCGTCATGCTCACCAACGACCGGTATGCCCGGGTGGCCACACCGACCGATGCGGTGGGTGCCGCCGCCGAGGGGAGCAAGGAGCCTGGCCGCGGCACGCTGAGGTTCAACTCGGCCGCGCCCGACGACAAGCGGTTCTTCGACGTGTTCTCCCGGGACGACGTAGCCGAGCCGCTGGAGTGGGTCGCCGAGGCGGACGCTCCGTGGATCGCCCTTTCCCGGCGCTCGGGCACGACCGCGACAGAGCAACGCGTCACGGTGACGGTCGCCAGGAACCACCCGGCCACGACGGGGACGATCAAAGTCTTCAACGCCGTCGACGGCGCCAAGACCGGCGACCCGGTCGCGACGTTCACGGTCGACGCGGAGCGGGCAGCCGTGGATCTGCGCCGGGTCGCCGAGCCGGCGCACCTGGAGGCCAACGGATACGTGGCCATCGAGGCCGAGCACTTCTCCGAGAACGTGCGCGGCGCCGACGGGAGCCGGTGGGCCCCCCTTGAGGGCGTGGGGCAGCGCGGGGCGTCCATGGGCGGCTTCCCGGAGATCGCGGCCCGGGTCGACTCCGGCTTCGAGACGACCGCCCGCCTGAGATACCGGGTCTACTTCACCTCCACCGGGAGGTTCACCGGGACCTTCTACCGGATTCCGACGCTGAACGAAGGCACAGAGGACAACGGCACGCCGCGAACCGCGCGCACGGCGATCGGACTCGACGACCAGGCCCCCAGCCTGCTGCGCGGCAACTCCGTCGCCGGTACGAGCACCAGCACCTGGGGATTCAACGTCATGCACGGAATCGAACCCCTGAACTTCACCGTCGAGGTGACCACGCCGGGGTGGCACGACCTCGTGGTCTACCGCTCGGACGCGGCGGTCCTCTTCGACCGGATCATCATCGAGACCCGCGCCGGCTCGGTCGGTGACGGCCTCGTCGGCCCGCCCGAGAGCCCGAACAACATCGCCGCACCCCAGAGGGCCACCGTGGCGCCTCGTCCTGACACGATGCCGGAGCTTCGCCGGCTGCCCGCGATCCGGACGTCGGCAGGCGAGACGAGCACGGTCGAGGGCGTGCGGGATGTGGTGTCCGCGGCCTCCGACAACGAGACCGCCGTGTCGGTCGCGGTGCAGAACGGTCAGGTGCGGGTCACCGGACACCGGGCCGGGACGGCCGAGGTCTCCGTCACCGCTGGTCGTGGCGAGGCCTGGGTGGTGCCTGTCACGGTGGGCAGGGCTGCGGGGGCGCCGGTCGGCGCCTATCTGGAGCGGGACGGTTCGGTCGTCTTCGACGCGGCCGACGCGTTGGAGAAGAGTGCTTTCGCCAACGCGGTCGACAGCAACAACGGGACGCACGGCTGGGCGCTGGCCCGCAACGGTCTCCAGGCCGTCCCGCCGGCCGACGCCGGCGCGAAGGCGCAGTGGCTGGCGACCTCGGCGGCCCAGGCCGAGGCGTTGTTCGGGGCGGGCCCGACGCAGAAGGTCAACGGGAGCTCCGCGGCGGGAGCACCACCGCGGCTCGACTTCACCGTTGACATCCGGACCGGTGGCACGTACTACCTGTTCGTCAACACGAGCAACCCGAACGCCGACGCCGACTCCTACCATGTGCTCGTCGATGGGCGGTGGAGATATCAGTCGAACAAGTCCGGGCCGGAGACCGGGTTCGAGACCTGGTACGGCAGCACGAGCGTCGCCGCGGCCGCGTTGGCGCTCGGGCCGGGGGAGCACACGATCTCGCTGGCGCCTCGTGAGGCCGGGCTGGTGCTCAACCAGATCGTCGTGACCACGGACGACACACCCGGCCTCACCGGCTTCCAGACCGCCAGCGACCGGAGAGCGAGCGCTTCATGACGCTCTGACACCGAGCGGCGCCTCATCTCATCGCGTTGGCCCCTCTAAGCTGGAGCAGGCATTGTGTCCCCCGACCCGCAGGTGTGCCCATGCTCAACCCGGATCCACCGTACGCCGCTCTGATCTTCGACTGTGACGGCACCCTCCTCGACACGGCCGCCGCCAACGAGAGCGCTTGGAGAACGGCGCTGGGGAAGTGGGGCATCGAGCTCGACTCCGGGTGGTATCGCGCCCGCACCGGACTACCCGCTGATGCCCTGATGACCGAGCTGACGGCGGAGACCGGACGGGAGTTCGACCACGCCGCCGTACGCGCTGCCGCGCTCGACGCCTACAGCCGGCTCGTCGGCGTGGTGGAGCCGCACGAGCCGGTGGCGGCTGTGGCCCGGGCGCACCACGGGCGGGTGCCGTTGGCGGTGGCGTCGGGCGGCTCGCGGCGCGGAGTGGAGGAGGGGCTGCGGGCCACAGGCCTGCGTCCGCTGTTCGACGCGGTCGTCACCCGCGACGATGTCCGGTACGGCAAGCCCGCTCCGGATGTGTACGTGCTCGCCGCCGAGCGGCTGGAGGTCGACCCGGCGCACTGCGTGGCCTATGAGGACACCGATGAGGGAGCCGCCGCGGCGCTGGCTGCGGGCATGCGGGTCATCGACGTACGGCCGGCCCTCGGCCGGGCTGGGACTTCGTAACAGACCGCAGAGGTCAGGCGCGCTTGGCCTTGCGCCATGAGTGGTCGTAGAGCGTGGCGCTGTCGAGGGTGGAGGGGCCGCCTTCGTCGCCCAGCGTAGGCCCGTCGACCGTTTTGCGGCTGGAGATGAACCGGTGTTTGCCGGTGGAGTCGATCCCCAGATAAATGCCGACATGGTCGAGGGCTGTGCCGTCGTCCGTGCTGGCGTCCCAGAACAGCAGGTCGCCCGTCTGCAGCTCCGCGTAGGACGTGGGTTTGGCCGTTCCACCGTCGACCACGGTGACCCCCGGGGCGTTCTCATCGGCCATTTGTACGGCTCGGCGAGGGAGTGCGGACCTGCTCAGCGTGTCGCCGATGCCCAGGGGATATCCGCCGCGGTAGCCAAGGACCATCCTGACGAAACCGGAACAGTCCAGCGATTCCAACTGGCGGGCTTCCGGGGGGTCGATCTTGTCGTCGTAGGTCCAGGTGAGGCCGAGGTAGTCGTTGAAGTCCGAGCCCTCTTCCCGGGTGCCGTCCGGGAGTAAGGGGCCATAGTGGGCGTCGCCCGCATAGCGCAGGCCGTCACGGACCTTGGAGGGGGCATCCGCGAGATACTGCGTGGCGATGTCCAGCAGATCCTCGTCGGTCCTGGCGATGTTGGCCGCCGGCCATGAGGCCGCCCATGGCGCCGAGGGTGACCACGGGCCGGGTAGCAGGCGGACCCACGCTCGGGTCGAGACGGTCGCTTCGGTCGTTGTCTCGGCGAACTTGCGTTGCTGGCCGTAGGTGACGGCGGTTCGGGCGCCTTCCGTCAGGACAGCGCCGACCCGGCCTTGGCTGTAGTAGAGGCTCTGGCCGGATCCGCCGGGGGAGTAACCAGTGAAGGACTGCCCCGGCGAGCAGGCGGTGGCGTCGGCGAACAGGGTGGTGAAGGAGGCGAATCCTTCTTTCAAGGGGCGGCGGTCCTGCCAGACCGGTGCCCCGGCGAGGGGGTCGGCATGATGCTGCCACCACATCCGGCCGGCCGCGTCGAGCGCGTAGACGACTCCCGCTCCGGCGCCGGACGGACTGCGGTAATCCTTCCAGCCCTCGCCGGTCACCAGTCCCGTGCCCGGGCCGAAGGTGGTGCCGCCCGCGACCGGATCGGTGTGGTCGTACCAGCGGACGTGTCCCTTGGTGTTCACGCCGTACAGGGTGCCGTCGCGCCCGGTCATCAGGGTGGTGATCGCTGTCCAGCCCGAGCGGATGACCTTGCCGCTCCCCGGTGCCCACTGGGCCTCGCCGGTTGTCGGCGAAAGATGGCGGTACCAGTGCAGGTCGCCTGCTTTGTCGAGTGCGTAGATGACCCCGGAACCGGCCGACGCGATGTCGACGAAGTCGCCCCAGCCGTGGCCGATGACCGTGCGCTCGCCGGGAGCCCAGCCGCGCTCACCGGTCGCCGGATCCAGGTGACGGTACCATTTCAGGTCCCCGTCGCCGTCGACCGCATAGATCACGCCGTTGCCGCCGGAGAACACCTTGGCCAGCGTGTTCCAGCCGTAGCCGATCTCCTTGCCGCTGTCAGCGACCCAGGAATCCTCGCCGGAGGCGCCGGCGCGGTGGCCGTACCAGCGGAGTTTTCCCCCGCCATCGATGCCGTACATTGGCACGACCGCCGAGCAGGTCAGGGCGGAGGCGGCTACGGCAGGTCGCGGGTTGAGCGTGGACAGCAGGGAAGCTCCGACGATCGCCGCGGCCAGAACGGCCAGATGTGTACGCAGCATGTCCGCACCCTTTCGATCTCACGCCTCGACGCCGCCGGGCTGATCGTAGGAAATGATCTCACGGATGTCCCGGGGCCAGGCTGCCTCCGACCGCGCCCGCAGGCCTCATGCGCGAGGCGCCGTCTTGTGCCGGCGTGCTTCCTGCGGGCGCGCACAGGAAGCACACCGGATCGGTGGTTCAGTGGCAAGCCACCCTGAGGAGCCAGAGACGGCCGTTGTACGTGGGCTTGCCGCCGTTGTCCTCGGCGTCATCGTGTTGGGCCTTGATGGTCACGCAGAGGTTCTTGCCGTAGACCTTCACCGGACCCGCGTAGTACTTGAAGCTCCCGCCATCGGAGTCCCTCTTGCCCTTCACGTTCTTGACGTAGTCGTCGGCCATGAGGTCGTTCTCCATGTAGATGTCCATCGGGGTGCGCACGCCGTACCGCGGGAGGCCGGGACGCTTGGCGAGGACGGCGCAGTTCCAGCCGGTTCTCGCGTTGTAGTAGAGCTTGATGTCACTCCGGTAGTAGGTCTTTTTGGTTATCGCGTCTTTCAGCGGCAGGGGCCAGCTGCGCACCAGTGATCCGGTGCAGCCGTACGCGCTCGCGTTCGCCGGTGCTGACGCGAGCGCCTGCAGAGCCATGACGGAGGCCGTCGCAACCACGACCGACAGGGATTTGCGGAACATTCAAAACTCCTGATTCGACGTCAAAGGGGGTGGGCGGGCACCGCCCGCCCGTTGACCGGCTCAGTGCAGGGGCCTGCCGGTCACCGAGAGCGGTCGCTCCTCTCGGGGGCGGCGCACGGAGGTGGGCGGTTGCGAGGGGTACTCGGGAGCGCAGTGCGTGCCGTTCGGCGGCAGCTTCAGGCTCGTCAGGTACGTCTCGATGTGGTTGCGGGCGCAGGTGCTGTTGCGGTACTGGCCGTGGCCCACGCCGTCGTACTCGAGGATCCTCACGTTGGGGATCTGCGCGGCCGCGGCGTAGTTCCAGGCCGCCGGGGTGCCGACGTCGCGGCGGGCCTTGGGCAGCAGGACCGGCGGGGCTCCCGAAATGTCCAGCCGGTGCTGAGGGTTGGTGACCTTGCCCTGCCAGCCCAGACAGTAGACGACGTCCGACCAGAACGGTGACAGCTTGGTGTGCGGGTAGAGCGCCTCGAGCGCCTTGCGGTACTGGTCGAGCTCCCTGAAGCTGCTGATCCGCCACTTCCAGTCGGAGCACCAGATGGCCGGGTAGGCGTAGCTGACGGTCTCCGCCTTCGGCGTGGCGAAGGCGCGGAGCGTGGCGGCCTTGCCGGCATCGAGGGCCTTCAGGGTCGTCGCGACCTCGAACCAGCTGCCCGCCGGGTCGTACATGCCGTCGAACAGGAACATGCGCAGCTGCTCGGCCGTGATCGGATCACCGGTGGAGGGGTCCTTCAGCGTCCCCTCGGCCGCCTTGCGGTGCAGCCCGTCCCAGATCGCCGTGACGTTCTCGCCGCTGAGCGGGCAGGCCTGCGTCTCGCCGCACCACGTGACGAACGCCTTGAACGAGCCCTCGAAGTCCTCGGTGGTCGTCTGCAGGTAGCGGAAGGCGGAGGTGATGCTGTGGTCCATGTTCGAGTCGATCGCCATGGCCCGCAGGTTGCGCGGGAACAGCTCCGCGTACTGCTGGCCGACCTGGGTGCCGTACGAGATGGCGAAGAAGCTGATCTGCCGCTCGCCCAGCGCGGCGCGGATGGCGTCCACGTCACGGGCGGCGCTCGTGGTGTCCACGTGGTCGAACACCGGGCCGGTGCGCTCGCGGCAGTTGTGCGACAGCTTCGCGTTGTAGGCCAGCCAGGCCTCGTACTCGCTCTCGTCGGCCGGGTAGGTGACCGGCATCCGCTCCACCAGGTCCCGGTCGCACTGGATCGGGTTGCTCCGGGCGACGCCCCGCGGGTCCACGCTGACCAGGTCGAAGTACTGGCGCAGCGCGCTCTCGGCGGGGATGGCGTTGCGGAGGATGAACGGGTTGATCCCGGAGGCGTCGGGCCCGCCGGGGTGCACGATCAGCACGCCGATCCGCTTGGCCGGATTGAGCGCCTTGAGCCGGCCGATCGCCAGGTCAAGGGACGGGCCCGAGGGGTTCGCGTAGTCGACCGGCACCTTGATCGTGGCGCACTCGCCGCCATGGTCGCCGCACGCCGCCCAGCCGACCGGGGCGGGGGCGGCCGGCTGGGGGTCCGGTTTGGCCGAGGCGGCCGTGGTGGTCACGGTAGCGAGCATCACACCCGCCAAGAGAGCGCTGACTAACCCTTTTCGCATGGAATTCCTGTCCCAGATCGCTGTTGTCCTGCTGCGGCCTCATTACTTCCGGTAATGGCTCCGGTCAGAATGGGCCACCCACAAGATACATCATTTTGGAGCGCGTGCTCTGTTATTAGAGTGGCCGGGAGAGGTTCAGATCATGGTGACATCATCATCGTGACCGCTCGGCCTTCGACGTGCACCACGCTGACGTCCGCCACGGACCCGGCCATGTACGTGGAGCCGCCGCCCACGCCCCGAGGGGGCCGCACGTTCCCGCTGTCCAAGACGGAGGCCGGGCAGGTCCGTGAAGGGGCGCGCACGCTCGCCGAGACCCGCCCGGACGCGGCCGCCGCGGTGGCCATGCTGGCCGGGCTCGGAACCCGCAGCGGCTCGCTGCTCACGCTGACGTGGGCGACATCCGCACGCTCGTCGACTTCCACGGCGTCCGGCATCTGACCGTCGCCTACCAGTTCGAAGCCGACTTCGACGACGCGTGAAGGCCGCCACCGTCCCGCCGTCACCAGGCGGTGCTACGGCATGCCGGTGATCGCGCCGTCCAGGCCTGAGCGCTTGAGGTCCAGCGTGCTCAGGTCGCATCCCCGCAGGTCGACGCCGTCCAGGTCACACTCACGGAACGAAGTGTGGTCGAGGATCGCACCGGTGAATACCGCATCGGTCAAGGTCGCCGGCTGGATCATCGCACTGCCCAACCGAGTGAAGGCGATGGTCGCGTTGACCATCTCGCTGAAGCCGAACCCCGCCTTGGTGAGGTCGGCGCCGGCCAGATTGGCACCGGTCAGGTCGGCACCGGAGAAGATGGCGCCGCGTGCGGAGGCTCGCGACAGATCCGCGCCGGCGAGGTTGGCGCCGGCGAAGACCATCTTGTCGAGGTCCAATCCGCGCAGATCGGCGCCGGCAAGATCGAGTTCTTCCTCCGGGTTGTCGGCGCGCCACTGATTGAAGGCGAACGGCCCCTGCCTCAGGATCCCGACAACCGTCGCCACGCCGGCCTCCCCGTCGAGATGCCCCACCCGCTCAGGACCGTCGGTGGTGTAGGGGTCGAGCGCGGCGACGTCCTCCCTCGCGCTGGCGAGTTCCGCGGCGAGCTCCTCATCGTACGGATACATGTCCGTCATCGCCTCCGTCATCGCGAGGCGAGTGCTCAGCAGTTTCAGCGCGTTGTCCCGATCGCCGTTGCCCTTGGCCAGGTCGGCGAGGCGCTGGAAGGCCAGACCGGCCTCCATGGCCGTTTCCGGGCTCGTATTCGCCTGGAAGAGCCGGGTACGGATCGCAGAGCACTCGGCCCAGATCTCGTATTCCTTGTCCTTGTGCTCCGGCAGGTCGAGAGCGCGGTAGACCTCGCCGAGGTGCTGCAACGAGTTGGCGAGCCGCTGGTCTGCTTCCATGAAGGTCGGGTGCTCGGCCGCGAGCTCGTGGTAGATGTCCACGGCGACCGTGAGCACGGCCTCGGCTGCCACCAACTGGCCGTCGGCGAACCGGGCCTGGCCGCAGGTGTCGTGCGCGGCGCCGAGGCAGAACCTGGCCTCGTCGCGCTGCGGGTGGGTGACGGCCCACTCCTTGACGGCGGACAGCGACCGTTCGGCCACCTCTCGCGCGGCGCGCGGGAAGTTGTGCCGGATCAACATGGCGACCAGATTGTCACGGATGGGGCGGTGATGGCCGTTGGCCGCCGACACGTACGGCGCGATCTCTCCCAGGAGCGCCATACCCGCGTACTCGAAGTCTGGCTCCAGGCTCTCGATGACGGCGAGGACGAAGTGTGTCAGGTCACCCATCCCGTCGACCGCCACCAGGTGCCGGCAGACCCCCACGTAGTCGTCGAACGTGCCGTCGCCGTGTGTCCGGCTGTAGTGCATGTTCATGGCGCGTTCGTGACGGTCGGCGATCGCGGGGCCCTGGTGCGGCGCCAGCGTCTCCGCGATCCAGCGGTCGGCGAAGTAGACGGTGTCCCCGTCCCACCCCTCCCACGCGTTGAGCAGCCCGAGCTCGGCGAGCCGGGCCGCGGTGGCCTGCACGCTGTTGAGCGCCGCCCGCTTGGGCTTCGGGCGCTCCCTCCGGTCCGGCTTGCTGGTGTCGCAGGCGACGGCCAGGTCGTACGCGGTGACGGGGAAGGTGGAGATCGCGGCCTGGAGCAGGGTCTCTCGCTGTTGCCCTGTCAGCTCGGCCAAGATGAGGTCGAGCGGTGCGGCCCCCTGCGTCACGGCCGCGAGCCGCGCCCCCGCACTATCGGGGTTCGCGGACAGCCAGGCGTCGACCAGTTGCAGGGACCGTGGATGCGCCGCGGTCGCGCGGACCACTCGCTCGCGGGTGGCCGGATCCACTGTGGACAGGAAGGGCAGTCCGGCTGCCAGCTCGGTTCCCGCGGTGAGGTCCAAAGGGTCGAGCCGCAGGACACCGAGCCGGTTGCCCGCGGTCGACGGCGGTAGCGGCGTCCGGCTGGTCACCAGCACCCGGCCCCGGTCGGCGGCCTGGCACAGTCGGTCGAAGACCTCGCCGAAGCCGGGATCCAGGTAGCCCGTGCCGTCGAGGTTCTGGCCCAGGTCGTCGAAGAGCAGGACGAGGGGGAAGCTCTTCAGGAGTTGGCAGGTCGTGTCCAGCATGGCGTCGTCCGACGGAGCCAGGCCCAGGGTCCCTATGATGCGCGCTTGTTCCGGGGAGAGCTCCTCGCCCCAACCTAAGAAGGCCTCTGTGACACCTCGGAACAGCGTTTGCGGAGCCCATCGGCCCACCACGGCGGCTGCCCCCCAGCCATCGGCCTGAAGCCGCCCGAGCACCTGGCGAGCCAGGGCGCTCTTGCCCGCCCCCGCGCCCCCGTTGATCACAAGCCCGGCCGGACCTGCGGCCAGCATGGTCAGCGCGGCCCGCAGATCCGACTGTCTGACCAGGCCAGGCGATCCGAGCCGCCGCACCTCCGGGCTCATGTTCGTTTCCCCGTTCACCATCGTCCTCCAACAGGCACGACGAATTTGACTGATCAAGCCCCCGAATTCGGGTGAGCTTACTTGATCGTCGGTGATCTCTGAGGCGATCTCTGAAATGAGCCGGTTGAGGAGGCACGGCTTCACACTCTCAGCGATCGTGCGGGCCGCCCCGCCGTACCAGCGTGAAGTCGATCTCGAAGGATCGGTTCCAGGGGAACGTGACGTCTTCGTTCCAGCTCGTCTACAACAAGAAACTGCTCACCGCGGCCGGGGTCCAGCCGCCCACGACCATGGACGAGCTCGCCGCGGCCATCCCCAAGCTCACCAAGACCGACGGCAAGGGCGCCATCACCCAGCTCGGCCTGGGCAACCCCAGCCTCTCGACCTCCATCACCACGCTCGGCTACGCCTTCGGCGGCACCTGGGACGGCACCGAACCGGCCAACCCGGCCCCGACCCCCGGCGATCCCGGCAACCTGGCGGCGCTGAGGTTCTGGCAGGACAACATCACCAAGAAGTACGGCGCCGACAAGGTCAGCGCGTTCAAGGCCGGGTGGGGCCAGTACATGTCGGCCCAGGACCCCTTCTACACCGGCAAGGTCGCCATGGTCATCGACGGCGAGTGGCAGGCCGTGTCGATCCCGAAGAACGCGCCCGGGCTCGAATGGGGCGTCAGCCCCATCCCCGTCGCCCGGCCCGACCTCGACGGCACCACCCAGCTGACCGCGAGCACGCTGTTCATCCCGGCCAACTCCAAGCACCGGCAGGAGGCCGCCGCGTTGAGGATGCTGGGCGACGAGCGGCTGTGGCAGAGCCTGGGCAACACGCTCTACCTCACCGCGCTCGGCGTCCCGCTGACCATCGGGATCGCGCTGGCCGGGGCGCACGTGCTCAATCTGCCGGTGCGCGGGCAGCCGCTGTTCCGGGCGCTGGTCTACCTGCCGACGATCGTGCCGGTCGTGGTCGGCGGCTACCTGTGGCGGTGGCTGCTCAACGCCCAGTACGGCTTCGTCAACTGGGGATTCGGCCTGCTCGGGCTGCCCGCCCCGCTGTGGCTGGAGAGCCCCGACTGGTCGCGGCCCGCGATCGTGCTGATGTCGCTGTGGACGGTCGGCGGCACCATGGTCATCTACTTGGCGGCGCTCAAGGACGTGCCCGCCGAGTTGTACGAGGCCGCGGCCATCGACGGGTCCGGGACGTGGCGCCGGTTCCGGCACGTCACCTGGCCGATGTTGTCGCCGATCACGCTCTTCCAGGTCATCGTCACCTTCATCGGATTCCTGCAGATCTTCGCGCAGCCGTACCTGCTCACGCAGGAGCGCCTCAACACCAGCAGCGGTGGCCCGGGGGACACCATGCTCAGCTACTCCATGTACCTGTTCCAGAACGCGTTCGTGTTCCTGAAGATGGGCTACGCCTCGGCCATGGCGTGGGTGCTGTTCCTCGTCACGCTGATCATCACGGCCCTGCTGCTGCTGAGCTCGCGCAGGTGGGTGCACTATGGTTCGCGCTAACGGCCGGCGGCTGGTGGTCGCCGGGCTCGTGCTGCTGTTCGTCTTCCCGTTCCTGGCGATGCTGAGCACGGCGTTCAAGCTGCCCGGCGACATCTTCCACGCGCCGCCCCGGCTGCTGCCGGCCGAGTGGACGTGGGACAACTTCGCCGCCGCCTTCGAGCAGATCCCGATCTGGCGTTACCTCGGCAACACGCTGTTCACCCGGGCCGCCAACGTGATCGGCACGCTGCTGGCCTGCCCGCTGTCGAAGGTGACGTGGCGTGGGCGCAGCGCGCTGCTTGCCGTGGTGCTCGCCACGATGATGCTGCCGCCGCAGGTCACCATGATCCCCGTCTACCTGCTGTGGAACGGGCTGAACGCGGGCGACACGTACTGGCCGCTGATCGCCCCCGCCTTCTTCGGCACGCCGTTCCTCATCTTCATGATCCGGCAGTTCCTGATGAGCGTGCCGAACGACCTGATCGCCGCCGCCCGCCTCGACGGCGCGAACGAGCTGCGCATCTACTGGTCGATCGTGCTGCCGCTGGCCCGTCCCGCGCTGGTGACCTCCGCGGTCTTCCAGTTCGTGTGGACGTGGACGGACTTCCTCAACCCGCTCATCTACCTCAACGACAGCGAGAAGTACACCTTGTCCATCGGTCTGTACGCCTTCTTCGCCGAGCACGACGTCGCCTGGGGGCCGCTGATGGCCGCCTGCGTCATGTTCACGATCCCCGCCCTGCTGATCTTCATCGCCGGTCAGCGCTACTTCGTGGGCGGCGTCTCCACGGGGGCGCTCAAATGAAGGAGCTGCGCGGCGGGCTGGTCGTCTCCTGCCAGGCTCCGGCCGGGCATCCGTTACGCGATCCCGAGGTGATCGCCCGGCTGGCCGAGTGCGCCGTGCTCGGCGGGGCGGCCGGGCTGCGGGTCAACTCGGCCGAGGACGTCGCCGCGGTGCGCCGCCGTACGACGTCGCCGGTCATCGGCCTGCACAAGGTCAGGCACGGCCACCGGGACGTGATCACGCCGACGCTGGAGCTGGCGGCCGGGCTCGCCGAGGCCGGCGCGGACATGATCGCCGTGGACCTCACGCCGGAGACCCCCGGGCCGGGGCTGAAGCTGATCGAGGAGATCCACGCGCTGGGCCTGCCCGTCATGGGGGACGTCTCGACCCTCGACGAGGGCCTGGACGCCTGGGCGGCGGGCCCGGACGTCGTCGGCACCACGCTGTCCGGCTACACCGCCCGCCAACTCCCCACGCCGCACGACCCCGACCTGCACCTGGTCGGCGCGCTCGCCTCGCGCGGGGTGCGGGTGATCGCCGAGGGCCGCTACCGCACCGAGCAGCAGGTACGGCAGGCGTTCGCGGCAGGCGCGTGGGCCGTCGTGGTCGGCGGCGCGATCACCGACCCCATCTCCATCACCCGGCGCCTGGCCACCGCGGCACCGCGATGACGCCGCTCGCGCTGGCCGTCGACATCGGCGGCACCAAGATCGCGGCTGGGCTCGTGGCGGCGGACGGCACACTCGTCGAGCACCGCAGGACGGCCACCCCCGCCGGTCCGGAGATCCTCGAGACCGTCTTCGAGCTCGCCCGGCCGCTGGTGAAGCGGGCCGCGGTCTGCGGGATCGGCACCGCCGGCACCGTCGATCCGCAGGGGCGCATCGCCTCGGCGACCGACCTGCTCACCGGCTGGGCGGGCACCGACGTCAAGGGCGCCGCCGAGCGCACGTTCGCGCTCCCCACGGTCGTCCTGAACGACTGCCATGCCGCCGGAGCCGCCGAGGCGCGGGCCGGGGCCGCCCGCGGCGCCCGTACGGCGCTGGTCGTCGCCATCGGAACGGGCATCGGCGGCGCGGTGTGCGTCGAGGGCCGGGTCCGGACGGGGGTCTCGGGAACCGCGGGCAGCATCGGCCACCTCCCCGCACCGACGACCGCGGGCGTGCGCTGCTCGTGCGGAGCGCTCGACCACATCGAGGCCCACGCGTCCGGACCCGCGATCGAACGCGCCTACCGGGAGGAGACCGGTCAGGCGCTCCCGCTCGCCGAGATCGGCCGGCTCGGCTCCCACGTGATCACCGACGCGGCGACGCTCATGGGCCGCGTGCTGGCCGGCGCCGCCAACCTGATCGACCCCGACGCGATCGTCATCGCGGGCGGGGTCTCGATGCTCGGCCCGGCGCTGCTCCGGCCGATGGAGGCCGCCTACCGCGCCGAGACCCTGCCGGGCCCGTCCGCCGCACCGATACTCCCGGCCTCACTCGGTGCGGACGCGGGGCTGGTCGGCGCGGGTCTGGAAGCCCTGTCCCATCTCGAGAACGGATCGTCATGCGCCGCGTACCAGCCGTCTTATCCCTCGTCATGAGTTGGAGTGACGATCACGCGTCTCCTGCTCAGCGGCCCATCCGGGCACTGGGTCAGGCTGTTGGCGAAGGCGGCTCGTCATGAACGGTGACCCAGTCTGTGGAGAGCGGCCACTCGCGTTCGGGGCGGCGGGGGTGGATGCCGACGACGGCCAGCGGCGGCAGGTCGTCGAGTTCCGACAGCTCCCGCCATTGGTCCTGGGTCACCTCCAGGTACCGCAGTCCCTTCAGCTCGGTCACCGTGGCGATGTCGGCGACGGATGCCGCCGCGATGTCCAGCGCCCACAGGTTCGGCACCGTACGGAGCGGAGCCAGTTCGACGGGCCGCGGGCAGGTGATCGACAGCGAACGCAGCTCCCGGTTTCGGGTCGGCGCCGTCAGGTCGGGCGATTCCACATCGAGCTCCAGATACTCCACCGGACGGTCGCCGAGCGGGGTCAGGTCGGGCGAATCCTTGCTCGACAGCGCCAGCGAACACACGTCGGGCACCGCGGCGAGGAACGCGCAATCCTCCACGTCGACCACCCGGACCTCCTGCACATGTGGACCGGCCTGCATGGCCTGCGCGAGGGAGGGCCGCCTGTCGCTGTACGTGGAGTGTTCGCCGGGCAGATCCGGCAGGTCCGCGTCGATCCACAGGCTCCTGTCGTGATGGCGGTAGTCACCGCGTTCCAGCGCTTCCACCAGACGGCGCAGGAACGTGGTCACCGAGTCGGTGACGTACGTCGGCCCGTTCGTGTAGTCGACTCCGACCTTGATGACCTGTCCTGGACGACCGTTCGGCCCGGGATCCAGGTCCACGGCGAGCCAGTTGCCGCCGGTGTCGAACGCGAACCGGATCCAGCCCGGACGCAGTGGCGACCTGCGGACGGTATTCGGGGGCTCGGTATCGAACACTGTCTGGCGCCAGGGTTCGTACTGCCATTCCTGCGCGATGTCGAGCCACTCGTCATCCTGTTCGGCGATCTCGGAAAGAGGGAGCCACTCGTGCCGGTCGAACAGCGGGTTGACGAGGTTACCGTCGCCGTCGGCGATGCCGTATAGCGCGCGGAGGTCTGGAGGCAGGACGACGCCGAGCTTCTCCTCCACCGCGGCGAGGCCCTCCTCGCTCGCGGGCTCGGGGAGTTCCTCCTCGTATCCGAGGATCTGGGCCATCAGCCGCCGGTAGTGGTGGAAGAGCCGCACGGCCTCGTCCGGATCACCAGCGGGAACCGCATACGCAGGCCCTTCCTGCTCGTCACCCCGATCGGGCGGAACGAAGTCCTCATCGATCACATAAAGGGACGGCGGCTTCTGCCGGGAGGATGTCGCCATGCCACCGCAACGTAGCACCGCCCTGGCACAGGTACGTCCCTGTGCATGGGGAGCCGTACGCCGACACCGACTCGCGCCACGGAGGCAATTCAGGATGAGGCCGATGCCGGTGCGCTCGTGGCAGTCACGGAGCTGTTCGAGCGCGGCGGTCTGGAGGCGTCGTCAGGGGCGTCGGTGATGCGCCCACGATCGCCTTGCGAAAGCCGGCGTGGCAGGTCGTCTCGGCGTCGTGCGAGATGCGCACCACGCAGTGCCGCCCGGTCTGCGACGGGGCGGCCTCGGCCGGGGCCGAGCCCACCGTCAGAGGAAAACGCGAGCGATGTCAAGCCACGTCTGCGCATCATCGCCGACCGCCGTGAGGTCGGTCTGGGCTCGGGATCTGCGGTGGGTGACTCGAAGGCAGAAGTCGAGGGCGCTGCCCTGAACCCGTTGCGCGGCATCTGCTGGGCCCCATGCCCAGTTTTGGCCGTCGGGACCGGTCAGCTCGACACGGAACGGCTCTGCCGGAACAGGCAATTGGGCAGCATAGAACGACAGCTCTCGCCCCACCACTCCCAACGAGGCCACATGCCGGAGCCGACCCGTCGGACGGCGTGAGACACCCAGCGCATCGAAAACGTCCTGCCCGTGAGCCCACGTTTCCATCAGTCGAAGCGGCACCATGAGCGCTGTGGTCAACTGCGAGCCGTACCACGGAAACCCATGGTCCAGCGGAACGTCACGTAGCGCCGCCGCCACCTCGGTTCGACCGGCGCGCCATTGCTCCAGCAGTGCCGATCGCGGTTTGGCCGCTCCCGCGGCGGCGTCGAGATCAGCGTATTGGCTGCCCGCGGCCTCCGCCTGCTTCAGCACAGCGTCGAACGCCTCCGGGGTCCGAATAGCGATGAGAACGTTCGCATCAGCTGAAGCAAGATGAGCGATCTGGTGGGCGATCGTCCACCCCGCTGCCGGAGTAGGCGTCGACCAGTCGGCCTGCGCTGATACCAGGGCGTCAAGCTCATCCCCTTCAGCCACCAAGTCGGGCAGAGCAACGTCGAGCTCAATGCCGGACAGATCAAGGCCGTAGTTGAACATCGGTGTCACCTTCACACATTGACGGCAACGGGTTTGTCCCGTTCGGACGGGTAAAGTTGATCTAGCGTGGTCAGGCTATCTGAGGTTGATCTAGGCAAGCCGAACTATCGTGTGGACCAGACCGGCTGATCAACGTCCTGATCCCGGCGGGCGTCCATTGTTGTGACTTGGCGCTTCAGCTGGCGAGCGAGTTGATCTCGCCGCCCGAATCGACCGAGACGCCGCAGCCCAACCCGCCCGGGGCCAGGGCAGGTCGGGGTGTCGTTGCGGCTCCGCGTCAGGATGAGGCGAGGACGCAGAACTCGTTGCCCTCCGGGTCAAAGTCCCGTCTGCCCGGCGCTGTGTGGTGCGCACGCTCCCTAGGGCATTCCGGGAGGGACGGGCTGCGCGGTATCGCGCCGCGCCACGAACACGAACTCCCTGCCCGGCCGGTCGGGTGCGTCGCGTACGTCCTCGACGACGAAGCCGTGCTCGTGCAAGTCCCGCTCGATCTCCGTACGTTCGCGGAAGCGAAGTGTCGATTCCGAGGTCAGTACGTCCCCGTCCGCAGCGAACACGTGCGTACCCCGGAAACTCACCAGCGGCAGGCTCACGTCCGTCAGCTCGGCCCAGGTCTCGACGTGCCCGACGCCCGGGATGTCCGTCATGCGGTACGTGGTCTCGCGGGTCCACTCCGCCCACTCCTCCCACACGCGCTGCGCCGGATCGCGCGTCTCGAAGACAAGCCGCCCGCCGGGCCGCAGCGCCTCGTACGCGCCGCGCAGCGTCGTACGCCATGCCTGCGGATCGGCGATCGCCTGGGCGACGTTCCCGGTCATCGTCACCAGGTCGATCTGCATGGGCGGCAGGTCCCCTGCGTCGCCGTCGAGCCAGCGCACCCGCTCCGCGCCCGGCTTGCCACGCGCGACGTCGACGGACGCCCGCGCGGGATCGATCCCGGTGACCGTAATCCCGCGCTCGGCCAGCAGCAGCGCGAACACGCCCGTACCGCACCCGATGTCCAGCACGGACCGCGCGCCGAACTCCTCCGCCATCGCGAGATACGCGTCGAGATCGCTGCGGTCCGGATCGAGTGGGTCGTAGATGGCGGCGAGGCGCGGATGCCCGAAGTTTGCGTCAATCATGGCGGCGAACGTATGTGGCCCCGAGCCCGCGCGGCCACTGCTTTTTCGGGTTGCGGCGCCAAGCGGGCGCGGCGGAGCGCGCCGCTGATCCCGGTGCCCCTTCACCAGAGGAGAAGAATCCGCAGTCGGTGTCCCCTCGATCCAGGACACCACTGGCGGAATTCACTGTTCGCCGGGTGACATATGCATCTGTTCGCCAGCGAGCTCGTAGCACAAGGTGAACGTCATGCATCGAATCATCGCGGCTAACTCGGTTCTCCTGGACGGCTTCGTCACCGGTCCTGACGCCCGGTCCGGTCGAGATCACGGTCGACGGCGGCCGTGACCAGGAGGAGGCAGGGCCGACTATCCCCACCTCCCATCGCACCCCGGGGCGGCGAGGTTGAAGCCGTGCCAGGCGGCAGCGCGTGGGAGGGCCTGAAGCGCAACGCGGTCGAGGTGAGTCGAACAGCCGGTCCATGCCACGAAGTCGCCTGATGTCCGGTAGCCGAGAGCGCTACCAGCGTTACAAGCCGTGAAATCAGTTCGGTGGGCCGGTCGAACCGGCCGTCGACCAGACCAGCGAAAAGAGAACCAGGATCATGAAACTGACGACCACCACGCAAGTCTCTGTCGACGGGGTGATGCAGGGAAACGGCCCGTCGAAGGAGGAGCGCATGGCCGGATTCAAGCGCGACGGGTGGGCTCTGGGGCACTTTGACGACCAGGCCGGAACGCTCGTCAACCAGATCTACCAGCGTGCCGACGCGTTCCTGTTCGGCCGGTGGACGTATGAGTTCTTTGCCGGCTACTGGGGGACGATGGATCTGGGCAGCGGCCCCATCGCGGATGCCCTGAACACGCGGCCCAAATATGTGGCATCGACCACGCTCACCGAACCGCGATGGGCGGACACGACCGTCCTGTCCGGAGACGTCGCGGCCGCCATCGCAGAGCTGAAGGACAAGCCGGGGGGTGAGCTGCAGGTGCACGGCAGCGGCAGACTGATCCGCTGGCTGCTGGAGAACGACCTTGTCGATGAGATGAATCTGCTCATCGTCCCGGTGGTCGTCGGGCAGGGCACGCGGCTGTTCCCCGACTCCGGCCCGGACATCGCGCTCGACCTGGTCGACTCGCGCGCTTTCCCGAAGGGCATAACGCTCCAGGTCTACCGGCCCACCGGACGCCCGCAGTATGCAACGTGACGACCTGGCCCCCTATGGTTACGGCGAGCCGCCACTCCCGACAAGCTTCGACTGAGCCGCGCGGTCGGCCCGCTGTCAGGTGCGGTAGCGGCGGGCGGCGGTGTCAGGGCTGACATCCAGGATGGCGGAGATCTCCTCCCAGGTGGCTCCGGCCGCTCGGTCGGCGGCGACGGCCGCGGCCAGGACGGCGCGGGCCTGGGCGAGCAGGGGCAGTCGTGGCGGGACACCACGAGTTCAACCTCAGTGGCTAGCACGTTTGTAAAGACAGGACGCGGGCTGCGCCCCCGACGGTGATCTCGCCGGCGACGGAGAGAGCCAGGTGGGCGAAGGCGGGGGCCAGACCGGTCAGCGCTTCGAGGGGGTCGCCGTCCGTCTCGTGTTCCTGGATCTGCAGGCTCTTGATCTTCAGGCTCTCCAGCTGGGGCAGGATGGGGGACCCGGCGAGCGCTTCGAGGGTGCCGAAGTCGCCGGCGTCGAACTCCGTGCGGCTCAGGTCGAGGTGCCGCAGGGCGGGGTAGCCGGCCGGGTCGAGCTCGTCGAGCTGCTCGATCGGGCACTCGGTGCCGAAGACGTCCGAGCGGATCTCCAGGGCCAGCGTGACGACGCTGGGCGCCTTGCGCGGGAAGACCGCGCCGTCGGCGAGCACCGCGCCGCGCAGCCGCAGCTCGGTCAGCGAGGTCAGCGCGTCGCCGTCGATCTCGTCGAACAGCAGTCCGCCCTCGGCGGTCAACTCCCGGAGCGCCGGCAGCGCGTCCCACAGGCCGTTGCGCGAGTCGTCTGTGAAGCCCTCGTGCAGCCGGCTCAGCGGGTCGATCGCAGCGCCGGTCGAGGTGGTGCTGTGCTCGTACAGATAGGTGAAGTCGTGGCCGAAGTACAGGCTGGTCAGCCGCTCGCGCCGCTGTGTGGCGCGGCACGCGGAGTGGTGGAAGTCGGTGAGATGTAACTCCAACCGGCGCAGGTCGGCCGCGGCCGGGTCGGTGAGCAGCGCCTCGATCAGCGCGGCCTCCCACTGCTCCGGGTCGGTCGCATCCGCGCCGAGCCGCTCCACCAGCGCGCGGCGGCCGGAGGCCGTGTGCGGCGCCAGCCGGAACACGGCCTCGTCGAGCCGGCCGCCGGACCAGGTGAGGTGCCAGGAGCGGTCGGTACGCAGCCCGTCGAAGTCGATCACCAGGGCATCGTAGGCAGTGGGTACGACACTTTCAGCCGTCCCGGCCGGACGGAGCCGGCCGAGCGCGACGAACGGGTGATCCGCTACGGGAGTGGAGTACGGGGTGGAGTACGGGGGTGCTACCGGGATACGGCGGAAACGGGCCGCCGGAGGCCGACCTGGCTGAGTCGATGCTCTCGGGTCTTGGGCCAACCGATCGCCCTGCCGACCGACCGACAGGGCGGCCAGGCTCGGTCACATCCGCCGCGGCGTCGACGGCAGGTGGCCTTGCGCCTTCTGCCGTCCGGCACCGCGGCGGGTCTGCCGTTCCCAGCCCGCCATAAGTTCTTCAGGACGGGCGCGGCCCCGCCACGAGCTCGCCGACCTGGACGACCGCGAACTCGACCAGGCCCTCCTCCCAGTTGGCGATCAGCGTGCAGCCCTTGTCGGCGAGCAGGTCGCCGCCCGATCGCTCGGATCGCAGGTACATCAGCCCCTCCTCGCCTCCGGTGCGGAGAAAGCTCAGGTGGGCGAACAGGTCGGACGGCGTGAGGTCGGCCAGCGCCTCCTGCCGCTCCTCGGCCGCCTCCGCCTCAAGGGAAGGATGCTTTCGGGGCCCGTGCCGAGCGCGGTGGCGACCCGCATCGCGTCGAAGAGCGTGCCGTCCGAGACCAGCCGCGGGTAGCAGACGGTCCTGTCCTGCGCGAAGCCGAGCTCGTTGATGAGGTTGCCGCCGAAGAACGTCGCAATGTTGGCAGACGCGGATATGGACGCACATTGATCAGCGTGGGCGGCTGAGGGCGGCCTCGGCCAGATCCGTCCACGTCTCGGCCGAGGAGTGGGGCACGACCACCCAGTCCTTCATCGCCCTGCCCTGCCCCGAGGGGTCGAACAGGGACGCGCCGGCCAGCTGGAGCGCGGCGGCGTGTTCGGCAGTGTCCCTGACCAGCCGGAACACCATCGCGCCGTCGCGCTGCAGGCTCGCGAACACCTTCCCCGCCTGATCTTTGAGCGCCGGACTCCCCATCATCCTGGAGATCCGTACACCCAGGTCGGCCAGCTCGGCGCCGACCTGCTTGAAATCCTCTTCCGCGCTCATCGTCAGTCAGTCAGTCCCAAACTCCATGGCGGTGTGGCCGAGCAGCGCGGCCCCGCCTTCCGGCAGAACGGCGATCAGGTTAGCCGTCCTGGCGGTACCGATCAAGGCCGGATGCAGTGTCCGGGTGTGACGCGGAGGAACGCCGAGGAACGCGGAGGAACACGATGGAACGCCGGACCTGTAGGGAGTCAGGTCGGTGGACCGGGGGTGGCTCCCGGCGATCCCCGGTGTGACCGCTGTCCGCGGTGTTCGCCGCCGCCTGACGCGCTCATCGGAACCAGTCATCGGAGGGTGTCCATGGTGTTGTACCGTCCGTTCGACCAGCCTGGCGGTCACCAGGCCGGTCCTTCGACGATCAAGATGCTCGGCCCGCTCGACGTCCGGCGTGGGGGTCGCCCCCTCTTGCTGCCCCCGCGGCGCCGGAGCCTGCTGGCGCTGCTGGCGTTCAGCCCGGGCAGGGTCGTGACCGCCGAACAGCTGGTGGACGGTTTATGGGGCGAGGATGCTCCGCCCACGGCCTTACGCACGCTGCACGCTCACATCGCCAAGCTGGGCGCGGACCTGTCCCGGCATCGCGGCGAGCGGCCCATCCGGCGGCAGGCCCCCGGATACCTGCTGCGCGCGGACGCGGTGGACGTCGATGGGGAACGGTTCGAGGAGTCGGTGACGACGGGGTTGCGGTTCTCGGCGCAGGGGCGGTTCGCCGAAGCGTCGCGGAGTCTGCGCGCGGGGCTGGCGCTGTGGCGCGGGAACGTCGTGTCGGACTGCCAGGTGCACGGTTGGGCCCTGGCCGAGATCGGCTATCTGGAGGGGCTTCGTCTCCAGGCGTACGAGGGGGAGTTCGCCGCGAGCCTGGCGGCGGGCGTCACGGACACGGCGGTCGGCCGTCTGGAGCGTCTGGTGGGCGAGCATCCGCTGCGTGAGCGGCTGTGGGAGCTGCTCATCGTGGCGTTGCGCACGGCCGGCCGCCCCGGGGACGCGCTCGGCGCCTATCACCGGGCTCGCCGCACCTTGATCGACGAGCTCGGCATCGAGCCAGGGGAAGGGCTGCGACACGTCGAGGCGGGCGTGCTGCGAGGCGTCACCGACCCCCGGATGCTGCTCCGCCTGTCGTCAGGCCCGCCGGTGGCGATCACCGACTGCGCATGAGGCCGGTCTCCACGGCGAGGAAGGCGAGCGCGTCGGCGCCCACGGCCACCCCCTTGCCGCGGGACCGGGGTTGGTGGCCGAGGCCGCCGGCGACGTGGAAGAGGACCGTGCCCGGTCCGGTGGCGGCGTGCTGCAGGGCGGCGGCCATCTTGCGCGCGTGCATGTGATCGACCCGCGTGTCGTGCTCGAACACCACGAACATGCACGACGGGTACGTCTCGCCCGGGACGACGTGATGGTAGGGCGAGTACGCCATCAGCCAGTCGAGCTCGGCGGGCACGTCCACGCTGCCGTACTCGAAGCGCCAGGCCGGTCCCATCCCGAAGCGCTCGTAACGCGCCATGTCGGCCAGCGGCGCGATGCAGACGGCGGCGCGGTACAGCTCACGGCGCTGGGTCACGGCGACCGCCGCCAGCAGGCCGGCGTTGCTGGCCCCGATCACGCCGAGCCGGTCACCGCTCGTCCAGCCCTCGCCGATCAGCCACTCGGCTGCCGCGTGGAAGTCGTCGAAGGCGTTCTGCCTGTGCCCCCGCATGCCGGCACGGTGCCAGGCCGCTCCCTGCTCGCCCCCGCCCCGCACGCACGCGACGGCGAACACACCGCCTGCCTCCACCCAGGCCAGGGCGCTCGGCTCGAAGGACGGCGTCACGGCCGCGCCGAAGCCGCCGTAGGCGGTGAGCAGCGCCGGCCGGACACGATCCGGCCCGGATGCGCAGCTCGCCGGCGCCATCACGAAGATCCGGACCTCGGTGCCGTCCGCCGAGACATAGCTTTCCCGCCGCGTGGTGATCGTCGCCCGGGACGTCGTACGCCGGTCGGCGCCGGTTCGCGCCACAGGTCCGGCGTACCGCAGGACCGTGGGCGCCGTCGTGTAGTCGGTGTAGGTGAACCAGGCGGTGGCGGGTGCGCCGGGCCGTACGGAGACCTCGCGCACCGTCCCGGCGCCCGGCAGCGCGACGCGGTCCAGCCACCGGCCGGACCGGCCGTCCCAGACCGTGACCTCCGACGCCGCGTCGCGCGTGCGCACCACGAACAGCCGGGGCGCGTCCGTCCCGTCGTCCTCCAGCAGGGAGAATCCGGAGATCGCCGCGGCAGGATCCTCCGGCACCACGTCCCTCCAGGACCGGCCGTCCCACTTCGCGGCCGTCGTTCCCAGGTTGCGGGCGGCCATGGCGCGGATGCGGCCCCGCGGTGCCGCGCCGGTGGTGTGCAGGTAGATCTCGCCGGATCGGCTCACCCGGGCGAAGCCGAGCGCCCCCGGGGCGAGCGGGATCGGCAGGAACCGCGGTTCGTCCGGCGGCGAGACGGTCAGGTCCGCGAGGTGCAGCGTGTTCCACGGGGCCGTGCCGACCCTGGCGGACACCACGAGCCAGCGACCGTGGTACAGCGCCACCCGATGGCTCGTCCTGGCGTCGCCGCCCAGGCCGAAGACCGGCGTGTCCTTCCGGGCGTCGCGGCCCACCCGATGCAGCCACACGCTCCGTACGGCCTCCGGAGACTCGTCGAGACCGCGCCTGACGTAGAAGAACGCGGACTCGTCGGGCAGCCACGCGACGGTCGGGTACCGGACGCCGCCGATCGGCCCGTCGACGATCTCGCCCGAGACGAGGTCGGCGACGAGCAGCACGCCCTGCTCGGTGCTGTCCCGCGACACCTGGCAGGCCAGCAGGCGGCCGGTCGAAGAGAGAGACCAGGAGTCGAGCGTGGCGCCGGCGCTCCCCGGCTCGCCGAGGCGTGCCGGATCGAACACGACGCGCTCGCCGCCGGCGTCCCTGCAGTACAGCGCGGCGTGTTCCTGTCCGGGGCGGCGGCTGAGGAAGTACGCCCGAGTCTCGCGCCAGACCGGTGCGGAGTCCGTCCCCGGTGTCATCAGCCGGTCGAGCAGGTCGGCGAAGAACGGACGGGGCCTGGACGACCTGAGATACTCCTCCGTCAGCTCGTGCTGCGCCCGCAGCCAGCGCCGGCTCTCCGCGCCGTCACCCTCCAGCCAGCGGTACGGGTCCGGGATCACCCGTCCGTGCACGACGTCGGAGTCCTCGCCCCGGCGGGCCGGCGGGTAGGCCCGCGCGCTCATGCGGGCCTTTCGGCGTCGCCGCCCTCGGCGACCGGCACGCCGGCCGGCGCCGCCGCGGGAGCGTGGTCCGGCGTGCGCTCGTCGCCCGCCCGCATGACCCGCAACACCGGAAGCAGGAGCAGCATGCTGACGGCCGACACCCCGCAGGCGACCCATAAGGTAGGGACGATCCCCGCCTGCTGCCCCAGAGCCCCGCCGACGAGCGCCCCCGCGAAGGCGCCGGCCGCGGTGAGCAGTTGCACGCTGACCGACAGCCGCCCCAGGACCTCTTCGGGAATCCGGATCGTGACGAAGCCGAGCAGCCCGACGTTCGCGATCGCGCCGAACAGGTACGGGAGCCCGATGCCCAGGCCCGCCGTGATCGCCGCCACGAGCACGGGCCCGCCCGCCAGCGGAAGCGCCACGGTGCCGATCGCGCCGCCGATCAGGCCCACCATCGTGAGCCGTTCGGTGTTCAGCCGCCGCGAGAGCAGCTCGCTGAGGAAGGTCCCCGTCACCCCGGCGACGCCGAGGAGCACGAACAGCAGGCCGTACCACTGCGCCGGGACGTGCAGGACCTTCAACACGTACGGCGCGACCAGCGCGAGGGTCATCCCCATGACGAGCTGCTGGCCCACGAGGAAGGGGACGAGCGCGCGCAGGAAGGGCTGCCCCCACAGTGACCTGAACCCGGCGCCGAGCTCGTGGGCGAAGGAGCGTTCCTGCCGCGCCTGCTGGGCCGGCCGCTCCGGTGTCCTGATCAGAGCGGTGGTGCCCGCGCTGATCAGGCGCGAGACCGTGTCCACCAGGAAGGGGACGACGGGGCCGAGCGCCGCCGCCGGGCCGGCCAGCGCTCTGCCGAGCGTCCCGCCGACGTACTCGCCGCGATTGAGCCGGGCCCTGGCCTTGACGATGTCGCCGGTGCCCACGATGGTCTTGAGATAGACCAGGTACAGGGTCTCCACCATCACGCCGACCGTGCCGATCACGAACACCAGCGCGCCCAGCGCCCAGATGCTGAGCCTGCCGGTGAGCATCGACACGATGGTCAGGCCGAGGGCCACGGCGACCGTGAGGTCGCACGCGATGAGCACCCGCCGCCGGGAGCGCAGCCGGTCGACCAGGCTGCTGATGAACAACCCGAGGAGCGGTAGGGGAAGGCTGCCCGCCGCGACCAGGAAACCCGTCTCCGCTGGTGAGGCGCCAAGATATTGCACCGCCACCAGGGGGACCGCGATCACCGTGAACACCGAGCCGAAAGCCGAGGCGACCTGGCCGCCCTGGAAGAGCCGGAAATCTCGTGTCATGCCATTCTCCGAAGTTTCAGGCCGGCCGGCGAGTGTGGGCGGCAGACCGGTGCGAACGCTGGGAACGCGGGACCGGGAAGCAAGACGGCCGGCATCCGCTGGTCTCGGTGCCGGCCGCTCGCGTTCGGCGCGGCGTCAGATCGGACGCCCCGCGTTCATCCGCCTCGATGGCGGCATCAGTTGGTGTTGTTGCAGTTGAACAGGCTCAGCGTGCTCCAGGGAGCATCCTCCGCAAGCTCGACGTCAAGCTCCTGAAGGGCCAGAACTTCCGACATGGGTCACACACCTCCTTCCTTCTCTCGACACCTTCTCCGGCCGGCGGTCGCCGGCCGGAAGCTCAGGGTGAAGCAGGTCAGTCCAGCAGCAGGAAATGGCCGGCTGGACGGTTCAGCACCCGGTGCAGGGCCAGCAGGACGCCCGCCCCGCCGCTCCAGAGCTCCCCGCTGAACCGCAGCGAGCCCTCGCCGAGGAAACGCACGCCCCGTCGGCCGCCGACGGCGTACTTGACGAGGCCGGTGGCGACATCGAGCGCGGCGTCCGCCGAGCGCGGATCGTCCATGAGCTCCGCGTGGTCCGCCAGCGCGAACACCAGGCCCGCCAGGCCGCAGTACAGCCCGGGAAAGGCGCAGCAGTTCTTGCGGACGTCGCCGAGGACGCGTGGCAGCGCCGTCGTGATCCGGGCGTCGCCGAAGTCGTCCGGGCCCGCCGCGTACCGGCTCAACGCCAGCGCGACCCCCGCCGAGCCGCTGAACAGGTAGGGCAGGCCGCGATGGGTCTGGTCGCTGTCGCTGAAGGAGAGCGCGCCGTCCGGGAGTTCGATCGCCAGGTCGAGCTCCTCGTGCAGCAGGCGCCTGCCGGCGTGCGCGTAACGGTCGTTCCCGGTCGCCGCGCTCAGCCGGTGCAGGAAGAGGGCGATGCCCGCGCGGCCGTGCAGCAGCCCGCGAGCGTTGCCCGGCCCCAGAGTGGGACGCAGGTCGCCGGCGCGGACGATGGCCTCGCCCGCCGTCACCGCCAGGTCCAGGAAGCGCGCCTGATCGGTGCCGCGGTGCATGCGCAGGGCGGCCATGCCGACGCCGGCCCGCCCCTCGCCGAGGGTCGTCGCCGTCTCCAGGATCGGGTGGCGGGCAGCGTGCGCGAGCACGTCCCCGGCCTCGTCGAGCAGGCCGAGGTCGGCGAGGACCCAGGCGACGCCGGCCGTCCCGGTGTGCAGGCCCGGCGGGAGGTCGCCCGCGTGGTCCACCGCCCGGGTGCGAAGGCGCTCGGGCAGCCCGGCAGGGATCGCGGAGCCCGTGACGTGCAGGGCGTGCAGGATGCCGGCCAGGCCGTAGGCGACGCAGAGCAGATTCGTCTCGAATCCCCGTGGCACGGTGGGGAAGTTCCGGTCGAGCTGTTCGGCGTCGATCATGTCCGTGAGCCCCAGCCGGACCTCGTCGGCGAACCGGGCGAGACTCTCCCGTGGCCGTTCGTCGAGCTCTCCGGGAGCGGGCAGCGAGCCGGTCCGCGCCGTGTCCCGCTCGTCGTGGAAGCGGGTCGCACGTTGCCACAACGCGGCGGGGACAGGGGCGTGCTTGCCGACGTCCCGGCGCAGCCAGCGCAGGTTGCCGGGGCTGCGCTGGACCACCGCGTGCATCGGCATGACCAGCAGCAGCGCGATGGCGGAGAGCCCGTACTCGTCCCAGGCGAACGGGCCGGACAGGGGAAAGCCGGCCGGTGGCGCGTAGCCGTCCGCCCCCATGGGGATGAGGGGGGCGTCGCGGTGGGTGCACGACTCGAAGTCGACCAGCCTGACGCCGTCGGGGGTCACCATCACGTTGCGCGGGTTGAGGTCGCCGAAGCGGAACCCGGCTCCGTGGAGCCGGGCGAGCGCCTGGTCCAGCTCGGCGAGCACCCTCTCGCATTCGCCGTAGTAGGCGTCGAAGTCGGCCGATGTCCTGCCGGCCTGGATCAGCGGCGAGTGCAGCGCCGCCCACGTGTGCAGCGGTGTTCCGGCGACGAACTCCGTCACCAGGAACTCGTGCTCCCACTCCTGGAAGTAGTCGAGCGGCTGCGGGCAGGCGTCCGGCGCGGCCTGGTGCACCTCGGTGAGCACGCGGTGCTCCCGGCGCAGCCGTTCGACGGCCGTGCTGCGATCCCAGTACAGGCCGTTGTGCGCGCGTGCCTCCTTGATGAACACGGTCCGGCCCGTCCGGATGTCCTTGGCCTCGTAGGCGCCACCGGCGTTGCTGGGCTGGAGGACCTGCACGATCTCGTAGCCGTGGATCATCGGCGGGCCGTTGCGCGGCCGCCCGGCTGGCTTCGCGAAGGGGTCGCCGATGCCTGGGGGCAGCGTGAAGGAGACGCCTCTGGAATCGGTGACGTCGCGGCCGTAGCCGTCGCGTACCAGGCTCTCCCTGCCGCCGTCCGCCCGCAGCCCGCCGCGCGCCTCGAACGCGCCGTAGCGGTAGTACACCGTGCGCGAGTCGCGGAAACGGCGGTCGGACAGGACGTAGGGCCCATCCTCCCCGGCGAGTTCGCCGGCCAGCCGTTCCATCAGGCGCAGGGCGCTCCGCTCGTCGGGGTACAGGGCGCAGAACTTGCCGGCCTGCGGCCTCGGTCCGTGCTTGTGGTGCATGAACAGGAAGAACACCTCAGCCGACAGGTGCTTGAAGGCCACCCGCTCCGCGTGGCAGGCGCGGGCGACCGCGTCCAGTACGAGGTCGGCGCGTTCGAGGCGGGCGGAGACGTGCACCTTCCACCCCTGGTCCGGCGTGACCACGTCGGGATGGGTCCACCTGGTCCACACGTCATGCGTGGCGGAGGTCCAGCCGTCCGAGACGGACCTGGGGGCGAAACGCCTCCCTGGGTCCGGCAGCCAGGACAGCGGCGCGTAGAACTCAGGATCCGCCTGCGCGTAACTGTGGAAGCCGAGCATTGGTATGTCCCCGTTTCACTGACCCGACCGGTACGTCGCTGGTTCTTTGGTATCCGGGGGGTGTTGCCGGGCCGTTGCCACGCAGGTGGAGGCGGTTGGGGACACGGGCAGGGGCGCAAGGGCCGCTGCCTGCCGTGCGGGAGCGGCGCACGCGCGGAATGGGAAACCGCCGTGAGCCGCGGAGGCCGGAGAGGCCTCAGCCGTGATGGTCGACGAGGCGGGTGAGCAGGTCGATCAGGTTCTGCCGGTCGGCCGGGGGGAGCGGGGAGAGGAACTCGTCCTGGGCGGCGGCGAGCAGCCGGTCGAGGTGGGTGAGTTGGCTCCGGCCTGCCGCGGTGATGGTGATGATGTTGCGACGGCGGTCGTCCGGGTCGGGTGCGCGCTCGAGGAGTTGCCGTTCGGCGAGGTCGTTGACGGTCGCCACCATGTCGCTGCGGTCGATGCCGGTACGGCGGCCGAGGGCGGCCTGGCTGGCCGGGCCGTACTCCTCCAGCGCGGCGAGCAGGGCGTAGTGGTAGCGCCGAAGGCCGGCATGGCCGAGCGCCTGGTCCACGATCCGGTTGGCGATCTGCGCCGCATGGTTGGTCAACCGGCTCGGCAGCGTACGCAGCCGCTGCGGCGGCGGCCCCTCTGGCGTGTCCACGGGGACAATCTAGCAAATTGTTGGCCGCACCCACGATTAGGTGTACTGTTGGCCGCGCCAACGTTGGTCTAACCAACATTCTTGCCGCGCTAGCGGCCTTCGAGAAAGCACATAACTGACATGACGACGAATTCCGCCGTGGTGAACCTGGGCGCGTCGATCCGGGGGCGCACGCTCTACCCCGCTGACGAGGGCTTTGAGGAGGCCTGCTCCGGCTGGTTGCTGACGGTCGAGCACCGGCCCGCGGCGGTCGTGGTCGCCGCTGACGCCGATGACGTGGCCGCCGCCGTCCGGTTCGCGGGCGAGGCGGGACGCCCGGTCGCGGTGCAGTCGACCGGGCACGGTAAGTCGGTGCCCGCGGATGGAGCCGTGTTCATCGCCACCGGGGAGCTGCGCGAGCTGTCGGTGGACCCGCGTGCCGGCACCGCGAGGATCGGAGCCGGGTTGCGGTGGGGTGAGGTGCTCACCGCGGCGGCCGAGCACGGCCTCGCGCCGCTGTGCGGCTCCTCCGGCCAGGTCGGGGTGATGGGCTATCTGACCGGCGGCGGGCTCCCGCTGGCCGGCCGTACGTACGGCTTCGCCGCCGACTACGTCCGCTCGCTCGACATCGTCACCGCCGACGGCCTGCTCCGCACCGTCTCGCCGACCCAGGAGCCCGACCTGTTCTGGGCGGTACGGGGTGGCAAGAGCAACTTCGGCGTCGTGGTCGCGGCCGAGATCGAACTGCTGCCGCTGCGTACCGTCTACGGTGGTGAGCTCTACTACCCGGTCGAGGATCGCGGGCACGCCGCCCACGTGCTCGGCTCCTACCTGGCCTGGGCCAAGGAGCAGCCGGAGGAGATGTCGTCCTCTGTGACGTTGCTGCGCTTCCCTGACGTGCCGCAGTTGCCCGAGGAGTTCCGTGGCCGTTCGTTCGTGCAGGTCCGGGTGGTCCACATGGGGGAGGAGGAGCAGGGTGCGCGGCTGGTGGAACCGTTGCGCGCGCTCGGCCCGGAGAAGGACACCTGCGACGCCAGGCCGTACACGCAGATCACCGAGATCTACCAGGACCCCAAGAACCCGGTCATGGCGCACCTGCGCAGCGCGTTGTTGCACGAACTGGACGACGAGGCCGTGGAAGAGCTGGTCTCGTTCATCGATCCGTCGAAGCCCGGGGGCCCGTTCCCCGGCATCGAGCTACGTCACCTGGGCGGGGCGCTGAACCGGCTGCCCGGCCGCCCGCACGCGGTCAGCACCCAGGGCGCGGCCTTCCACCTGTGGATGCGGATGCCGGCTCCGGCCGAGCAGGCCGACGCGGTGCGCAAGGCCGCCGACGAGGCGCTGGAGCGGCTGCGGCGGTGGGACACCGGCGCCGCGCTTCCGGGATTCCTGTTCGACCACGACTCGGCTCCCGAGCGGGTCAGGCGGGCCTACACCGAGGCGGACTACCGGCGGCTGGCCGCGCTGAAGGCGACGTACGACCCGGACCAGCTTTTCCGGATCAACCACAACATCCCGCCGTCGAGCGCCTCGACGGACTGATCGGCCGTACATCGATCACGGGGTCGGCGCCGCGGTGAGCGGCGTCGCGATGGCCTCCAGGCCCTTACGCTCGGCCTTGACCCCGAACAGCAGCTCGACCAGCCCCGCCACGATCATCACGATGCCGCCGATGGAGAACGCGAGCGCCGTGTCCCCGGGCACCCCGGTCTCGACAAGGGAGGCGAAGACCAGCGGGCCGGCGATGCCACCGGCGGCGGTGCCGATCGCGAAGAAGAACGCGATGGCCAGGGCCCTGGTCTCCATGGGGAAGATCTCGCTGACCGTCAGGTACGCCGAACTGGCCCCGGCCGAGGCCACGAAGAGCACCACGGACCAGCACGCGGTCAGCGTCACGGCGTTCAGCAGGCCCTGGTTGAACAGCCAGGCCGTGCCCAGCAGGAGCAGCCCGGACCCAATGTACGTGGCCGAGATCATCGGGATCCGGCCCACGGTGTCGAAGAGGCGGCCGAGCAGGAGCGGGCCGAGGAAGTTCCCGACCGCGATGACGGCGAAGTAGTAGCCGGCATTCGTGTCGATCTTGAAGAAGGTGGCCAGGATCTGCGCGTACCCGAAGGTGATCGCGTTGTAGAGGAACGCCTGGCCGATGAAGAGCGCCAGGCCGAGGATCGTACGTTGGGGATAGAGCGCCACCATCGTGTGGGCGATCCGGACGAAACCGATGGACTTGCGCTGGTGCACGGTCACCGACTCCTTCGGCTCCGGTAGGTCGGCGCCGATCTGCCGCTCGATGCCGCCGACGATCTCCTCGGCCTCCTTCTCCTTGCCGTGGATGAACAGCCAGCGCGGGCTCTCCGGTACGTGCCGCCGTACCAGCAGGATCGCCAGGCCCAGCACCACGCCCAGGCCGAACGCGACGCGCCAGCCGATGTTCACCGGCAGGCCGCTCAGCAGCGGCACGGTCAGCAACGCGCCACCGGCGGCGCCGAGCCAGTAGCTGCCGTTGATGATGATGTCGATGCGCCCCCGGTGGTGGCTCGGGATGAGCTCGTCGATGGCGGAGTTGATGGCCGCGTACTCGCCGCCGATCCCGAACCCCGTCATGAACCTGAACAGGAAGAACCACCACGCGTGGAAGGAGAACGCGGTCAGCAGGGTCGCCGCCAGATAGACGACCAGCGTGATGAGGAAGAGCTTCTTCCTGCCGAACCTGTCGGTCAGCCAGCCGAAGAACAGCGCACCCGAGCAGGCGCCCGCGACGTAAAGCGCCGCGGCCAGGCCCGCGACCTGCGCCTGAGTGATCTCCAGGCCGCTGCCCGGCTTGGCGAGCTGCCCTGAGAGGTTGCCCACGATGGTGACCTCGAGCCCGTCGAGTATCCAGACGGTGCCGAGCCCTATGACGATCATCCAGTGCCAGCGGGACCAGGGGAGCCGATCAAGGCGCGCGGGCACTTTGGTGGTTATGGTGCCGGTCTCCACGTCGCTCATAAGCTTTTGTGGCTACCCGCGTTCTAGCCAGGTAGGCTTCCTGGCCGATCATGTGGCTAGGCGTCCCGGTATTTGTCCCGGATCTCGGGGAGTTGCCGGAATCCGGCTGACCGATAGGTGGCGACGGCGCCGGCATTGGAGCTCGGGGTGCAGACGATCGCGCTCGACGAGCCCAGCTCCTGGAGCGCGGCCGCCGCGGCGACGGTGACCGCCTTGCCGTAGCCGTGACCGCGATGCTCCTGGTGTACACCCATCGGCTCGAGTAATCCGGGCTTGCCCGGACCGGCCGACCACACCGTCACCGCCGCCACCGCGTCGCCCTGGCCGTCGTACGCGACCAGGCACCGGGCGTCGGCGTACGGCGATCCGGCCGCCATCGCGTGCCAGCGCTCGTTCGTGAACGTCGACCCGCCGAACGATGCCCGCTGCACGGCGGACCGCACGTGCGCCTGCTCCGGCCCGATCACCTCGATCCGGACCCCTGGATCCTTCACCGGCTCCGTGAGGTCGCGGCGCAGCGGTGTCCACGGCTCGTCGACGTTCCAGCCGTTCTCGGACAGCAGATCCTGGACCAGCGCGGACATGGGCGCTTCGACGTTCACCTTCCCCTCGATCAGCACGCCGCGCTCCGGCTCGGTCACGTCCTCGACCAGCCGCTGCGCCAGTTCCTCGTCCCGCTGGGCGTCCGGCGCGATCGTCAGCCGCAACAGGTCGGGCTGGTCCAGCAGCCCGATGGCGAGAATCCGGCCGTCCCGGCTCCACGTACGGACCGCCGCGGCCGTCGCCTCCGCGCCGAACCGCCAGAACCAGCCCAGGTCCCCCGGATGCAGTTGCATCGGCGCCCCTTCGTGTTGCCACTCCCGCAGCACGCCCACAACCTCGTCCAGCCCGCCGACTCCCGGCTCACCCAACACCATCGCCATGACCCCGATCACACTCCATCGCACCGGCACTCCGCACCCGGTTTTCGGCCGACTGGCGTGAGGCTTCAGCTTCGTGGTCGCGGGTCAGATGGCGGTGGAAACTGCTGGGAAAATTGTCGTGTCCCAGGGCGACGGGCCGTGTGCCGGAGAGCGAGATCTACCATGAAGTACCTGCTGCTGAAGCACTACCGAGGCGGCCCGGCCCCCGCGGTCGACCGGGCGCCGATGGACCAGTGGACGCCGGAGGAGGTCGACGCGCACGTGCAGTACATGCGCGACTTCGCCGCCCGCTTGGAGGAGACGGGGGAGTACGTCTCCAGCCAGGCACTGGCGCCCGGGGGCGCGTTCGTGCGGTACGACGGCGAGGGGCGCCCGCCGGTGACCGATGGGCCGTTCGCCGAGACCAAGGACCTCATCGCCGGCTGGATGATCATAGACGTGGAGTCTTGGGACCGCGCGGTCCAGCTGGCCGGGGAGCTGTCCGCCGCTCCCGGAGCCGGCGGCGAGCCGATCCACGAGTGGCTCGAGGTTCGACCGTTCCTCACCGAGTCGCCAGCGGTGGCCGAGTGAACGAGTCGCTGCTGCGGGAGCTCGTGCCCGCGGTGATCGGTGTCCTCGTCCGGCGCGGAGCCGACTTCGCCTCGGCCGAGGATGCCGTGCAGGAGGCCCTGATCCGGGCGCTGGAAACCTGGCCCGACGATCCGCCCCGCGAGCCCAAGGCATGGCTCGTCGCGGTCGCGTGGCGCAAGTTCCTCGACGCCGCCCGGGCCGAGGCGTCGCGGCGGGGACGGGAGCTCACCGTGGAGGTCGAGCCGCCCGCCGGTCCGGCGCCCGCCACGGACGACACGCTGCGGCTCTACTTCCTGTGCGCGCACCCCACCCTGCCGCCGAGCTCGGCCGTCGCCTTGACGCTGCGCGCGGTAGGTGGCCTGACCACGCGGCAGATCGCGACGGCGTACCTCGTCCCCGAGGCGACCATGGCGCAGCGGATCAGCCGGGCCAAGCGGCGGATCGCGGGGCTGCCGCTCGACCAGCCCGGCGATCTCGGGACGCTGCTGCGCGTGCTCTACCTCGTCTTCAACGAGGGCTACGGGGGAGACGTCGACCTGGCGGCCGAGGCGATCCGCCTCACCCGCCAGCTCGTCGCCCTGACCGACGAGCCCGAGGTCGCGGGGCTGCTCGCGCTCATGCTGCTGCACCATGCGCGCCGCGCGTCCCGTACCGGACCGGGAGGCCGCCTGGTGCCGCTCGGCGAGCAGGACCGCTCGCGCTGGGACACCGGCCTGATCGCCGAGGGGGTGACGATCCTGCAGACCGCGCTGGCCCGCGACCGGCTGGGCGAATACCAGGCACAGGCCGCGATCGCCGCCCTGCACGCGGACGCTCGGAGCGCCGCCGAGACGGACTGGGTGCAGATCGTGGAGTGGTACGACGAACTGCTGCTCCTCACCGGCAGCCCGGTGGTGCGGCTCAACCGCGCAGTGGCGGTCGGGGAGGCCGACGGGCCGCAGGCCGGCCTGGCGGCGCTGGCTGACGTGCAGCCCGACCTGCCCCGTTACGCCGCGGTGACGGCATACCTGCACGAACGCGCCGGCGACCTCGAGCACGCCGCCGACCTGTATGCGGAGGCCTCCCGCGCCGCCACCAGCGTGCCGGAGCGCGACCACCTCACGCGCGAGGCCGTTCGGGTGCGGCACCTGCTGCGTCCGTGAGTACGCCATCACGTTGGAGCTCGCCTTTGCTCGCGGAGGGCAGGGCCGAGGCCGAGCATGGCACCAGTCAGTGGTGGCGGTGCTATCGGTGGCTGGTCACGGCGACCGGTGAGAGGGATTTGAGACCCTCGTGCCGTTCTACGCGGCGGCGGCGCGCGAGGGGAAGGCGGTCGTGGGCGGGGTGAGCTGACCCGCGCCCGCTTGCGGGTGGCCGACCTGCGTGACCCGCTGCCGTTCCCCAACGACTACCGCATCCTCGCCCGTACCCCGAGCTTCCTGCTCTTCGTCCTGAATGCCGACTGAGGACCTGCCCTTAACCGATCACGGGAGGTGTTGCGCCGGCCGCTGTCGGCTGCGGGCGGCCCAGAACGTACAGGCCCTGCGGGCCGGCAGCGCACAGCGTGCTCGCGTCCGCGAGCCAGGCGAGGCTGGTGATCCGTTCGGCGGTCTGGAAGGTGACCTCGTCGGATCCGTTCCACAGCTTGATGATGCCGTCCTGCCCACCGGTCGCCAGCCAAGCGCTGTCGGGAGAGAACGCCACTGCGCCTACCCGGCCCCGGTGCGCAGTCGGGCAGGAGTGCTCGTGACCGTCCGGATCCCAGATGCGCACGACGCCGTACGAGTCTCCGGTGGCGAGCCGGGCGCCGTCCGGTGAGACCGCGAGCTTGATCGGCTCCCCATGAGGACCGCCGCCGAAGCTGCTGCGCTGCTCGCCCGCGCAGTCCCACACGGAAACCTGGCGGCCGCCCCCGGCGGCCAGCCAGGTTCCGTCCGGCGAGATGATCAGCGCGTTGACTCGCAGGATAGGGGAGTAGCGGAGGTCGAAGCGGAACGTGCCGTCGGCGTCCCACGTCTGGATCGAGTGGCCGTCCGCTGTGGCGAACCAGGTTCCGTCCGGGGCGATGGCCAGGGCGCGAATCCGCTGTTCCGCATGGCGGATCGTCAATGTGCGGCGCAGATCGCCCCCGCGACTCCAGAGCCGGACCTCGCCGCGGCCACCGCCGGTGGCAAGCCACGACCCGTCCGGAGCGATGGCCAGGGCCGACGAACCGTCCGACCCGCTCAGCCGGGCGCGCGGCTCGCCGTGAGCGTTCCACAGCCGGACGTCCTCGTAGATGGCCGCTGTGGCGAACCAGGCACCGTCCGGCGCGACGGCGAGCGCGGATACCTGCGTGGGCAGGGCGCTCACCTCGGCACGCCGGTTCCCGTCGGCGTCCCAGACCCGCGCCCGGCCCCGGTCGTCGCCGACGACGAACCACGGCCCGTTCGCCGCGGCGGCCAGGGCGGTGACCGGCCCGGTCTCGCGCGGAGTCTCGACGAGCACGTCAGGGGCGGAGTCCCAGAGCCTGGCAGCGTTGTTGCCGCTGCTCGCACTGGCGAGCCAGGTGCCGTCGGAAGCGATCGCGAGCCCGCTCATCCAGCCGGTGTGACCGCTCAGCGTCGCCCGTGGACTGCCGTCGCTCTGCCACAGGCGCACCTTGCCGGCCGCGTCGCCGCCGGCCAGCCATGTGCCGTCCGGGGCGATGGCCAGGGTGGTCACCGCGGCGTCATGGCCATCGATGACGCCGCGCACGTGCCCGTCGCGGTCCTGGATGTGGATCTCGCCAGCGTCGCTGCCGGCCGCGAGCCAGGAGCTGTCCGGGGAGATCGCCAGACAGCGGCATCCCGAGGGGAGGGTGAAAGCGCTGGGCAAGGCGGTGAAGTGCGAGTCCAGGACGTGCACGGCGCCGCGGTCGTCACCCACGGCGAGCCAGGAACCGTCCGGTGAGATCACCAACGTCGTCACCTGGCCGTCGCCGGGATGGAGGAGGGCGATCGGGATGCCGCCGGGATGCAGGATCGTCACGCGGGATCCGTATCCGGCGGCCAGCCAGGTGCCGTCCGGTGCGATGGCCAGCGCCGAGATCCAGCTGACGCGGATGTCGCTGTGGTACGTGGCCAGCAGGCGGCCTCGCCTGTTCCAGATGCGGACGGTGGCACTGTGGTCGCCGGTGGCCAGCCAGCTGCTGTCGGGGGCGATGGCGATCGCCGTCACCATGTCGTGGTGGCCGTCGAGGAAGGCGATGCGGTCTCCTTCGGGCGTCCACAGGCGGGCGGTGCCGACGGTGTGCTCCATGCTGATCGCGTCGAAGCCGTTGCCGTCGCCGGTGACCAGGAAGGTGCTGTCGGGGGCGATGGCCAGCGCGCTGACCCCACCCGGATGTCCGTCGAGAGTGGCCTGGAGGTCGCCGTCGCTGTTCCACAGGCGCACGATGCCGACGGCGTCGCTGTAGTTGGCGTTGGATTTCGGGCCGCTGCTCTCGCCGGTGGCCAGCCAACTGCCGTCGGGAGCGATCGCCAGTGCGGCCACGCCCTTGGGGTGACCGGGCAGCAGGCGGCGCAGGTTCGCCGAGTCGCCCTCGGGGAGCGGCCAGCGGGCGGGCAGAAAGGGGACCTCGGCCTGTTCTGCGTACGAGGCGACCGGCGATTGCCGCCCGGGGATGGCGCTGAGCCGGGTCAGCAGGTCGGCGGATGAGGTCAGGAGGTGTCCGAACGCGGAGAGCATGCCGGCGATCCGCCGGGCCGTCGGCGAGGACGCGTGAGCAAGGTCGGCCGCCGCGGCGGCCGTCCCGGATCGGGCGGTGCGCGGCACCAGCCAGCGGACGTCGGAGACGAGGTCGTTCACTTCGTCGTGCAAGCCGGCCTCTTCGAAGTGGAAGGCCAGGTTGTCCCATAGGTACGGCTCGTCCGGCGGCAGGTTCCACCAGCCGCCGGGAGCGAGCGCTCTGGCCCGGGTGATCAGCCGGCGGCCGGCCATGACGAGGGCCGTCGATCCGGCCGCCGAGCGCAGATAGCCGCGGATGACGTCGTGCAGGGTGACCACGGCCATCGAGCCGGCGGCCCAGTGCAGGGTGAGCAGGCCGAGCTCGTACAGCTTCTCGCACAGGCGCTCCGCTTCGGCCTTGGGGCATCCCCACAGCAAGGCGACAGCGTCGACCGGCACGTCGGTGTCCTCGGGCAGGACGCCGAGGTCGGCGAACCGGGCCTGCTCCTCGCCTGTGAGCAGGTCCAGGCTGTAGCCGACGGTCGCGCTCACCACCTGCGCGCGCTCGTCGGTCACGGTGAGGTCGAAGGTCGCCGGTCCGTTCGCCCGCAGCCGCCGTAGCGCCTCCTCGGCGGCCGTGTCCACGACGGCGCCGCCGGCTCGCTGCTTGCGCAGACGGGCGTTGACGATCGCCAGCAGCAGCGGCCAGCGGCCGGTGGCGCGCAGCAGATCCCGTACGAGATCGGCCCGCATGTCCGGCAGGTCACGGGTGAGCAGGTGGGTGGCCGCCTGCGGGGACATCTCGTCGACCTCGATCGTGGTGCCCCGCACGATGGACGGACGCCGGGTGGTGACCAGGAGCTGAGCATGGGCGGCCGCCGGCAGGAACGGACCGAGCTGGGCGGCGTTCCACACGTCGTCGATCACCAGCAGCACGGGCTTGCGACCGTCGAGGGCCTCGGCCAGCCGATGGCCGGCCTGCTCGGGATCGCCGAACTCGGGGCGCTCCCCGTCGAGGTGGGCCACGACGTCGTTGATGAGGGAGGCGAGTTCCGCGCCGGTCCGGTCGCGGCCGAGCGTCACCCAGATGATGCCGCCCTTGAACCGCCGGCGGGCCTCCCGGCGATGGCAGATCTCGGCGGCGAGCGAGGTCTTGCCGAAGCCGCCCGCGCCGACGATGCCCGCGGTCAGCCCGACCGGCGCCGATCCCCGGCGCAGCGCAGCCGTGATCATGGCGAGTTCCGGCCGGTCGACCCATTCCGGATCCCGCGGCGGCACGCGGAACGACGGCACCCGGGCCCGGCGCTCGGACAACGTGGGTAACAGCAAGGTGAGGGCCACGATGAGCACGACGGCACCAGCGAGACCGGCGATCCAGGCGGGCCGGTTGGCGGTGACCTCGTCCGGAAGGTAGTCGCTGACGACATTGACCGGCAGGCCGATCAGGATGCCGAGCACCACGAGCAAGGCCGTCACCAAGGCCGGTGCGAGCGTCCTGCGGCGCGCCATGGATCACCTCGCGCTCACCCTAACGCCTTGCTCCAGCGCAGGTCATCCAGGTGTTTTCGCTGGACACACGTTCGAGGCCCGGGCAGGGCCGCGATGATCGCCGGCCTCCTGACCTGCACGCCACACCTGCCGATCGGGACTGACTCCCTGGCGTGTGCCCCGCAACCTTGGCATCGGCACCGTGCCGGTGGGTTCCACCGCCGCATGGGTCGCTCAGCTGGAGGGGAGCTGGTAGTGCGACACCACGACCTGGCCGTCGAGGACGCGCGAGTCGACGAGCCGCAGCTTGTGGCGCTGCTCCGGCGCGGCGAACAGCTTCCGGCCGCCGCCGAGCACCACCGGGTGCACGGCGACGTGGTACTCGTCGATGAGCCCCAGCTCGGTCAGCGCCGCCGCGAGTGCGGAGCCGCCGGTGAGGAGCAGGTCCCCGCCGCCCGGCCTGGCCTTGAGGGCAGTGACCTCCTCGGCCAGATTGCCGCTGATGACGCGGCTGGTCCACTCGTCACCCGGGTACGTACGCGAGAAGACGATCTTCGGCGTGGCACGCCAGAACGGCGCGAAAGAGGCGACATGCGGATCGTCCAACAGCGACTCGGCGTTCGGCCAGAACCCCACCATCATCTCCCACACCGGACGTCCGAACAGCAGCGTGTCGACCCTCTTGTCCAGGCCTTCGGAGTACGCCGACAGCTCTGGCCCCATCATCGGCCAGTCGAACTCCCCGTCGGGTCCGTCGATGAACCCGTCCACCGACGCGTGCACCCAGTAGATGATCTTGCCCATGAGTTGCCTCCTCTTGTCCGTGCGGTCATAGGTAGGTCGGAGCCGACCGCTGTTTGTCGACATGCGATGGCGAGCAGGCTCGGCATGCCAAGGCGACCCTTCTGCGTCGCTGTCGCTGCCTGCGACTCTGGCGTGCCGCGACAGGCCGGGACATCCGTGCAGACCCCCTGACCGCCACGGATTCGCCACGGAGCCCGTCCGTACACCTTGACGTCGGCGTCCACCGCCGACCACTACTCCGCTCTGGTGAACGCCGCGGCATTGACCTGGGCGTTCAGCCTGATCGCTCGGTGTTCCGGTGGGGATCCCATACGGAACACCGCCACGATCACGCGGCCGTCGGCCTGTGGCCCCTCGTCCTTGCCGCCGTCTTGAGCCGGGCCGCTGTGGCCGGCACCGCCAGGACGCGGACGCCCTCGTGCAGGTGCCCGACCGGCTGGCCACCGCGGATGGCCCGGCCGACGCGCTCGGCCGGGCTGCGCGACAGGTACGGCTGGCGCGGCGTGATCCGCTCGACCGGGAACAACAGGAGCACGGCGAGCGCCTGGGTGACCCCGCCGTACAGCCGCTCTCGGGGCCGAGGGGGATGGCGCGTGGCTCGTTCATGACGAACCACGCTTGGCGGCGAATGCGCGTGCGTTGTCGCCGCATGTCACGGTTTCTCGGCGGCGGCGGCCGCCGCCGACACGACTGTGACACAACCATGACACGGCGCGAACGAGGCGGGGACGCGACCGCCCGACAGTGGACGGGTCGGACCGGCGGGCGAGTTACGGAGCGATCCGGCCGCCCACATCGGGACGACGCAGTACGGCCCGGGTGGCCTCGGCACCACGGCGTCGCCCTCATCAAGCAGCGCGAGGCGAACCGGCCGGGGCTGCTGTGACCGTCCGCTGGGACAGAACGTTACGACGAAGGCGATCACGAGAAGGGGACCGGCGTTCGCTGTTCCGGGGCGCCGCCGTGCTGGCCGGTGCCGCCGCGACCGCGCCGCTGCTGGGTGCGGCGGCCACGGCGTTAGCCGACAGCAGTGACGCCGACGCGCTGTTCAAGGCCGGGAAGTTCGAGCAGGCCGGCCGCGCGTACGAGGAGATCCTGAAGACGGACCCCACGAACGTGCACGCGGCCCGCCGGCGCGGCTATGTAGGGCTGCTGTCCAACCGGTTCGCCGACGCCGAGAAATACCTCAAGATGGCCATCGACCTGGCGCCCGACGACAAGGAAACCAACAAGCTTCTGGGTGACTGCTACATCCGGCAGGACAAACTCGCCCTCTCCGCACCACACTGGCAAGCGGCCGGCGAGGAAGCCTACGCCAAGTGGTTCGCGGCGGTCAGCGGCGAGCCGTATCAGATCCACGGCGACATCGCGCGGCTGCCATTCCAGCAGATGGACCCGTTTCCACTGGTAGAGGCCTCGGTCAACGGCGGACCACTGAAACGCTTCCTGCCCTACACCGGCGCCGGGTGGCTGGGCATGTCCGCGAAGGTAGCCGAAGAGGCCGGGCTGAGCCCCGTCGCCAGCCAGAAGATCGATTACTTGGGCGGCACCGCATGGCAGTACTTCGGGGTGCTGGACTCCTTCAAGCTGGGCGACATCGAACTGCGCAACATCCCCGTGGAGTGGTCGGAAACAGATACGCCCGAGGAGTCCAACGACGGCATCATCGGCACGTGGGTCTTCTACCACTTGCTGACCACCTTCGACTATGCGGGCCGGTCGCTGATCCTGCGCCGCCGGACCCCAGAAACGGCCAGGAAGGCACGCGCCGCCGCCGAACGGGCGGGCGCAGAGCCCCTGCCGCTGTGGCTGGCCCGTGAGCACATGCTGCACAGCAGGGGCAGCATCGCCGGCTCCGGAACACGGGTGGTGGCCACGCCCATCGGCGGAACCGGCGAGATCGCCGCGGGCATGTCCGGGGAAACGGCCAAGCAGTTGGGGATCCGCACCGACTATGACCGCCCGGTCGAGACTTTCGCCCACAGCCACCCGGTGGTCGCGTACCCCTGCTACCCGAAGGAGATCCGCCTCGGCAACGCCTCCGCCAAGGAGGTCTACTGCATGGTGAACCCAAGCCAGCGGCTCGCCCCATACGGGTTCGACGTGCTGGCCCACTTCTCCCACAGCTTCTACAAGCCCTACAACGTCACCCTCGACTTCACCGACATGAACCTCTACATAGCCCGCGGCAAGGCCACCTGATCATCGCGACTGCACGGGCGTAATTGGAGCTACCTGGAACTGCCGGCTCATACGAGCGACGGGGCAAGGGCAAATGAGACACCCTTCCCCCGTCGCCCGGTGCCGCACATGGTGGTGTCCCGGACACCACAGCAGCCACGCGCGGCCGGAGCCCACCGAGCCGCTGAGCGAGCAGGGCAGCAATCCCGGGGAGCCGCTGAGCGAGCAGGGCAGCAATCCCGGGGAGCCGCTGAGAGCAAGCAGAGCAGAGCAGCGAGCCCGGCGAGTCGCTGAGCGAGCAGGGCAGCGAGCCCGGCGCCCAGCGCTCGCCGGCTGGCAGCCCCGGCCGCCTCGGGGCAGGCGGCGATGAGGCCGCACCTGCGGTCCAGGATGATTGAACGCGGCCTCGCAGATGACGACGCGGGCAGCATGCACGTGCTCGCGCGGGTCGCCATCGAGGATCTCCTCCAGCGACTTGAGCGTATGGCCCAGGGCGAAGACGCGGTCCACCCACAGCTGGGCAAAGTGGGAGCAGGCGCCAATGCGCCAGTCGAGGAATCCGGCGTCGAAACGTCCCATCACGGGGCATGCCTGGCCAGCGAGCCCGACGGCCTGGACCATGCGGGTGCACACAGCGCCGGCCAGGCATCGATCAGCCCCTACCTACCGGCCAGGGGATGGCGACGTCACCGATCGCGAACACGAGGTCCTCACCCGCGTCGTCCGCGGCATCTCCAACACCGAGACAGCTGAAGAACTCTCCATCACCGTGGCCACCGCGAAACCACTGGCGCCGTACTGCCCACCAAGCGTCGCGAAGCCAGCAGCGCCACGCTGCCCGGCAAGCGTCGTGAAACCACTGGCGCCGTACTGCCCACCAAGCGTCGCGAAGCCAGCAGCGCCACGCTGCCCGGCAAGCGTCGTGAAACCACTGGCGCCGTACTGCCC
>NZ_JBEXMW010000006.1:0-254666 GCF_040610775.1 Nonomuraea sp. NPDC003709 | reverse complement strand
GCAGCGCCACGCTGCCCGGCAAGCGTCGTGAAACCACTGGCGCCGTACTGCCCACCAAGCGTCGCGAAGCCAACAGCGCCACGCTGCCCGGCAAGCACCGCGAAACCAGCAGCACCACGCTGCCCGGCAAGCGTCGCGAGCCAACAGCGCCACGCTGCCCGGCAAGAAGACCGGCCGGCCACGCGCCATCGGCCCCGCCGGACTGGCCGCGCCGCGCCGCCTGGTCGACGTCGGCATCTCGGTCACCGAAGCCGCCCGCACCCTCAAAGTCGACCGATCCACCGGCTATGCAGCACTTGCGCGACCCTGACCAGCAGCTTTGCCACCCACACCCCGCTTCTGCTCGTTGGCGCCCCAGCAAGATCGCTCTCATCGACGACGGCTGTCCGGCAGTTCCTCAACCCCCGGAACTGCAGGTCCTGCGTATCACTTCGAGTCGGCACGCTCCCGTCGAAAGTCGTGTGGGCGCGGGCGCGGCACAACAGGTCATGTTTTCTGGATTTTATTTTCTGGAAAATCAAAAATGGTAGGCTGCCGCCGTGACTCCGGATGCCAGTGTGGTAACGCCTTGTAAGCACTGTGGGTCGCCGATTGAGCAGCGGCGGGGGAGGGGGCGGCCCAAGGCGTACTGCCCTGAGAAGGACTGCCAGGCGGCGGCCAAGCGGGAGCGGGAGTTGCGGCGGGCCACGCCGGGGCTGGAGGGGGCGCTGGCCAGGGCCGAGCAGTTGTACGACCGGATGGAGAGCGGGCTGACCGCCGCCATCGAGCCGCTGGCGCGGGCACTGGCTGCGGAGCTGAGTCCGGCGGGGGTCGAGGCGAAGCTGAGCGCGATGCAGGCCGAGGCGCACACGCGCGTGGCGATCGCCCGTACGGAGCGGGAGCAGGCGTTCGAGCAGGTACGGCTGGCGCGCGAGGCCGCCGAACACGCCCGCAGGCAGACGGCCGAGATGCGGGTACGACTCGAAGAGGCGCAGGCCGAGCGCGAGACGGCACTGGGGGATGCCGAACGGGCGCGGGAGCAGGCGCTGGCCGCGTTGCGGGAGGCTGCGAGCACCGAACGACAGGCGCTGCAGACGGCCGAGGAGGCGAAGCAGCGCGCGAAGACGGCCGAGCGGCGGGCCGAGGAGGCGCTGCATCGGGGCGAGTTGACGGAGCAGGCCAGGGACCAGGTCGTTCATGAGCTGGCCGAGCGGGCGGAGCTGGCCGAGCGGCGTACGGCTGAAGTCATGGAGCAGGCTGAGCAGCGCACCGCCGAGGCGCGGGCGCAGGTCGTACAGGCTCAAGAGGAGGCCAAGCGGGCACGGGAGGAACGCGACCGGGCCCGAGACGAGACGGCGGCGGCGGTGCGGGAGCGTGAACAGGCCGAACGGAAGCTGATCGAGGCGCAGACCCGCGCGGAGGCGGCGGCACAGGAGCGGGACCGGACGGTGGAGCGGGCCGTCACGGCCGAACGGGCGGCGGCGGAGGCCGAGCGGGATCGGGCCGTGGCACTCAAGGAAGCCGAACGGGACCGGGCCATGACACTTAAGGAAGCCGAACGCGATCGGGCCTTGGCACTCAAAGAGGCCGAGCGGGACCGGGCGGGGGCGCTCAAGGACGCCTCGCAGGCGGCGGCCGAGGTGGAGCGGCTGGAGGGGAAGGTGGCGGAGGCTTCCGCGTCGCTGACCCGAGAGCGGAAGCTGGCCTCCCGGGAGAAGTCCCGGGCCGATGCCGCGGCGAAGGAGCGCGACGGGTTGCTGGCGGAGCTGAGGCTGGAGCGGATGCGGCTCGAGGATCTGCGGGCCGAGTTGGAGGCGGCACGGGCGGAGGCGGCGCAGCTGCGGGAACGGGCGGTGGCCGCGGAACTTCGCTCGTCCTAGACGGCCCAGGACCCCCGAAGCTGGCCCCAAGGGGGTAGCCGTAGTTGCCGCCGAGAATCGGGCGGGTATCGCCGGCGCCAGCGATGATGCGGCCGGTTGGCCGTGCCGATCAGGTGCTCGCTTGGAACATGGCGAAGTCGGCATGGGCCTGCTCCATGGCCTTGGGATACGCCTGCCGCTTGTTGTGCGCGGCCGGTGCCCGGTAGATGCTCGCCTTCGGCCATTGCGGCGAAGAATGCGAACAGCACCCGCCCTGTGCCGGAGGGGTCGTAGCTCCCGGTCAGCGGCCCGGCGAGCATCTCCAGGGCGATGCCGTGCGCGGTGAGGTGGCCGGCCGGCGCGGTCAACTCAGCCGGGTCCCGGCCCGGCCGCTTCATCTCGTACACGGTGAGGATGACTCGACTGTGCGGGGCGTGCGCCTTGATCGCGCGGCAGGCCTCCAGGGCGGCTTCGAACTTCGGGCGAACCCGCACGCGGGGTGGATACCTTCTCGGCGAAGATCTTCTCGTACGGGATGCCGTGTGCGGTCAGCGCGTCCAGCTGGGACTGAAGTTCCTGGGTGAGGCGGGAGCAGCGGGCGTAGGCGACGCGGATGTCCGTGGCCGGGGTGTCAGCGAGGATCGGCGTCGGCGGCAGGGTGCCTGGCCACCACAGCCGCCCCGGCCCGCGGTCGGTCGGGGGTCGGCACGCGCAGCGGCTTCGCCGGCCGAGGGACTTTGGTGAACCGCCCGGCGCGGTAGGCCCCGGCGACGGTGCCGGAGCGCGACCGACACGGCGAGCCGGGCTCGACCAGGCAGCGCGGGCACGGGCGCTGCTCTTCGTTTCTGCGAACCGCAGTCTGTCGCCGCTGTCACGCAGAGCTGCTTTGCGGCTGGCAGTGCGGGCCGAACCTGGGGCTCTCGGGAAGAGGCGACGACGACCCGCGCGAGAGGCCAGGAGGCCGAGTTGACGAAGATCGTGGGGCGCTAATACCCTTTTACTAATTCAATAGGAAAAGGGTATTGCGGTGATCAAGTTTCGCCTCGATCCAAGCTCTGGTGTGGCGACCTATCTGCAACTGGTGCATCAGGTCAAACACGCCTTGCGGCTCGGTGCGCTCATGCCGGGCGATCGGCTGCCGACGATCAAAGAGGTCGTCAGCGACCTCGCGATCAATCCGAACACGGTGGCCAAGGCCTACCGCGAACTGGAAAACGAGGGCCTCGTCGTCGGCCGGCCCGGGTTGGGCACGTTTGTGCAGCGGTCCCTGGGCGGCGGATCCACGGCCGATCACACCCGGTTCCGCCGCGACCTCGCCCAATGGGTGCGCGGCTGCCGTGAAGCGGGGCTCGACCAAGGGGATATGGAGGCGCTGTTCGCCTCGGTGCTCGCTGACTTCCCCCAGGAGGGGATCGCATGACGGCGGATTGGACAGTGGGGATGTTCGGTGGCGGATCCGGTGAGCTCACCGCCCCCGCACAGAGCCCGACGGCTCTGGAGGCCGTGAGGCTCGCCAAGCGGTATCGGGGCACGTGGGCGTTGCGCGAGTGCACGCTGTCCGTCCCCGCCGGCCGGGTCATCGCGCTCGTCGGACCGAACGGCGCGGGCAAGTCCACGTTCCTGCACCTGGTCGCCGGGTTGATCGCCCCCACCCGGGGCAGCGTGCGCGTCTTCGGCGAGCCGGTCGGCCAGCGGGCGGAGGCCCTCGCGCGGGTGGCGTTCCTGGCCCAGGACAAACCCCTCTACGACGGCTTCACCGTCGCTGAGATGCTCCGCTTCGGACACCATCTCAATCCGGGGTGGGACGACGCCCTGGCCCGGCAGCGGCTGGCGGAACTGGACATCCCGCTGAGCCGCAAGGTCGGCAAGCTTTCCGGAGGTCAGCAGGCGCAGGTCGCGCTGACCATCGCCGTGGCCAAGCGGCCGGAGCTGCTGGTCATGGACGAGCCGCTGGCCAACCTCGACCCGGTGGCCCGGCACGACGTCATGCGCTCCCTGATGGCGGCGGTGGCCGAGACGCAGATGACCGTCGTGCTGTCCTCCCACGTGGTGTCCGACCTGACCAACGCCTGCGACTGGCTGGTGGTGCTCAACCGTGGCCAGGTCCAGATCAGTGGCGAGGTCGACGAGCTGCTCGCCACTCACCGGATGCTGTCCGGTCCGGCCGAGCTCGCCGACGGGATGGCAGCCCGGGTGCCGGTGATCAGCGACAGCCGCAGCGAACGGCAGGCCGACCTGCTGGCTCGCACCGGCTCGGGAACGCCGTTGCACGACCCGCGATGGAGAGAGTCCGGCGTGAGCCTGGAGGAGCTGGTGCTGGCCTACCTGCGCCGCCCCGACACCACCTCACTGCCTCGTCCGACCTTGACCATTTCTGACCGCTAAGGAGACCTGGAAGTGTTGTGGCTTACCTGGCGGCAGCACCGCATGCAGGTGCTCGTCACCACGGCGCTGCTGGCCGTCCTCGGCGCTGTTCTGCTCATCAACGGTCTGGGCGCGGCCAACTTCGCCGCCCAGAACGCTCCGGCGGCCGACTGCGTGGCGGACACACCCGCGTGCAGCGCTTACCTCGTGGAGATGAACGAGCGCATACGGCTGGTGGGTGAATTCCTCGGTTGGCTTCCGCTGCTGGCCCCGGCGATGATCGGCGCTTTCTGGGGCGCTCCGCTCCTGGCCCGGGAGTTCGAGCAGGGCACGCACCAGCTGACCTGGACCCAGTCGGTGACGCGCCGCCGCTGGTTGGCGGCCAAGATCGTCGGGCTCGGTGCCGCGGTCGCGCTCGGCGGGCTGGTGCTGGCCGGCGTCGTGGGTCCGTGGCTGGCAGCCTTCGACGTTCCGCCCTTCGACGTCGACCGCTTCGACTTGAGATGGTTCCGTCTCGTCGGTATCGTGCCGGCGGCGTGGTGGCTGGCCGCGTTCGTGCTCGGCATGGCCGCCGGCACGCTGTTCCGGCGGACTCTGCCGGCGATGGCGGTGACCCTGGCGGTGTGCGCGTTGGCATTCTTCGGACTCCTCAGGGCGCCGTCCTTCTACGCGACGCCGGAACGAGCCGTGCAGGCCAAGGTCATGGACGACCCCGCCCCGGAGAACTCTTTCCATGTGAACGGCTACTGGATCGACAGGAGCGGCGCGAAGTTCACCTCTCAGGAGGTAACGCTCGCGGCCGCCGGTCCTTGCGGGACAGACGAGACGACCAAGAAGTACGCCAGGTGCTTGTTCAGCCATGGCTATCGACAGGTGGCCGAATTTCACCCCGCGGACAGGTTCTGGCGGTTCCAATGGACCGAAGCGGGAATCCTGCTCATCCCCGCTCTCGCATTGGGCGGTGTCGCCGTCCGGCGCACCCTTCGGCCTCGTATCTGAAGCCAGTTATCGCCTCATCACGATGACGGGACGGCCTGGCGCAGGACCGAGTCTGACGACACTGCTGCCGCGCACAGGGCGGGCTTTGGCCTATGTCCTGCGGCGCCGTGTTCACCAAGCGGGCGCCTGGCGACAGCACGCGCGGCTCCAAGCCGAGCCAGATGGCCGAGTGTCTGGTCAGGCGGTGCGCGGGTTTAGGGTCTCCGCCAGTGTCCTGACCCGGGCGAGGCCGGCCGGAGGAGGGCGGCGGAGTCCGGCGGCACCCTGTGCTCGCCCTGTACGGCCTGTCCGGGAACGCTGTGTCAGCTGATTCGGTCGGGCATCGCCGCGGGAGCGCTGAGGCCCAGCCGGTGCCCGAGGCTTACGCCGTGCCGGTAGAGGGCGGCTCCTTCGGCGAGCCGGTCCTTCTCCCACGCCAGCAGGGCGGCGTCCACGGATGGGAACTGCCCCAGGGCGGTGAAGAGGGCGATGGCGTCTGCGGCCGCCTTCTCCGCGCTGGCCGCCGTGTGCGGCCGGACCACGAACGCCGCATCCCCGGTGAGCAGCATCCGGTCCTTGCGCATCCTGCTGACCCGCCCGTCGAGGATCGCCTGCGCGAACGGCTCGCAGGTGTGCTCAACGAGCCGGCGCAGGGGCTGGGGCAGCGACCTCCGTGCGCGGGCCAGTAGTTCGGCGTGCACCTGCGGTGCGATCAGCCCCGGAGGCAGGGACGGTCCGTGGGCGACGCCGTCCCGGTCGGTGGTGATGCGGTCGAGCCCGGCCGCATCGGCCTGTACGTACCACACCCAGTTCATCCGGCGCCGGGTCGAGCCGAAGTCACCGGGGATGAAGTAGCACAGAAACTGAGTCTGGTCCCCGTCGTAGAAGCTGAAGCGGTCACGCAAGCTCGTGCTCAGCTCCTCGGGGAGCTCGGCTTCGTCGATCACGCCGCGGTAGGCGACATACCCGGCGTACCGCGGAACGCCGTCCGGCGCGACAAGTCCGCGATGCCGGGACGCCGAGCCGTCCGCGATGATTGCCAGGTCGACGGAGTGGACGGCCCCGCCGACCTCGACGGCGACGCCATCGGGCCGGGACGTGAGGGCGGTCACGTGCTGCCCGTCGTGGTAGCGCGCGACGTCCAGGCGGTCCCGCAGGGACGTGTAGATCGCGCCCCAGGAGATCATCCGCTGCCGCATGAGCGTGTGGTGGCTGTGCCCGTCCCGGGTGAAGAACTGCCGGTGTGTGACGGGGACGCTGATCCGGTCGGGATCGACGCCGCAGAACATGCTCAGGAACCAGGCGACGCCCGGCTGCAGCACGATCCCCGCGCCGCGGTCGTCGGGGCGGCCCGCCGATCGCTCCCAGACCGTCACGTCCAGCCCCAGTTCGGTCAACGCGACCGCCTGGAACAGGCCGCCCAGCGAACCGCCGACTATGCCCACTGTCTTGATGTCCGCCACTCCGGTCACAGCGAGCACACCCCTTCCTCGCAGCCGGGCGGCCGGGTGGCGTGGCGTTCGAGGACCTCGGCGAGCGCCTCGGTCTCGGCCGCGCCGGTGATCGCCTGGTCTCCCACGATCAGCAGCGGTACGCCCCGAAGACCCATGTGTTCGGCGAGCTGCTCCTCCTCTCGCACGGTCGCCTCCAGCGCCGGGTCCGCCAGTCGCGCGGCCACATCAGCGCCGAGCCCCATCTCCGCGCCGAGCCGGGAGAGTACGGTCGGGTCGCCGATGTCCTGGCCCTCGGAGAAGTAGGCCGCGAGCAGGCGGTCGGCCATCGCGGCACCGCGCCCCGCCTCGCGTTCCGCCAGGGCGATCAGCCGGTGCCCGGCCCGGGTGTTCGGCGTCCTGGTCATCGCCTCGTAGTCGAAGACGATGCCCTCGCCCCGGCCCGCCGGCACCGTGCCGGCGTCGAGCTGCAGGGAACGCTCCCAGCTGCCGAACTTCTCGCTTCGGTAGCGGCGCCGGTCCATCCCCTCCGGCGGCATCTCCGGGTTCAGCTCGAAAGCGTGGTGGCGAACGTGGAAGCGCCGGCCGGTGCGCTCTTCGACGATGCCGACGGCGCGGTGCAGCCGGCGTCCGCCGATGTAGCACCAGGGGCAGATCAGATCGCTGAAAAGGTCGAGGGTGAGCATGGAACCTCCTAATCGAACCGACTAGTCTGTTCGATGCGAACAGCGGCGCAGCCGTCCCCATTCCCCGCTCCACACCGGAGGTGCCGATGACCACCCCTGAGACCACCCGCGCCAAGATCGTCGCGGCTGCGGCCGATCTGTTCACTCGCTGTGGCGTACGCGCGGTGGGCATCAACGAGATCTGGCGCGCCGCCGAGGTGGCGAAATCGACCCTCTACCAGCACTTTCGGTCCAAGGACGAGCTCGTCGCCGCTGTCCTGCGTCAGCGCAACGACGAGTGGTGCTCGCGCCTGCGCACTCTCGCAACCGCCGCGAAGACGCCGCAGGACCGACTCCTTGCGATCTTCGATCTGCTGGGCGAGGAGTTCGCCGAACCCTCCTACCGCGGCAGCGACCTCATGAACGTCGCCGCCGAATACCCCGACGCCGATCACCCCGTGCGTCTCGCGATCCGCGACCACAAGCGCGAAATCCTCCGTTACCTCGCCGAACTCGCCGCCGCGGCGGGAGAGACGGCCCCTGACACAGTCGCGGCCACCGTGCTCACGCTCGCTGACGGAGCCGCCTGCGTCCGCGTCGGCCTCGGCGACCCGACCGCTGCCGGCCTCGCACGAGAGGCGGCATCACGCCTGCTGGCACAGCGCTGACCACGGCGACAGCCCCACAACCCCACGGCTCCCGTGTCCACTCTGTGACGCTGCAGCGTCGCGCACGAACCTCAGTAGCACCCGGACGGCGCCGGGCGGCACCTATCCGCGCCGTCGGCGCTGGTCAGGATTCGCTACGCACGCCCTGAGGTGGCGGACGAGGGCATAGTGCTGCCGCGGATCACTCCATTATCTGTGGCATCGCTGATCGGGGCCCAGCCTGCCGACGATCAGTTATCGGCCACGTGATCAGATTCACTGGCGGGTGCCGGCAGGGGCGAGGCGATCCGACTGGCGACGGCGGCCAGGATGGCACCTGCCATGGCTGCGATCGCGGCGGCGCCGAAGGCGGCCGCGCCGGTGTCGTGGGGGGCGGTGAGCTGGCCGGCGACGGCGGTCCCCAGGCCGTACCCGGCCCAGGTGAAGGTGTTGAGCCAGGCGAAGACTTCGGTGCGGTAGCGGGCGGGGGCGTGTTCGGCGAGCAGGGTCGGCACGACCGCGTCGCGTGGCCCGGTCACCAGCCCGACAAGAGTGATCAGTACGGCGAGTGTCATGAAGCCGGGTGCCCAGCCTCCGGTGAGCAGGACGGCCGCCTCGGCGAGCGAGAGCAGGACCAGCAGGCGCCCGCTGGTGACGGGCCAGGCACGCGCGCCGTACCCGAGGGTGCCCAGGAGGGCGCCGGCCGACAGCAGGCCCATCAGTACGCCGGCGGCGGAAGCGGAGCCGAAGACGGTGGCCGAGGCGACCGTGGCGATGCGCAGGCAGCCGAAGGTGAACGTGCCCAAGGCGGCGATGGTCAGCAGCACGAGAACCGGCCGGTGGGTGAGCGGCCCGGCCAAATGGAGCCTGCCCGGCGGGGTGGAAGCGGTCTGTCGTATCGCAGGGGAGGCCAGCAGCAGCGCGGTGCCGAGCAGGACGGCGGCGCCGGCGGCGGTCACCACGCCCTGGGCGGGGACGGCCCAGGTCAGGACCGGCACGAGCACGGGGCCGGCGATGAAGCTCAGCTCGTTGACCGCGTTGTCGACCGCGTAGGCGGCGGGCAGGGAGGTGGCGGGGACGAGGCGTGGCCAGGCGGTTCTGATGACGGATCCGGCGGGCGGGGTGGTGGCGCCGAGCAGTACGGCGGCGCCGATCATCAAGGCGGGCGGGGCGAGCAGGAGGAGAGCGTAGGCGAGGGCGTGGGTGGCCAGGTAGCCGGTCAGCGCGCGGCGGGGGCCGTACCGGTCGGCGATGCGCCCGCCGATGGGCGCGCACAGGGCCAGGGCCAGTGCGTGGCCGGTGAGCACGAGGCCGGCGGTGGCGTAGGAGCCGAGCCGGTCGACGGCGGCCAGCAGCAGGGCGAGGCTGAGCACGGGCGTGCCCAGCTTGACGATGAGCCCGGCGACGAGCAGGTGCGATACACCCGGCAGGGCGAACAGGCGGCGATAAGGTGCGAACATGGCGGACTCCGTTACCATCTAACTGGATTACGCCTATGACACACGGAAGGATGTTACTGGTCAAGTGGAGATAGCCTGTAACGTAACTCGGCAGGCGCCGCTGATCGCCGAGTTGGTCAACCTGGCCACGGCATACCGGCGGGGCGGCGCCTCGGTGCGGCCACTGGCGGGCGACGACCTCGCGACGACGTTCGCCACCCATCTCGGCGACAGTACGAGTGAGGCCCTGCGCGCCGTTCCGGACGCGGGGCGGCACCTGGCCGAGCTGGCCACCGAGTTGCGGCAAGCGCTCCTGGCCGAGCAGCCGGCCGAGCAGGCCGCCCGCATCAACGCCATGATCCGCAGGTACGGTGCGCAGCCGTACCTGGTCGAGGATGTCGGCCAGCCGTTCCACCTGCACTTCCACGGCTCGGACGGCACCCAGGTGGAGGGACTGGGCGGTGAGTTCGCCACAGCGCTGGCCCTCATCGTGGACGGCTTCGGCCCGGATCGCTTCGGGGTGTGCCAGGCGCACCAGTGCGAGGCGGTCTACATCGATCTGACCCGTAATGGGTCGCGTCGTTACTGCAGCGCCGCGTGTACGGCTCGCGCCAAGACCGCCGCCTATCGCAGCCGCCGCCCGGCCTGATCCAGACTTGGCTTCAACGGCTGAGCAGGTAGCGCCGGGGCGTGGTGCCGACCGTACGGCGGAAGGCCGCCAGGAACGCGCTCGCCGTGGCGTACCCCACGCTGTGCGCCACCCGCGACACCGGCTGGCCCTCGGCCAGCAGCGGCAGGGCGGCGCGCAACCGTACCTGCGTACGCCAATGGTCGAAGCTCATGCCCACGTCGCGCACGAACAGCCGTGTCAACGTCCGCCTGCTCACGCCCGCCGCGCGGGCGTGCGCCTCCAGGCTGCGCGGGTCGGCGGGGTCGGCCAGCAGGGCGGCCGCCACCACCTGAACCCGCTCGTCGGTGGGCTGCGGCACGTCGATGGGGCGGGTGGGCAGCGGGCGCAGCAGGTCGGGCAGCACGGCCTCGGCGCGCAACCGCGCGTCGTCGGCGAGGTCGGTGCGGGCCAGGTACCCGATCAGCTCGGCCAGCAGGCCGTCCACGCCGACCGCGGTGGGCTCGGGCCAGTCCAGCGGGCAGCGCTCCGGCGCCAGATAGAGGCTGCACAGTACGGCGTCGCGGGTCGCGCCGGTCGCGTGGGTGACACCCGCGGGCAGCCACAGCGCCCGGGTGGGCGGCAGGACCCAGTACACCTCGCCCACTTCGACGCTCAGGACGCCGCGCCGGGTCCAGGCGAGCTGGTGGTGGGTGTGATTGTGCGGGGGGATCCACTCTCCCGAGGTCAGCGGGAAGTGCCCGACGATGATCGCGCCAGCCATGTCCTCCATGCGACATAGTCTGGCCCCATCGCGAATTGTGGCCAAATGCGGCGGATCATAGCGTCGTCGGGTGCCGATGATTGTGTTGTGTCTTGTCCAGTTCATGCTTGTTCTCGATGACACCGTCGTGAGCGTGGCCCTGCCCAGCATCCGCGATGAGCTGGGCTTCAGCGCGTCCGGATTGCCCTGGGTCGTCAACGCCTACTTCCTGACCTTCGGCGGTTTGCTGCTGCTGTGCGGCCGGATGGCGGATCTGCTGGGCCGCCGCCGCGTCTTCCTGATCGGGGTGGCGCTGTTCGGGGTGGCCAGTCTGGCGTGCGGGCTGGCGCAGGAGCCGTGGCAGCTCGTGGTCGGGCGGTTCGTGCAGGGAGCGGGTTCTGCGATGGCCAGTCCTGCGGCGATGTCGATGATCACGTTGCTGTATCCGGGGCCGGAGGAGCGGGCCAGGGCGCTGGGTGTCTGGGGCGGCATCGCGGCCCTCGGCGGGACCTCGGGCCTGGTGCTGTCCGGGGCGCTGACCGACCTGGTGTCCTGGCGCTGGATCTTTCTGATCAACCTTCCCGTTGTCGCCGTGGCCCTGGCGTCGCTGCCCCGCCTGGTCCCCGAGTCCCGCGCCCCCGGGCGGCGCAGCCTCGACGTTCCCGGCGCGGTCCTGGTCACGGGGGCCGCGGTGTCGCTGGTGTACGGGCTGCTGCGGACCGGAGAGACCGGTTGGAGCGATCCGCTCGTCATCGGCGCCGTCGGGCTCTCCGCCGCCTTGGCGGTGGTGTTCCTGGTGGCCGAATCGCGGGCGGCGGCGCCGTTGGTGCCCAGATCGTTCCTGGCCTCACGGACGCGGGCGGTCGCCAACGGCGCGACCCTGCTGTTCTCGATGGCGATGTACGCGATGTCGTTCCTGCTGATGATCCAGGTTCAGACCGCTCTGGGATACAGCCCGCTCCTGGCCGGCATCGCCTATCTGCCCTACGGCGGCGGCATCCTGGCGGGCATGTGGCTGTCCTCCCGCATCTCCCTCAGGATCGGGACGCGCTGGGCGCTCCTGCTCGCCTTCCTCATCAACATCGCCGGTTTGCTGCTGCTGTCCGGCGTGGCGGCGGGCGACTCCTATGCCGCCCATGTCCTGCCCGGCATGCTCATCCTGAGTGTGGGCAACGGGCTGAGCCTGCCCGTCATGGCCGTGACCGCGGTCGACGGCACCACCGAGGAGGACGCCGGTCTCGGCTCGGCCCTGTTCACCTCGGTCCAGCAGGTCGGTGGCGCCGTCGGGGTGGCCGCGCTGGCCGTCATGGGCTACTCAGGTGGGCTCACGGCGGGCGCGGTCTGCGTGGCGCTCGGGGCCGTACTCATCGTCGTGCTGCTGCCCTCGCGTACCGGCGGGACGCGACGGCCCCATCAGCCGTCCGCGCCCGGGCGGGCCGACCGAGGGTGACGCAATCGGCGGAGGGCACCACCGCAACCGAACGCCGGCAGTTCGGGCTAGCCCGCCAGTTTGGCCAGCCAGCTCTCGATGTCCGCCGCGATGGCCAGGGGCTGGTCCTCCGGCGTGTGATGCCCGGCGACCTCCTCGTGCTCCACGATCTCCAACGCGGCCACGTTCTTCGCGCACCAGGCGATGGTCTCCGAGGTCCACATCGTGCCGATGCCGGGACGGAAGCCGATCATGAGCTTCGGCACCTCGACGCTGGTCGCCAGCCACCGGTCGAACGCCTCGATCCTGGCCACGACGTCGGCCGGCTCCCCGCCCAGCGGCAACGAGCGCGCCCAGCGCAGCTGCGGCAGGCGGCTCTCCCTGGTCGGGTACGGCTGCGTGTACGCGGCCATGTCCTCCTCGGTGAGCGGGGTGGTGACCGTGGTGGGCAGGCCCTGCCTGAGGAAGGCGTCATCGTCGAGGATCATGGACTCGCCCACGCCCTCGGTCTTGATCGCCCGGAACAGGTCGCGGCCGTCCTCGGGGAGCTCGTCCCAGCTCATCGGCTTGACGATGGCTTCGGTGAAGGCGATCCCGCGAACCCGGTCCGCGTGGCGGGAGGCCCAGTCGAAGGCCAGCGCGCCGCCCCAGTCGTGGCCGACCAGCACCACGTCGTCGAGGTCGAGCGCGTCGAACCAGGCCTCCAGGTAGCGGGCGTGGTCGGCGAAGGTGTACTCGATGGCGGGCTTGCCCGACTCGCCCATGCCGATCAGGTCGGGAGCCAGGAGACGGCCGTGCCCGATGGCGGGCATGACGTTGCGCCACAGGTAGGAGGAGGTCGGGTTGCCGTGCAGGAAGACGATCGGCGCGCCGGCGCCGAGCTCCCGGTAGTGCATGGTGGAGTCGAGCACGTTCTGAAAAGGCATGTCGGATCCGTTCAGGTGTTGAGTGTCATGATGCGGTCCACCGCGATCTCGATCACGACCCGGCCGGGCGGCGCGGGCGGCGGTGAACCGTAACGTCGGAGGTAGCGGCGGGCAGCCTCGGCCACCCGGCGCGGATCGTCGGACACCGTCGCGGTGCCCTCAAGGGTGACCCAGCGGAACCCGTCGACCTGGCAGAGCGCGGCGCGGCCGCCCCGTACCAGGTTGCGGGCCTTGCGCGAGGCGGCGACGGTCAGCACGCGGGCCATTTCCCGTTCGCCGTCCCAGGTGAAGCGCACCGCCACCACGTGCGGGGACCCGTCGGGCCGCAGGGTCGTCAGCGTGGCCACGCGGGGCTCGGCCAGGAAGGACCCCACCGAGCCGGTCGGGCTCGTGGTGAGGGCTCCACGCGGTCCCATCAGCGGGAGGCCGCGGCACGCTCGCGCGGGGCGAGCGGGTACGTACGCCCCGCGTGCCCGCCTTCCCGCAGCGCCGCGGCCGCGACCTCGGCGATGTCGTCCGGGCCGACGGTCGGCCGCGCGACGTCGCCGACCGGCGCGGCGGCCGTGACAACGATCATAATTCTGCCCCACCTTGTTAGTGAGTTGACTGACTCAATTACGAACCATAGTGGGTGCAGAGAGCGGATGGAACCTCCCAGCCCCAAGCAGTGGCCGAGGTGATGTTCGAGCGGGAGTTCACCACGGCCACGATGCAGTGCCTGCCGCCCGCGTTGCAGGAGTTGATCGCTGCATCCGACCCGGACCCGGACGGTCCTGATCGGGTGCTTGTGCGTCAGGTGCGCTCGATGCGCGGGTGGTCGGTGTCCTGGGGCCGGTCGGTGTGCTCGTGTGTGGCGGCCCAGGAGGCGAGCAGGCGGAGCGCGTCCTCGGACGGGGAGCCGGGTTCGGCTGCATAGATCGTCATGGACAGGTCGGGCTCGGCGCGCAGGTCCATGCTTTCGTAGGTGAGGGTGAGGTCGCCGACGATGTGGTGGCGGAAGTGTTTGACGCCGGTGCCGTGGGTGCGGACATTGTGGGCTCCCCAGCGATGACGGAAGTCGTCGCTGCGGGTGGAGAGTTCGCCGACCAGGTCGTGCAGGATCTTGTCGTGCGGGTCTTTGCCGGCGGCGGTGCGCAGGTTGGCCACGGTCATGTCGGCGGCCAGGTCCCAGTCGGGGTAGAAGCGGCGGGCCGCGCTGTCGAGGAAGGTGAAGCGGGCGAAGTTCGGCGGCCGGGTGGGATCGGCGTAGAGGTCGCTGTACATGGCCCGCCCCAGGTGGTTGGCGGCCAGCAGATCCGATCGGTTGTTGCCGATGATCGCCGGGGCGGTGGTGATGGCGTCGAGCATCCATTGCAGGCCGGGACGTGCCGTCGGCTGCTTGGGACGGCGCCGGCGCAGGATGGCGTTGCTGCCGTCGGCCTCGTGTGCGAGGCGGAGCAGGTGAGCGCGTTCGGCGTCGTCCAGCTGCAGGGCGCGGGCGATCGCGTCGAGGACGCCGGCCGAGACTCCGGCCAGGGAGCCGCGTTCGAGCTTGGCGTAGTACTCCACGCTCATCCCGGCCAGGGCGGCGACCTCGCTGCGCCGTAGCCCGGGGACGCGGCGCTGGCCGGCGACGGGCAGGCCCGCCTGCCCAGGGGTGATCTTGGCGCGTCGTGAGGTGAGGAACTCGCGCACATCGGACCGGTTGTCCATGACATGACGGTACGCCAGCCCCTGGGCAGGTTGGGAGGTACTGGTAGTACATCCATCAGGAGTGACTTCCTCGCTCCTGGGCTGCTCGGATGTGCTGGATGCCATGACCGATGCCGTGACCGTCGCCGCCTGGACCCGCGGCCTGGCCCGTGCTCTGCTGGCTGCCCCGCTGGCCGCCGTCCTGGCCGGGTGCGCGCTCCCGGCGAACCCGCATATCTCCGGGCCGCTGTCGGCCACGGCGGGCGTCACTTCGGGAATGGCTATGGTGCTGCGGTTCGGCGACCAGGCCGTCACCGCGACCCTGACCGACACGCCGCCGTCACGGCAGTTCGCCGCGATGCTGCCGTTGACCCTGCAGTTGACGGACGCGTGGGGACAGGCAAAGGCAGGGCGGCTGCCGCGCGCGCTCACGGCCCAGGGCGGTACTCCGGTTCACGATCCCACCCCGGGCGAGGTCTACTTCTGGCCCTCGAGCGGAGTGATCGCCGTCTACTACGACGATCTCGGCCAGGTGGTCCCTGATCCGGGCCTGGTCCGCCTCGGCGTCGTCAAGGCCGGCTTGGACAGGCTCGCCGCAGCGGGCAAGCAGGTCACGGTCCGGATTGAGCCGGCCGCCGCGACCGGCTCTTGACCTGTCCGTTCTGAACCGGCGGCCGTCTCCGTCACCGCCTATCGAGGAAGTGCTCTTCTCATGCATGTTGCTGTCATGACCGCTCCCGGACAGGTCCTGGTCGAGGACCGTCCCGAACCGCAGATCATCGAGCCGACCGATGCGATCGTCCGCTTGTCGGCGACTTGCATCTGCGGCTCGGACCTGTGGCCGTATCGGGGCGTGGAGAAACTCGACGGGCCGCGGCCGATGGGCCATGAGTACGCCGGCATCGTCGAGGAGGTCGGATCCGCGGTCACCGCGGTGCGGCCCGGCCAGTTCGTGGTGGGTTCGTTCGTCACCTCCGACAACACCTGCGAGAGCTGCCGGGCCGGCTACCACAGCTCCTGCATCCACCGTCAGGGCGTCAGCGGCGCCCAAGCCCAGTACATGCGGGTCCCTCTCGCCGACGGCACGCTGATCGCCACGCCCGACGTTCCCTCGGACGACCTGATCCCCGGCTTCCTGGCCGCCTCCGACGTGCTGGGCACCGGCTGGTTCGCCGCGGTGGCCGCCGCGGCCGGCCCGGGCAAGACCGTCGCGGTCGTCGGCGACGGCGCCGTCGGGCTGCTCGGCGTACTGGCGGCCAGGCAACTCGGCGCCGAACGCATCATCGCGATGAGCCGCCACGAGGCCCGCCAGAACCTCGCCCTCGCCTACGGCGCCACCGACATCGTCACCGAGCGCGGAGAGGAAGGCGTCACCCGGATCAAGGACCTTACGGACGGGCTCGGCGCCCACAGCGTCATCGAGGCCGTCGGCACCCAGGAGTCGATGATGCAGGCCATCGGCTCCACCCGGCCTGGCGGGCACGTCGGCTACGTCGGCGTCACCCACGATGTGCATCTGCCCGGTATGGGCCTGTTCTTCTCCCACGTGCACCTGCACGGCGGCCCCGCCCCGGTGCGCCGCTTCCTGCCCGAGCTGATGCGGCTCATCTGGGAGCGGCAGATCGACCCGGGCAGAGTGTTCGACCTCAGCCTCCCGCTCGACCAGGCCGCTGACGGCTACCGGGCGATGGACGAGCGCCGTGCCATCAAGGTGCTGCTGCACCCGTAAACCCGGCGACACCGCCCGCCCCCGCCGTTCACCGGCCGGGAGCGATCGACGCAGCGAGCACATGGAAGGAACAGCGTGACCGGCACGCCCACGAACCCCGGCAACCTCAGGGCAGGCAGGCGCGAACAGGCCGTCGAGCGCCCCCTCGCGATCGTGCTCGGCCTGCTCACGATCTTCGGTCCCATCTCCATGGACCTCTACCTGCCGGTCCTGCCCGCACTCACCGCCGAGCTGCGATCGGCCACCTCGACCGCGCAACTCACCATCACCGCCTGCCTGTTCGGGCTGGCCCTCGGACAGCTCATCGCCGGTCCCCTGTCCGACCGGTACGGCCGGCGCCGCCCTCTGCTGGCCGGTGTCGCCGCGTACGTGCTCACCTCGGCGTTGTGCGCCATCAGCCCCACCATCGAGACGCTCATCGCCGCCCGATTCGTCCAGGGCCTGGCCGGCGCCGTCGGCATCGTGATCGCCCAAGCCGCCGGCCGTGACCTCTACTCCGGTCGCACCCTGGTGCGGTACTACGGCCGGCTGACCGTGCTGGCCGGGCTGGCGGCCATCATCGGCCCGGTCATCGGCGGGCAGCTCGCCTCCATCACCGACTGGCGCGGGCTGTTCCTGTTCCTCGCCGCGGTCGGCGTCGCCATCCTTCTGGCCTCGATCGTCGTCCTGCGCGAGACGCTGCCGCGTGAGCAGCGCGTCACGGGAGGGCTGACGCCTATGGCCCACGACTTCCGGCGGCTGCTCGCCGACCGGGTGTTCCTCGGCGCGGTGCTGGTCAGCGGCTTCACCAACGCCGCGATCTTCGCCTACCTCGGTGGTGCCACCTACGTCCTGCAGGGCATCTACCGGCTCTCGCCGCAGCAGTACTCCTTCGCGTTCGGCCTGAACTCCCTCGGCTTCATGGTGTTCGGCTACCTCGGCGGCCGGCTGGCCGAACGCTGGTCGGAGCGGAAAACCCTGGCGATCGGACTGGGCATGTGCTCGGCCGGCGCGGCCGGGCTGCTGGCCGCCGCCGTGCTGCACCTGCCTCTGATCGCCGTCGTCCTGTCGCTGTTGGCGATGGTCAGCGGCGTCGCCGTCACCTCCGCACCCGCGGCCTCGCTCGCTTTGTCCGGCTACCCCGACATCGCCGGCACCGCCTCCTCCCTGCTGGGCGTCGCCCGCTTCGCGTTCGGCGGCCTGTCCGCGCCTCTGGTCGGCCTCGGCGGCGCCGCCACCGCCGTCCCGCTCGGCCTCGTCACCCTCGTGTCCGCCGGCCTCGCGGTGACCGCCTGTACCCTCCCGACGTGGCGCGGCGGGATGGCGCCTTTTCGGGGACGGCCGCCTCCACCGGGGTGACGCAACAGGGCGTGGCGGCGCGGGCCGGGGTTTCACTGCCGGTTGAGCGCCCGTAGCCCTTCCGCGATCGTGTCGGCGATCGGCGTCGTCGGGCGGCCGATCAGCCGGGACAGCTCGCCGGTGGTGCCGGCCAGTTGTCCCCGTGCGATGAATCGGGCCAGGAGGTCCCGCGCCGCCTGCAGGCCGATCCCGCTGTTGCCGCCGCTGACGATGATGGACGCCACGGCCTCAGGTCGCCGGGCGCAGGACGTAGTCGTAGGTGAGGGTGCGGTACGGCACGCTGAGGCCGCGGGCCTGATAGTCGGCCGGATCGTCGTGGAGTTCGGTCCTCTTGACCGCGGACTGGGGGATGGGCCCCTCGATGGTGCCGCTGAGGAGTGGGTCGCCGTCGAAGTAGATCTGGGTGGTCAGCGGATGGACACCATCGGCTGAGACGATGGCGTGAATGTGCAGGGGACGCATGCCTGGCAGTGCCAGCGCCTTGGTCAGGGCGGCCAGCGGGCTGCCGTCCTTGTCGATGCCGAGTGTTTCGGCGCCGGGCATGATGCTGCGGAACTCGTAGTGGCCGTCGCTGTCGGCGATGATCCTCGCCCGGAGGTTGTACTTGGGGATGCCTGTCGAGTCGTTGGGGATGTCGAGACCCCCGAAGTCCTCGGTGGTGAGTCCGGAGTAGACGCAGTTCGCGTCGATCTGCCAGATGTCCAGGATCGCGCCTGGCAGCGGCTCACCCGAGGTGGACCGCACCGTTCCCGAGACGATCAGCGGGTCGCCCGGCTCGTCGGGGCGCATCGGCAGCACGGCGGGGCTTTCCAGCAGCGGGGCGCCGGGGAGGTAGGCCGGGCCCTCCATCTCCCAATAGCCGGCGCCGTCCTTCTCCGGATGGGCGTAGGTGGCGCCCTCGGTGGCCTTCAGCACGCTCTTGACGAACAAGATGCCCGCCGGCTGCAGCTCACCGGCGGCGGCGACCTGCTGGATCCACCCGATCGCGGCGAACAGTTCCTCGATGGTGACCTGATGTTTGCCGATGACGTCGTCGATGGCGTGGCGGAGGTCGCCGAAGACGACCTGGAGTCTGGTGCCTGACGTGCTCATCGCACTTCCTTTCGTAAACCTGGATGCGGACGGGGGTGTCTACGCGGGGAGCGCGGCTGGGTCGGCTTCATGTCGCCCACCAGGAGGAACGCGGCCCGGAGAATCGCGTTCATAGCCCGTCCTAACTACAACCTTGGAGTGAAGCTAGCATGAGATTACTCCAAGCTAAAAGTGATCGAGAGTTGTGAGCACTCCAAGCTTGGAGCTAAGCTGGCGGCATGGACGACACGGGGGAGACGCGCTGGCTCGATGCCGGGGAGCAGCAGAACTGGTACGCGCTCGCGTACGCGCTGATCCGCCTACCGGCCGCGCTGGACGCGCAGATGCAGCGTGACGCGGGCATCAGCCACTTCGAGTACCTCGTGCTGTCCGGGCTGTCGATGATGCCCGAGCGCACCCAGCGGATGAGCGAGCTGGCCGTCCACACCGCCAGCACCCTGTCCCGGTTGTCCAACGTCGTCATCAGGCTGGAGAAACGCGGCTGGGTGTCGCGCAGGCCGGATCCGGCCGACGGCCGCTACACCCTGGCCACCCTCACCGAGGACGGCTGGGCCAAGGTCACCGAAGCCGCACCCGCGCACGTCGCCGAAGTCCGCCGGCTCGTCTTCGACCCGCTGACCAAGGCCCAGCAGCAGCAGATGGGCCGTATCGCCCAGCGCGTCCTCAAAGCCATCGACCCCGACACGCCCAGCATCGAGGACTGCTTCCCCGACGCCGCACCCCCGCTCAACGGCGAGTAACACACCCGCCAGATCCCGCCTGCGGACGCCCGCCGCCCTCAGGCGTAGTTCGCCGCGCCCGCACGCGGCGTTTTCGTACGCACAACAAGGAGTAGACGCATGCCCACCATCGCCATCGTCGGAGCCGGACCCGGCATGGGCCTGTCGATCGCCAAGGTCTTCGGCCGTCACGGGTTCCAGGTCGCCCTGATCGCCCGCGGCAAGGACAACCTCGACGCCCTCGTGGCACAGCTGGCCGCGGACGGCATCACCGCAGCCGGCTTCCCCGCCGACGTCTCCGACCTGCCGGCGCTGACCACCGCGCTGGCCCAGGCCACCGACCACTTCGGCGGCATCGACGTCCTGGAGTACTCCCCGCACGGCGGCCTGACCATGGTCAACCCGCCGGAGGTGACCGTGGACAACCTCCAGCCCGCGATCCAGCACCTTCTCTACGGCGCGGTCACCGCCACCCAGGCGGTGCTGCCCGCCATGCTGGCCGCCGGCTCCGGCACCCTCCTGTACACCACCGGCGGCGGCGCCATCAACCCGTACCCGATGCTCGCCACCATGAACACGGCGCAGGCCGCCCTGCGCAACTGGGTCCTCAACCTGCACAACACCCTCGCCGACCAGGGCATCCACGCCGCGACCGTGGCCATCAACCTCCTGCCCAGTGTCGCCGCCCCCGAAGGCGTCCCGCACGCCGACCCGGACGAGATCGCCCAGATCTACTGGGACCTCCACACCCGCCGCGACCGGCCCGAACACCTCGTCACCGCCTGACGGCCACCGAAGGGGCCACGACAGTGACCACCCGCATCACCACACCGTTCACCGCCACCTCCACCGCCGCCGAAGTGGCCGCCGGCATCGACCTGTCCGGCCGCCGGGCCATCGTCACCGGCGCATCGTCCGGCATCGGCGCCGAGACCGCCCGCACGCTGGCCGGCGCCGGCGCCGAGGTGACCCTGGCAGTCCGCAACCCTGCCGCAGGCGAGCCCGTAGCGCAGGACATCATCGCCGGCACCGGCAACAGGCAGATTCACATCGCCGTGCTGGACCTCGCCGACCAGACCTCGGTGGCGACGTTCGCCGCCGCCTGGCAGGGTCCGCTGCACATCCTGGTCAACAACGCCGGGATCATGGGGGTCCCGCTGACTCACACCCCGGACGCCTGGGAGCTGCACTTCGCCACCAACCACCTGGGCCACTTCGCGCTGACCACCGCCCTGCGCCCGGCGCTCGCCGCAGCCGGGGACGCCCGGGTCGTCTCGGTCAGCTCCTCACAGCACCGGCTCTCCCCGGTCGTCTTCGACGACCTCCACTTCCAGCGGCGACCGTACGATGCGCACGCCGCCTACGGGCAGTCGAAAACGGCCAACGCGCTGTTCGCGGTCGAGGCCGCCCAGCGGTGGGCCGGCGACGGCATCGTCGTCAACGCCGTCATGCCCGGCGTGGTCCGCACCAACCTGATGCGCCATGTCAACCGTGACCTGCTGGCGCAGTTCGAGGCGAGCGGCGCCCCCGCGCTGCCGTGGAAGACAACGGAACAAGGAGCCGCAACCTCGGTTCTCCTCGCAACCTCTCCACTGCTCGCGGGGATCGGCGGCCGCTACTTCGAAGATTGCAACGAGGCCGAGCCACTGCGCCCGGACAACCTCCATGGAGGCGTCGCCGCCTACGCACAAGACCCCGACCAGGCCGCACGCCTCTGGCAGGTCTCCACCGACCTGCTCGCCGGCGCGTGAACGCCCGACTCGACCCAGACGTCCCGTCAGGATGAAACGGCGGCCCTCATCGATGACTGCGGTGGGCGGTCTCCGGGCCGACGACGCGGAGGAGCTCGAGAGCCTCGATGCTCTTGGATCCGGGCGGCGGCGTGAAGAGGCGCAGGCGCTGGTCCGCGGCCTGCGTCTGCAGCATCTCGTAGTCGAATTCGACGGGCCCGATGGACGGATGCATGACGCGCAGCCGGCTTTCGCGGCGCACGGCGACCTCGTGCCGCTGCCAGCGGGCGGCGAACTCCTCGCTCGCCGCCTCGAGGCGGTCGATCAGGGAACTGGAGGAGTGATCGTAGCCGCGGCGCGTCGCGGCGGCACGCAGGTCCGCGACGTGCAGGCGGCTCAGGCGGTCGTGTTCCTCGGTGGGGTACGGCTCGCGCACGAACGGGTCGGTGAACCAGCGCCACACGATGTTCCGGTCCGGTTCTTCGATCGTGCACACGCATCCGAACAGGGCCTCGGCCAGGGGGTTCTGCGCGAGCAGATCGCCGAGGTCGGTGAGGAGCTGGGCGGGCGTGTCGCCCAGCCGGTCGAGCAGGTAGAGCAGGCCGGGACGGACGTGATCTCCGGCGCGCGCCCCTTCGGGCGGCCGGTGGCCCGCCAGCAGGTAAAGGTGATCTCTTTCGTCCTCGGTCAACCGCAATGCCCGGGCGAGCGCGCTCAGTAGCTGGGCCGACGGCTGGGAGCTGCGTGCCTGCTCGAGCCGCATCACGTAGTCGGCCGACACCCCGGCCAGCTGGGCCACCTCTTCGCGGCGCAGTCCGGACGTGCGGCGCCGCGGTCCGGCGGCCAGGCCGACCTCCTGCGGCTGGAGCCGCTCGCGGGAACGACGAAGGAAGTCCGCCAGCTTGGCCCGGTCCATCTTCATGCCATCCATCCTCGGTGCCTCGGCCCACTGCTTCTGCCGTGCGCGCCAGGAGAGCCGATCCTAGGGAAATTCGCTCTTCTCCTCATCGCCGCACGCTCCTGGACGACGGGAGCGAGCTCAAAGTCGAACTGCTCGCCGCCGTGTTTCTCCGATCTGGGGAGGGGCCCGCGGCCGTACTCGGCCTGGCTGGTGGCGCCGGAAGCGGGCCAGAGCGGATCGTCGGCCGCCATCGGCGCCCTCGCAGGCGATGGCCGCGAGCGGAGCTGCTCGCAAGTCGGCTCTCCCGAAGAATGCCGTGAGGTCGGCGACGCCCAGCCGGCTTTGTCCAGGCCCGCAAGCTGCGGCCGATCAGGTTCTGCGCGAGATGACCATGATGTATTCGCAGGGAGCGTTCGTTCGGTTGGCGAAGCCGTGGTCCGCGTCGGCCTGGAAGAACAGGGAGTCGCCTGTGTTCAGGGTCTCGCTGATCCCGCCGATCGCGACGGTGAGGGTGCCTTCGAGCACCACGAGTTGTTTCTCCGTACCCGGCGGATACGCGGGCAGCAGCCCGGTAGAGACCTGCGCGGGGAGGTAGTGGACGATTATCTCGCCCCCTCCCGCGCCCGGGGCCGCTGACACCATGTGCCGCTCGAAGCCGGTTTCCGGGTCACGGAAAACGGGGCGATCGTTCTTGCGCATGACAATGGCCACACCGGACGCGTCAGCAGCCGGCGCACCGATCAGCTCCGAGAGCGACGCGTCGAGCGCGTGGGCGATCCTGGACGCGACGCCGATCGTCGGGCTCTTCTCACCGCGTTCGACCTTGGACAGCATCGCCCGGCTGACCGACGACTGTGTGGACAGTTGCTCCAGCGTCAGGCCCGCCTCCTCACGGCGTCGCCGCACGTTACCGCCGAACGCGCCGGCCAGGTCGTCTCCGTGCTGCGGTTCGGCCGCGTTTCCGTCTTGCTCGACCACCGTGCTCCTCGATCGATGGGTACTTCGCTGTCCACAGTGTAGGGTAATCTCCTAAAGAAGATTTGTTCTTCTATCGGAGACAAGCGATGTGCGCCCAACACGACGGAGGTTCCATGCGTTTGATCTCGAGTGGCCGGCACCACGCCACGTTCGAATTCGGCGATCTGCAGGTGATCTCGTTGCGAGACGGGTACATCGACATGCCGCCGACACGGCTCCGCGACGAGGAGGGGCGCACGCTCGATGAGCTGCCGGCCGCCGTCCCGCTGGCCGGCGACAACTTGCGGCTGTCGGTCAACGCCTTCTTCGTCACCGACGGCACGCGGTCGGTTCTCATCGACACCGGCGCGTCCAACGCCTGGCACGACCCCACCATGGGATTGATCTACGACGCGCTCGACGAAGCGGGAATCGACCGCGCGCAGGTCACCGATGTGGCCATCACCCACAAGCACGAAGACCACGTGAGCGGCCTGATCGCGCCGGACGGTTCAGAGGCGTTCACCAAACTCGAGCGCGTGTGGATCGGCGCGGGCGACACCTCGGTGTTCACGGGGCGGCTCGAGCCGGTCCGCGACCGGGTCGTACCCGTGTCGGAGAAGGTCGCGATCAACGACTGGATCACCGCGATCCCGACACCGGGCCACACACCCGGTCACACCGTCTACGACGTCAGGAGCGGCACCGGCCACCTTCTCGCCTGGGGCGACACCGTTCACGTTCCCACGCTCCAATTCGATCAGCCGAACGTGTCCTGGGAGCTCGACGGCAACCAGCCCCAGGCCCGCGCCGCGCGAGCGGCTCTCCTCGAACAACTGACCCAACCACACCACTTCGTAGCCGGCGCCCACCTCGACTCACCCGGCATCGCCCGCGTAACCCCTTCCGGCGCCGGTTATGCGCTGGAATACCTCGCACCGCCGATCGGCTGATCGAGCCTGTCGGCTCCGGGCCGCGCTCGCGATGGCGGCCAAGGAGGGCAAGCTCGGCTGGTCGCCCACGAACTCGACCGCCTGGACGGCCGCCTCTACACCAGCCGCATGCGCGGCGGCCTCCAGCCCGGTCGAGGAATACCGCGGCATCGGCCAGCCGTCTACCCGCCGTGCGGCCGCCGTCGCGGGCCCAACGGGTACGGCGTTGGACTCTCCCATTGTGGGAGAGTCCACCATGGTGACGTGCAAGGCGAACTTCTCACCATCGGGCGCTTCGCCCGCCTCTGTCGGCTCAGCGTCAAGCAGCTACGGCACTACGACGAGACGGGGCTGTTGGCCCCGGTTCACGTGGACGCCGGCTCCGGCTACCGCTATTACGCGCCTGAGCAGGCACGCGATGCCCTGACCATCGCCCTGCTGCGCGAAATGGACCTTCCCCTGGCCGTGATCGCCCAGGCCCTGGCCGCCGAGCCCGAGTCCAGGACGCAGATCCTGCGCGCTGAGCGGGATCGGCTGGCCGAACGGATCAGCAGGGACCAGGCGCGGCTGAAGATGCTGGAGCGGCTGGCGGAGGGTGGCCTGCCCGGCTATGAGGTGACGATGGGCAGGGAGCCGGAGCGACGGCTGGCGGTGGCGCGCGCGGTCTGCGCCCCTGCGGAGATCGGGGAGACGTTCGAGGAGTGCGTGAGCCGGCTGCTGCCCGTGCTCGGCAAGGCGGGGATCGCGTGGGAGCCGCCGCTGTGGGCGCTGTACCCGCTGGATCTGGAAGAGCGGCTGGAGATCGCCGTCGGAGCGCAGACGCCGCAGGGGGAAGAGGCGCCCGGCCTGGAGTTCGTGGTGCTGCCCGGCGGACCCGTGGCCGAGACCGTGCACATCGGGCCCTACGCCCAGCTGCCCTTGGCCTACAACGCGCTCTTCGCCGCCATCCACGAGCGCGGGCTGCGTCCGAAAGCGCCCGTACGTGAGGCCTATCTCGTCGGGCCGGCAGAGGCGCCGCAAGAAGAACTGATGACCCGGCTGATCATCCCCATCCAGGAGAGCAAGGCATGACGAAGGTGAAAGACGTCGACACCCGCGGTACACAGCACTGCGAGACGACGGCTCTGGGGGTGCTGCTGCGGCACCAGGGACTCGATCTGTCCGAGCCCATGCTCTTCGGTCTCGGCTCCGGCCTGTCCTTCATCTACTGGGACAGCAAGAACATGGGCTTCCCCTTCCTCGGGGGCCGGGTCAAGCCTTTCGACCTCACCAGGAACCTGGCCGCCAGGCTCGGACTGGAGCTCGTGGTCCAGGAGACCAGCTCCCCCCGTAAGGGATGGGAGAACGTGGCGGCGCCCATCGACGCCGGCCGCCCCGTCGGGCTGCAGCTCGACAGCTACCACCTGGAGTACTTCGGGTCGAAGGTGCACTTCGGCGGTCATGTCGTCGCCATGTACGGCTACGACGACCACGACGCCTACCTGGTGGACACCGACCAGCAAGGCGGAGCGGTATCCACCAGCCTGACCACACTCGCCCAGGCCAGGGCCGCGCGCGGCCCGATGACCGCCAAGCACCGGTCCTTCACCCTCGCAGCCCCGAGGAACCTGCCCTCCCCGCAGGCCCAGATCATTCCCGCCATCACGGCCTGCGCCGACGCCTTCCTCAACCCGCCCATCGCCAACGTGGGGCACCGCGGCATCGACAAGGCCGGCAAGCTGGTACGCGCCTGGCTCCAGCGGACCCACGACCCGCGGCGGGACCTGCCGCAGGCCGCCCTCCTGATGGAGAAGGCCGGCACCGGCGGCGCCCTGTTCCGCAATCTCTACCGCGACTTCCTCGCCGAATGCGTCCACCTGCTCGACAGCAGCCACCTGCGTACCGGCCACGAGCTGTACGCCGAGGCAGCCACGCTGTGGACGGAAGCCGCGGCGCTGATCGCCAAGGCCGGCGAATCAGGCGAGGCGCAGTACCTCGTCCAGGCGGGCACCGTCCTGAGCGATCTTTCCCGCATAGAGCGCGAGGCCATGCGGGCGCTGAGCCGCCTGGGGAGTGAGACCCATGCGGCCCTACGTTAGGAGGGACCAGCACGGGTTCCCGACGAGGGCGTCCAGGTCGGGGTCCGTGTCCGCCGCCCAGGCCGCGTAGCCGTCGGGGCGGACCAGAATCGCGCCGGGCAGGCCGTCCACCGGCCGGCCGCGCGTGGCACCGAGGTCGGGCGGGAGGATGCCGGCCAGGTCGAGCAGGACGGGCCGGCCGGCCAGGAACAGCGACGGATCCAGGCCGGCGACCCGGTGACCGACCAGCGGGTGGTCGCCGGGCAGGTCGTAGGAGTGCGACAGCCCCGACATCAGGCCCGCCAGGTGTCTGTTGGCCTCGGGCAGGCGCATCAGGTTGGTGAAGACCTTGCGCAGCTCGATGACGTCCGCGCCGGGCCGGGGAGTGGCGAAGACTCGCTGCGCCTGGGTGATGTGCAGGACCCAGGCCCCGGCCGGGTGCCGCTCGGCGTGGTAGGTGTCCAAGAGATCCGTCGAGGCCCGGCCCCGCAGTACGGCGGCCAGCTTCCAGCCCAGGTTGAAGGCATCCTGAACGCCCAGGTTCAGGCCCTGCCCGCCGAAGGGCGGGTGGATGTGCGCGGCGTCGCCGGCGAAGAACACGTTGCCCACCCGGTAACTGTCGATCTGCCGGGTGGCGTCGCTGAACCGTGAGGCGTTGTCCACGGCGGCCAGCACGGTCTGCTCGCCGTACACGACGCGCAGCAGTTCGGCGATCTCCTCGAACGTGACCGGCTTGTCCTTGGCCGGCTCCTCCTCGCCCGCCGCCCCGCCGGTGAACCGGTAGCGGCCGCCGCCCAGCGGCACCAGCATCACCCAGTGGTCGTCGACCTCGCGCGTGAGCGTGCTGATGTGCCCGATCGTCTTCGGCACGAGGTCGGACACCGACGACAGCCGCACGTCGGCCAGCATCGCCGTGTACGTTCCCGGCCGGCCGGGGAACGGCACGCCGAGCAGCTTCCTGACCGTACTGTGCCCGCCGTCGCAGGCCACCAGGTAGCGGGCCTCGATCCGCCGGTCGCCGGCCGTCACGACCACGCCGTCGTCCGACTGCTCGACCGCCGTCACCGCGCTCTCGCGCAGCACCTTGACCCCCAGCGTCGTGGCGCGCTCCTCCAGCACCGCCTCGATCTCCCCCTGCGGGATCGAGAGCGGGTACGGGTGCGCGGTGTCCCACGCCGTGCAGTCGAGCGGCACGGGCAGCATCGCGAAGTGCCCGCCCGTCGGCTCGCGTGAAAGCGCCCTGGCCTGCATCGGCTCCAGCAGGCCGCGCAGCTCGAGCAGCTCCTGTGTGCGCGGCTGGATCGCGCCGCCCTTGGTCTGCTCGATCCGGTACGGCAGGCGCTCCACCACCAGGACGTCCACGCCGGCCAGAGCCAGCTCGCAGGCCAGGGCCAGCCCGGTGGGTCCGGCGCCCGCCACGATCACTTCGGTCATCGTTCCTCCCGAAATCTCGACCGAGTGCAAATATATACCCGGCGCGATAAACGTACGAGTGCAGATTTTGATACCGTGGAGACATGACAGGGCTGCGCGAACGCAAACGGGCACGGACCCATGCCGCCATCTCGGAAGCCGCCATCTCGCTCTTCCTTGAGCGCGGGTTCGACCAGGTGTCGGTGGCGGAGGTGGCGGAGGCCGCCGAAGTGTCGAAGCGGACCCTGTTCGCCTACTTCCCCGCCAAGGAGGAGCTCGTCGTCCACCGCTTCGCCGACCACGAGACCGAGGCGGCCCGTGTGGTGCGCGCCCGCCCGCCGGGGGTCGGGCCGCTGGCCGCGCTCCGCGACCATTTCCTGGACGGCCTGCGCGACCGCGACCCGATCACCGGCCTCAACGACGTCCCGGAGATCCTCGCGCTCATCCGCATGATCTCGGATACTCCGGCGCTGCGGGCGAGGGCGACCCGCTTTCAGGAGGGTTCGGAACGGGCGCTCGCGGAGGCGCTCCAGGACGTTGACGGCGTCCCCGCCCTGACCGCGCGCGTGGCGGCCACCCAGGTGGTGGGCGTGCACTGGCTGTTGTCGATGGACAACTCCGGGGCGCTGGCCGGCGGCCAGTCCGCCGACGAGCGCTATCCGCAGGCGGTCGCCGACGCCGAGCACGCCTTCGCGTTGCTGTCCGAGGGCCTGGCCGGGCACGTATAGCGGGCCGACCGCCGCGTGTGCTGTGGGCGGGTCAGGGCGGTCCGAGCACGTCAGGCGCGACCAGGGCGTGAGCGGCGGCGGCGAAGTACTGCTCGGGTGCCGCGTGCGTCAGGCCCAGGATGACGCCCTGACTGAGGCCGACCATGAGCGCGCGCAGCGCCGTGGCCAGGCGTTGCGCCTGCCGCGGCGTCAGCGCGTTCCCGTCGTGGATCCTTCCGGACAGCAGCGCCGTCAGCCGCTCCTCGTGCGCCCGTACGGAGGCGGCGAGCCTGGGCTGGAGCTCGGGGTCGCGCAGGGCCAGGTCCTGCAGACTGATCTCGAACGACAGCTGGCGCAGCGCGTCGGGGTCGTCGCACAGGCTCCGGTAGTGGCGGGCGAAGACCTCCACCGCGTCGATGAGCCCCATGCCGGCGGGGACGGCCTGCTCGATGCCGTCGTAGTGCGGCGCGAGGCAGTCGGTGACCAGGGCGACGAGCAGTCCGTTCTTGCTGCCGAACAACGAGTAGACGGCGCCGGTGGTCAGCCCCGCCTGCTCGGCGATCTCCTCCAGCTTGGCCCGGTGGCCGTCGCGGGCGACGACCAGCCGCGCGGCCTCCAGCAGGGCCCGCCGGTTGTGCTCCTTGGCTTCGGCCCTTGTCATTCTCATAATCCTATTATTACCGTAATCTCGTTATGAATGTTGCTGAGTACATGAGACACGTCCCCGGCTGCGCCGCGTACCCGACCGTCGACGCGCTCCAGACCGAGCTGGACAAGCTGACCGCCGCCCACCCCGACCAGGTACGGTCGCGCCGCATCGGCGCCTCGCGGCTGGGCGACCCGCTGCACGCCGTGACGGTCGGCGACGGCCCGGCGGACGCGGTGGTCATCGCCGGACCGCATCCCAACGAGCCGGTCGGCGCCCTGACCGCCCTCGCGCTGGTCGAGCTGCTCTGCCGAGACCAGCGGCTGCGGGCGGAGCTGGGCTTTCGCTGGCACGTCGTCGCATGCGCGGATCCGGACGGAGCCAGGCTGAACGAGGGCTGGTACGGCAGGCCCGGCGACCGCCGCGCCTACGCGGAGCACTTCTACCGCCCCGGTCTGGCCGACCAGGTCGAGTGGACCTTCCCGCTGGCCGGTGCGGACTACTCCTTCGACCGTCCGCTGCCGGAGACGGCCGCGCTGATGCGCCTCATGGACGAGGTACGCCCGTCGCTGGTCTGCTCGCTGCACAACGGCGAGTACCAGGGCGCGTTCTTCTACCTCAACCGCCGCGATGCGACGCTGGCCGAACGGCTGGCCGCCCTGCCCGGCCTGGAAGGCATCGGATTGCACCACGGAGAGCCGGAGCTGCCCGGCGCCGAACCGATCGTGCCCGCCGTCTACCTGACCCCGCCCGGCTCGCAGGTGGGACAGGATTTCGGCGCGGGCGGCAGCAGCGCCGACTACGCTGCCGCTTTCGGCGCACTCCACCTGGTCACGGAGGTGCCGACCTGGGCCGACGAACGCGTGGCCGACCAGAGCCCCAGCGGCCGCCCGTACCGGGAGATCCTGGTCGGGGGAGCGGTGGCCCGGCGCGAGGTGATCGACACGATGCGGGCGGGCATGCGGGCCGTCGCCGGTGACCTGAGCCTGCGCTCGCCGTTCCGCCGCTCGACCGAGAGCACGCTGGCGACCTTCCGCAAACTCGGCGAACTCGAAGAGACCGTGCCCGATCAGGACCGTACGGCCACGGTCGCCGAGGAGTTCGGCAACCGTCAGGCGCTGCACCTGATGCGGCTGCGCCTGCTCGGGACATTCCTGCGCGCGCTCGACGCGGAGATCGCCGCGGGCAACCTGACGCCGGCCATCCGCGAGCAGCGCCGCCTGCTCGCCGAGCGCTTCGAGACGTGGTACGGCCAGGCCGAGGCCGACCCTCCCGGCCCGCCGATCGAGCTGCGCAAACTGGTCGCCGTCCAGCTGGGCGCCCTCCTGACCGCCGCCGCGCACACGGCACCGAACCGTTGAGGAAGAGCACCACCATGGAGATCAAGACCGCGATCGCCTCCGAACGCCGGGAACTGGCGCAGCTGCTGCAGGACCTGCCGCCCGCCAGGTGGAACGAGCCGACTTTGTGCGCCGGATGGCGCGTGCGCGAGGTCACCGCCCATATGTCGCTGGGATTCCGCCACCCGCTGCCCAGGATGGTGCTGGAGCGGGTCAAGGCGTACGGCGACGTCAACCGGATGGCCGACCGGCGGGCCCGTGAGGACGCGGCCCGCCTGTCCACGGCCGAACTGGCCGGCGCCATCCGGGACAACGCCCACCACCCCTGGAAGCCGCCGGTCGGCGGCATCACGGCGGCTCTGGGCCACGACCTGGAATGGTCCTTCGGCACCGACGCCGCGCAGGACCTTTTCCTGGTCGCATACGGCCGTAAGCTGCCACCCGGACATCTCCACGGGCAGGCGAGCGACCGGTACGTCGCCGCTGCGGGAGCATTCAGCAGCGTAGGCGGGCGATGTAGCCCGGGCCTGCAGGGTCGCGCTCCAGGGCCTCCAGGGTCCACGCCGACTCGGCGACGGCGGCCGCGAGTTCGTCCGGCGTCGCGAGCCAGTAATCGAACCAGGGCGTCGTCGTCGCGCCGTCCCGCACCCGGACACGCAACTGCCCGCGGGCCCGTCCGCGGCGGAGGTTCCAGGCGTGGTAGTCGGCATGGGCGGCGCCGCCGTCGCCGGGGTCCATGCCCGACCCGATTAGCTGTGCGCCGGGGCGGGCCACCGCGGCAAGCGCTGCCAGGACCTCGAGCGCCTGCGCCGGGCCGCCCAGCAGGCCAAGGTTGTTGCCAAAGAGGGCGATAGTGTCGAACTCTCCGAGGCCCTCGGGCAGAGACGGCACCAAACCGATGACCGCCTCAACCCCCCGCTCGCGCGAGACGCGCACCGCCTCGGGCGACGGCTCCAACCCCACCACCTCGTGGCCGAGGGCCAACCACGGGACGGCGTGCCGCCCGCCACCGCACCCCACGTCCAAGATCCGGCCAGCGGCCTGCTCCCAGCCCCAGCGCTCCAGGTCCGACCAATGCTCAGGCTCGGCGAAGTACCGCGACGCGTCGTTGGCGGCGATCAAGCCGTCGTCGCGCTCGATCAGCTCCACCGCCGACCAGGGCGCGGCGCCGGCGTCCCAGCAGCGGGCCAGAATGCGGCCGAAGGCGTCGTCGATGCGGGGCTGCCGCGGGTACGGGTTCAAAGCCGCCGGGTCTGTGTCCATGAGCGCAAGGATGTCACCCGACCGCCAGGGCGCACATGTGAACAACCGGCGGACACCTGCGCCGCCTAGAGGTGCCGTTAACCAACGTGATACAGGCCGCCAAATAGGGCCTGAGCTGCGGAATCAGCTTCCTGCTTCCAGTTCGGCCCGCGCCGTCGGCTGTTCGACGGCAGGGCGGCCCGTCGCGAGTTCGGGAACGTACTTGTAGATCGTGGAGCGACTGACGCCGAGCAAGCGGGCGGCGGCCAGTCCCTCGTGCGTGCCTTCCACGATGAGTTCGCCCCCCGACGCTGCCCGGCAGAATCGGCCGGAAATTATCGACCGGAGTTGTCGGATCCGGGCCGCGTCGTTCGTAGCCAGGATGAAAGGCCGCCCACCAGGGGCGCTGCCACGACCAAGGGAGATGCCGACCGATGCCGCACCCACAGGCCAAGATCCACCGCATGTTCGAACTCGTCGAGCCGATCGCCACCGTCACCTTCTCCGAGGTGGCCAACGAGGCGTTCCTGGCCGTCGGCATGCGCAACTACTGGGACGGATACTTCGCCGGCCGGGCCGCGCCGCTGGGGATGGCACCGGCCGAGGTGGTGCACGCGGTCTTCTACAACTTCGCCGACGGCGAGGTGGCGCGCCACATCCCCTGGGTGTGGGGGAAGATCAGCCCGCAGGAGGCGATCGCCGTGCGCGAGCGGGGCAGCGCCGCCGCCCTGCGGGAAATGATCGGCGAGCTCGCCGACTCACCCGCTCTGGTGCGGGCCGCCGACCTCGCCACCCGAGCAGCGCTCAGCGCGCCGACCGAGGGCCGAGTGCTGTATGCCGGGCTACGGGCGCTCGACGTGCCCGAGGAGCCGGTGGCCAGGCTCTGGCACGCGGCGACGCTGCTGCGCGAGCACCGCGGGGACGGCCACAACGCCGCCCTTGTCGCCCACGGCATCGGCGGCATCGAGTCCCACGTCCTCATGGCGCTTTCCCTCGGGATGCGGGCGGAGGAGTTCGGCCGGATCCACCACCTGCCCAAGGCACGGCTGACCGCCGTCCTCGACGGGCTGCGCGGCCGCGGCCTCGTGGACACCGCCGGCAGGTTCACCCACGCCGGCCGGGAGACCAGGCAGCGGATCGAGGAGCTCACCGATGAGCTGGCAGCCCCGGCGTACGACGTGCTCACCGCGGACGAGCTCGACGAACTGGCCGCGGGGCTCGAGCCGATCGCCGCCGCGGTACAGGCCGTCGACGACTGAACGGGCGCATCAGGCGACGGCCACGACCCCAGCCCGACCTTCGAGGTGAGCAGGCCGTCGCGCGGGATCACCCGCCTGGCGTGACCGAAGGCGCCGCCACGGTCGAGACCGATGAGCCCGCCGAAGCGGTAGCGACCACAGCCGGCACCGGTTTGGCGGGTCATCACCGCGGCGAAGCGGAGGTTGGCGCGGATGACGGTAAAGGTGTTGTCGCGGCTGTGGCGCACACGCTTGAATCAGCGGGTGACCACGGCCAACTGCGGATGAATCGGAAGGAGGAGGCGCTTGATGAGTGAAGCGTTCTACTCGCACGCGAGGCTGTACGACCTCATGTTCCCGGGCGGCGGGCCCGCGGTCGACTTCTACCGGGCCGACGCCAATCGGCAAGGCGGGCGCGTATTGGAACTCGGGTGTGGCACCGGGCACAAGCTGATCCCCATCGCGTCCGACGGGCATCCGTGCGTCGGCTTGGACTTCTCGTCAGACATGCTGGCTGAGGCTCAGCGTAAGGCGAACGAGCGCGGTGTGACGGTGGAATGGGTGCAGGGCGACATGCGGGCCTTCGATCTGGGCCGCACATTCGACTTCGTGTTCATCACAGCCAATTCCCTACTGCATCTGCATGATGCTGAGGATCTGGTGAGCTGCTTCCGGTCGGTTCGACGACACCTGGCGCCTGGAGCACGGTTCGTCTTCGATGTGTTCAACCCGAGCGTGCGCCTGCTTGCCGAAGCCGATGGCGTGCGGCGCACCCGGGAGTCGTTGTCGTTCATGGATCCTGAGCGTGGCAACGTCAGCGTCGATGTCGCTGAGATCTACGATGCGCCCGCGCAAGTCACACGCGGGACGTGGCACCTCTCGACTGACTCCGAGCCCGACTTCGTCGTCGCACCGCTCGAAATCAGGAGCATCTTCCCGCAGGAGCTGCCGCTGCTCGTCTCGCTCGGTGGCCTTCGGCTCGTCGAGCGCTTCGGCGACTGGTCCTGCCGGCCATTTGCCGTGGATACGCCGCTTCAACTCTGCATCTGCGAGTCCGCGTGACTGACGACATCGGCGTACGTCCCAACGCCGGGTCCACCACCAGCAGCGCGTCCGGCTCCTCGCGCTGAGAGGCGGCGTCGACCAGGTGCGCGACCCGCTCCCACGTCTGCACCCGCGCCTGATCACGCGCCGTGGCGACCCGGACCAGGATGTGCACCACCCCCCCAGATAGGCGGTGATCTCCCGCAGGTGATCCGTGCGGGTCTGAGGGTTCTCCTGGTCGCCGCGCCGTACATGAGTTGACGCGTTGGTTGCGGGTTGAACGTGGAGGGTGCGGACCGGCCGCCCGTGATGGGATACCACGACTACAGGGCGTCGTAGGCGGCGGTGAGGTACCGTCCGGCGCTCTCGAACCCGGTCAGACCACCACCCCCCATCCTGTTCGGGGTGTAGCTGAAGGTGGCTCGCCGGTCGAGGTCGATGACGGCGATGGATCCGCCCCAGCCGCCCCACCAGCAGACCTGGCCGTCGGGCAGCCATGGGAACGTGGCCACGGGCGTGAGGCCGAAGCCGATGCCCCAGCGCATGACGGCACCGTTGACCAGGTCCGGACCGTCGGACTGGACGTCGAAGATGCGCTCGATGGTGGGCCGCGAGAGGACCTTGACGCCGTCGGCGGTGCCGCCCAGGGCGACGGCGCGCAGAAGGGTGACGAGGGCTTTGGCGTTGGTGTGGCCGTTGGCGGCGCCGATCTCGGCCTGTCGCCATTGCGGGGTGTTCACCAGTTCCGCGTCGGGGGTGGGGCCGGTCATCGTCCGGAACCCGATGCTGGTCGTGTCGATGGCGGCCATGTCGAACCGGATCGGCGGTGGTGGGATGACGGGGGCGATGCGGTGCCAGTCGGGTTCGCGGGCGCCGATCTGCACGTCGGCATGAAGCGGCGTGGCGAGTTCCTCGGCGACGAATCGGGTCAGGGACCGCCCGTCGACGCGGCGGATGATCTCACCGAGCAGGTGTCCCTGGGTGACCGCGTGGTATCCGGCCGCGGTCCCGGGAGTCCACCAGGGTGCCTGGCCGGCCAGCCGGGCGGTGGAGGTCGGCAGGTCGTAGACGTCGGTGATGGTGATGGGTTGTTCCCAGCCGGAGACGCCGGAGGTGTGGCCCAGGATGTGCCGGACGAGGATGCCGTCCTTGCCGTTTGCGGCGAACTCGGGCCAGTAGGTGGCCACCGGCGCGTCGAGGTCGATGGTGCCGCGGTCGGCGAGGACCAGGACGGCGAGTGCGGTGACGATCTTTGTGGTGGAGAAGACGTTGACGATGGTGTCGCTGGTCCAGGGGGAGGTGCGCTCGGGGTCGCGGTGGCCGCCCCACAGGTCGATGACGGTCTCGCCGTCGACGTCCAGGGCGATCGCGGCGCCCACCTCGTCGCCGTTGCCGAGCGCTTCGGCGAAGGTGTCGCGGACGGCGTCGAATCCGGTTTTCACGCTTCCTTGTGGTTGCATCGGGTCTCCTGCTGGCCATCGGTTTCGGGATCGGTCGGGGTCGTGCGCTGTCGTCGCGGGGCGCGGCCGGAGGCGGCAGGCGACGAACGCGCCGCCTCCGGGCCGGGGGTCACTGTTGGTCGAGCAGCTTCTCCGACAGCTCCCACAGGCGGGCGGCGGCGTCGGGGTCGGCGGCGTGCGGGGCGAGGCCGTTCGGGTTCGTCTCGGACTTCTCGATGACGTTGGAATCGGCGAAATAGCCGCCGGTGACGCCCTCCAGCAGCGGAGAGGCCGCGAGCAGGGTCTGGGTGGCTGCGCCCTGCTCGACCGTCTTCCACGGCGTGGCGTCAACGATCTGCTGGAACTCGGGAGTGATCTCGACGTGCCGCAGCAGGCCGGTGTCGTAGATCGCGCCCGGCTCGATCGCGTTCACCATGATCTTGTCGCCGGCCCATCGCCTGGCGGCCTCGATTGCGAAGAGGATGTTCGCGGTCTTGGACTGCCCGTATGCCTGCCACGGGTCGTAGGGGCGGTTGTCGTGGTGGATGTCGTCGAAGACGATCCCGGAAGCCTGATGGGTGGCCGAGCTGACCACGACGACGCGGGCACCGCCGGCCGCGGCGAGGGCGTCATGCAGGCCTGTGGTGAGGGCGAAGTGGCCGAGGTGGTTGGTCGCGAACTGCTGCTCCCACCCTTGGGGGGTGCGGGTCAGCTCGGGCAGCGCCATGATCCCGGCGTTGTTGACCAGGATGTGCAGCGGCCCCTGCCAGGCGGCGACGAACGCGTCGATGCTGGCGCGGTCGTCCAGGTCGAGCCTGCGGGCGTGCACGCTCGCGTTGCCGGTCTTCGCGGTGATGTCCGCCGCGACCTGCCGGCCGGCGTCGAGGTTGCGGACCGCGAGGGTCACCTCCGCGCCGGCGGAGGCGAGGGCGCGCGCGGTCTCGGCGCCCAGGCCGGAGGAGGCGCCGGTGACGATGGCGCGCTTGCCGGTCAGGTCCACACCGGCGATGACGTCATCGGCGGTGCTCTCCTTGGTGAACGGGATGTTGAGCTGGTCGGTCATGATGTCGTGTGTTCCTTCGGGGTCGTGTGATCGGTACGTGCGGTGGCTGCGGGTGGGTCAGGGGCGGATGAAGGCGCCGCCGTCGACGTCGAACGTCGAGCCGGTCATGTACTTGCCTTCGGACTTGGCGAGGTAGACGCAGAGGCTGCCGACGTTCTGCTCGGCGTCGCCGATGCGACCGAGGGCGATGCCCTTCAGGATGTCGGCGATGACGTCGGGGTACTCGCGCTCATAGCGCTCGGATTCGGCGGACGCCCGCGCCGGAGGCCATATTGATCACCGTGCCCTCGGTGGTCTTCAGGTGCGGGTACGCGGCGATCATGTACCGCCATGTCGCGAAGAACCCGGACTCGAACGTGGCCTGCATGTCGTCCTCGGTGATGTCCTGCACGGCCTTGCCGGTGCGGAACTCCTGAGCGTTGTTGATCAGGATGTCCAGCCGCCCGAACTGCTCGACGGTGTCGGCGACCGCCTGGGCGGGGACGTCGTGGTCCTTGTTGTCGGCGATCAGGGTGAGCACCTGCGCGTCGGGAACGAGTTGCTCCAGCTCGGCCTTCGCGGCGGCGAGCGCGCCGGCGGTGCGGCCGGTGATCGTGACCGCGATGCCTTCCTTGACGTAGGCCTTGGCGATGCCCAGGCCGGTGCCCTTGCTGCCGCCGGTGATGAGGGCCGCCTTGCCGAAGAGAGATGACATTTCTGGTGGTGCCTTTCGTCTGGTGGGTGATCAGAGGTCGGCGGGCAGGGCGGTGCCGGTCAGGCGTTCGGCCTCGGCCCACAGGCGGGCGGCGACGTCGCGGTCGAGGCCCTTCTTCGTGGGCCGTGCGATGGCAGGGGCACCGACCAGGCCCCAGCGCGGGCCGTAGTAGCCGCCCTGCGTCACGCCGGGCGCGGTCGCGGCGTACAGCATCGGGTCGGCGCCGGCCTCCGCGCTGTGCTGCGGGGTGATCTTCAACGCGATGCGGAACAGCAGGCTCGGCTCACCCCCGAGCCTCGGGCCGGAGGCGGCGATGTTGGTGGCCGCAGCACCGGGATGCGCCCCGGCTGACAGCAGCGACCAGCCACGCTCGCTCGCGAGCTGGCCCAGGTGCCGGCTCATCAGCAGGTCCGCCAGCTTCGAACGCCCGTACGCCCTGGTCGGGTCGTAGCTGTTCTCCCAGTTCAGGTCGTCGAAGTCGATGTCGCCGCGGGCGGCCATGCCGCTACTCATGGTCACCACGCGCGGGGCGGGCGCGTTCAGCAGCAGCGACAGCAGCCGCACGGTCAGGGCGAACGGGCCGAGGAAATTGCTGCCCAACTGCAGCTCGAACCCGTCGACGGTCTCGTGCCGCACCGGGGGGAACATCACCCCGGCGTTGTTGAGCAGGATGTCGACCGGGCGTCCGTCGGCGATGAGGCCGTCGGCGAACTCCTTGACCGAGGCGAGGTCGGCCAGGTCGATCCGCCGCACCTGCACCTCTGCTGCCGGGTGGGCGCTGAGGATCTCGGTGCGCGCCTGCTCGCCCTTGGCGACGGTGCGCACCGCCATGATCACCCGTGCGCCGGCCGCGGCCAGCTTGGTCGCGGCCGCCTTCCCGGTGCCGCTGTTCGCGCCGGTCACCACGGCGAGTTTTCCCTGCTGGCGAGGGACCTGGTACATGACGCACCTCTTAAGTACTGCCGGTTTCTTGTCTCTGGTCAAGCTAACGCACCACCGGTATCTTCGCAAAATACCGGCGGTATGTAAGATGGGCCCGTGAACTTCAAGCGCGCCCGCAACGAGGAGCAGCGGACCGAACGACGCCTGCAGATCTTGGAGACTGCGGCCGCGATGCTGGCCGAGATGCCGGTCGCGAAGCTGAGCCTGAACGAACTGAGCCGGCGCGTCGGCCTGGCCAAGGTCAATGTGCTGCGCTACTTCGACTCGCGCGAAGCGGTCCTGCTCCAACTGCTGGACGCCGAAATCCAAGACTGGATCGCCGAGCTGGAACGGTCGTTTCAGCCCAGCGAGGGCACGCCGCGAGAGCGCGGTGACCGGCTGGCCGAGACTCTGGCCGAGTCACTGGCGCAGCGGCCGGTGCTGTGCGACCTGATCAGCGCGCAGGCCGCAGTACTGGAGCACAACATCTCCACCGAGGTCGCCATCCGTCACAAGTACGCCGCCAAGCACTCCATGCAGGCGCTGGTCCAGCTGGTCCTGCGGCACGTGCCCGAACTCGGCGCCCACGGCGCGCCCCGGGTGGTGGAATTGACCCTGCTGATGGCCACCGCCGCCTGGCCCTGCGAGCGGCCATCAGAGGCGATGCTGGCCGCCTACGCCTCCGACCCGGCCCTGGCCGCCATGCGACTCGACTTCACCGAGGTGATGCGCCGGACGGTAGAGGTGACCATCTCCGGGCTCCTCACCCGCCAGAAAGAGCCGACGAGCGCGAGCCCGCATCCCTGAGCACCGGCAGACGTCACCAAGGGATGCGACGGGCTGGACGCAGGCCGAAGATCAAGCTCCCGGGCCCAGGGGCTTTTTCTCCCGTTGTCCGTTGGCACCTCTCGGGGTGCTCGGCGGCGTCCAGGCGGTGGATGGCGTCCAGGATGTACAGCGAGATCCAGATTCTCTCGCCAGGGGCCTGCGACCCGGACAGGTGCGGCATCGCGTCCAGGAACCCGGTACGCGCGTTGACCTCCAGCAGCAGCTCCGGATAGTCGATGCGGGGCAGCATCGCCGCGACCGCGTCATGCACCGCGGTGAACCCCTCCGGCGGAGGTGCGGCCAGCAGCTCGATGACCGGCCGCACCGTGGCGTACCGATCGAGCAGTGCGGCGCGCCACTCGGCCTCACCGTCGTCGTCATCCTCGGCCGGCGGCAGCAGCGCCCGCACCGGCTCCACCGCGGCCGCCAGGTCCGCACGCGAGACCAACTGCTCCACCGCCGCCATCAGCTCCGGGACCGACGCCGGCACCGCCTCATCACCCGGGCGTTCCCGCAGCACCACCGCCCACGCCGCCGCCATCCGCGCGGCCGCCGTCTTCAGCCGCGGGAAGGTCTTCAGCTTCTCCTTGTCACTCTTGCGGACCGCGCCCGACAACAGCTTCGTCGACATCAGCAGATCGAACAGCAGCAGCGCATCGTCCACCGACGAGCCCTCCAACTCCCGCACGGTCGCCACCAGCGTCGCCGCCCTGGGCACCCAGGCTGCCGCGCCGCCGGGGCGAGATCGACGCCTGCATCCGCTACCTGGCCGGCCATACGGTGTTCCTGCGCAACGACCAGGCCCTGACGAAGGGGTGGCCGATCGCCACCGGCATGATCGAGGGCGCCTGATCGATGATCGCCCGGGAGCACCAACGCGTCCACCATGCCCGCTACCGGGAGGAGCGCGACCTCACCGCTTGATCACCCCAATGCTCATGCTCGCCGGCGTAGCAGTGCCGTAGCGATGACGACCTGGGTAGGTTCGAGCGTGGCCTTGCCGTCTTCGATATCCCACAGTGCGTTCTGCAGCACGCGGCCGAGACTCCAGCCGACTGCCCGCCTCCGGTCGAGATCGAGGACCTCGGTCAGCAGGTCAAAGCGGCGCAGCACCGCGCGAGCCACATCGCCGGTGGCCTCCACCTCCTCCCACCGGTTGTCCAGTGCCGGCAGCAACTCGAACCCCGGATCGCCGGCCAGCGGTTCGGGGTCGATGGCCAGCCAGGGTTCCCGTTCCCCGGCCAGGACGTTGTCGTAGTGCAGATCCCAATGCAACAGGCGATCGCCAGGCTCGCCGACCAACTCGGCCACGGCGGACGCGCAGGTGCGCACCAGCCGCTGCTCGCCAGGGTCGCGCAGTGCCGACACGGCCTGCGGGACCTGCTCGAGCATGGCCGCGGCGATGTCGGACAACCGTCGCAGATCCCTTGGGGCAGGAACCGAGGTCAAGCGGGCCATCAGCTCGGCCAGGATCTGCACGGCCGCGTCGTCGTCGGTCACCGAGGACAGCGGCCGGGCCGCATCCAGGCGTTCCAGCAACTGCGTACCGCTTTGCTCGTCATAGTCGAGCAGGCGCACAATGCCGTCGCCTTGCCACGCCCGCAGCCCGGGGGCGGTGCCGGCGGTCTCCTCCCGGAGCTGCTGAAGCTTGAGGACGGCGGGTGTCCCGTCGGACTGAAGTACGGGCAGGACCAGCGAGGCCATGCCGTACGCGGTCGGGCCGTCCGGCCGCAGCCGCCAGCGGTCCAGGAACTCGCCTCCGAGGCGAGGCAAATCGGCGAGCCAAGCGCGCGCCTCGGCACCGTTCGCGCCATAAGACGCGGCGAACAGGTCGGGAACGTCGATGGAGGTCGACGTGTTCATGAAAGGCATCTCCTTCGTGGGTCCAGGGTCGATCTGCGACGAACGAAGGAGGTGACGGAGGTGCCCGATTACCGGGCAGGCGTCAAAGCATGCACCTACCCTACCCGGACGCGATCACATCTGATCGTCGGTGACCTCGGCCGGCTACTCCCTCAGGAGGAATTGCATCCACGCCGGAATCAGGTCTACTGCAGCAACTCCCGTTCGGCGTTAGCCTCCTGCTACCGGAGCAAGAACGGCCGGCCGGTCCCGTCGCGCCGGCGGCACCCGGCGTTGACGGCAAGTGATCCAGTGCAGCGGCGCGTCACGCCCAGGAGCTCGGCCAAGTCGGCGGCTGGGCCGCATCCTCCACGAAGCTTTCGCCCGAGGGGCAGACCCGCTGCACCTGTCCCCGGCACTCGTGGCTGCGACCGTCGGTCCTGCCTGGAAGAGTGCACTCCATGCGCGACGACGAGCTGGACGAGTTGAAGCACATCCTTCGCCGTGATGACGGTCTCGATCACGTTCGGACTTCGGCGATAGACCTTGCCCGTTGGCTCGTGGACCACCTCGGCGACGAGCAGGCCACCACAGCCCATGCCCTGCGGACTCAGCACAAGGACGACTGGGACGAATGCTGGGCCATCCGGGCACGGATCAAGGAGGATGTCGCCCGGCGGCTGGAGAAAGCGGATGACGCCGCCCTGTGCGCCGCGGCGCTCTGCGTGGTGTTGTGGCCAGAGGACCCTTACGCGGATTTCGACGACATAGTGAAACGCGCCACCAGGCGGCGTCTGGGCTGGACTGCCGAGCAGGCGAGCGTCCTGTGGCGTCTGGTCGCCGCCGACCAGAAGCGGGGCTTTCGATGGGTCACATGCGTCAAGCTGGCCTTGGCCGCGCTCAAAGGGCTCGAAGAGCCGGAGCTTCGAGAGCTTGCTCCGTTGCTACGCGCCGTTGAGGAGACGCTGCCATCCGCGTGGGGGATCCGTGGCGCCGACCGTGCTCGCCTGCCTCAGGCCATGCGGTCCTACCTGGCGCTGGCCGACGGACCGCCGACGGCTTTGCCCGACTCGGTGCTCGTACCGCGCGATCGATGGGCAGCGGGCCTGAGGGAGTGGCTCGGCGTCGAACCGATGCCGCACCTGGTCCAGCTGATCATTCATCTGGCCACCCTGGCATCGGGTCTTCCGACGGTCGCGTGGCGGCGGACGTGCATGGACCTGGCGCTCCGAGAGGGCACCCGGGAGTTCGGCCGACGAGCGCTGGCCGAGCTGCTGGAGTGCGGCCCCGCCACGATGCGGCGCCACGGAAAGCAGCAACAGGTGCTACTGGACGAGCGAAACGACGATCTGGCGAGAGGTGTCGTCTGGATGGCGGCGCTGACTGAGGGGCCCGCAGCGGTGACGGCACTGGAGGCGGTGGTGTTGCGGACTTCGTACGACACCTTCGCCTACTTTCCCGAGCCCAAGGTGGCCACGGCGGCGGTGCGCGCCCTGGGGACCATCCCCGGCCCGCAGGCACCCGCGGCGCTGCGGCGGTTGCTGACGAGAATCCACCACGCGGGAGATCGCAAGCAGATCGAGGCAGCGCTGAACGCCTCAGCGGCGCTTGCCCCGTGACGTGCGGTTGAGCGAGGTGGCTCTCCGACCGGACAGGACCTTGGCGAGGAGCCCACCGGCAACACCGTGCGACACCCCGGCCCGGCGGGCGATCTCCTGCAGCACCAGCTCCACGCCGACATCGACCAGCCGGTCCCGAAGAGTCCCGTCTGCCCAGGCCGGATGTCACAGATGGGTGGGCCATCTCGTCTCGGGTTCCGAAAGCGAAGGAACGCACCATTCCATAGCAAGGAGCTGGACATGAGCGAGCACGCCACGCATCGGAAGATCGCGCTGATCACCGGGGCGAACAAGGGGATCGGCCGTGCGGCCGCCGGGCAACTCGCCGCGCTGGGCATGACGGTCCTGATCGGCGCCAGGGACCCGCGGCGCGGTGAGGAGGCCGCCGCGGCGCTGCGGGCGGCGGGCGGCGACGCGCACGCGGTCACCCTGGACGTCACCGACCCGGCCACGGCCCGGGCGGCAGCGGAGCAGGTCGAGGAGCGCTTCGGCCACCTCGACGTGCTGGTCAACAACGCCGGCATCACCGGCTCCGGGCAGGTCACGCCCGTCGACGCCCACGACCAGGTCCCCAGCTCCGTCGACCTGGACATGGTCCGGGCGGTGTTCGAGACCAACGTCCTCGGGGTGATCGCGGTGACCAACGCCATGCTGCCGCTGCTGCGGCGCTCGCCGGCGCCGCGCATCGTCAACGTCAGCAGCGCCGCCGGGTCGCTGACCCTCAACAGCGACCCGGACGGCCCGTTCACGGCGCTGCCGGCGTCGGCCGCGTACTCGCCCTCCAAGACCGCGGTGAACGCGCTGACCGTGCAGTACGCCAACGAGCTGCGCAAGGACGGCATCCTCGTCAACGCCGCCGACCCCGGCTACGTGGACACGGAGATCAACAACCACAGCGGTTATCTCACGACCGAGCAGGGCGCCGCGATCCTGGTCCGCCTGGCCACGCTCGGCGCGGACGGGCCGACCGGCGGGTTCTTCAGCGAGAACGGGCCGATGCCCTGGTGACCCCGAGGCGGCGGTCGGTGTTCGAGCACGCCGATCAAGGCGGGCCCCACGCACACTCCGTGCGTGGGGCCCGCCCCCGTTGGCGGACGGCCTACTGAGGCCGGATGTTGTGGTTGTGGGCGAACAGGTTGCCGGGGTCGTACTGGCGCTTGACCGCCGCGAGCCGCTCATAGGTCCCCGTCGGATAGACGGCGGCGACGTCCTCCTCGGTGGCGGAAGCCAGGAAGTTCGCGTACGCGCCGTCGGCGTGAGGTGCGAGCCGCGCCCAGATCGCTTCCAGAGCAGGACGGGCGGCCTCCACGACCGGCCCCGGACCCAGAGTGGTCGTCACGAACATCAACTCCGCCCGGCGATGCGCGTAGGCGGTGGCGTCGGCCGGGACTCGGGACACCGCACCGCCGACGCTGCGAACGGCGATGAACGGCGACCCCTCCGAGGCCCCGACCTCGGCAAGGATCCGAAGGACCTCGGGCACCGACTCCTTGTCGGCGAAGCCGCTCCGGGTGACGAGCCGGATGCCGGGCGGCGGGGTCGCGCCGTCCACGAGCGTGTCCGCATAGGGCTTCAGCGCGACGTCGTCGTCGATCACCGTGCCGAGCCGGCGGATCGGGTGGAGGGCCCGCGCGACGAGCTCCGGGTCATCGCCGTCGAAGGTGACGAAGATCTCGACCGGCGCCTCGGGCCCGCCGGCGAAGGGGTTGGCGAAGCTCGCGATGGAGGTGAGCTCTTCGGGGGCGGTGCGGAGGTAGTCCGCCCAGCCCTGGAGCACGCCGGCCGCCTCCGCCGCCGGGAAGGCGATCCTGCCGTGGAAGACGTCCGTCGTCGGGTGTGCCGCGAACTCGAAGGCGGTCACGATCCCGAAGTTGCCGCCACCGCCGCGAATCGCCCAGAACAGCTCCGGGTTCTCCTCCGCGCTCGCGCGCACGACCTCTCCGTCCGCCGTGACCAGCTCCGCGGCGACCAGGCTGTCCAGGGCCAGGCCGTACTTCCTGACCTTCCAGCCGATGCCGCCGGTCAAGGTCAGCCCGCCGACGCCGACGCTCTTGGTGTCGCCCGAGGAGATCGCCAGGCCGTGCGGGGCCAGGGCGGTCGCGACCTGACCCCAGGTGGCGCCGCCGCCGATCCGTACGAGGTGCCGTTCTTTGTCGATGACCTCCACCTGCGCGAGGCCGCTGAGGTCGATCACGATGCCGTCGTCGTTGGTGCCGAAGCCCGCGAAGGCATGGCCGCCGCCGCGTACGGACAGCAGGAGCCCGCTGCCGGCGGCGAACCTGACGCCCGCCCGCACGTCCGCGACGCTCTTGGGCCGCAGAACATAAGCTGGACTGCCCGAAGTCAGTACCGAGCGGCTGGCCGACGCGTACTCCGCTGCGCCCGGCTCGATGATGTCGCCGCCGAAGTCGCGGCGCAGGGTGTCAAGTGCTGATCTCATGAACACGAGATGCCGGCGAGCCGATCCTTGTGACAGCGCGGAGTACGTGAGGTGTGTCACAAGGGCCACGGCGTCACAAAACGGCGGGGTCCGGCGTCTGGTGGGTGACACAGTCAAGAGTGAACAGGAGCCACCCATGCCGCACACCGCGCCCGAAGATCGCGGCGGGGACATGAGCCCGGACGCCGCCACCGAGGCGTTCCTCACCCACCGCAACCTGCTGTTCACCGTCGCCTACGAGATGCTCGGCTCGGCCGCCGACGCCGAGGACGTCCTGCAGGAGACCTGGCTGAGGTGGGCGGGCGTCGATCTTGACGACGTACGGGATCAGCGCGCCTACCTGGTCCGGATCGCCACCCGGCAGGCGCTGAGCAGGCTGCGTACGCTGGGCCGGCGCAAGGAGTCCTACGTCGGCCCCTGGCTGCCAGAACCGCTGCTGACCACGCCCGACGTGGCCGACGACGTCGAGCTGGCCGACAGCGTCTCGATGGCGATGCTGCTGGTGCTGGAGACGCTGGGGCCGACCGAGCGGGCCGTGTTCGTGCTGCGCGAGGTGTTCGACCTGGACTACGACGAGATCGCCGAAGCCGTCGACAAGAGCCCGGCCGCGGTACGCCAGATCGCCCACCGGGCACGGGCACACGTCGCCGCGCGCCGGCCGCGCGGGATTGTCTCCCCGGCCGAGACCCGGGACGCGCTGGCGGCGTTCCAGCGGGCGGTCGAAACCGGCGATCTGCAACGCCTGCTCGACATCCTCGCGCCGGACGTCGTCCTCCTGACCGACGGCGGCGGAATCAAGCAGGCCGCGCTGGCGCCCATCGTGGGGGCCGGCAACATCGCCCCTGTGCTGAGCAGGATCAGCCCTGCGGCCTCGCTGCAGGCGGCGCACGTCAACGGCTACCCGGCGCTGGTCCTGCGGCTCGACGGCGAGATCGACACCGTCATGGCGGTGCGCATCGAGGAGGGCCTCATCACCGGCCTCTACGCCGTGCGCAATCCCGAGAAGCTGGCGCGCATGGAGCAGGAGACCGCCCTGCACCGCTGAGCCCGCCGATGTCACAGCCGGGAGGGCTGTTTCGTCTCGGGTTGCGGAAACGGGTTCTGAGTTCGGAAAGGTGATGATCATGCGGGTGTTCGTGGCCGGTGGAAGCGGGGTTCTGGGGCAGCGGCTGGTGCCGCTGCTGGTGGCGCGGGGGCACCAGGTGACGGCTTCGACGACGGGCGCGGCCAAGAGGGGCTTGCTGGAGCGGCTGGGCGCAGAGGCGGTCGTGATGGACGGGCTGGACGCGGTGTCGGTCGGTGAGGCGGTGGCCAAGGCCCGGCCGGACGCGATCGTGCACCAGATGACCGCGATTTCCGTGGCACACGCCGGCAAGCCCGACATGAAGCACATGGATCGGTGGTTCGCCGGCACCAACCGGCTGCGCACCGAGGGGACGGATCACCTGCTGGCCGCCGCCGAGGCGACCGGCGTGACCGGCTTCGTCGCGCAGAGCTACGGCGCCTGGAACGGCATCCGCGAGGGCGGCTGGGTCAAGACCGAGCAGGACCCGGTGGACCCGATGACGGGGACGCCGGCGGAGCCCGGGATGAAGGCGATCGGCCATGTCGAGGACGTGGTCGTCAAGGCCGGGGGCGCGGTCCTGCGGTACGGCTGGTTCTACGGTCCGGGCGCCACGGACGACCTGGTCGAGCCCATACGCAAGCGGCAGTTCCCGGTCGTCGGGAGCGGTGCCGGCCACTGCTCGTGGGTGCATCTGGACGACGCGGCGAGCGCTACCGTCCTGGCCGTGGAGCAGCGGGCGAGGGGAGTGTTCAACATCGTCGACGACGAACCGGCCCCGGCCGGCGAGTGGCTGCCCTACCTGGCCGGGTGCGCGGGCGCCAAGCGGCCGATGCGGGTCCCCGCCTGGCTGGCCCGCCCGCTGGCCGGGGACGTGGCGGTGACGATGATGACCGAGGGGCGCGGCTTCTCCAACGCCAAGGCCAAGCGGGAGCTGGGCTGGGAGCTGCGCTACCCCTCGTGGCGGCAGGGCTTCAAGGAAGAGCTGGCATGACCCGCGCCGAAGAGTTCGAGGAGCTGCGGCCGCTGCTGTTCTCGATCGCGTACCGGATCCTCGGCAGCGTGAGCGAGGCCGAGGACGCGGTCCAGGAGACCTGGCTGCGCTACCAGACCTCCCCGACCGAGCCCGTCTCGGCCAAGTCCTTCCTGGCGGCCGTGGTGACCAGGATCGCCATCGACGTGCTGCGCTCGGCCCGGGTCCGGCGCGAGGAGTATGTCGGGCCGTGGTTTCCCGAGCCGCTGCTCGCCGACCCGTACCAGGACCCGGAGCGCTCGGCGGAGCTGGCCGACTCGCTGTCCATGGCGGCCCTGCTGCTGCTGGAACGGCTCAGCCCGCTCGAGCGCGCGGTCTTCGTGCTGCGGGAGGTGTTCGGGTTCGGCTTCGGCGAGGTCGCGTCGGCGGTGGGGCGTTCGGAGGCGGCGTGCCGCCAGCTCGCGGCGCGGGCGCGCCGCCACATGGACGCGGGCCGGCCCCGGTTCGAGGCCGACCGCAAGGAGCGGGAGGAGCTGGCCGAACGGTTCTTCGACGCCTTCCGGGAAGGCGACGTCGAGGGTCTGCGGGCGCTGCTCGCCGCCGACGTGCACATGGTCGCCGACAGCGGCGGCAAGGCCCCGCAGTGGGGTACGGGCGTCTTCGGCGCCGAGAACGTGGTCCGGGTGTTCGCCGTGCTCGCCCCGCTGTTCGCCCGCATTGGTGGCGTGGTGGAGCCGCACCAGATGAACGGCCAGCCGGGCGCGATCTTCCGGGACCGGGACGGCAAGGTCGTCAACACCTGGACGCTCGACGTCCTCGACGGACGGGTCCAGGCGATCCGTACGATGCTCAACCCCGACAAGCTCGAGCACGTGGGCCCGGTGGCGGACGCCTGGGCGACCCTCCGCGAGGCGACCCAGGCCCGCCGACCGGCGGACTGACCGCAAGAGCCGGCCGCCCCCGGACCTGGGGCGGACGGCTCACACGGCGGACGGCCGCGCCGGCACCACCACCTGCTCGGAGGCCGCGCCCGGACTCGCGAGCTCCCGCAGCGCCTGCTCGGAAGCCGAGCCCGGCTCGGCGGCGAACAGGTCCAGCCCGCAGCACGCCGGCTCGTCGGGCAGCGCGATGAGCTCGCCGTGCAGGGTCAGCTCGCCCACGATCGGGTGGTGCAGCACGTACGTCCGGGACCGGACCCGCGCGACCGGGTGCTCGGCCCACATCCGAGCGAAGTCCGCGCTCAGCTCCCGCATCTCGTCGATGTGCGCCGCGAGCCCGGCGTCCCCGCGATAGCGCCCGAGCAGGACCCGCAGGTGCGCCACCTGCTCGCGCGCCGCCCCCTCCCAGCCGGTGCGGTGCAGCTCGCGCAGGTGGGGCTCGGTGAAGAGCAGGTGCGAGAGCGTCCGGCGGTCCGCCGGCAGCGCGGGGAAGTCGCCGAACACCGCCACCGCGAGCCGGTTCCAGCCGACGATCTGGGTGTGCCGGCCGACCACCAGCGCCGGCGTCATCACGAACGACTCCAGCAGATAACGCAGGTTCGCAGGCACCGCGGCCGCGCCACCCTCGCACGCCAGGGGCGGCCGGGCGATCCGGTGCAGGTAGGTCAGCTCGTCGCCGTCCAGGCGCAGCGCCGCGCCGACGGCGTCCAGGATCTCGTCGGAGACGCTGTCGCCGTTGCCCTGTTCCAGGCGCGTGTAGTGGGCGATGCTCACCCCCGCGAGCCGGGCCAGCTCCTCGCGCCGCAGCCCCGCGACCCGGCGCGTCCCGCCGTAGTCACGCAGCCCCACGTCCTCGGGGCGCAGCCGGGCACGGCGCGATTTGAGGAACTCGCTCAGCTCGGTCCGGTCGTTCACGCGACCACCCTATGCCGTGGGTGATCACGCCGTGAGTACGCAGGACACGGGCCTGGCCGGGCGGCCGCGGGGGCTCCAGGCTGTCAGGCGAGTCACCCACCTGAACGCATTGGAGATGAACGGTGTCCCAGACGCTCGGACTCATCGGGAGCGGAATGATCGGCTCTTCCGTCGCCCGCCTGGCCGTCGCGGCCGGCCTCGAGGTCGTCCTCAGCAATTCGCGAGGGCCGGAAACGCTCGCCGATCTCGTCGCCGAGCTGGGCGGACGTGCCCGGGCGGCCACACCGGCGGAGGCGGCACGCGCCGCGGACCTGGTGGTGGCGGCCATCCCGCTGAAAGCCTGCGACCAGTTGCCGACCGACGCCCTGACCGGCAAGACGGTGCTCGACACGTCGAACTACTACCCCGAGCGGGACGGCCACCTGGCCGAACTCGACGCGGGCGAACTGACCTCCAGCGCCCTCATGCAGCGCCACCTCGCGGGCTCGCGGGTGGTCAAGGCCTTCAACAACATCACCCCGCACCAGCTGTTCACCCTCGCCCGGCCCGCGGGCGCGCCCGACCGCAGCGCCCTGCCCATCGCGGGCGACGACGCGGAGGCCAAGGCAGAGGCCACCCGGCTGCTGGACGTGCTCGGTCATGACGCGGTGGACATCGGCACCCTCGCCGACAGCTGGCGCAGCGAACCGAACACCCCGGTCTACATCCAGCCCTACCTCGGCGAACTACCCGCCATGAGCGTGGAGGACTTCCTCCGCTGGACCCTCCGCAACCCCGGCATCGCCGTCCCCGCGGCGCAGGTCGGCAAGCTCGTCGAGACCGCGGTCCGCCGATCGGCGGGCGAGGCGAGGCTCCCGAGCGCCGGCTGATCCCTGAAGGCTCATCGCGCAGAACGCCTCGACGGCGTTGACGACGGCGGCGCGTCCCGCCGGACGTGGGCAAGGGGCGAGGTGCGCGGACCCTCGCCGTAGTAGCCGCCCAGCCCGATCACCTCCGCCATGGACGTCGGATCGTCAGAGGTGAGGGCGATCATGGCCGACAGGTGAGCGCCGGCCGAGCTGCCCGCCCTGGCCGGCCAGGCGGTAGCGGAGCGGGAGCGACTGGCTGTCCTTACCGCCGCCGGAGTAGCCGCCGCCGTGCAGGTGGATCAGGACCGGGGCCCCGGCGGGCCGGGAGCGGTGGCCGCGCCAGGCCACCCGGACCAGGCCCGCCAGGGTCAGGGCCGCCGACCCCGCGATGATCGGCGAGGTCAGGTGCCCGTAGGGCAGGTTCATCGCCGCGCCAGCCCCGCGACGATCACGGCGCCGACGACCAGGTGCAACAGCATCAGCACCAGCGTCGCGGCGAGACCGACGGCGCTGCCGAGCGGGCCGGACAGGGACAGGACGAGCACGACCAGGGCGGTGATCGTCCAGATGCGGCCGGGCCGGGCGGCCCGTCGCTCCAGCACGGCCAGCAGCGCCCAGCCCGCGAGCCCGGCCACCAGGCTCGCGACGATGACCGAGACCGGGCCGACGGTCTGCGTGCCGCCACCCGCCCGCACGGTCAATGCGGCGCCGGACAGCGGCACCGCCAGGGCCCACACGGCCAGGGCGGCCGCGGGCGCGCCGATCACGGTGAGGAGCAGTCTTCTGAGGGAGGTGTTCACGCCGCTCAGCCTGGCCCGTCCGGGCGGGTCGCCACATCGGGCCCGCGGTCGCGCTCTGTCCGTCCCCGGTGGGGTACGGGTCCTCCTTTAGTAGGTGATGGCTCCTTCGTACCGGCGACTAACCTTTGGCCGGTGAGCAAGATGCGACCCCAGCAGCCCCTGGCCGTGGCGGTCATGGCCCTCGGGGTGGGCGGCCTGACCGGCGTGACGCTGTGGGGGCAGAGCGACGGGCCGTTGCTGTGGCCGGATGCCGTGGTCGCGGTGTTGAGCCTGGTCGCGGCGCTCGCCCAGCTGTGGTGGCCGGTCTCCGGTGCGCTCGCCGCCGCGCTGCTCGCCGTGGTCTCCCCGGTGGCCACGCCGGCGGCGACGACGGGGGCGCTGCAGGTGGCCCAGCGCAGGCGCTGGCCCGTCGCGGCGGCGGTGGCGGCGACGGGCATGGCGGCCCACCTGGTCCAGGGGCTGTGGCGGCCGAGCTCCGGCATCTCCCTCGGCTGGTGGCTGCTGCTGATCTGTGCCGCGTACGGGGCGCTGCTCGGCTGGGGCGCGCTGGCCCGTTCCCGCCGCGCCCTGCTCATCTCGCTGCACGAACGCGCCCGCCGCGCCGAAGCCGAGCAGGGCAGGCGCGTCGCCGAGGCCCGCATGGCCGAGCGCCGCCGGCTCGCCCGGGAGATGCACGACGTACTGGCCCACCGCCTGTCGCTGGTGGCCACCCACGCGGGGGCGCTGGAGTACCGGCCCGACTCCTCGCCCGACCAGCTCGCCCGGGCCGCCGGGGTGGTCCGCTCCGGCGTCCACCAGGCGCTGGAGGAGCTGCGCCAGGTGATCGGCCTGCTGCGCGAGGACGACGACCTCCTGGACGAGCTCGAACCCCAGCCCACGCTGGCCGACCTGGCGCGGTTGGTCGCCGAAGCGCGCCACGCCGGTCAGGACGTACAGGTCAGCGACGAGACCGGCGGCGCCGCCCCGCCCGCCGCCGGACGGACCGGCTACCGGGTCGTCCAGGAGGGGCTGACCAACGCCCGCAAGCACGCCCCCGGCCAGCCGGTGGAGGTGCTGCTGCGCGGCGCTCCCGGCACGCGCCTGCTGATCGACGTCAGCAACCCGCTGCCCCCGCCCGGCTCGGCGCCGACCACGCCCGGCAGCGGTGTCGGCCTGGTCGGGCTCACCGAACGGGTACGGCTGGCCGGCGGGCAACTGGACCACCAGAGCACCGAGGGGCGGTTCCGGCTCCAGGCCTGGCTACCATGGCCCGCGTGATCCGCGTGCTCCTGGTCGACGACGACGCCCTGGTCCGTGCCGGGCTGTCCATGATGCTGGACGGCGCCGCGGGCATCGCGGTCGTCGGCGAGGCGGCCGACGGCCAGGAGGCCATCACCGCCACCGACGCCCACGCGCCCGACGTCGTGCTCATGGACCTGCGGATGCCGCGGCTGGACGGCATCACCGCCACCCGCCGGCTCCGCGCCCGCGCCCGTCCGCCGGAGGTGATCGTGCTGACCACCTTCGACACCGACGAGAACATCCTGCACGCGCTGCGCGCCGGCGCCAGCGGGTTCCTGCTCAAGGACACCCCGCCGCCGCAGATCGTGGAGGCGGTCACCCGGGTCGCGGCGGGCGAGCCGATCCTGTCCCCGCGCATCACGCGGCGGCTGATGGAGCGCACCGTCGCCCAGGCCGGGGCCTACGAGCGGGCCCGCGCCGCGCTGGCCGCCCTCACCCCTCGCGAGTACGAGGTCGCCCTCGCGATCGGGCGCGGCCGGACGAACGCGGACATCTCCGCGGAGCTCGCCATGGGCATCACGACGGTGAAGGCGCACGTCTCCAACATCCTCACCAAGCTCGACCTGGACAATCGCACCCAGATCGCGCTCCTCGCCCACGACGCGGGCCTCGCCTGAGCATCAGGGACTTTCGTGGCCGAGGTCCGCGAGGCGGGTCAGGGCGGGCAGGGCGGCGGCGATCGCGCGGCGCTGTTCGGGGGTCAGCCGGGCCATGAGCGGGGCCAGGTGGCGGGTGCGGTCGTCGTGGCGGGAGCGGCCGATCCGGCGGCCGGCCTCGGTGATGTGGACGAGCACGGCGCGGCCGTCGGTCGGGTCGGGGCGGCGCTCCACCAGGCCGTCGCGCTCCAGCCGGGTGATGAGCTGGGTGATGCCGGGCTGGCTGACCTGCTCGGTCCTGGTCAGGTCGGTCAGCCGCATCGGGCCGTCGCTGAACGCGAGGGTGTCCAGGACCGACAACGTCGTGAACGGCAGCTTCTCCAGCACGGGGAGCCGGATGTAGAAGCGGTTGAAGTGCTCGATCGCCGTGGTGAAGGCGTCCACGTCGAGATCGTCGCGCGAGGTGTCGTCCACGCCGAGAACATACCGAATCTTGTTTGAGCTGCGCTGACCCACGAACGGCCGCGAAATTTGATCATTTGCCCTATCTTCGACGGAAGCGCGCGACTCGAAGGGCATCCCGTGACCAACACCCCCAGCAACGTGCTGCTCGCCGGAGTCGTCGGCTCCACCGCCTACGGCCTGGCGGGGCCCGACTCCGACGTCGACCGGCTCGGCGTCTTCGCCACCCCCACGCTGGACATGGTCGGCCTGTCCCGGCCCAAGGAGAGCATCGTCCAGACGAACCCCGACCGCTCGCTCCACGAGGTCGGCAAGTGGTGCTCGCTGGCGCTGGGAGGCAATCCGACCGTGATGGAGCTGGTCTGGCTGCCCGACGACCTGTACGAGACCCGCACCCCGCTCGGCGACCAGCTCATCGCCATCAGGGCCGCGTTCCTGTCCGGCCCGCGGGTCCGCAACGCCTACCTCGGGTACGCCACCCAGCAGTTCAAACGCCTCGACCAGCGCGGCGACGGCTCGTTCTCGGCCGACACCCGCAAGCGGACCAGCAAGCATGCCCGCCACCTCGCCCGCCTCCTGCACCAGGGGCGAGAACTGTACGAGACCGGCCACCTGCCGATCCGGCTCCCCGACCCCGAGGCGATCCGCGCCTTCGGGGAGAGAGTCGCCGCCGGCAGCCTGGAAGAGGCCCAAGCTCTCCTGGCGGCCACCGAGGAGGTGTTCGACACCGTGCGCACGCCGCTGCCCGACCAGCCCGATGAGGCGACGGTCGAAGCATGGCTGCGCGAGGTCCGCATCGCCCACTGGGACCCGCGGACCTCGCCACCCGTCGTGGGGGATCAGCCGTTCAGCAGCGGTACGAGGTATTCCTCCTCGTAGTCGAGGTGGGCCTCGACCTCGCGGGTGAGCCGTTCGACCTCCGCCAGCAGCGTGCCGGGGGACAGGTCGTCGTCGTGGAGGAGCGTCTGGAGCTCTTCCAGCAGCCGCTGGACGGTCTCGTGCTCGGCGCGCAGCCGGGCCATCACCGGCTCCAGCTCCGGATAGCGCCCCTCCACCGCGGGGAAGACGGAGCCGTCCTCGCGCGTGTGGTGCTCGTGCAGGTTGCTGCACATGGTCAGGCAGTTGACGCGCAGCTGCGCGCCGAGGCGCGGGCCCGACCGGGCGACCTCGGTGCGGATGCGGGCCAGCTCCCTGCGGAAGGCGTCGTGCACCAGCTTGAGCGCGTCGCCCAGGCGGCCCGGGGGCGGCCCGTCGAAGATCGGGAGGAGCGCGACCACGGGCAGGACGCGGCCCGCGTTCTCCTGGTACCGCCCCCAGCCGGGGTCGGCCTCCACGGCGCGGGCGAACATCCGGTCGCGTTCCTCGCCCCTCAGCACGACCGCCTTCGCCTGGTAGGTGAAGACGCCGTCCTCCACGCCGACCTGCGGGTTGGCGACCAGGTTGTGGTACCACGCCGGGTGCCTAGGCGCGCCGCCGGCCGAGGCGATGATCAGGTTGCGCTCGCCGTCGGGCAGGTAGCCGAGCGGCGTCGTGTGGCGCGCGCCCGTGCGCGCTCCGACGGTCGTCAGAAGGAGCAGCCTGGCTCCCTCGAACATGCCGCCGACCTGGCCGCTGTTGGCCCGGAACTCGTCGATGATCTGCTGGTTGAAGTCAATGGGCATGCGTGTGTTCGCTCCAAAGCGGGATGGGTTCTTCGATGACCTGGGAAACCCGTCAGAGCACGCCGGAACGACGTGCGCGGGTCAGCTGCGTTCAGGCAAGCCCAGCGATGTGAGAAGTCATCGGCCTCATCCCCTTTGGTTTCGGCGCCTCCATGCCGCCGCCGTCCGCACGGCCGGCGTCACGCGACGCGACGGCCATTACACGTTGATCCGCGACGGATGTCAACTCGCCCGGAGGAAGTGCGCGAGGACGGAGTCGAACCGCCACAGCCGAGGCGCCCGGTTTACAGCCGGGTGGGCTCACCAATGTGCCCAGCTCGCGCATTGTCGATGGTTTTTTCGGGCCGAGAAACGGCAGGCCGTACCCCGTACCGGACTCGAACCGGCGATTTCCCGGGTGAAAGCCGGGCGTCCTGACCGCTGGACCAACGGGGCCTTTTTCTTACGTACGTCCGGCGGGATTCGAACCCGCACCGTCCGGTTCCTTAGACCGGTGCCTCTGCCATTGGGCCACGGACGTGCCGGTGCTGACGTGGACCGACAGGATCTCGAAACCTGAACTCCTGCTTGCAGGGCAGGTGTGATGCCTTTTCACCATCAGCCCAACGAGAAAGGCCGCCCGGTGGATTGCCCGGCGGCCTCTGGAGAATCCTGACGGGGGATTACCCAGAAAGCCGCCCGGCCGGCGCGAGCGCGCCGCCGTACGCCGCGCCCCGGCGATAGTGGCGTTCGGCAGCGAATCGCATGGGAGGCCTTTCCTTTCGTTCTTCCGACGAACCTGACAGTAGCCGGTGCGCAGTGGCGCCTGCCATTGATTTATCGTGGGGTATGCGGATCGGAGAGCTCGCCGCGCTGCTCGGGGTGTCCACCCGGACGGTGCGCTACTACCACCAGCAAGGCATCCTGCCGGAGCCGCCGCGCCTGGCCAACGGCTACCGCGAGTACGGCATGCGCGACGCCATCGCCCTGGCCCGCGTGCGGCGCCTGGTGGAGCTCGGGCTGAGCCTGGAGGAGGCGCGCGACGTCATCGCGGACGACCGCTCCCGCGAGCTGTCCGACATCCTCGCCGAGATCGACGCGGACCTGGCCCGCCAGGAGCACGAGATCCAGTTGCGCCGCCGGCGGCTGGCCGAGGTGCTCAAGCAGGCCGAGGCCGGGTCGCTGGGCCCCGACGACACCTCATCGCCCGATCTGCTGGCGTTCCTGCGCACGGTGGAGCTCCCGGCGTCGAAGGCGGCGGCCTGGGACCGCGATCTGCTGGTGCTGATGGACAGCATGGCGACGAGCGGCGATCGGAAGCGGGCGTTCGAGATGTTCGACGCGCTGGCCGCCGACCCCGAGATGACGGCGCGCGGCCACGACTTCTACCGCAGGCTCGACGCGCTGGCCGACGCATCACCGGACGATCCGCGGGTGGGGTCGCTGGCGGAGTCGCTGGCCGACTACAGCATGGTGCACCTGCTGGCCGGCTCCGGCCCGCCCGACTGGGACCCGGCGGCGGTCGAGCCGTTCCTCGACGGGCTCGCCCCCGCGCAGGCCGAGGTCGTACGGCAGGCGATGCGGATCATGGCGCGCCGGTGACGCGCGGGGCGACCCCGTCGAGCACCCAGTCGAGACCTTCGTCGAAGTCGGGCTGGACGTCGTCGCCCGTGACGACCCTGGCCACCGCCGGGTAGCGGCCGGTGGCCAGCATCCGGGTGAGGTACGGGCCGACGGTGCTCTGCCACTCCCGCTCGTCCAGGCCGCTGGCGCGCTCGGCCCGCCGCTCGGTGATCTCGAGGCGGACCGCGCCCATCACGTACGCGTTGACGGTGCCGACGACCCGCATCACCGTGGCGATCGGCACGTCCCCCAGCGCGGCCAGGGAGGTCTCCAGGTAGGCCAGCGCGTTGGGCCCCAGATTGGGCCGCCCGCCCAGCAGGTCGGCGAACCACTCGTGGCGCAGCGCCGCCTGCCTGGTGAGCCGGGCGAGATCCCGCAGCGCCGCCCGCCAGTCGCCGCCGGGCGGCTCTGACGGCACGATCTCGCCGTACACCTCGTCCACCATGAGGTCCAGCAGCTCTTCCTTGGTGGACAGGTAGCCGTACAGGCGCATGGGGCCCGCGTCGAGCGCGGCGGCGACCTTGCGCAGCGACACCGCGTCGAGCCCCTCGCGGTCGGCGAGGTCGATGGCCGCGCGCACGATCCGCTCCCTGCTCAGCGGGCTCGGCGTGGGCCTGCTCGGCGGCTCGGGCCGCTCCCAGACGAGCATGGGCTCACCTCCTTGAGGAACGAGGATACACCGTCTATCGTCGATACAGTGTATTGTCAAATACACTGTATCGAAAGGATCCTCCCATGACCTCTCCCCGCATCGCCGTCGTCGGAGCCGGGCTCGGCGGCCTCACCCTGGCCCGCGTCCTGCAGGTCCACGGCCTGCCCGTCACCGTCTTCGAACGCGAGCCGTCACCCGATTCCCGCTCCCAAGGCGGCACCCTCGACATGCACGCGGGCTCCGGGCAGACCGCGCTGGCCAAGGCCGGGCTGCTCGACGAGTTCCGCGCGCTGGCCCGGCCGGAAGGGCAGGAGAAGCGGATCCACGACGAGAACGGAACCCTGCTCCACCACGAGCAGCCCGCCGACGGCGACGAGAGCATGCCGGAGATCGACCGGGGGCAGCTGCGCGGCCTGCTCATCGGCTCGCTCGCCGACGGCGCCATCCGCTGGGGCCACGCCGTGCAGGGGGCCGCCGGGCGGAGCGTGCTCTTCCCTGACGGCTCCAGCGAGGAGTTCGACCTGGTCGTGGGCGCGGACGGGGCCTGGTCCCGGGTGCGTCCCGGCCTGTCGGAGGTGACGCCCGCCTACACCGGCGTCAGCTTCGTCGAGACCGGCTTCGAGGAGGCCCGCCACCCCGAGCTGGCGCGCATGGTCGGCAACGGCACCATGTCGGCCTACGGCCCCGACAAGGCCGTGCTCGCCCAGCGCAACAGCAACGGCCGCATCCGCGTCTACGCCGCCTACCGCGGTCCTCAGGACCGGCCGGTCTCCGAGGTGCTGTCGATGTTCGACGGCTGGGCGGAGAGCGTACGCGCGCTCCTGCTGGAGGCCGACGAGCCGTTCGAGTCCCGCCCGCTGTTCACGCTGCCCGTCGGCCACTCCTGGCCGCACACCCCGGGCCGCACGCTGCTGGGCGACGCCGCCCACCTGATGCCGCCGCTGGGCGTGGGCGCCAACCTCGCCATGCTCGACGGCGCCGAGCTGGCCGACGCCCTGGCCGCCGAGCCCGACGTGGACGCGGCGGTCCGCGCCTACGAGAGCGTCATGTTCCCCCGTGCGGCGCGCCTGGCCCGCTTCGCCACCGACGGCCTCGACGCCCTCTTCTCCCCGGAAGGCGTCAAGGGGGCCCTGCGTCTCTTCAGCGAGCTCACCGGCTGATCGCCGCCGTGGTCACGGCGGACGAGGCAGGGGTCCCGAAGGCCTGCCGGCCGCGGGCCAGGAGCTCCCGTACGGCCGGGCCGTGGCCGGTGCGCCAGACCAGCGCCAGCAGGGCGGGCGCCTCGACGTCGGCGATGGTGCGGGCGACGAGCCGGTCGCGGTGGCGGGCGGCCATGGAGTCGCTGAGGACGCCGACGGCGACGCCGCGGGCGGCGAGGTCGGCGATGGCGTCGGCGGCGCTGGCCTGCAGGGCGATCACGGGCCTGCGGCCCTGCGCGGCGCAGGCCCGGTCGAACACCGCGCGCAGCCCGGTGCCGGGCGGCATGCACACGATTGGGTACGCCTCCAGGTCACGCAGGCCGAGCTGGGGCAGCTCGGCCAGGGGGTGGCCGGGCGGGACGGTCACGACGAGGCGCTCGCTGATGATCGTGAGCGCCTCCAGCCCGTCGAGGGCGTCGGTGGCCGTGCCCACCAGGGCCAGGTCGATCGTGCCGGCGCGGACCCCGTCGATGAGGCGGTCCGAGTTGTCCTCCAGCAGGGAGAGCTCCACGCCGGGATGCGCCCGGTGGAAGGCGGCGAGCGCGTCGAACAGCGGCGTGACCGTGCAGCCGATCACCATCCCGACCGTGAGCCGCCCCCGGATCAGGTCGGTCACCTCGCCCACCGCCTCGCCGACCGCCCCCGCCGCCGCGAGCGCGGCCCGGGCGTGCTCCAGAGCCGCCCGGCCCGCGACGGTCAGCGTCGCGGCGCGGCCCGAGCGGTCGAACAGCTCGGCGCCGAGCTCGCGCTCGAGCTGGCGGATCTGGGCGCTGACGCCGGACTGGCTGATGTGCACCCGCTCGGCGGCCCGGGTGAAGTTCTGCTCCTCGGCGACCGCGACGAAGTACTCCAGCTGCCTCAGTTCCATAACCAGAGATTCTAGCTTCCATCAGAACCATCTGTTGGACTTCTGATTGGTGGCCGCGCAGGGTGGAAACCATGACGGAACACGAAAAGGCCATGCGGCCGGAGGACATCACCCGCCTGTTCGTCGAGCGGTCCAACGCCGGTGACGCGGCCGGGGTGGCGGCGCTGTACGAGGAGGACGCGGTGCTGGCCTACCCGCCGGGCAGCCAGACGGTGGGCCGGGAGGCGATCCGCGAGCTGTGGGAGAAGGTGCTGGCCGGGCGGCCGCACTTCGAGCCCGAGCAGCCGCTGCCGACGCTGATCCACGGCGACATCGCGCTCACCTCCACCCCGCCGAGGGACGGGGCCGGGGCGCGGGCCCAGGTCGTCCGCCGCCAGCCGGACGGGAGCTGGATGCGCGTGATCGACCAGCCCGAGTTCGTCCCGCCCACCGGCTGACCCTGCCCTCCGAAAAGGGGTCGCCGGGCGGGGCGGGGCCGACTACGGTCGCGTGGATGAGCGATGATCGTCTGCCCCTGCTGTGGCTCTGCGGTCCGTCGGGCGTCGGCAAGTCGACGGTCGGCTGGGAGGTGTTCACCCAGCTCAGCCGGAGCGGCGTCAGGACGGCGTTCGTCGACGGCGACCAGATCAGCATGTGCCACCCGCTCCCCGAGGGCGGCACGCACCCCGTACGGGCGCGCCACCTGGCGGCGATGTGGCCGAACTTCCGCCGGGAAGGTGCCCAGTGCGTGGTCCTGTCGGGCTTCGTCTTCACCGACGAAGAAGTCGGCCAGTACACCCGCCTGCTCCCGGACGCCGCGCTGACGCTGTGCCGGCTGCGGGTCGGCCAGGCCGAGCTCAAGGAGCGCTTCCTCGCCAGGGGCTGGCGCCCCGACCTGGTCGAGCAGGCCATCGCGGACGCGGAGGCCCTGGAGCGTACGGACTTCGCCGACGTGTGCGTGGACGCCGACGGGCTCTCGATCGCGGAGGCGGCCAGGACGGTCCTCGCCCGGGCCGGGGGATGGCCGCTCGCGCGGGTGCCGGTGCTGTGGTTCTCCGGCGCGACCGCCGTCGGCAAGTCCACGGTCGCGTACGAGGTCTTCTCGCGCCTCATCAGGAGCGGCGTCCCGGCCGCCTACGTCGATCTCCAGCAGATCGGCGTGCTCCGTCCCGTCACCGAGGACGCTCGGCGGCTCAGAGCGGGCAACCTCGCCGCCCTGTGGTCCGGCTACCGGGCCGCCGGAGCCCGCTGCCTGATCGTCTCCGGCGACGCCGGCCTCGACACCTACGCGGACTCCCTCCCCGGAGCCGCGCTGACGGTGTGCCGCCTGCACGCCGGACCCGGCACGCTGGCCGAACGGGTGATGCTGCGCGGGCAGGGCGGAGGGCCGGCCATCCCCGGCGACGAGCTGAAGGGGCTGGATCCCGGCGCCCTGCGGCGGGCCGCCGACCGGGCGGCCCGTGAGGCCGAGGTCCTGGAGCACGCCGGCGCGGGCGACCTCCGCCTCGACACCGACGGCCGGTCGGCGGCGGAACTCGCCAAAGAGGTGCTGGCCGCCTGGCCGGGCCGTCCCGCCGGCGCGTGAGGCGGCGTGGCGGCCGTCAGCCCGTGGACGCCGGGCTCAGAGCCGCTGCAGCCCGCTGAGCACCCGTTCCAGCAGGCCGGCCTCCGGCCGCCCGCCGGGCAGGCGCGGGTGGTACAGGTGCAGCAGCCCTTCGGCCGCCATGTCGGCGATCAGCACACGGGCGACCCCGAGCGGGATCTGCAGCACCGCCGCCACCTCGGCCACCGACCGGACCTGCCGGCACAGCTCGCTGATGGCGGCGTACTCGGGCGTGATCAGGGCGAAGGTGTGCGGCGGCGCGTCGGCGGAGCACACCAGGGCCTCCATCGCCAGCTTGATGCGCGGGGCAGTGCGCCCGCCGGTGACGGCGTAAGGCCGGACCGGCGAATCCGGGTCCTGCTCGTCGGGGTCGGGCGGCGGCCGCCAGCCGCCGCCCCAAGGCGGGTCGGTCATGTCCGCTCACCAGGGCTGCCGGGCGCGAAGGGCCGGGGTGAGCACCTGTCCGGCCCGGTCGGCCAGGAGCGTCATCTGGTACGCCACCACGCCCATGTCGCAGTCGGGGGCGGCCAGCACGGCCAGGCAGGAGCCGTCGCTGATGGCCACGTTCAGCATGAGCCCGCGCTGCATCTCGATGGCGGTCTGGACGACCGGCCCACCCTCGAACAGCGTGGCCGCGCCCTGCGTCAGGCTGGCCAGGCCCGAGGCGACGGCGGCCAGTTGCTCGGCGCGTTCGGGCGGGAAACCGGCCGAGACGGCGAGCGGCAACCCGTCGGAGGAGACGACCGCCGCGTGGGCGACGCCGGGGACCGACCGGGCGAAGTCGGTGATCAGCCAGTCGAGATTGCTGTTGCGGGTCATGGGCCTTCCTCGCGGGTCGTGCTCCCTGCATCGAAGGGAGGGATGCTGCGCATGCAGATGTCGTCGCGGGCCGCTCGGAACCCCTGCTGGTAGCTGGCCATGCGGTCGCGGACCTGCTCCGGCGAGATCTGCGGGATGGGGGCGACCCCCTTGGGCACCGAGGGGTTGTCGGCGCTGCCGGGCACCAGGTTGGCCTTGGGCACGCGCTTGGGCAGGCCGGAGGCGGTGGTGCCGTCGTTGGCCGGGCTGGCGGCGGCCTCGGCCGCGCTCCACCCGGCGTCGGCCTGGGGCGAGCTCCAGGCGCCGTCGGAGGTGTCGTGGTTGAACCAGGCCGACGTCACCGCCGCGAAGATCGGCAGGTAGCCGTCGGGGTCGGGGACGGGCGCGACGCCCAGCCCCGTGCCGAGCGGGTCCACGGAGATCGCCCTGGCGGGGACGGACCCGTCCGGGACCGGGCCGTTGGCGATCGGGCCGCTCGCGATCGGGCCCGGCGCCGCGCCACCGAACGCCGGGCTTCCCGGGACCGGGCCTGGGATCGGGCCACCGAAGGCCGGGCTGTCGGGGACCGGGCCGCCGAAGGACGGGCCTCCCGGGACCGGGCCCGGGCCGCCGCGCAGGAGGTCGAAGCGCGCCCTGGCCCCGGGCGTGTCGAACATCCCCGGCCAGATGGAGTCCGCCGACCAGTCCGCCGAGGACTTGTCGGGCCCGGGATCGGTGGCGAACGACGGCCAGTCGGCCGAACCTGTCCCCACGGCCGGTGAGTACGGCCGCGGGGACGGAACCACGGGCGGGGGAGGGGTGACCCAGGAGTCGGAGATGTCGAACGGCCGCCCGAAGGAGGCCGCCGGCGTCGACTGGGCCGGCGGCTGCAGCAGCGCCTCCGGCAGGAACACCGTCGCGGTCAGCCCCTTGGAGTCGTTGAGGTGCAGCTGCACCCGGATGCCGTGGCGGTGGGCCAGCCGGGCGACCACGAACAGCCCCATGCGCCGCGAGACCGACACGTCCACCGTGGGCACGTTGGACAGGCGCTCGTTGGCCTGCGCGAGCTCGTCGGGGACCATGCCGATGCCGCTGTCGGAGATGGACAGCACGGCGCCGCCGCCCTCGATGGCGGCGGCGGTGACGACGACGGACGTGGTCTGGGGCGAGAACGACAGCGCGTTCTCCACCAGCTCGGCCAGCAGGTGGATGATGTCGTTGACCGCCTGCCCGGAGACGGCGCTGCGGGTGGCGACCCGGGGCGTGACCCGCTCGTAGTTCTCCACCTCCGACAGGCAGGCGCGTACGACGTCGGCCACGCTGACCGGCTTGTTCCAGCGCCTGGGAGGCTCCTGACCGGCCAGGAGCAGCAGGTTCTCGTTGTTGCGCCGCATGCGCGTGGCCAGGTGGTCGAGCGTGAACAGGCTGGCCAGCCGCTGCTCGTCCTGCTCGCCCCGCTCCAGCCCGTCGATGAGCTTGATCTGCCGCTGCACCAGGGTCTGGCTGCGCCTGGACAGGCTGACGAACATGGCGTTGACATTGGCGCGCAGCCTGGACTCCTCGCCGGCCAGCCGGACGGCCTCGCGGTGGACCTCGTCGAAGGCCCGCGCGACCTCGCCGACCTCGTCCAGGGAGTCGACCCCGATGGGCGGGATGGCCACGGTGGTCTCGTCGCCGGCCTCGTGCAGCGAGCGCACGGTCCGGGGCAGGCGTACCCCGGCGATGTGCAGGGCCTCGGTGCGCAGCCGGCGCAGCGGCCTGACCAGCGACTGGGCCATGATGGCGGTGACCATCAGGACCGCGAGCAGCAGCAGGAGGCTGTAGGTGGCAGCCAGCAGCGCGTCGCGGCGCGCGGAGTCCTGCAGCGTGCGGCTCTGCACGTTGATCGACTCGCCGAGCCGCCGCTGGACGGTCCACATGCCGTCCACGGTGCCGCTGATCGCCTCGAACCAGCGCTCGGCGTCGTCCTCGCGGCCCGGGTCGAGATCGACCCGGCCGCCCTCGGTGACCTGGGCCAGCGCGCGCAGCCTGATCGCCTCGGCGCGGTCCACCAGCGTGCCGGTGACGATGTCGTCGTAGGTCTGCAGCTGGTCCAGCGTGGCCACCGACCTGAACACGGCGATCTCGCTCTCCTGCTGGGCCCGTGCGGCCATGAAGCGTTCGAGCTCGCCGCTCTGGAAGCGGCCCGCCGAGGCCACCGCGGCGAGCAGGCCGCGCTGCTGCGAGGCGGCGTCGTGCGCCTTGGACAGGGCCGCCAGCGCGCGGACGCTGTTGCCCAGGGCCTCCTGGTCGCCGCCCTGGGAGATCTGGTCGTGGAACTGCTGGAAGGCGTTGATGATCTGGGAGTACTTGGTCAGCGCCGGCAGCGCGAGCAACTGGGTGGACTGCACGATGCCGCGGGTCGCGGGGATCTCCGGCAGGCGGCTGATCATCTGCTGGGTGATGGTCCAGGCGCTCTCGCCGTGGTCGGGGGTGATCGCCTGGGCCTTCGCGCGTACGGCGGCGACCGCCTCGTCGACGGGGGCGAACTGCCGGCGCAGCGGCTCCGCGCGCGCGGCCGAACGGCCGGTGGCCACGAAGTAGACCGCGAGGTCGCGCTCGCGGGCGAGCTGGTGGGTCAGCTCGATGACGGTGTCACCGAGCTCGGCCTTCTCCAGCACGCGCTGGTACTGGCCCGCCGCGGCCCACGAGGTGATCACCTGCTGGGCGCCGAGCACGACGCCCACCCCGGTGGGGATGAGGATCAGGGCGACGAGCCGCGCCCGCACCCGCCAGTCACGCAGTCGCAGCCTGCGCTTCTGCCTCCTGCGGACGTGCGCTAATCGGGGGCGAGGGCGGCGCGCGGTCGGTTGCTTCGTCACTGGCTCCCCACTCTGTCGCCTGAACGCACGCCGGCATGCGAGGCGCGTGATGTGCGCCATGAGACGAAGAGCAATTTGAGCACACACCGACGAGGTAGGCCAACCTTACAAAGACCGTGACTTCCATTGGAATGGCCGATTGACCTGGAATCCCTCCTATCTGCCCAAGGTTGCCAGAAATAGGACACTTTTGGACAACCCGTAATGTTCCACCGAGTCATGACTCATGACATTTCATGGCAATTGCCGCAGATCCTGCTGTACGATCACCGGCGGCCTTTCGGATGCGTGGACTCGCCAAGGAGAAACCTTCAATGGAATCCGGTTCTGCTTTTCGCGCGTTCCTGGCGTTCCTGGCCGCCGCCGCCCTCGCCGGGTGTGGCGGCGGCAGCACCCTCGCGGCGAACCCGGGCGCGCCGGGAGACCTGGAGAAGACCACGCTGACCATCGGCGTCAGCCCCACTCCCTCCTCGGCTCCGGTGTTCATCGCCGATCGCAAGGGCTTCTTCAAGGCCGAGGGCCTGACCGTCAAGACGGAGATCATCCAGGCCCCGCAGCAGGTCATGCCGAAGATCCTCAACGGCGGCATCGACATATTCAAGGGCAGCTACGTCTCCCTCATCAACATCCAGGGCAGCGGCGCCGCCAAATTGAAGATCCTTTCAGACACTTTGCAGGGCGCGCCCGGCATCGCCGGCGTCGTGGTACGCAAGGACTCCCCGCTGCAGACCCCCAAAGACCTCAAAGGCAAGACGATCGCGGTCAACTCCCTGAACAACCTGGGCACCATGTCCATGAGCGCCCATTTGAAGGCGTATGAAGTAACGCCGAAACAGGTGAAGTTCGTCGCCATCGATTTCCAGGCACAGCTGGGCGCGCTGACGAGCGAGAAGGTGGACGCGGCCTGGATGGTGGAGCCGTTCCTGTCGGCCGCCCAGCAGGCCGGCGCCCGGCTGCTGCTCGACACCAACACCGGCCCGACCGACGCGCTGCCGATCGACGGCTGGGCCGGCACGGCGGAGTGGGTGAGCAAGCACCCGAAGACCACCGCCGCCTTCCAGCGCGCGGTCGCCAAGGCCCAGCGCCTGGCCGCCACCAACCGCGCCGAGCTGGCCGAGGTCGTCCCGCTCTACACGCAGACGCCCAAGCAGGCGGTGATGACCATGGCGATGGGTACCTTCCCGACCTCGCTGAACCCCAAGCGGATCCAGCGGGTGGCCGACCTGATGTACGAGTTCGGCTACCTGAAGTCCAAGGTGGACGTGGCCTCCATGGTCGTCCCCGAGCCCGTTCCGCAACCCGGTTAGCCGCGCCGGCCGACCCCTCGGCGATCAGCTCGCGGCGGCCCCAGCCGGGCGCGGTGCCCGCGAACTGCATGCATCCCGGGCCGATGGGGTCAGAGCCACGCCTGAAGCTCCTCGCCGTGCGGGTCGTCCACCAGGCTCCATTCGGCGTCGATGCGCATGGTGGCCCGGCGGCCGGTGTCGTAGCGGTCCCAGCCGGGGTCGCCGGTCGTGGCGAAGGAGACCCAGGCGGCATGCATGCGGGCGGCCGGCTCCGCGGGCGGTTCGTCCGGCCCGAGCAGGGCCTCGGGGCCGCGCAGCCGGGGCAGCCCGGTGACGTCGAAGACGAACGGCAGCTCCACGGCGTGGGTGGCACCCAGTTCGCCGCCCAGCGCGTTCGAGCGCCACGCGAATGAGTAGCGGTAAGTGGCGGCGTCCGCGCGTCCCGCGTGCGCGTCGGCCAGGCGCCGGCTGCCCACGCCGAACAGGGCGTCACCCATGATGGCCGAGCGCAGTTCCCCGAAGGACGCCTCCGGCCTGGCCTTGCGGTAGGTCTCGACGAGGCGGGCCGGATCCGGGTGCGAGCGGGCCGCGGCAGCGTCCACGTCCGCCGCGGTCGAGGTGGACAGGCTCCCGAACGGCGCCAGGTAGAGGTTGCCTTCCTCCGTGTTGGTGCCCACCAGGAGGTCCACGCCCGCGCCGCGGCCCGCGGCGACCGCCTCGGCCGGTTGCCGGTCGAGCACGACGCTGAATGCGCTGAGCCCGATGAGCGGGTCCGGGTGGGTCTCGGTCCGCAGGTCGATGCCCGACAGTTCGGATACGACCTCGACGAGCCGTTGGTCGGGGATGCCGGCGAAGGCGGCGGCGTGCGGCTCGATCCCCAGGGCGCGGGCCGCGGCGCGGGTCACGCGGGCGGCCTGCTCGGACGTGAAGGCGCCCAGTCCGCTGCCGCTCTGCACGATCGCGCGCCGGAACAGCCCCTCGGCCTGCGGCGCGGCCAGCACACCGCCTACGATCGTGGCGCCCGCGGACTGGCCGAACAGCGTGACGCGGCCGGGGTCGCCGCCGAACGCGGCGATGTTCTCCCGCACCCAGCGCAGAGCGGCGACCACGTCGAGCAGGCCCCGGTTGGCGGGCGCCCCGGGCAGGTCGAGGAAACCCGCGACGCCCAGCCGGTAGTTCAGCGTCACCAGGACGACCCCGTCGCGGGCGAAGGCGGCGCCGTCGTAGATCTCGGACCGGGTGGATCCCGCCACGAACCCGCCGCCGTGCACGAACACCATCACGGGCAGCCGCGCGCCGCCGGCTTCCGGCGTCCACACGTTGACGGTCAGGAAGTCCTCGCCGGGGATCCAGCCCGGCCCGAAGTACGGGGTCATGTCCACGCTGCCGAGCCTGCGTTCGGCTTGCGGCGCGGTCGGACCCGGCGTGGTGGCGTCCCGCACGCCGTCCCAAGGGGCGTGCGGCCTCGGGGCGGCGAATCGGGCGGCGCCCGCCGGTGGAGCGGCGTAGGGGAGGTTCAGGAAGACGCTCGTCCCGTCGCGGCGCAGGCCCCGTACGGCGCCCTGCGCGGTGACGGCGGTGTCTCGCGTACGGTGGTTCATCGAGCGTCCTCCAGGCTCTCGGCGTGTGGTGCGAACGGCGCCCAGCTCTTGATGGCGAACCCGCTCCCTTCGCGGCGCACCTCGGCGGCCCCCTGCCCGCCCAGGTGTGCGGGGACGACCAGGGCGTTGCGGTCGGCGGCCCAGCCGAGCACCTTGCGGCGGGTGGCGCGGGCCCCGGCCGGGTCCTCGCAGAAGCAGCTGTTCGTGTCGGGCTCCACGAACTGCACGGGGCTGTGCAGCATGTCGCCGACGAACACCGCGCGGTCCGCACCCGATTCGAGGACGACCACGGAGGACCCGGGGGTGTGGCCGGGCGCGGGCTCCAGGCGCAGGTTGGCGTCGATCGTGTACGAGTCCTCCCACAGCGTGGTCAGGCCCGCCTCGTGGACGGGGGCGACGCTGTCCTCGAACACGTTCTGGTTGCCCCGGCCGAGCAGCGGCTTGTGCTCGTTCGCCGGGTTCCAGAAGTCGAAGTCGGCCTTGGGCATGAGGTAGGTGGCGTTGGGGAAGGTCGGCACCCAGGCGCGGCCGTCCAGGTAGGTGTTCCAGCCGACGTGGTCCACGTGGAGGTGGGTGTTCACCACGAGGTCAACGTCCTCGGGCCGTACGCCGGCGCGGGCCAGGTTGTCCAGGAAACCGGTGTCGAGGCGGCTCCACACCGGCGAGTAGGGCCGTTCCTTGTGGTTGCCGACCCCGGTGTCGATGAGGATGTTCCGGCCCTCGCTACGCAGCAGCCAGGTCTGGATCGCGGAGTTGACGATCCGCGTCTCAGGGTCCACGAAGTGCGGCTCCAGCCAGGAGGCGTGCTCCTCCCAGGCGCGTGGTGAACTCTCCGGGAAGAACGTCTCGGGCGTCATCGCGACGGGTCCGTAGAACTCCCACACCCGCGTGACCGTGACGTCACCCAGGGTGATCTGATCGGTGATCATGAGTATTCCTTGATCGATGAGTGGTGGTGAACGCGGTGGAAGCCGCCGCCCGTCCATCGTGCGCCGCCGCCCCGGTCGAGCGGTATGCGACAGGTGACTGCATCTGCCGTCCGGCACCCGTTGCTACGGTGCAAAGGAAGCGGTACGGACCTGCGACGACGCTGCGTCACGGCCGACGGGCACAGGCATTTTCCGGAGGGAGGCCCATGGACGAGCGGGTGCCGCGCGACCCGATTATCGGGCGGGACGCCGAGATCGCGCGGCTCTCCGCCCTCGTGGCCGACGGGTCCGGCGGCGGACGCGTCCTGCTCCTGTCCGGAGCCGAGGGGACGGGCAAGAGCACCCTGCTGGAGGAAGCGGTCCGCCGCGCCGAGGCGGCAGGCCACCGGGTGCTGCGCGCGACCGGCCACGGATCCGAGAGAGACCTGGCCTTCGCGGGACTCCACCAGCTCCTGCGGCCGGTGCTGCACGAGGCGGCCGACCTGCCGGACAGGCAGCGCCTGGCACTGCTGGGGGCTTTCGGCTTCGTGCCCGACGCCCCCGACCCCCTGCTGACAGGCGTCGCGGTCCTGACCCTCCTGTCCCAGGTGGCCGAGCGGGCGCCCCTCCTGGTCGTGCTCGACGACGCCCAGTGGATCGACTCCGCCTCCGCCGCCGTCCTCGCCTTCGCCGCCCGGCGGCTGGACGCCGACCCGATTGCCGTGCTGGTCGCCGCACGCGACGGCGATCCCGGCCTCGACCGGGATTTCCCGACGCTCACGCTGGGCCCGCTCGACGACGTGGCGTCCCGGCGGCTGCTCGACCTGCACTCGCCCGGCCTGACGGGAAGGATCAGGAAACGCGTCCTCGACCAGGCCGCGGGGAATCCGCTGGCCCTGCTCGAGCTGGCCGAACACGCTCGTCCCGACCGCGACGATCACGGTCCGCCGCCGGTCGGCGAGCGCCTGGAGGACATCTACGCCGCCCGGCTGACAGAGCTGCCGGAAGCCGGCCGGCGCGCCCTGCTGCTGCTGGCCGCCGCCGATGTGGAGGACCCCCCGGACGCCGTCCTGGCACTGCTGCCCGACGCCGACGACAAAGCCTGGCCCGCGGTCGAAGAGTCCGGGCTGATCCGCCGGGCGGGCCGGCACCCCCGGTTCCGCCACCCGCTGATCCGCTCCGCGGTCTACCACGCCGCGCCGTTCGACGCCCGGGTGGCGGCCCACCGCGCGCTGGCCGACGCCCTGCGCGACGAACCGGACCGTCGTGCCTGGCATCTCGCTGCCGCGACCCTCCACCCGGACGCCGACGTGTCGGCGGCCCTGGAGCACACGGCCGGTAGGGCGCGTCGGCGAGGTGGCTACGCGGCGGCGGCCAAGGCGCTGGCCCGCGCGGCGGAGCTGCGTCCCGGACGCGACGACGGTGCCCGGCTGCTCGCGGACGCGGCCGGCCTGGCCGTCTTCACCGGAGACCTGTCCTGGGTGCGGGAACTGGCCGATCGGGCCCGCGACCGTACCGACGACCCGGCCGTGATCGCCGTGGCCTCCCTGCACGTCGGCCGGCTGGCCGCGCTGACCAGGCAGCACGCCACCGCTTTCGCCGGCCTGGCCGCGATCGCCGACGACCTGGCCGCCACGCGTCCGGACACCGCGCTGGACGCGCTCGCCACCGCCGCCGTGCTGCGCTTCTACTCCGGCGAGGAGTCCCAACGGCGGGAGATCGACCGGATCCTGCCCCGCCTGCCCGCCGGACCGCTGCGGGACTGGGTGCGGATCGTGTCGGACCCGTTCGGCGGCGGGCGTGAGCTCGTGCCCCGGCTGCCGGACCTGATCGCCGCGGCCGGGGACCGCCCGGAACGGCGGACCGCACTCGCCGTCGCGGCCTGGGTGCTGGATGAGCTGCCGCTGGCCGTCCGTACGTTCGAGGAGGCCGTACAGTCGTGGCGCGCCGCAGGACCGCTACCCGACGGGCTGGGCGGCGTCGTCGCGCTCGCCTACTTCGAGTACGGCCACTGGGAACAGGCCCGGACGGTGTGCGCGGAACTCGCCGAGCTGTCCGTCGCGGCCGGGCTCGCCCACGCCGTCGCGTGCGCGCGCGCCATCGACGCGATGGTCCAGGCCTCCCACGGAAACGCCGCGGGTGCCCGCGCACTCGCCGAGGAGGCGCTGCGCCTGGTGAACCCGTTGGAGAGCCGGTCGGTCGCCATCTACGCGCGCCGCGCCCTGGCCGTCGCCGCCCTGGCCGAGGGCGATCACGAGGCGGCCTATGAGCACGCGCGGATGGTGTTCGACGCCGACGGCGACCCCGTCCACTACCACGCCTCCTACCCGGCGCTGCCGGAGCTCGCCGCGTCTGCCGCGCGCGGCGGGCACCACGCCGATGCCGTCGAGATCGTCGAGCGCTCGGCCCGCGCTCTCGCGCGCGGAGGCTCGCCCCGGCTGCGGGCCCTGGTCCACCGCAGCCGCGCGCTGCTCGCCGAGCCCGGCCACGCCGAGCCCGACTTCCTGGCCGCCCTGGCCGACCCGGCGCTGGAAAGCTGGCCCTTCGAGCGCGCGCAGACGCTGCTGGAGTACGCCGAATGGCTGCGCCGCCGACGCCGGATCGCCGAGGCGCGGCCGTACCTCAGCACCGCGTACGACATCTTCCGCCGCCTCGGCGCACGCCCGTGGACGGAACGCGCGCAGGCCGAGCTGCGGGCGGCCGGTCTGGACGTCGACACCCCGGACCCCGACGCCTTCGCCGGGCTCTCCCCGCAACAGCAGCAGATCGTCCGGCTCGCCGCCCGCGGGCTGACCAACCGGGAGATCGGCGAACGCCTCTTCCTGTCGCCGCGCACCGTCGGCTCCCACCTCTACCGCACCTTTCCCAAGCTGGGCGTCACCGCCCGCTCGCAGCTACGCGACGTGCTGGAGACGGGGACCCGCACGACCGGCTAACGTGCCGGGCACCCGACGCGGGCTCCGCCAAGAGCCCCCGCGAGCTCGGTCGTCGCCTCGTCCAGGCGTTCCAGGTGAAACAGTTCGCGGTGCGCCGCGGAGGAGGTGCGGTCGCCGCCCCACCGGCGCTCGGCGGCCCGTACCGGCGGATGTACACCGCCCAGAAGATCAGCACAACGAAGAAGCCCTCGGCCATCACGGGAAAGGGCGCCGCGCACCGCCCGCGGGCAGCACGGCGAACACCAGGGGAACGGCCGCGGCGACCACGAAGACCTGATCCCGCGCGGAGCCGTCGCCGATGGCCAGCGCAGCGGTGAAGGGGGCGAAGCAGCCGGCGACGAGGAACGGGGCGGGCATGTCCAGGAAGGCCAGGACCGCCAGGGCGAGCGCGATGCCCGCGACGGCCGCGAGCGCGGTCGTCGAACGCATGAGCCCGGGGTCGCGGACCGCGAGGCGATCCCACGCACGCCGGAGTTGAATGCCCATCGGTTTCCTCAAGGTTGTCCGGTTCCCCGGGCCATCATGCGGACGTGCGGCCCCGCCGGGGTATCGGACGCATGACTGCACTTCAGCCCGGCTACCGCGCAGCCTGATGAAATATAATGATCACCATGGGCCGTGCGGCGGGCGAGGACAGAACGGCGCCTCACAGCCGGTCCCCGAAGACGCATCAGCCGGACGGCATGGAGTTCCGCCTGCTGGGGCCGGTCGGGCTCTGGGCGGGTGACACGCTCGTCGGCCCTGCCCCCCCGTAACAGCGCTCGGTGCCGGCGATGCTGCTGCTCCGCGCGGGCCGGACGGTCCCGCTCGAGCGGTTGATGAAGGCGGTGTGGGAGCAGGAGCCTCCGGCCTCGGCGCGCAACGCCGTTCAGGGATACGTGTCCAGGCTCCGGCGGCTGCTCGCCGGGGTGCCCGACGCCGACTGCGGCGCGCGGGACAGGCGGCTCACTGGACGCTCCAGGCCTCCTTGCGCGGCGGATAGGTGAAGGTCTGCGTCTCGGCCCAGTCTTCCCCGACGACGCGGTAGTCGTGCGCGGCTTCGCTCGCGGTGTGGCGGCGGCCGATGTCGACCGTGTCGGCAGTCGACCAGACACCGTTGACCTGGTGCTGCACGGTGTAGAGAAACTCGTTGAAGCCCGAGGTGGACACGCACGTGTTGACGATGGTGAGTGAGCGTCGCCCCGTCGTCAGACTCGGCGGGAGGGCGACGATCTGGTTCCGCCACTTGTAGATGCCGTCCTCGAGCAGCGGTCGCCATTCCGCGGCCGGGGTCCCGTTGACGGTGATGGTGGCATGTTGCAGACCGACGCCCGCATCCAGCCGGCGGATCAGCCGTACGCCCGTATTGGCCGGGTCGACGGTCACGGTGAACCGGCTCCACCCTCCGCGGGGGAACGCACGACCGTCGTCGCTGACGATGTGGGCGGGATTGACGATGTGGTCGGGCACCTCCTCGGAGGCGCCGCGTTGCGGCGTCGCCCGCTGGGCGATGACGACGCTCAGGATCACCGCGGCTGTCAGCACGGTCACCGCTGTGAGCAGGGCGGCTCGGCGCCGACGCCGGCCGGCGGCACGGGTCGTCCCCGTGGTGCCCGGTGCGGTCATGGCCTGGGCGGCGATCTCCGTGGACCCGGGGGGCAGCTGATGGACACGCACCCGCTCCCACGCCCGTTCCCATGCCGGGAGCTGATGGTCGGGGACGCGGCAGCCCCGGAGGAACGCCACCATCACCGCCTTCTTGGGGAAGCGCCGACCGGCCAGCATGTCGGCGCAGGTAGAGCGTGGCAGCCGCGTTCCGCCCGCCCTGTCCGCCCGTGTCTGGAGCTCCCGAAGCGACACGTCGGCCCGCGCGAACTGCTCGGCCAGCAGTTTCACCAGGTCCTCGTGAGACGTCACCGACTCCGGCCCGCCCTCGGGCCGAGGATCTTGGTCGTCTTGAGGGGCCTCGCTCATCGTTCCCAGACCCTGTCCTCTCCTGACCGGGCCGTTCGGCCTCGCCTGCTGCGACAGACAGTGTACGGGTGATTGCTCGGCGTGTCCGAGCCCGGCCGAGTCTGGCCGAGTTCCTGTTGGACACCCGCCGGGGTGGGTTTCGCTGTCGTGCGCCACGAGAACACGCCCGAACACAGGAGACCACCATGCGTGCACGTCGCGGACTCGCCGAGATGCTCACCTCCGCCGCCATGGACGCCGGGCCACGGGAAGGAGTACGCGTGAAGCACAAATTCGGCCGAAAGGCATTCCTGGCCGGCCTCTCCGCGCCGGTCCTGGGACTCACAATGTTCGCGCTGGCGCCGGTGGAGGCCGGCACCATGAGCCTTGCTACGTGCTGGACATCAACGTCGGCGAGCTGCAGGGGGCCCGCTCGATCTGCCCGCCCGGCACGTGGACGCACTGGCACCAGGTGCACGTCCGCTGCAGGTTCATCGCCGAACCCACCGAGGACGGACCCGTGGTCGGCGGCACCAGCGTGTCGGAGGTGTTCTGCGGGAGAGCCCACCGCCGCGTCCGGTCCTGGAACACCCAGGGGCCCGATCACCCGTAAGCCCGACGAAGCACCCCGCTCTAGGTCGGGTGGCCCGGAGGTGAGATTCCTCCGGGCCACCCGACCCGGGACCGTGTTTCATAAGGCGTTGAGCCACTGGTTGATCGCGGCGATGATGACGACGGCTTCGTAGCGTACGGTGAGATCGTCGTAACGGGTTGCCACGCCGCGGTTGCCTTCGAGCAGGTTGATGCCGCATTCCACGGCGTGGCGCAGCCGGTAGAGCGCGGGGAGGACAGCCCGTGCGCCGCGGCCCGCCCGCCCGGGGACGACAGCCGTTGAAGAGCGATCTCAGCCACGGACGGGCGCAGCGAGGCTGCCCAGCAGTTTCAGCGCCTGCTCCGAAGGGCTGCCCGGCTGGGCGAGCAAAGTGATGAGCTGTAGGCCGTCGGAGCCGTTCACCGAGAAGACCTCGCAGGTCAGCTCCAGCTCCCCGACCTCCCGGTGGCACATGCGCTTGACCTCGGCCACCTTGGGCGAGACATCATGGCGGGCCCACAGCCTCCGGAAGTCGGAGCTCTTGACGGACAACTCTCCCACGAGCTCGGTCAGGCGGGGGTCGTCGAGCTGCGACCCGGCGACGAGGCGCAGGTGGGCGACCTTGGAACGGGCCGACTTCTCCCACTCGGGATAGAACTCGCGGGCCGCGGGATCCAGGAAGATCATGCGGAGCAGGTTGTCGCGGTCCTCGAACCCGCCGTACAGGGCGTCGGCGAGGGAGTTCGCGGCGAGGATGTTCATGAGGTCGTCGCAGATCAGCGCGGGCGTGACGGGCCACCCGCCGATCAGCGTGCGCAGCGCAGGGCTGACCCGCCGGGCCGGCGACCGCCGGGGCTGGAGCATGGGATGGGCCAGTGCGTGCATGTGGGCCGTGGCCTCGAGAGTCAGCCCGAACACCTGGGCAAGGGCTCCGAGCACGCGCTCGGACGGGTGGCGCTCCCTGCCCTGTTCGAGGCGGATGTAGTAATCCGTGCTGACGTGGGCCAGCATTGCCACCTCCTCCCGCCGCAACCCCGGGGTCCGGCGCGGGCCCACGTCGAGGAGCCCCGCCTGCGCGGGAGTCATGACCTCTCTCCGTGCGCGCAGGAACTCCCCCAACAACTTAGTGCTGTCCATTTAAGTACGATATGTCGGGATTTGAGTGCCAGGGTGGGCGTGTCACTACCAGGCTGAGACGGCACCGCCGCATCCGTCGGCATTCATCCAGGTATGCGAATTTCCTGGGTGTCACGCGCCCACCCTCCTCAGCATCGTCCCGCCTTACCGTCGCAGTGACGGAAAGGAAACGATGACCGTGATTCCTCGCCCCCGGTCCATCCGAGCGCGCTGCACCGTGGCCGCGTCGCTGCTCGCCCTGGTCGCGCTGGCCGTGGTGGGCGTCACCTCCTCGCTGGCCATCCGCTACCGCATCCAGGACGACGCCTTCAACCGGGTCGAACAGGTCGCCAGCCGGTGGAGTGCGGCGGCCCGCGCCGGCACGATCCCCAAGGTGATACCCACCTCGGGCGACCTGGCTCTCATTCAGCTGGTCGACGCGCGCGGCCGGGTCCTCGCCGCCAGCCACTCCGCCCTCGCGCGCTCGGCGCTGAGCACGCTGCGACCGCCCGTCGACGATCGCGTCCAGCGGCGGAGCGATGGGTGCCGCCTCCTGGTGGCCATCCGGATCACCACGGCGGCCGGCGCCCAGGTCCTGCTGGCGGAGCGCCGGGAGCCGGCCCTGGTGCGCGGCCACAACCTGGAGTACGCGCTCACGGCGGCGGCCCTCGTCCTCCTCGCGATCGTCTCCTGGACCTCCTGGAGAACGGTGGGCCGCACGCTGCGGCCGGTCGAGGCGATCCGCGTGCGCCTGGCCGAGATCACCGTCAGCGACCTCAGCCTGAGCATCCCCGTGCCGCCGGGCGACGACGAGGTCGCCATGCTCGTCCGTACCGCCAACCAGACCCTGGACCGGCTCGACGAGGCGGTGGCGCAGCAGCGCAGGTTCGCCTCCAGCACGTCGCACGAGCTCAGGAACCCGATCGCCGGCCTGCGGGCGCAACTGGAGGAGGCGCTGCTCCACCCGGGCGAGATCGATCCGCACAGGACCATCCGCTCGGCCCTGTCGGTCACCGACCGGCTCGACGCCATCGTCGGCGACCTGCTGGCGCTCGCGCGGCTCGGGGCCGGCGACCCGGCGCCGCCCGAGCTCATCGACCTCGGGCGGCTGGTGAGCCAGGAGGCGCCGCGCGCGGGCCGCGTGCCCGTACGCGTCCACGCGGCCTCGGACGTCTGGGTCCGCGGGTCCCACATCCAGCTCGCCCGGCTGCTCGCCAACCTGGTGAGCAACGCGATCCGGCACGCCGGCAGCGCCGTGGACGTCTTCGTGGCAGCCTCGGACGGCGAGGCCGTGGTGACGGTGAGGGACGACGGCGCCGGCATCGCGCCCGCCGACCGCGAGCGGGTCTTCGAGCGGTTCACCCGCCTCGACGACGCCCGCCACCGCGACGCCGGCGGCAGCGGGCTTGGCCTGGCCATCTCCCGCGACATCGCCCAGAGCCACGGCGGGACGCTCAAGGTCGAGGATGCGCCGCGCGGCGCCAGCTTCGTCCTGCGGCTCCCGCTTCTCGGCCCCCCTCCGGTCGATCAGACGGAACGCGTGAGCGCTGTCGCCTAGCGGTCGCCCGGGCCGTACAGGCGCTCGATCGCCTCGATCTGCCGGGCGGCGAACCAGGCCCGATCGCGCGCGCCCTGCGACAGCCCGCCGGGCCGCTCGCCGTCGTGCCTGGCGTACTCCTCGGCCCACAGCCCCGTCTTCACCCTGCTCAGCAGGTTGCCCATGCCGGGCCGCCGCCGCAGCCGGCGCAGCGCGCCCACGTCCAGCTCGGCGGCGGCCACCAGCGACTCGCCCGGGCCCGCCTGGGCGAGCACGCGTCCCTGGTGGTCGAGGACCTCCGAGCCGCCGTTGGTGGAGTCGCCGGGAATCGGGATGTCTCTCAGGCCGCCGCTGTTGGCCGAGACCACGTAGGCCAGGTTCTCGGCGGCCCTGGCGCGGCGGGCGATCGCCTTCGGGGTCAGCGCCGGTGAGGAGGCCTCGGAGGTGGGGTGGCAGAAGATCTCGGCGCCGCGCAGGGCCAGCGCGCGGGCCAGCTCGGGCATGAGGATCTCCTCCGAGGCCAGCACCGCCAGGTTGCCGATCTCGGTGCGGGCCACCGGCAGCACCCCGTCGATGCCGTAGACCTCCAGGTAGCGCTCCCACACGTCGTACGGGCTCGGCGTGAACATCGAGTGCAGCCTGCGGTAGCGCAGGACCGGCGCACCCTGCGGAGAGAGGATCACCGACGCCTGGAAGTACAGCTCGGGGAAGTGCTCGTCGCGCTCATAGGCGTTCACGCACAGGTAGACCTCGTGCCGGGCGGCAATCTTGGCCAGCGCCCCGTACTCCGGGCCGCCGGGGTCGAGCGCGGCCTTGTCGCGCCACTCGGCGAAGCTCTCGCGCATCGGGAAGCCGGTCAGCACGTACTCGGGCAGCACCACCAGGCGCAGATCGCGGCCGAGCCAGGCCTTGCTGCCGCCGACCTGCTCGCCGATCCGCTCGATGGCGGCGCGGATGGCGGCCCTCGGGTCGGCGGCGGCGTTGACGGCCCTGGTCTCCATCTGGAGCGCCAGAGCCGTGCAGGCGGTCACGAGCGCCCGTTGGCCGCGCACCAGCCGGACCAGGTGGTGGCGCCCTTGCCGAGCTGCTTGTTGTAGAAGGAGCTCCAGGAGTTCTCGCTGGTGCCGGGCGCGGTGGGAGCGGCCGTGAAGAGCGGGTGGTTCGCCTCGACCTCGGCGCGCAGCCACGGCTCGATCTCGGCGTAGGAGCTCAGGGACCAGCTGCGGGCGTGGTAGGTGAGCTGGCCGCGTACGTCGCTCTCGGCCAGGCACATGAACGGCGCCCACGGGCTCGTCCGCGCCCAGCTGATCTTCGTCTCCATGGCCCCGGAGGGGACGGTGCCCGGAACGGTCCTGGCGGCCGCCTCGCGCTCGTCCACGGAGAAGTCGAACATCTCCTGGGCCGCGTACACGCCGCCCACCAGGCCGAACCGCTCGCCGAGCGCGGTGCCGAAGTCGGAGCGTACGGGGATGTCACTGGTCCACACGTTCTCATCATGCAACTGGCGCACCGGCGGGCCCACGTAGGCGGAGGTGATGTTGAACGGGCCGAAGTTCACCGCGTCGTTGTTGATGGGGATGACCGGATAGGTCTTCTGGTCGATCGGGTTCTTCCATTCCCGCAGGACCCGCGTGGGGTCGGCGGGGTCGGTGTAGAAGACGATCTCACGGGAGAGCTGGTAGAGCTGCGTCGTGTCCGGCACCCGGTACAACCGCCTGATGTTGTAGCCCTCGATGTTGAACAGTTTCTGCCCGTGCCGCATCGCCGGGTCCAGGCTGTTGCCCTCGATGTTGGCGTACACGCTGCCGGAGATCCGGAAGACCATGTCCTTGCCGTCGGGACGGCCGAAGGTCTGGAGCGAGAGCAGGCCGCTCCGATCGGTGACCGTCTTGTAGACCGGTCCCGGAGCTGTCGGGTCGGCGGGCTTGTCGTCGGCCGCGGCGCCCGGAGCGGTCACGCTCAGGAAGAGGGCCGCAAGGGCTAAAGACCGGAGGATATTGCGCTTGACCATGGGTCCGCTCCGAACACTTAGGCGAGTGAGCGAGCCCAATGTGATCATGTCGCGCTCGGCGCTGTCCATCCGGCTCAGAAAACTGCAATGGACTCCAAATTTGGAGTAGACTCCAGGCATGGTGGAGGGGCTCCGGGAGCGGAAGAAGCGGCAGACCCGGCAGCGCATCATCGGCGTGGCCATCGGCCTGTTCGTGGAGCGCGGCTTCGAGCACGTCACGATCGCCGAGGTCGCGGCGGCCGCCGAGGTGTCGGTGAACACCGTCTACAACTACTTCCCGGCCAAGGAGGACCTCGTCCTGCCGCCGGAGGAGGCCTCGCCGCACCGGCTGGCCGACATCGTGCGGGAGCGCCCGCCCGGTCAGTCGGCGGCCGGGGCGGTGCTGGCGCGGCTGCGTGCGGAGGTCCGCGGGCGCGAGCGCCAGGTGGGGCTGACGGAGGGGTTCGGGCGGGTGCTGGAGATGATGCGGGCCGCGCCCACGCTGGCCGCCCGGCTGGACGACCTCGGCCGCCGGATGACCGACGAGCTGGCCGTCGTGCTGGCCGAGGAGACCGGGGCGGCCGAGGGTGATCCGCTGCCGCGCGTGGCGGCCTGGCACATCGGGTGCCTGCACGCGCTGGTCTACGCCGAGATCGGCCGGCGGACGGTCGCGGGCGAGTCGCCCGATGCCATCGCCGCCGCCGTGCTGGAGCTGATGGATGTCGCAGAAGGGCTGCTGGGCGAGCGTGTCCTGGCCTATGCCGTACGAAAGGGATGACCGTGTTCAGGGTGACGATCAGGGGCAAGTTCAAGGGGCTGGACGACGCCGGGCGGGCCGCCGTGCTGGCCGCGAGCGGCGCGGCGTACACCGAGGCCGGGACCTTCACCCATGACGCGGGCGTCACGGCCTTTACCTTCCGCTGCCAGGTGCCCGCCGGGCCCGACGACGGCGAGGACGAGGCGGCGCTGGGGGCGATGGAGGCGCTGGAGGTGCACGGGCATCCGTACGAGATCCTGCAGCTCGCGGTGACCGACATGCGTGACATCAAGGTGCGGCGTCGCCGCTGATCCCACATATGGGATATGTTCTCTTATATGAGACGGATGGAGGAGGTCGAGGTCCGGCTCGCCGGGCGGCTCGCGGAGCTGCGCGTCGAGCGCGGCTGGTCGCTGGAGGAGCTGGCGAGCCACTCGGGGATCAGCCGCTCGACGCTGTCGCGGCTGGAGCGGGGCGAGATCAGCCCGACCGCCGCGCTGCTGGGCAGGCTGTGCGCCGTCTACGGGCGTACGATGTCGCGGCTGCTGGCCGAGGTGGAGGCCGAGCCGCCGCAGCTCGTACGGGCGGGGGCGCAGGCGGTGTTCCGGGATGAGGAGTCCGGGTTCGTCCGGCGTTCGGTGTCTCCGCCCCACCCCGGGATGCGGGGCGAGGTCGTGGAGGGCAGGCTGCGGCCGGGGGCGGACATCTCGTACGACGCGTCGCCGGTGCCCGGGCTGGAGCAGCACATCTGGGTGCTGGAGGGGGCGGTGGAGATCACCGCCAACGGTCACACGCACACCGTGGAGGCGGGCGACTGCCTGCGCTTCCGCCTGTGGGGGCCGTCCCGCTTCCGCTGCCCTGGCCCCGACCCGGTCCGGTACGCCGTCCTGATCGTCCTCCCATGACCCTTGGCTCGAAAGACCCCGGAGGAATCCCATGCCCGCCATCCAGCGTCTGACCGCCGACGACTTCGACGCCGACGTCAAGGAGCTGGCCGGCCTGCTGGTCGACGCCATGGACGGCGGCGCGTCCGTGGGCTTTCTCGCGCCGTTCGGCCACGAGGAGGCCGCCGCCTGGTGGCGGTCTCAGGCTCCGGCGGTGGCCGACGGCAGCCTCCTGGTGTGGGTGTGCCGCGACGGGAGCGCCGTCACCGGCCCCGTCACTGGCACTGTCAGCCTTGCCCTGGCGACCAAGCCGAACGCCCGCCACCGCGCCGAGATCGTCAAGCTGATGGTCCACCGCGAAGCCCGCGGCCGGGGCCTGTCGCGCGCTCTGCTGGAGGCCGCCGAGCAGGCCGCCCTCGACGCCGGGGCGGACCTGCTGCTCCTGGACACCGAGACGGGCAGCACCGCCGAGCACGTCTACCGCACGGGCGGCTGGACCCGCTACGGCGTCGTCCCCGACTACGCCGGATCCCCGGACGGCACGCTCCAGGACTGCAGCTTCTTCTACAAGAAGCTCACAGCGTCCGGGTGAGCGCGTCGAGGTCGGCCAGCCGCTCGGTGGGGGCCAGGCGGGCGGCCGTGGCGACGAGCAGCAGCTCGGTGACGGCGATCTCGTGGGCGAGCGGCGCGATCGGCCCGGCGGCCTCGCGCGGCAGCCTGATCAGCACCTCCGCCTCGGCGGCCAGCGGCGACTCCCACGCGTCGGTGACGAGCACCAGCCGCGCTCCCCGGGCGCGCGCGGCTTTGACGAAGCGGGCGGTGCCGGAGGAGTAGCGCCGGAAGTCGTACGCCACCACCACGTCGGACCCCTTCAGATCCAGCACGGTACGCGCCCGGGCTTGCACGGAGTCGGGCACCCGGTGCGCGCCGGGCCGCAGGCTGGCCAGCTGGCGGATCAGGTATTCGGCGGCCAGCTCGCTCAACGGCCCGCCCAGCGCCCACACCGTCCTGGCCTCCGCGAGCAGGGCCGCGGACGCGTCGAGGAGCGGGTCCGTGGCGGCGGCGAGCGTGCCGTCCAGCCCGGCGCGCAGGTCCTCGGCGGCCTGTCGCAGCTCGGGACTGGCGGCGGGGGAGTCGGGTGCGCGCGAGACGAACTCCAGCAGCCGCGACCGCCCCCGCGCCCCGTCACGCACCGCGGCCTGGAAGTCGGCGAACCCGCCGTACCCCAGCCGGTCGAACAGCCGCGACGCCGTCGGCGGGCTCACCCCGGCGCGCTCGGCCAGCGCCCGCAGCGAGCCCAGCGCCGCGAACGGATAGTCGTCGAGCAGCACCCGCACGATCGCCCGCTCCCCGGGCGGCAGCTCGGGATAGACGGCGCTGAGGCGGTCGGCCACCGGATCGTTCTCCACAATGACAAATGTTACATCAACACCGGCTACCCAGGTTCGCGAAACGAATGTTACGGTGCGGGCATGAGAACCTGGCATGGCCTGATCGACAGCGACTACCGGCGCTGGCTGCCGGTCACCGCCGACACCCCCTCCGTCTCGCTCAACGAGGGCAACACCCCGCTCCTGCGCTCCGCGCACCTGTCGGAGCTCACCGGCTGCGAGGTCTGGCTGAAGGTCGAGGGGGCCAACCCGACGGGCTCGTTCAAGGACCGCGGGATGACGGTGGCGATCAGCAAGGCCGCCGAGGCCGGGGCCCAGGCCGTCATCTGCGCCTCCACCGGCAACACCAGCGCCTCGGCCGCCGCCTACGCCGCCCGCGCCGGGGTGACGGCCGCCGTGCTGGTCCCCAAGGGACGGATCGCGCTCGGCAAGCTGAGCCAGGCCGTACGCTACGGAGCCGAGATCGTCGAGATCGACGGCAACTTCGACGACTGCCTGCGGGTGGCCCGCGAGCTGGCCGCCCACCACCCGATCGCGCTGGTCAACTCGGTCGGCAACGAGCTGCGCCTGGCCGGGCAGCGCACGGTCGCCTACGAGATCGTGGACGCCCTCGGCGAGGCGCCCGACGTGCACTGCCTGCCGGTCGGCAACGGCGGCAACATCACCGCCACCTGGGGCGGCTACCGCAACTACCACGGCGCAGGCCTGGCCGGGCGGCTGCCGCGCATGTGGGGCTTCCAGGCGGCCGGAGCGGCCCCGCTCGTCCATGGAGCTCCCGTGGCGGCTCCGCAGACGGCGGCCAGCGCGATCAGCGTGGGCAACCCGGCCACCTGGGACGGCGCCGTGGCCGCCCGCGACGAGTCCGGCGGGCTGATCGAGGCGGTGACCGACGAGCAGATCTTCGCCGCGTACCGGCTGCTGGCCCGCCGCGACGGCGTCTTCGCCGAGCCCGCCTCGGCGGCCGGCGTCGCGGGCCTGCTCGACCGGCACGAGCGGGGCCTGCTGGAGCCGGGCCTGCGGATCGTGATCACGCTCAGCGGCAACGGCCTGAAGGACCTGGACGCCTCCCTGCGTGGCGGCTACTCCTCGACGGAGACCTCCTCGTCCGCCTCCGACGTGGCCCGGGCCCTCCGCCTGGCGGCCTGACCGCAGTTTGTGGAGAAGGTATCGATCGTTCGCAGAGGAACACCCGGAAAGTTGTGGGATCTCTCCATGCCTGAAGGGTGCGGTTCTGGTGTGGGATCGTCCCCATGATGGATGCATCGAAGCGGCGCGGGTTCCCCACGGGCGACCTGGCGCGGGTGGCCGTGTTCGCGGCTCTGATCGCGGTGCTGGGCGTGCCCGGCTCGTTCAACCTGTTCGGCAACGCGGTCCCGATCACGCTCCAGACCCTCGGCGTGATGCTGGCGGGGGCGATCCTCGGCACGTGGCGGGCCGCGCTGGCCGTGGTGGTGCTGCTCGTGCTGGTCGCCGTCGGCCTGCCGCTGCTGGCGGGCGGGCGGGGCGGGCTCGGCGTGTTCGCCATGCCGTCGGCCGGATACCTGATCGGCTGGATCCCGGGCGCGGCGGTGACCGGCTGGCTCGTCGAGCGCGCGGGCCGCAACCCGGGGATCTTCCCGCTGATGGTGGCGTGCCTGGTGGGCGGGATCGGGGTGGTCTACCTGTTCGGCATCCCCGTCCAGTCGCTGGTCACCGGGGTGTCCCTGGGCGCGACGGCGGTGTCCAGCCTCGTCTTCCTGCCCGGAGACCTGATCAAGGTGGTGCTGGCGTCCGCCGTGGCCAGGGGCACGCAGCGGGCCTACCCGGACGCGGTCCCGGCCGTGCACCGCGAACGGCTGCGCTCCGGCGGGGGGCGTTGACCGCTCGATGCCCGTTGCACAACACGTGATGCGGCACGCCGCCGAACGCCCTTCGCACCCGGCGGTGTGCGGCCCCTTCGTCGAGCTCACCTACGCCCAGCTGGCCGAACGGATCCACGACGCCGCCCGCCACCTGCTCGGCCGCGGGATCGGCCCGGGCGCGCTGGTCTCGATCGGGCTGGCGGACCCGGTCGAGCTGCTCACCGCCGTGCTCGCGGCCGACCTGGCGGGCGCGACGCCGCTGGTGGGCGACCCCGCCTGGGACCGGGAGCGGTGGTCGAGCGTCGCCGCCGCGGCCGGGCCCGGTTTCCTCGTGGACACGCCGCTGCCGGGGGTGGCGGGTCCGGCGGTGCGGCACGACCCGGAGCCCGGGGACCGGGCGTGGGCGTGCTTCAGCTCGGGCAGCACCGGCCGGCCGCGCGCGATCGTGCGCACCCGCGCGTCGTGGACGGAGTCGTTCCCGCACCTCGGCGAGCTGGCCGGGATCGGCCCGGACGACGTCGTGCTGATCCCGGGCCCCCTCGTCTCCAGCCTGTACGCCTTCGCCGCCGTCCACACCCTGGCCACCGGGGCGACGGCCCTCCTTCCCGGCCGCCGGCCCTCCCGCACGCTGCCCGGCCTGCTGGCCAGGGCCACGGTCGTGCACCTGGTGCCGCACCGGCTGCCCGACGTGCTGGAGCACCCGGGGGCGCTGCGCGTGGCCGTCGTCGGCGGCGCGGCCCTCGACCCCGGCACGCGGGCGGCGGCCGCCCGGGCGGGGGTCCGGGTCGTGTCCTATTACGGGGCGACGGAGCTGTCGTTCGTGGCGGTGGACGCCGACGGGGGCGGGCTGCGCCCTTTTCCGGGCGTGGAGATCGAGGTCAGGCCCCAGGGCGGGCTCGGCGAGGTGTGGGCGCGTTCGCCGTGGCTGGCCGACGGATATCTGGGCGACGCGGCGGGCCCGTTGCGCCGGGACGCTGACGGTTGGGCGAGCGTGGGCGACGTGGCGGAGCCGTACCGGGTAGGAGAGGTGCTGCGGGTACGCGGCCGGGGTGACGGCGCGATCCAGACCGGGGGCGCCACCGTCGTGCCCGAGGACGTCGAGGAGGTGCTCAGGAAGGTGCCCGGTGTGGGGGACATCGTCGTGATCGGCTCGCCGCATCCGTCGCTGGGTGCGGTGGTCACGGCGGTCATCGAGGCCGAGTGCGCCACGCCGCCGCCGCGCGCGCTGCTGGAGGCGACGGCCAGGGGCGGCCTGGACGAGGCGCAACGGCCACGCCGCTGGTACGCGGTGCCGAGCCTGCCCCGCACCCAGACGGGCAAGCCAGCCCGAGCCCTGGTCGCGGCCCGGCTGGCGGGCGGCGACCCCGACATCCGGCGGCTGATCTGACATGCGCGACTCCGATCCGCGCCACGAAGCCGCGCCCCGGACCCTCGGGGACGAGCCCGTCGTCGTGGCGGCCCGGCGCACTCCCATCGGGACGGCCGGGCACGCGTTCAAAGGCGTGACGGTCGATCGGCTGGCCGCGCCCGTGATCGCCGCCGTGGCGCGCGAGCTGGCCGGGCGGCGGGTGGACGACGTGGTGCTGGGCAACTGCATGGGGCCCGGCGGGAACGTGGCCAGGGTGTCGGCCCTGGCGGCGGGCCTGGGGCACGAGGTGCCCGGCCTGACGGTGGACCGGCAGTGCGGCAGCGGGCTGGCCGCGATCCTGGTGGCCGGGCAGGCCGTCCGGGCGGGGGAGATGGATCTGGTGATCGCGGGAGGGGTGGAGAGCGCCTCGACCGCGCCGCTGCGTACCCATCGGGGTGCCACGGAGCCGTACCCCAGGGCGCCCTTCGCCCCGCACGGTCACCCCGACCCCGACATGGGGCCGGCCGCCGAGGCACTGGCGGCGGCGCGCGGCGTCAGCCGGGCGCGCCAGGACGCCTACGCCTGCCGCAGCCATGCCAGGGCGCTGGCCGCCCGCGAGGCGGGCCGGTTCAAGGAGGAGATCGTCCCGATCGGCGGGCGCCGCGACGACCAGCGGCCCCGGCCGCTGCGTGCGGCGTCGCTGGCCCGGTTGCCCGCGGCCTTCGTGGCGGACGGTACAGTGACGGCCGGTAATTCCTCCCCGGTCAGCGACGGCGCTGCGGCCGTGGCCATCGTGCCCGAGCGGCTGCGCGCGGGCCTGCCGGGGATGCGGCTGGTGGCCGGGTCCGTCGTCGGGTGCGATCCCGAGCTGCCCGGGTGGGGTCCGGTGCCGGCGGTGCGGCGGGTGCTGGCGCGTGCGGGGGTGGAGTTGGAACAGATCGCGGCGGTGGAGATCGTGGAGGCGTTCGCGGCGCAGGTGCTGGCCGTCACCGACGCGCTCGGGATCGACGCCCTGGACGACGATCGGGTGTGCGCCGACGGCGGTGCGCTGGCCCTGGGGCATCCCTGGGGCGCCACCGGCGCGGTCGTGGTGACCCGGCTGTTCGGCCGCCTCGTGCGCGGGGGAGCCCCGCCGGGGACGCTGGGCCTGGCGACGGCCGCGGTGGGTGGCGGGCTCGGCGTGGCCGCCCTGTTCGAGGTGGTCGGCACCGGCCGGGACGGAGCGCGGGCGTGATCGAGTTCGCCGACGTGCGCGTACGCCTCGGCGCCCGCGACGTCCTCAACGGCGTCACCGCCGCTCTGCCCGAGCGGCGGATCGGCGTGGTCGGCGCCAACGGCTCGGGCAAGAGCACCTTCGCCCGCCTGATCAACGGCCTGGCCCTGCCCACCTCGGGCAGCGTCACCGTGCTCGGCCTCGACACCCGCCGCCACGCCGCCAAGATCAGGCGGGGCGTCGGGTTCCTGTTCACCGACCCGGACGCGCAGATCGTGATGCCCACCGTGGCCGAGGACGTGGCCTTCTCCCTGCGCCGCAAGGGCCTGGCGCGCGAGGAGGTCGAGCGGCGCGTGCACGACGTGCTCAGCCGGTACGGCCTGGCCGGGCACGCCGACCACCCCGCCCACCACCTGTCGGGAGGCCAGAAGCAGCTGCTCGCCCTGTGCTCCGTCATGGTGCTCGAACCGGACATCCTCGTCATGGACGAGCCGACCACACTGCTGGACCTGCGCCACTCCCGCCAGGTCGCCGACCTGCTGCGCGAGCTGCCGCAACAGGTGCTGGTGGTCAGTCACGACCTGCCGCTGCTGGCCGACTTCGACCGCGTACTGGTGCTCGACCAGGGCCGCGTCGTCGCCGACGGCACCCCCGACGAGGCCATCACCCACTACCGGAAGATCATGTCGTGAACGGCCTCACCGGTGCCTACGTTCCCGGCTCCTCGCCGCTGCACCGGCTCCCGGCCGGCGCCAAGCTGGCGGGGCTGGCGCTGGCGTGCACGGGGCTGGTGCTGTTGAGCTCGCCGCTCGCGCTGGCAGGCGCGGCGGTCGTGGCGGCCGGTCTCTATGCGCTGTCCGGGGTCGGCGTGGCGGCGGCGTGGGCGCAGGTCAGGCCGGTGCGGTGGTTCGCGGTGGGGCTGTTCGGGATGCAGTGGGTGCTCGTGGACCTGCCGGGGGCGGTGTCCACGACGTTGCGCGTGGTGCTCGCGGTCGCGCTGGCCGGGCTGGTCACCCTCACCACCCGCACCTCGGCCATGATGTCGGCGCTGGAGCGCTGCCTGTCGCCGGCCAGGTTTGTGGGTCTGGACCCGTTCCGGCTGTCGTTGCTGCTGTCGCTGACGGTACGCAGCGTGCCCGTCGTGGCCGCGCTGGCCACCCGCGTCCGGGAGGCCCAGCGGGCCAGGGGCGTCGAACGCAGCTTCCGGGCCTTCGCCGTGCCGCTGGTGGTCGGCTCCCTCCGGCACGCCGATGCGCTCGGCGAGGCCCTGAGCGCCCGCGGCCTGGACGACTGAGCGCGGGCTTATCCCAGGTTTGACTTATATAAGCCGATCCTGAACAATCAGGTCGTGCACGCATTCGACGTCCTCGGCGATCCGGTCCGGCGGCGGATCCTGGAGCTGCTCGCCGCCGGTGAGCAGAGCTCCGGAGAGCTCACCGGCGTCATCCAGCGCGAGTTCGGCATCTCCCAGCCGGCCGTCTCCCAGCACCTGCGGGTGCTGCGCGACAACGGCTTCGCCAGCGTACGAGCCCAGGGCACCCGGCGGCTCTACGCCGTCGAGCCGGGGCCGCTGCAGGAGGTCGATCTCTGGCTGGAGCGATTTCGGGGCTTCTGGACCCAACGACTGGACGCGCTGGCGACGGAGCTGGCCCGCGGCAAGCGCGAGCGCCGCATGAACGAAAAGGACACCTGATGGATATCGTGGACGAGCTGCTCAAGGCGCAGCGCGAGGTGAAGGACGGCGACGTCAAGAGCGTGGTGCTGCGACGGCACTACGACGCCGAGGTCGAGGACGTCTGGGACGCCTGCACCGACGCCGAGCGCCTGTCCCGCTGGTTCCTGCCGGTGAGCGGGGACCTCCGGGTCGGGGGGACGTACCAGCTCCAGGGCAACGCGGGCGGGGAGATCCTGCGCTGCGAGCCGCCCAGCCTGCTGAAGGTCAGCTGGCTGTTCGGCGAGAACCCCGGCTTCTCCGAGGTCGAGGTGCACCTGTCCGCCCAGGACGGCGGCACCCTGTTCGAGCTGCGCCACAGCGCCGAGGTGCCGCCGGAGTTCTGGGGGCGGTTCGGGCCGGGCGCGACCGGCGTGGGCTGGGATCTGGCGCTGCTGGGCCTGGCCCTGCACCTGTCGACCGGTGGCGACACAGGAGTCGACGCGGCCACCTTCCACGAGTCCAGTGAGGGGCGGCGCTACATCACCGAGAGCAGCCGGGCCTGGGGTGAGGCCCACCTGGCCGCGGGCGGCGAGCCCGACGAGGTCGCCGCCGCCGTCGCCGCCACCACCGCCTTCTACGCCCCCGAACCGGAGCGTTGATACGCGGCGGATACACGGCTGAGCACGCGCGGATACGCGGTCAATACAGATCGGCCGGGAGAGGGCTCCAAAGTGGCCACGGCGTCGCGAAGGGCGGCGTGAGTCACCGGGAAGGAGTCCCCGATGCGTGTGCTGATGTGTGGCCTGCTCGGTCTGGCGGTGCTGACCGGCTGCGGGGGAGACCCGGCCCCCGCGGCCGACGGCGGTGGCGGTGGCGGTGCCACGATGGACAAGGCCCGCGAGCGCGAGACCGTCATCGCCACCTGCATGAAGCAGAAGGGTTTCACCTACACCCCCTCGGTCAGCCCGCCCAGGAAGTCCGCGGCGAACCCCGCTGACTACGCGGCGATGAAGGCCGAGCGCGGCAAGAACGGCTTCGGCGTCTTCTCCGCCGTCGTCTATCCGAAGCCGCCGGAGACACAGGCCCCGGACCCCAACCAGGCGACGATCGACGGCCTCTCCGGCGCCAGGCGGGACGCCTACCTCAAGATCCTGAACGAGTGCCGGGTCACCGCCCTCCGGCAGGTGAACGGCCTCAAAGCCACCTCGGTCGCCGACTACCAGGACCAGATGGCCACGGAGATCGAGAACATCGACAAGACTCTCGACGGCGACCCCAAGCTGCTGGAGCTCACCGCGCCGTTCGCCGAGTGCCTGAAGTCCAAGGGCGAGCGGGTGACCTCCGAGAAGCCGGTCGCGCTGAGCAGCCGCGGCGTGGTGCTGTGGAGCGAGCAGGCCGACCGGCTCGGCAAGGCGGGCACCGTCACGGCGGAGGCCGCCAGGCCGTACCTCGCCAGGGAGATCAAGTCGGCGCTGGTCGACCTGGAATGCGGCAAGGACTTCTACGCCGCCTTCATCCCCCTGCAGAAGCGGCTCACCAACGAGGCCAGGGTGAAGTACGGGTTCCAAGAGCGGTGATGCGTACCCCTCGCGGAAAGCTGCTGCTCGTGCTGGCCGTGGTCCTGGCGGTCGCGGGGACCGGCTGGGGAGTGGCCGCCCTGCTGCGCTCCCCGGCCGACGAGGCGGCGGCGCGCAAGCCGCCCAGACCGTCGCTGGTCACCGTCGCGGTCGAGCGGCGCAAGCTGGTCGCCACCGTCGTCGTCAGCGGCGCGCTGGAGTACGGCTCGCCTTATCCGGTGTCGCTGGCCGGGGTGGTGGGCGGCAGCGAAACCACCCAGCGCGCGACCCGCGCTCCCCGGCGGGGCACCCTGGCGGAGGGCGCGGTGATGATGGAGGTGAACGGGCGCCCGGTGTTCGTCTTCTCCGGCACGGTGCCGATGCACCGCAGCATCGTCTCCGGCGCCAAAGGGGCCGATGTCGAGCAGTTGCAGAAGGCGCTGCGCAGGCTCGGTCACCGCGCGCCCGTGACCGGCGTGTTCGACCGGGCGACCGTCGCCGCGGTGTCGCGCTTCTACGCCAAGAAGGGCTATGAGGCGCAGCAGCCCACCTTGGAGCTCCGGCAGAAGCGCGACGACCTGCGCCGGGCCGTACGGACCGCCCAGGAAGTGCTCGCGACCGAGCGCATGGCCCTTGACCAGGGCAAGGATGTGCTCCCGCGGAAACTCAAGCTCGCCGGCGCCCGGCAGGATCTCAAGGAGGCCGAACAGGCGCTCGGGAGCGCGCGGGCGCAGGACCGCACCACCGAGGACGAGGCCAAGGTCGAGGCCGCCGAGAGCGCCGTACGGGCGGCCGAGGAGAAGCTGCTGGCGGCCCAGCAGGAGCTCGCCCAGGCCACCGCGACGCCCACCGCCGCGCCCAGCCTCGGGCCCAGCCCCACAGTGAATGCCACGGCCGGGCCGCCCGCCGACACGCGCCTGCTCGAACTCCGGGTCGCCAACGCCCGAGCGGACCTGGCCGCCGCAAGGTCGGCGCTGGAGCGCGTACTGAAGGAGGCCGGGATCACGCGGGCCGCGCGGCTGACCGAGCTGGGGAAGAACGTCCGGCTGGCGCGCGAGGCGGTCGCCACCGCCGAGCAGGCGCTCAGGCAGGCCAGGCAGCTCTCGCCCGTCAAGCTGAAGGTGGCCAACGCCCAGCGTGACCTGGCCGCCGCCCGGGCGCTGCTGGCCGAGTTCTCCCGCACCTACGGCGTCACCGTCCCGCCGGGAGAGGTCGTCTTCCTGCCCAGGCTGCCCGCCCGCCTGCACAAGCCGGCTGTCAAGGCGGGCGAGCTGGTGGACAAGTCGGTCGCCACGGTGACCAGCGCCTCGTTCGTCGTCTCGGGCTCGGTGGACGTGGCCGAGGCCGAGCGGGTGAAACCCGGCCTGAACGCGAGCATCGAGACCGAGGCCGGCAAGACCGTCCCCGGCACGGTGACCTCCCTCGGCGGACGCGACGCGAAGGGCGCCGTGCCGGTGACGATCACTCCCAGGTCGATGAAGGGCCTCAAGAAGCTCGCCGGCGCGCCCGTCACGGTTCGCGTGACCATCGGCGCCACCGACCGGGAGGTGCTCGTGGTCCCCGCCGCGGCGGTCGTCACCGCCGCGGACGGCCGGGCCCGGGTGCAGGTGGAGATCGCGCCCGACCGGACCAAGGAGGTCGAGGTACGCACCGGCCTGTCCGCCGACGGAGCCGTGGAGGTGACCGGAGAGCTCAAGCCGGGCGACCTGGTGGTGATCAACAGTGCCTGAGCCGGTCATCCTGCTCGACGGCCTGACCAAGGAGTTCGCCGCCGACCCTCCCGTCAGAGCGCTCTCCGCCGTCACCCTAAGAGTTGAAAAATCAGACTATGTCGCCATAGTTGGCCCCTCGGGGTCCGGGAAGTCCACGCTGCTCAACACGCTCGGCCTGCTCGACCGGCCGACCAGCGGCAGCTACCGGCTCGACGGCATCGAGACCACCACCCTGAAGGACGGCGCGCGGACCACCATCCGCGGCAGCCGGATCGGCTTCGTCTTCCAGTCCTTCCACCTGTTGCCGCACCGCAGCGTGCTGGAGAACGTCATGCTGGCCGAGGTCTACGGCGCGGCACCGCGCGCGGGGCGGCGGAAACGCGCGCTGCGGGCCCTGGAGCGGGTACGGCTGTCGCACCGGGTGGACTTCCTGCCCGGCAGGCTGTCCGGCGGTGAGCGGCAGCGCGCCGCCATCGCCCGCGCCCTCATGGGCGAACCGTCGCTGCTGCTGTGCGACGAACCCACCGGCAACCTCGACAGCAGGAACACCGACGCCGTGCTCGACCTGTTCGACGAGCTACGCGCCCAGGGGATGACCATCGTGGTCATCACTCACGAGACCGACGTGAGCGACCGGGCCGCGCGCCGGGTGCGCATCACCGACGGCGTCCTCACGGAGGAGTAGACGTGCACCCTCGCGACCTGCTGAACGAGGCCGTGGCGGGGCTGCTGGCCCGCCCGGTGCGCTCGGCGCTGACGACGCTGGGCACCGTGCTGGGCATCACGACGCTCGTGGTCACCCTGGGTGTCGCCGCGACGGCGGGCAACCAGATCGTCGGCCGCTTCGACGAGCTCACCGCCACCTCCGTCACGGTCGAGGTCCCGGAGAACCCGTTCCCGCTGGTCGACTGGGCCGACATCGGCCGGGTGACCCGGCTGCGCGGGGTGGTCTCCGCCGCCGCCCTCGCCGAGTCGAAGCAGAGCGCCAACCTCAGCGTCCGCTCCAACGACATCGTGGACCCCACCCGGGTCACCGACCAGACCCTGACCGTGGTCGCCAGCAGCCCTGACCTGCCCGCCGCGGTCAAAGGCAGGATGATCGAGGGCCGCTACTTCGACGCCGGGCACATCGCCCGCGGGGACAAGGTCGTCGTGCTGGGCCGGCACGCGGCCGAGTTGCTGGGCATCACCCGGCTGAGCCGGGCTCCGGCCGTCTTCATCGGCACGCAGGCGTACACCGTCATCGGCGTCCTCGGCGACCTGCGACGCGAGAAGAGCCTCGCGAGCGCGGTCATGTTGCCACCGTCCGTCGGCAGGCGCTACGGCCTGAGCACCGTGACCCGGGTCCTGATCAACACCGGCCTCGGCGCCGCGGAACTGATCGCCAGGCAGGCCCCGGCCGCGCTCAGCCCCGGCAACGAGGCCCTCCTCCAGGTCGGCTCGCCGCCCAGCCCCACCAGGGCCCGCGATGCGGTGGAAGGCGACGTCGACGCCCTCTTCCTGATCCTCGGGCTGGTCTCCCTGGTGGTCGGCGCGGTCGGCATCGCCAACGTCACGCTGGTGACCGTGATGGAGCGCGTCGCCGAGATCGGCCTGCGCCGCGCCCTCGGCGCCGCGCGCCGCCACGTCGCCGCGCAGTTCCTGCTGGAGTCCACCCTCACCGGCCTGACCGGTGGCGTCATCGGCGCTTCCGGAGGGATCGTCGTGATCGTCGCGGTCTGCGCCGTCAAGCAGTGGACGCCGGTCATGGACGTACGGCTGGCCCTCATGGCGCCTGCCGCCGGTGCCGTCGTCGGGCTGCTCGCGGGCCTCTACCCGGCCCTGCGCGCCGCTCGCATGGAACCAGTCAACGCACTTCGCTAGATATGGTGCCCTTTCATGACATCTCTGCTGCTCGTCGAAGATGACACGGTGATCCGTGAGTCCCTCGGCCTGGCCCTGGAACGCTACGGCTACCGGATGACCACCGTCGCCGACGGGCTGAGCGGCCTGGAGGCGGCCCGGGCGGGCGGCCACGACCTCCTGCTGCTGGATGTGATGCTGCCCGGCCTGGACGGCATCGGCCTGTGCCGCAGGGTCAGGGAGTCCAGCCAGGTGCCGATCCTGATGATGTCGGCGCGCGGCGACTCGCTGGACGTGGTGTCGGGCCTGGAGGCCGGTGCCGACGACTATGTGGTCAAGCCGGTCGACATCCCGGTGCTGGTGGCCCGGATCAGGTCGCTGCTGCGCCGTACCACTGCTCCTGCCCCTTCATCGGGCGTGCTGACGTTCGGGGAGCTGACGGTGGACCCGGCCGCGCTGGAGGTACGGCTCGGCGGGCGGCTGGTCGAACTGGCGCCGACCGAGCTGCGCCTGCTGCTGGAGTTCGCCGCCAATCCGGGGATCGTGCTGGAGCGCGCCACGCTGCTGCGTAACGTGTGGGACTACGGCTGGGACGGCGACAGCCGCGTGGTCGACCTCTGCGTGCAGCGGTTGCGCAGGAAGATCGGCACGGACCGGATCGAGACGGTGCGCGGGTTCGGCTACAAGCTGCGCAGGTCGTGATGCTGGGCTCGCTGCGCTGGAAGCTGGCGGCACTGATCACGCTGGCCTGCTGCGCGATCGTGACCGTGGTCGGGATCCTGGTCCACCGCACGACGCTCGAGCGCACGATGCGGCTGGGCGAGGAGCGGGCGCTGGTGTCGGCCGCGGAGGTCGCCGACAAGCACCGCAGGGACGCTCCTCCCGAGGAGGGACTGGTCCCGTACACCGAGTCGATCATGAATGTGGACGAGCTGCCCCCGCCCCTGCGCGCGCGGCTGGCCGTCGAGTCGCCCGCCACCTGGTACGACGACCTGCGGGCCGAACAGCGGTGGATGTGGGCGGCATGGCCGGTGGGCGATGGGCTCGTGGCCGCCCCGAAGATCGACATGACCTCGGACATGCGCGGGCTGAGTGCCCTCGACCGAGCCATGGTCCGGGCCGCGCTGACCGCGCTCGCCGTGGTGCTGCCGGTCTCGATGGGCATTGCCGAGCTGGCCAACCGGCGCCTGCGCCGGGTCGCCGCCACCGCCCGCAGGATCGCGGACGGCGACCTGGACGCCCGCGTCGCCGACCGCCGGGGCCTCTCCCGGTGGGGCGGGCGCGACGAGATCGCCGGCATCTCCGCCGCCGTGGACTCCATGGCGGCGAGCCTGCAGCACCGGCTGCTGGCCGAGCAGCGCTTCACCGCCGACGTCGCCCACGACCTGCGGACCCCGCTGATGGGCCTGGTCGCCGCGGTCGAGCTGCTGGAGGAGAGCGAGGCCACCGATCTGGTACGCGACCGGGTCCGGGTGCTGCGCTCGCTGGTGGAGGACTTGCTGGAGGTCTCCAGGCTGGACACGGGCGCCGAGGTCGCCGAGCGCGTACGGGTGCCGCTGGCCGAGGTGGCGGAGGAGTCCGCGGCCCGGGTGGGGGTCGAGACCCGCGTGACGGCCTCGGGGAATCCGGTGGCCGAGACCGACCCGCGCCGCCTGGACCGGATCCTCGCCAACCTCGTCCTCAACGCCCACCGCCACGGTGCGCCCCCGGTGGAGATCACGGTCCGGGACCACGTGATCGAGGTCCGCGACCGGGGGCCGGGCTTCCCTCCTGAGCTCCTCGCCGACGGCCCGAGCCGCTTCCGCACGGGCGCCGCCGAACGCGGCCGTGGCCACGGCCTCGGGCTGACGATCGCGCTGGGCCAGGCCCAGGTCATCGGCGCCGACCTGACCCTGGCCAACGCCCCCGACGGTGGCGCCATCGCCATCCTCCGCCTTCCACGGGGCTTGCGCTCGACAGATCATCCCAGTGGACATTTACTGTGATTTCGAGGACCGAACCGAGCAGCGAGTTGCGGCGCACCCGCTGGGCCACGGCTGGCTCGTCGGGCTTGCGCTCTGGGCGCGAGGTCGCATCCGAGCGTGGGTCAGCCGTTGGTGACCCAGTCCATGTGTTCGATCCAGTGGTCGAGCAGCGCCCGATCCCCCTGCAACTCCAGCGCAGGAGCCGCATCCAGTGGGCGACGCCTGCTGATCGCGAGCAGGAGCTCGACGGCTGGGCCGCGTACCACGACGTCCGCCTTGGTGTGCGTGCGCTCCAGCACGACCATGTCCGGTTCCCGGCGTGCCACCCATTCCCCAGGCGCGTCGGTTGCGTGGAAGTGCAGAGTCTGACCGCCCCCGCGCATCGCATCGGCGAAGCCCGCCCTGTTCTCCCAATAGCCGCGGGACGCCATCGTGTCCAGCCAGTCCTCGATGGCCGCAACGGCGAGCTCCGGCGCCAACTCGTACGGCATGCCGAGCGCCACAGCCGCGTCCGCACGATGCACGCAAGCCTCGCCGAACAGCCGACGTGACCAGAACGGCACGCCTGCGGCGCCGCCCGACGGATCCCACACCGGCGTGTCATCGGCGACCGATGCGAACGCCTGTCTCGCCTCGGCCGCGCCGTCGTTCAGCCAGGCGCGCCACTGGCCCGAATCGGCCGGACCCGGAACGTAGCCGGCGAACGCCCTGCTCGGCTCGGTCATCTGCGCACCCACGAGCATGGCTACCATACGCTGTGTCCCGCCGACATGGTCAACAAGATCGGCCAGCGTCCACTTCGGACAGGTCGGCACCGGGGCCGCCGCATCCCTGCCGTGCACCCAATCGGCGAACGCGCCCGTCTGCTCGACAACGGCCTTCACATACGCGGGTGTGTCCATCGCTGCACCTCCAAGTGCTTTGTGATCTTCCCGAAGTTCGGGGGCCAGGCCACTCGATGCCGGCCGCCGGTCGGTGTCGATGATCAGGGGCGAAACACCGCACTGATTTTGGCTTGCGGAAACGCGCTTGACCAGGTCAGTAACCGGACATTTTCCGGACTTTGGCGGCGATCAAGGCAGCGGCGGTGTGCCGCAAGCGGACCTGACCTGGGCCTCCCGGGATTCGGACACGCGAGCCGGCGTCTCGACCGCTTGGGACGGCCCTCTGCGTTCCTGCCTGATCGCCGACCATCATCAGGCGGTGGCCGTGCCGGACGTTGTCACCAGGCGGTAGCCGAGGTCGAGGGTGCCGGCGTCGAGGAGAGCCCGGTGGCGTTCGTGCCAGCGCCCGGTCGCGAGGTCGGCGGCGAGGCGCCGCATCGCATCCTCGGCCCGCTCCTGGTCGAGGGTCGCCAGCGCGGAGATGGCGGCGCGGACCTGCGGGTCGAGGTAGCAGTGCGGGCGTCGCCAGTACGCGCCCAGGAACCCGTCGGTGCAGTCGGCCGGCACCGGGACCGGGACGACGGTCACCGGCGTGCCGTCACGCCCGAGGTGGGTCTCGACGACCTCGAGGGCGGCAAGCCGGGCGTCGGCTTCGGCGATCTCCGGGAGATACTCCGCGACCAGCCAGAATCGTGCCGTGACGGCGGGATCCCAGGTGAGGACGGCCTGCCGGGCGGAAACCCGGCGCAGCTCGGCGAGGCCCGCGGCCGCGTCGGTCCAGTGGTGGACGGTGAGGATCGCCATCGCGGCGTCGAACGACCGGTCGGGGAAGGGCAGGGACTCGGCATAGCCCTGGACGACCGTCGCGGAGCCGGGGGGACGCTGCTCGATCATCACCGTGGACGGCTCCACGGCGGTGACCTGCCGGCCGCGCGGTTCGTAGGAGCCGGTCCCGGCGCCCACGTTGACCACCGTCCGGGCGGGCCCCAGGGCCTGGTCGATCAGGCCGGCGATCCGGGGGTCGGGGCGGCGGTGGTGGGAGTATCCGAGCCCTATCGACTCGTACGGATTGGCGGTCACAGGTGCTTCCCGAGGTCGGCCACGTCCAGCAGGGGCAGGCCCCAGCGCAGGGCGGCGATCTCCAGGTCGGCGGCGCAGGCCATGGTGCCGTCGGGGTTCATGACCTCGCAGCACACCCCGACGGGCGGCAGTCCCGCCGCCGCGCACATGGCCACGGTCGCCTCGGTGTGTCCGGCGCGTTCGGCCAGCCCTCCGGGGCGGGCGGCCAGCGGGAAGACGTGTCCAGGCCGCAGGAAGTCGGCCGGCCTGGCGTCCGGATGGGCCAGGCGGCGCACGGTCGCGGCGCGTTCGGCGGCCGAGACCCCGGTGCCGGTCCCGGAGGTCAGGTCCACGGGGATGTGCGGGCGGGTGCCGTGCCGGTCGCCGGGGCCGGGGACGGGGCCGATGTCCAGCCGGTCGAGGACCTCGGGCGCGCAGGGCACGGTCGGATGGCCGCACACCTGGGTGAGCAGGAACGTGAACGCCTCCGGGCGCAACCGGGCCCCCGCGAACACCACGTCGCCTTCGCTCTCCCGCTCAGGGTCCCAGATCACCACGGCTCCTCCGGCGGCGAGCTGGGCGAGCGCCTGCTGCACGCCGCGCGCGCCCGCGAGCCGTCCGGCCCACGGAAGCGCCGCGACCACCTCGGTCACCGACTTCGCCAGGTCGGGCAGGCGGCGGCGGGCCAGGCGGACGACCAGGTCGGGCTCCAGGTTCACCCGATCGCCGACGGACAGCTCCGACAGCGTGGTGGCCCGCAGCGTCAGCGGGATCAGCGCCACCGAGAACCGGTCGCGGGCCACCTCGGCGACGGTCAGGCTGACGCCGTCGACCGCGATCTGACCCTTCGCGACGACCAGCGAGAGGAAGCGCTCGGGCGGTTTGATCCACAAGCGCCGTGCGACCCCCTCGTCATCGATCCGCACGATCTTGCCCACGGCGTCCACGTTGCCCTGGACCAGGTGACCGGCGAGCGGGTCGCCCAGCGTCAACGGGGTCTCCACGTTGACCCGCGTGCCCGGCCTGATCTGGTCGAGGGTCGATCTGCGCCGCGTCTCCGCCGACAGCCCGGCCTCCAGCGGTTGCGTCTCGTGCGCGGCCCGGAGGACGGTCAGGCCCACGCCGTTCAGGCAGATCGAACCCGGCGCGCCGGCGGCGGCCCCGGGGGCACTGACCGCGATGCGCGCCTCGTCGACGGCCACCACCGTGCCGATTTCCTGGATATTTCCGGTGAACATGCGACACCACCTCTCGACAGCGGGAACCAGGGGCCGGACAGGCCCGAGAGGTGGCGGGGTGTCACCGCGTGGCCCGGAGTCGCACCGAGTCGTCCCGCCGGAACCGGCAGAACCGGCGGGCTGTCACCGCCGCACCTTGGAATCGCACCAATCAACCTTTTATCACCCGGCGGCCCGGGAGATCAAAGCGTCTGGCCCAGAGAGATCCCGGCCAGCTTGATCAGGAACCGGTCGATCTGCGCCTCCAGCGGCGGCCAGGGCAGGTCGGGCTGGTTGACCCGCATCGACACGGCCCCGTGCACCGCCGCCCGGAGGTCGAGCGAGACCTCCGCGGCGTCGCCGGGGGCGGCGAGCCCGGCGTCCATGCAGCGCCGCACCGCGGCCGTGGTGCGCTCGCCCAGCTCCTGCTTGAACTCCATGCTGGCCCGCTGGTTGAGCGTGCTCTCGTGGAGGACCTTGTACAGGCCCGGGTGCCGGCGTACCCAGTCGCCCAGGTAGAGCAGCCGGGCGCGTAGCCGCGCCACCGGGTCGGCGGCGGTCTCGGCCTGGTCGAGGGCGCGTACGAGGTCGCGGTGGCACTGCTCCAGAGCGGCCAGGACGAGGGCGTCGCGGTCGGCGAAGTGGATGTAGACGGAGGTGGCGGCGATGCCGACCTCACGCGCGACCGCGCGCATCGACAGGGCCTGGTCGTCGGCGAGCTCGTCGAGCAGCCGTACGGCGGCCGTGACGATGTCCTCGCGCAGCCGCTCGCCCTGACCTCGGGGGTTGCGGCCCCGTGAGCGGGGGTTGGTCGCGTTCATGGGAGCCATTGTAACGAGACGGGCGTTGCACTACAGTCGTAGCGCTACAGCCGTACAGTTATCGAGGAGCTCGATGAAAGTCCACGCCAAGACGCTCGACCCGGTGTTCGCGGAGATGAGCGAGGCCACCGACCGCATGATCTGGGAGGAGATCACCGAGCTGTCCATGCGGGAGAAAATCCTGCTGTCCCTGGTCGGCGACGTCTGCCAGCAGACCCTCGGGCTGCCTTTCGAGGCGCACGTGGCGATGGCGTACGAGAACGGGCTGTCCGCCGACGACCTGCGCGAACTCCTGCGCTTCATCGCCTACGACAGCGGCTACCCGGCGGCCCTGTCGGCGCTGGCCCGCCTGGTCGACATCGAACGCGAGCAGGGCCTGCCCGGCCCCACGGGCGACGGGCATCCGATCGACGCCGACGGGCTGACCAGCCCGATCCCCGCGCCGACCCGGCAGGCCGTACGCAATCTCGACCCCGCCTTCGCCGACTACATGGACCTGCAGTCGCGCATGCGCGCGGGGATGCGGCGGCTGACCGTTCGCGAGCGCGCGTTCGCGACCATGACCGTCGACGTGCTCTTCCAGACGCTGGAGGAGAGCTTCCGCGTCCATGTGACGCGGGCCCTGAAGGCGGGTGCCACGCCGGAGGAGGCGCGTGCCGTGGTGCGCTTCTCCGCCCAGTTCGGCCTGACGAAGGCGTGGCGCGGCATGCGCGCGCTGAATGCCCTGTTCACGGAGGCGGGCACGGTCTTCGCCTGATCCGTCCCCGCGAGGTAAGGTGAGTGAATACTCACCTACCGAAAGGGGCGACACTGATGAGACTCGCGGTCTTCGGCGCGACCGGCGGTATCGGCCTGCAGCTCCTGCGCCAGGCCCTCGGTCTCGGCCACGAGGTCACCGCCGTCGTACGCGACGCGTCCCGGCTGCCCGCCGAGCTGCGCGGGCGGCTGGACGTCGTCGAGGCCGACGTGATGAACCCCGACGCCATCGTCCCGGCGGTCAAGGGCTGCGGGGCCGTGCTGTCCGCGATGGGCACGCGCGATCGCGGCCCCACCACCGTCCACAGCGCCAGCACCACCTCGATCATCCAGGCCATGACCCAGGCGCGGGCCCGCCGCATGCTGCTGGTCAGCGCCAGCGGCCTGGTCGCCGACGCGGGGGATGGCGTTTTCACCCGGTACGTGCTCAAGCCGCTCATCGTGCAACGCCTGCTCCGCCACTCCTACACCGACCTGGCCCAGGCGGAGGAGCTGCTGCGCGCCTCCGGCCTGGACTGGACCATCGTGCGACCCTCCCGGCTGCTCGACACCGAGCGGCCCGGTCGGTACCGGACCGCACGGGACCTCAACATCAGAGGAGGACTCAGCACCACCCGCGCCGACGTGGCCCACTGCATGCTCGACCTCATCGACGACCCGTCGTCCGTCCGCCACGTCGTCTCGGTCGCCTCTCAGGGGCCGGCGGTGTAGTTGCGCAGCTCCGGCAGTGCCCATGCGACCACGGCCACGGTCACCGTGGTGAGCAGCCCGCCGACGCAGATCACCAGCCGGTGATCGAGGATCGAGGTGGCGGCCCCGTGCAGCAGGTTCGCGAGGTGCGGGCCGCCGAAGAGGACGACGGTGAGCGAGCCCTGGATCCGGCCGCGCATGGAGTCGTGGGTGTGCGCCTGTGTGATGGCGTTGCGGAAGGTGCTCAGGACGAAGTTGACCGCACCGCCGAGGACGAGCGCCACCAGGGCGAGCCACAGCTGGGCGGCCTGCCCGAGGAGCGCCACGGTGATGCCCCACGCCGCGGCGGCCGCCGCCATGAGCGCGCCGTGGCGTCGGGCCCGGGTGAACGTGCCCGACATCAGCCCGGCCGTGACCACTCCGGCCGGATAGGCGGCGTACAGCAGCCCCAGCTCCAGGCCGCCTCCCGCGGGCCCGCCGTAGGTCTGCTGGGCGAGCTCCGGGAACAGGGCCGTCGGCATGCCGAAGACCATCGCCGCGAGGTCCACCAGGAGCACCGCCACCAGCAGCCGGCTGGCCGCCAGATACCGGAACCCGGCCGCCGAGCGGCGCTGCGCGGCCGGGTGGGGCCGGGGCGGCAGCGGCGGGAGCTTGACGACCGCCCACACGACGGCCAGCAGCGCGACGGCGTCGAACAGGTACAGCGCACCGAGCCCGACCACCGGTATCAAGGCGCCGGCCAGCACCGGTCCGAGGATCGACCCGGCGTAGCGGGTCAGGGCGCTGAGGCTGTTGGCCGCCGGCAGGAGCTCGACCGGGACCAGGCGGGGCACCACGGCGCCCATCGTGGTCATGATCGCGGCGAAGGACAGTCCCTGGCAGGCGACCAGCACCATCAGGACGGGGACGAAACGTCCGCCCAGCACGGCCTGGGCCCAGAAGGCCACGTACGTGAGCACCAGGCCGCAGTGGGCCGCCAGCAGCACCTTTCGCCGGTCCATGACATCGGCGAGCGCGCCCACCCCTAACGCCGCCACCACCAGCGCGACGAACGACACCGCCCCCGCCACGCCCACGGCCGCCGAGGAGCCGGTCACCGTGAACAGCTGCGCCGGCACGGCGACCACGCTGAACGAACCCCCGACGGCGCAAACCGCCGATGACACCCACAAGCGCCGGTAGGCCGCGATGGCCAGCGGGCGGCGGTCGACGGTGTAGGCGCCGAGCGACCGGGCCGTTGAGGTGATCACCGTCCGGCCTCATCGGCGTCCAGGCTCACCACGTCGGCCACGACGCAGGCGACGTTGTCGGGGGCGCCGGCGGCGTACGCCAGCGCCACCAGCTCGTCGAGCACCTGCTGGGGGGCGCCGGGCCCGGTCAGCGCCGCGCGCAGCGCTCCGGCCGGGACGATGGTGGACAGCCCGTCGGAGCACAGCAGGTACCGGTCGCCGGCCGCGGCGGCGTGCAGCGACAGTTCCGGCCGGGCCCCGCCCGTTCCGGTCAGCGCTCGTGCGAGCAGCGCGCGCTGCGGATGCGAGGCCGCCTCCTCCACGGTCAACCGGCCCTCGTCGACCAGCCCCTGCACATAGGTGTGGTCATGGGTGATCTGGAACAGCTCGCCGTCCCGCACCAGGTACGCCCGGGTGTCACCGATGTGCACCAGCGCCAGCCGCGACCCCGACCACAGCAGCGCGGTCAACGTGGTCACCGCCTCACCCGACGGCGTCGAGGCGGCGATCTCCCCGATGGCCCGGTCGGCTTCTCCGACCGCCTCGGCGAGCGCGCCGAGCAGGTCCTCGGCCGCTACGGCCAGCGTCTCCAGCGGTTTGAGCGCGTCGACGGCCGCCGCGCTCGCCAGGTCCCCGCCCGAGCCGCCGGCCCCGTCGGCCACTGCCAGCAACCGGGGGCCGGCGTAGGCGGTGTCCTGGTTGCTCGTACGCACCAGGCCCGACTCCGACCGGGCCGCGTAACGGATTCCCAGCATCGTCGCCGTCTCTTCCACGGTGCTTCCCCTCCCCGACAGATAGTCGACGAGGAACGTGGCCAGCTCTCCACGGGCGGCGGTCTCGGCCAGCACCTGCTCCCAGTAGCCGGCGATCTCCTCGGCCGCCGCGCCCGCCGGCAGGTCGCACACCCGCCGGATGCGTGCCAGCGGCATGCCCAGCCGCCGCAGCCAGGCGATCAACCGGGCCCGCTCCAGCTGTCCCGGATCGTAGAACCGGTATCCGGACTCGCCGTCCACCGCGGCCGGTCGCAGCAACCCGAGCTGGTCGTAGAGCCGCAGGGCCTTCGGCGACAACCGCGCGGCCCGAGCGAACGCCCCGATCGTCAGCAGCCGCACCATTCCTCCTCGTCCCGGCCCCCGTGGCCGGTACCGACGATGCTGCGGCTTCACCCTAGGGGAAGGTCAACACCGCACTTCCGGAAACCAGTTCCGCATGCACAGCACAGGCAAGTTGCCAAAACGGAACCACATTCCCTATCTTTATCGGAACACGGTTCCGTTTAAATCGGAAGGAACAGAGTCATGCAGTACCGCACCTTGGGCCGTACCGGTGTACAGGTCAGCTCCCTCGTGCTCGGCGCGATGAACTTCGGCAGGATGGGACGCACCACCCAGGACGACGCCACCGCCATCGTCGACGCCGCCCTCGAAGCCGGGATCAACCTCATCGACACCGCCGACATGTACAGCGACGGCGAGTCGGAAGAGATGGTCGGCAAGGCCATCGCCGGCCGCCGCGACGACATCGTGCTGGCCACGAAGGCGAGCCTGCCAATGGGCGAGGAGCGCAACCATCAGGGCGGCTCGCGCCGCTGGCTGGTCACCGAGCTGCACAACAGCCTGCGCCGCCTCGGCGTCGACCACGTCGATCTCTACCAGATCCACCGGTGGGACCCGACGACCAGCGACGAGGAGACGCTGTCGGCCCTGACCGATCTGCAGCGCGCGGGGAAGATCCGCTACTTCGGCTCCTCGACCTTCCCCGCTCACCGCGTCGTCCAGGCCCAATGGGCCGCCCGCGAACACCACCTGAGCCGTTACGTCACCGAGCAGCCCAGCTACTCGATCCTGCAGCGCGGGATCGAGAGCCACGTCCTGCCCGTGACCGAGCAGTACGGGCTCGGCGTGCTGGTGTGGAGCCCGCTGGCCTCGGGCTGGCTGTCGGGCGCGATCCGGCAGGGCCGGGAGATCGCCACCAACCGCTCGGCGTTCATGCCGCGGCGCTTCGACACCTCCATCCCGTCCAACCGCACCAGGCTCGACGCGGTCGAGCGACTGGCGAAGGTCGCCGACGCGGCCGGGCTGACGATGATCCAGCTCGCGCTCGGTTTCGTGACCGCGCACCCGGCCGTGACCAGCGCGATCATCGGCCCCCGCACGCTGGACCACCTGCGCTCGCACCTCGCCGCCGCCGACACGGTGCTCTCCGCCGACGTGCTCGACGCCATCGACACGATCGTCGCGCCCGGCGTCGACCTGGCCCCGGAGGAGAAGTACGACACCCCGCCTTCCCTGCTCGACCCGTCGCTACGCCGCCGCTGATCGCTCAGGCGGACTCCCACCACACCAGATTGGCGGCCACCTGGGCCACCGGCTCGATGATCTCCCACGCCTCGGCGATCAGCCCGTCGTCAAACCGCCAGATGTCGACGACCGCGATCTCTGGCCCGGCACCGGGGAGCCGGCGTCGCGAGTACATCACGACGTGATCACCCTCGGCCAGCACATGATGGATCTCGACCTGCATGCCGGCGAGCGGGCCGAGCGCGGCGTGTACGGCGGCGAGCCATTCCGCCTTGGTCGACGAGGTCGGACCCGGCCGGTGATGGACGAAGTCCTCGCTCAGCAACGGCGCGAGCGCATCGACGTCGCCCGTCGCGACCAGTGCCGTCAGCGCCCGCTGGACGATGCTCTTGTTGTCTGTGGTCAGGTTCTGCGTAGTCATGGCGGCAGTGTTTCGACCGTCGCCCACGGTTGTCGATGAACTCGCATTTCATGGCGCCCGGCGCCACGAGGAGTAGCATCGACGGGCATGTACACGGTCGGGGAGCTGTTGCGGCAGTGGCGGCATCGCCGGCGAATCAGCCAGCTCGATCTCGCGATCGCCGCCGACGTCTCGGCTCGTCACGTCAGCCTGGTGGAGACCGGCAAGTCCAACCCGAGCGCCGACATGATCCTCCGGCTCGCGGATCAGCTCGAGGTGCCGTTGCGTGAGCGCAACCGGCTGCTGCTGGCCGCCGGCTTCGCACCCCGCTACGCCGAGCGGCCGCTCGCCGGGGACGCGCTGTCGGCGGCCCGGGACGCGGTCGAGAGGGTGCTCCGCGCGCACGAGCCGTATCCGGCGCTGGTCATCGACCGCCGGTGGAACATCGTGATGACCAACCGCGCTCTTGGCCCGTTCCTCGCGGACGTCGCCCCCGACCTGCTGCGGCCGCCGATCAACATGCTGCGCCTGGGACTGGACCCGCGCGGGCTCGCCCCTCGGATCGTCAATCTGGCCGAGATGCGCGTGGTGCTCCGTACCAGGATCGCGCGTCAGCTCGCCACCGCCCCCGACCCCGAGCTCACCGCGCTCTACGAGGAGCTGCTGGCACCCGGCTCCGAGGACGCGGGCCACCCGATCGAGTCCGAGGTCGTGATCCCGATGATCTTCAACTTCGACGGACGGGAACTGCGGCTGTTCTCGACCACCACGACGTTCGGCACCCCGATGGACATCACGCTGGACGAGGTCGCGATCGAGTCGTACTACCCGGAGGACGCGGAGAGCGCCGCCTACTTCAAGAACCTCGTCCTTGCTTGACCTCAACCGCGGTTGAGATCCCAGAATTGCTGATCGCGGGCGGCCCGCCCGCCTGTTCTGGATCGCCTCTCATCCCAACCATGGAGATTTGTCATGACCAAAATCGTCGTCATCGGCGCCACCGGCAGGCAGGGCGGCGCCGTCGCCGACCTGCTTCTGCAGCGCGGTCACGAGGTGGTGGCGTACGTGCGCTCGGAGGAGTCCCCGGCCGCGAAGGCGCTTTCTGCTCAGGGGGCGCGGCTCGCCACCGGTGACCTCGCCGATCCCGACGCGCTCCAGCGGGCCTGTACGGACGCCGACGCGGTTTTCGGCCTCTCGGTGCCGTTCGGCGAGGGCGGCAAGGACGAGGAGGTGGCGCAGGGACGCCTGCTCGTCGACACCGTCGCCCGCCTCGACGCCCACCTGGTGTATTCGTCCGTACGGGGCGGCGACCGGCTGGAGGCCACCAACGTCGACCACGCCGACAGCAAGCAGCTCATCGAGGCGTATTTACGCGAGCTACCGGTGCGCGCGACGGTGCTCGGCCCGGTGTACTTCATGGAGAACGCGCTCAACCTCGGCTTCAGCCGGCTCGGCGACGGCATCCTCGCCAACCCGCTGACTCCCGGCAAGCCGCTCGACCAGGTGAGCGTCCTGGACATCGCCGGCATGGCCGTACACGCGATCGAGAACCCCGATGAGCTCGTCGGCGAGCGGATCGACATCGCCTCCGACCGCGTCACCGGGCAGGAGGCGGCCCGGATCCTGAGCGAGGTGCTGGGCCGGGAGATTCCGTACCAGCAACTGCCGCTGGAGATGGTGCGGCAGTGGGCCGGCGAGGAGGTGGCCACGATGTTCGAGAGCTTCGAGAACAACACCGACTTCCTCGACATCGAGACCCTGCACGCCACGTACCCCGCCGTGCGCTGGCACAGCTACGCCGAGTGGGCCAAGACGGTCGACTGGGACAGAGCCCTCGCAGGTCAGCTCCCCTGAGCGGGACCGGTTGACGGCTCATCCGGACGGCGTCGTGACCGTGGGTGCCTGCGGCGTGGAGACCTCCGCGGGCCCGGACCTCACCAGCCACAGGCCGGTGAACACGGCGCCGGCCAGGGTGACGACGCCGGCCGCGACGAAGGCACTGTCGAGGCCGGCCTCGAAGGACGCGCCGCCGGCCTCACGGGTGCGGACGACGGCTCCCAGCACCGCCACGCCGAGCACCGCGCCGATCTGCCGGGTGGTGCTGCTGATGCCCGACGCGAGGCCTCCCTCCTGCGGGCTGACCGCCTGGATGGCGGCGCCGGTCAGCGGGGACATGGTCAGGGCGAAACCGACGCCGACGATGGCCAGCCGCCACCACACGTTCCCGTAGCCGGTGTCCGCGTGCACGAAGCCCAGCGCCAGCAGCCCCAGCCCGGCCAGCGCCAGGCCGATGGTGACCACGATCCGGAAGCCGTACCTGGCCGCGAACCGGCCCGCGAACGGGCTGACGATCACCATGGCGAGCGAGGCCGGCAAGGTCTGCAGGCCGGCCAGCAGAATCGAACTGCCCTGGACGTACACGAAGAACTGGGAGAAGAAGAAGGACGAACCCATGAGCGCGAAACCCACCACGACCATCGCCGTGTTGGACACCGTGAACAGCCGCTGCCGGAACAGCCGCAGCGGCAGCATCGGCGTCGCACCACGTCCTTCGACGACGACGAAGGCGGCGAGGATCGCCACCGCGGCGGCGAAGGTGCCCAGGATCACCGGCGAGGTCCAGCCACGGGAGCCGCCCTCGATCAGCCCAAAGGTCAGCGCCCCCACGCCCAGGACGGACAGGACCGTCCCCGGGAGGTCGATCGCCGGCGCGTTCGGATTGCGGGACTCGCTCAGGACGCGCATACCGACCAGCAGCAGGATCGCGCCGATGGGCACGTTGACGAGGAAGATGGCGGGCCAGCCGAAGGCGTCCACCAGGATGCCGCCGGCCAACGGTCCGGCGGCCAGGCCGATCCCGCTGAATCCGGCCCACAGTCCGATCGCCTTGACCCGTTCCTGCGGAACGGGATACGCGGCGGCGAGCAGGGCCAGCGAGGCGGGGCTCAGCGCCGCGGCCCCGATGCCCTGCACCACCCGGCCGGCGATGAGCCAGCCGATCGAGGGTGCGACGGAGCACACCACGGACGCGACGGTGAACACCACGACGCCGGCCAGGAAGACCCGCCTGCGGCCGAAGCGGTCGGCGAAGACGCCGCCGGACAGCAACAGCATGGCGACCAGCAGCACGTAGGCGTCGACGATCCATTGCAGGCCGGTCAGCTGGGTGTGCAGCCGCTGCTGCATGTCGGGCAGCGCCGCGCCGACGATCGTGCTGTCGAGCAGCACCATGAACTGGCCCAGGCAGGCCACTGCGAGTAACGCTGTCCGGTTCGTGCTTCCGTGTGCGGTCAAAGCTGCTCCCTCTCATGGGGCGGATGCTCTGGCACACCATAGTTCGATAATTCCGAAGTGTCGAAGCGTTGTATTGTGGAGGGCATGCGACCGCTACCCCAGCCGGCCCGCGAGTCGTTGACGCTCGCGCCAGTCCTCCACGCGCTCGGCGATCCGGTGCGCCTGGAGCTGGTACGGCGGGCCTGGGACAACCCCGAGTCGACCTGCTCCGCTCTCGCCGACGGCCTGGACGTGCCGCTGTCGACGCTGTCCAACCACTGGCGGATCCTGCGCGAGGCCGGGCTGATCACCATGACCGTCGACGGCCGGCACCGGCGGATCCGGCCGCGCGCCGACGATCTGAGCGACCGCTTCCCGGGCCTGCTCGACCCGATCCTGCGCCTCAGCGCGGCCGACCCGTCGGACGGCGGCCTGGAGTGAATAAGGGAGTAGGCCGTAAGTGACGGAACTCCGCTGGTGATCGGCACGGCGGCCACGAGCGGTCGGAGCCGGCCGGGTGCACCGCCCGGCCGGCCCGAAACTCATCACCTGTCTCGTGACATTTACATCTGTCTGCCACGGGCCCTCACGAGGAGGATCGTTCGCGTAACCGCACCTCAAAGGGAGCAATCATGACCGTCTCGCCCGTGGCCAAGACCGTCCGGATCGAGCGCACCTACGCGACCACGCCCGAGCACGTGTGGCGGCTGTGGACCACCGGTGCCGGCATCGAGTCCTGGTGGTCGCCCGACGGCTTCACGGTCAACGTCGGGAAGCTGGACCTGCGGCCCGGCGGCGAGCTGATCTACACGATGACCGCGACCGCGCCCGAGCAGATCGCGTTCATGGAGGGCGCCGGGCTGCCGCTGAGCACCGAGTCGCGCAAGACCTTCGTCGAGGTGGACGAGCCCACGCGGCTCTCCTACACCTCGCTGGCCGACTTCATCCCGGGGGTGGATCCGTACGACTTCCTCACCGTGGTCGAGATCCAGTCCACCGGCGACGGCGTCCACGTCGTCATGACCATGGACGCGATGCACGACGAGGAGTGGACCCAGCGCCTGACGGCCGGCCGCGGCAACGAGCTGGACAACCTCGGCCGGGTCATCGACGCCGGAGAAGTCTGATCCCCTCACGCTCGTGGTGCGCATCGTCTCTCCCTTGAACGGTCACGACACCGTTGCTCTAGCCCCCCGCCTGCGCCGCCGCGCGATCGGAGCGGATCCAGGTCGCGGGCATGCCGGCCCGTCCAGGACGCCCACCCGCGCCGGATCCGGCACCCGGCCGCGGCCTCTACTCTGGTCAGCCAGGACGCGAGGACGGGCGGTGGGAGGATTGGCGGAGCTGTGGCGATCCGACCGCGTCGTCCGGCTGGCGCCGGTCGGCGCCGTCGCCTGCAGTGCCCTGCTGCCGGTGGTGCAGGTGATGCTGGCGTTCGGCTACATGGGCAACGACACCCGCACGGGGCTGTGGAGCCTCGCGGCGGTGGTGACGTACCTGCCGCTGCACCTGCGCCACGTCTGGTACGCGGCGCACGCGCGGCGGCCACCGGCCGGCGTCTGGACGTTCGCCGTGATGGCCGCCGTCATCCTCGGCGCCACTCCCTTGGCCGGGAACATGTGGCCGCGGTCCTACGCGGCCCTGGTGGTGTCGGCGCTGCTGGTGCTGCCGGCGCCGTGGTCGTACATCGTGTACGTGACGGTGGCGGCCGCGGCGGCGCCGATTGCCTACGCGCTGGGGCTGCCGTGGACGACGGCGCCGTGGCTGCTGTTCTCGGTGCTGGGTGGGAGCGCGGCGCTGCTGCTGCTGGTCTGGCTCCCCGCCGCGCTGACACGGCTGCGGGCGGCCAGGGAACTGCTTGCCCAGCAGGCGGTGGCACAGGAACGCCGCCGCCTCGACGACGATCTGCGCCGGAGCCTTGGCCGCGCGCTGGAGTCGATCGCGGCGCGCGGGGAACAGGCCGGGCGCAGGCTCGGGGCGGCCGCGCCCGAGGGTCTGTCGGACGAGCTGGCCGCGCTCGCCGACGATTCCAGACGTACGCTCGCCGACGCCAGGCAGCGCGTACGCGGCTACCGTCAGCCGTCGTTGCGCGCCGAGCTGGAGACCGCCGCGACCCTGCTGGCCGCGGCCGGCATCGAGACCCGCCTCGAACTCCCGCGCGGCGGCGTCCCCGACGCCATCGCCCCGCAGTCCCGGGCCGCGCTGCGCGCGACGGTCACCCGGCTGCTGCGCGCCGACACCGTACCCTCCTGCACGATCACGGTGACCTCCACGGACGGTCGCCTACGGCTGGAGCTGCGCACCGGCGAGGCCACCGAGACGATCGAGATACCGGCATGACCGCGTCCATCCCGCCCCGCTGGGTCCTGCGGCACCCGCACTGGCCGCTGATCGCCCTGCACGTGCCGCTGACCCTGCAGGTGCCGGTCTACACGATCCTCGGCATGGACGGCCCGCCCGGCAACCCGGTCGCCGCGATCCTGGGGGCCGCCGCGGCCGGCGCGATCCAGCTGCGGCACAGCCTCGCGGCGGCCCGGGGCGAGCGTCCCGCGGGCTGGCCCTGGAGCCTCGCGGCGCTGGTGCTGCTCGCGGACCTGCCGATCTGGTGGCTCGGCTCCAACTGGGAAGCCCTCGGGATCTTCGCGCTCGCCTCGATGATGACCTTGCTGCGCGGCGGGTGGGTGCTGGCGGCGGCCGCCACGCTGCAGTTGACGGCCAACGCCACCAGGGAGGTGCTGACGATGCTGCAGAGCCAGGGCACGATCCCGCAGGCCGTCCTCCTCGGCCTGTACGCGGTGGTCGTCACCGGCCTGTACGCCGCGGCTCTGGTCGGGGGCGCCCGCCTGGTCCGGCTGCTGAACGAGCTGGACGGCGCCCGTACCGAGCTGGCCGCGACCGCCGTCGGCGAGGAGCGGATCCGGGTCTCGCGCGACCTGCACGACCTGCTCGGCCAGAGCCTGTCGGCGATCGCTCTCAAGGGTGACCTGGCGCTGCGGCTGCTCACCAGGGACGCCGTCGCCGCCCGTGCCGAGATCGAGAGCCTGACCGGCGTGGCCCGCGACGCGCTGCACGACGTACGGGCGATCACGCGGGACCAGCACGCCGTGTCGCTGCGTACGGAGATCGACGGGGCCGCGGCCCTGCTCGGCGCCGCAGGCGTGGAGACCCGGCTCGACGTGGCCGACCTGCGGTCGCTGCCCGGGTCCGCGCAGAGCGCCCTGGCCTGGGCCGTCAGAGAGGGCACCACGAACCTGCTGCGCCACAGCGAGGCCGGCTCCTGCACCATCACGCTTTCCCGGCAGCACGGGAGAATACGGCTGGAGATCGTCAACGACGGCGTCCGCGGCGCCGCCGGCCTTGGGAGCGGCTCCGGGCTCGCCGGGGTGGCCGAGCGCGCCGAAGCCGTGTCCGGCTCGTCCGAGGCCGGTGTCCGTGATGGCCGGTTCCGGCTGTCGGTCGAGGTTCCGGAGGAGGTCGCGTGATCCGCGTGCTGATCGCCGAGGACATGCACATGATCAGGTCCGCGCTGGTGGCGTTGCTGTCGCTGGAGGACGACATGGAGGTGGTCGCCGAGATCGAGCGCGGGGACGAGGTGCTGGACGCCGCGCTGCGGGTACGCCCCGACGTCGCGGTGCTGGACATCGACATGCCGGGCCTGGACGGGCTGTCGGCGGCCGAGCAACTGTCCGCGCGGCTTCCCGGCTGCCGCACTCTCGTGCTCACCGGGCTCAGCCAGCCGGGCAACCTGCTGCGCGCGCTGAAGGTGCACGTCAAGGGCTTCATCGTGAAGGACGCCCCGGCGCAGACCCTCACGGACGGGATCAGGCGCATCGCGGCGGGGGAGCGGGTGATCGATCCCGAGCTCGTCGCCGCCGCTCTCGAGACCGGCAGCAGCCCGCTGACGGCCCGCGAGACCGAGGTGCTGCGCGCCGCGGCGAGCGGCAACCGCGTCGCCCAGATCGCCACCCAGCTCTCGCTCTCGCAGGCCACGGTGCGCAACTACCTGTCGAACGCGATCAGCAAGGTGGGCGGGCGCAACCGCATCGACGCCATCCGCATATCTCGCGACGCCGGCTGGCTCTAGACAGGTCAGTGCTCGGGCTGTCAGCGGTCGGGGGTGAGGAGGGGTTTGACGTCCAGGATCGGGGTCGCGTCGAGGGCTTCGAGGTTGCGGACGTGGACGCGCGTGCCGCCGATGGCGAGGATGTGGACGATGTGCAGGCCGATCGGGTTGGGACGGTCGGGCGCGCGGGTGGCGAAGACGCCGGAGAGCGGCCGGGTGGTGTCGCCGCGCGGGTGCACGGTGAGCGTCTCGCGGTCGGCGCGGTCGAGCCAGGTGAGCAGCAGGACGTCGGCACCCGGGGTCAGGCCGTCCAGGGCGGGGGCGTACCGATCGTCGAAGACGAGCCAGGCGTCGGGCGCTCCCTCATCGGCCTGCCGGGGCGCCGCCGCCCGATCGGTCAGTGTCGACTCGACGCGCCCGATCGGGCGCAGCGTGTATTCGGTCAAGGGTCCTGGATCCTCTCACTCGGTCTCGGCCGCGGACGCCTGCTCGATCGGGAAGAAAACCGGGCTGAGCAGGTACTGCGCGCGATCCGGCGTCGGCTCGTTGGCCAGCAGGGGCAGGATCACGCGCCGCAGCTCGAGGATCATCTTCTCCAGTTCGTCGCGGTTGAGCCAGACGGCGTGCTGCCGGTAGCCGACCAGGTCCGCGGCCGGCTCGGCGTTGTCGCGATCGAGGTAGGCGTTGAACTCGGCCACCAGCACGGCCATCGACGTGGCGAACACGCGCCGGTGGTCGTCGGCCGACAGCGCCGCCGCCGCGTCGGCGTCCACGACGACCCGGTCAAGGCGTAGCCGGTAGCGGCGTTCCACCGCGCCGCGCACGCGCCGCTCGTCGGCCACCTCCAGGATTCCGTTGGCCGCGAGCAGGTCGACGTGCCGGTAGATCATGGCCTTCGAGCTGTCGGGGATGCGGGCACACAGTTGAGCGGTGGTGAGTTCGCGCCCTCCGCGCATCGCGTGCACGATCCGCAGCCGTACCGGATGCGCCAGCAGTTCCAGGGTGTCCACCTCGCAACGGTCTCATGCCGCGCTACCATTACACAAACACGAGAACGGTGGCTGCCTCTAGTGCGGGAACGCCTTCGGCGGGCGGGGCGTCACCTCGTCGCGGAACGCCTCGATGACGGAGTGGACCTGGCGCATGAGCACGGTGTCCTGGAGCCGGTCCAGGTAGAGCGAGCGCCGGGCCAGCGCGTCGAGGTCCACGGCGAAGTAGATGGCCATCAGTGGATTGACGAACAGCTCGCTGCCCTTGGTCCTGTCGGTGAAGCGCACATCCCCGAACTCGCCGCGCACGGCCGCCGCGATCGAGCCGTTCACGATGCTCGGGTACGCCGGCAGCTCGGCCTGGGCGTGGGCGACGGCGTCGAGGTAGAGCGCGCCCGCCTTCGTGGACCTGGAGACGGAGAACGCGCCCAGGTAGGCGCCGTCGCGCTCCAGGGCTGCCAGGTTCTCCAGGACCTGTGCGTGGTTGACGCCGTGATAGGCGTCCACCCCGAAGCCCAGGCAGGCCACGATCTTCTCGGGGACGTCGAGGGCGTGGGCGGCGGCCAGGCTCGTCATGTCGTCGGCCGGCGTGCCGAGACCGGCCTCGTCGCCGCGCATGAGGATGTCGGTGCCGCCGTCCACCAGGACGACCGCGTCCAGGTCGAGGTACGCGGCGAGCTTGGCGTACGCGGCCTGCAGCGGGCGGACGCCGACCTTGGGGAAGGCGTACACGGTCGACGGCTGGCCGTGCATGGCCAGCCAGCGGGCCAGGCAGCCCTCGGGGAAGTACCAGTCGCGGGCCTCGGTGTCCGGGCGTATCTCCGCGACGTCCTCGAACAGCCAGACGTCGAGGTCGAGCGCGTCGAGGTGGCTGAACGACAGGTTCGCCAGGTGCACCTTCTTGCCGGCCTCTCGGAGGGTCAGGGCGAGGGGTAACCCGGCGTACACGTCGGAACCCCCGCCTGCGCCGGCGACGAGGATCCGGCTGCAACGCTCAAGCCGGGCGGACAGCGGCGATCCGAACATGCATCACATCTTGCACTGTGGACAGCACGATCAGCGTCCCGTAATCGCTCGCGCCGCAGGCGTCGGCCCGGGGTTCGGGGCCGTTCATCGGCGGGCGCTGCGATCAATGTGGCAGAGTGCGGGGCATGAAGCCCGATTTGCGCCTCGACGTTCCGGCGGACTTCGACGACTCCGATGCCGACTCGCAAGTCCATCCGATGGCCAGGTTGCTGTTTCCCGCACGGACCGCCGCGGAAGCGTTCGGCAAGGCCCAGGAGTGGGTGGGGGCTCACAACGTATTTCTGGTGGACGTCTCGTGGGACTACGCGACCGGTGAAGCGGAACCGTACGTCCTGAGCATCTACTTCGTCTTCGAGGACGAATCCGAGCCGGCGTGAGCCACGGCCCGGCGCGGGCGGTGCCGGATCCGGCCGACGCGGGCGGCCCGTCGTAGCCAGAAGGCCGTGGGTCCCAGGCAGACCAGCAGCGCGAGCAGGTTGGCCTCGGGGCCGAACGTACCGCCGGTCAGCGGGGCCGGGCCGGACAGCGTGGCGTTGACGTTGACCAGAGGCGTCGCGCCGAACAGCAGGGCGGACACGACCAGGGCGATCACGGTGACCATCCCACCGGACGGGACATTCGGGATAGCTCTCACGGGGGATGGGACGAGTTCAGGGTGAGGTCCGGGGGAGGGCGAGGGCCAGGATGGCTCCGCCGTGAGGGGCGTTGGCAGCGGTGAGGGTGCCGCCGTGCAGGCGCGCGTTCTCGGCGGCGATGGCCAGGCCCAGACCGCTGCCCTCGGTACGGGTACGGGCGGCGTCGCCTTTGGTGAACCGGTCGAAGACGTGGGGCAGAAGGTCGGCGGGGATGCCGGGCCCGTCGTCGGAGACGGTGACGACGGTCCGGTCGGCACCGGACTGGACCTGGATGAGGACCGACACCGCCGGGCCGCCGTGCCGCAGCGCGTTGCCGACGAGGTTGGCGAGGATGACATCGACCCGGCGCGGGTCGAGGCGGACGCGCAGGCCCGAGGGGATGTCGGTGCGGACCCGATCGTGCCAGTGCCGCAGATCGAGCGTCTTGGCGATGAGCTCGCCCAGGTCGACCTCGTCGAGATTCAGTACGGCGGCGCCGGCGTCGAAGCGGGACACCTCGATCAGGTCCTCGACGAGGCGGGTGAGCTTGCGCGTCTCGTCGGAGACCAGCTGCAGCGCCTCGGCGGTGAGCGGCGCGAGGCGGCCGGAGGCGGCGTCGGCGTCGAGGACTCCGGTGACAGCGCTCATGGCCGCCAGCGGCGTACGCAGCTCGTGGGAGACGTCGGCGGCGAACCGCCGCGCCCGCGCTTCCATGTCGCGGAGTGCGGCCGCGTCGGCCTGGAGCGTGGCCGCCATGGTGTTGAAGGTGCGGCCGAGGTCGGCGAGTTCGTCGTCGCCGGTGACGCTCACGCGGGTGTCCAGGCTGCCTCCCGCCATCTGTTCCGCGGCCGTGCGCAGCCGCCGTACCGGTCGCAGCAGTCTGCGCGCGGCCAGCAGCGCGGGGACGATGGAGGCCAGAGCGACGGGGAGGGCTCCGGCGCGGGCGGCGGCCGCCAGGCTGTCCACGTCCTGCTGCTGGGAGGCCAGGGAGAGGGAGGCGTAGACGACGAGCGGCGGGGAGCCGTGCGGGCGTGCGGCGGCGGTGACGGGAAGGGCCACGGCCAGCCAGGGCGTCCCGGCGTGGTGAAAGCGCTGGGCCAGCGCGGTGCGCGCCGAGGCCGCCTGGTCGCGCAGCTGCGCGGGCAGCGGCGGCACCTGCTTCCCGGCGGCGATGAGCGGGCCGCCACGATAGGACAGCGCGGTGTGCCGGCCCCGCGTGCCCATCGCCAGGTCCAGCTGCCGGGCCAGCTTGCGCAGATCCGCCTCGGCGGGGTCGGCGGGCAGGTCGGGCGTCCGGGAGGTGAGGTTGGCGCGTAGTTCCTGCAGGACGTCGGCCTGGGTGCGTTCGACGATCGCGGTGTGGCCCTGCCGGTAGGTGATCGTGGCGGCGGTCAGCGCGCTGATCGTGGAGACCAGGAGGAACACCAGGACCAGCTGGGCTCTCAGGCCGCGGGCGCGGGCGAGGCGGATCACAGCGGCCCGAACCGGTAACCGAAGCCGCGCACGGTCTGGATGTAGCGGGGGTTGCGAGGGTCGTTCTCGATCTTGGCTCGCAGCCGCATCACGCACGCGTCGACCAGCCGGTAGTCGCCGTGGAAGCTGTGCTCCCAGACCTGTTCCAGGAGTTGCTGGCGGCTGAAGGTCTGCTCGGGCGCGGCCGTCAGGAACAGCAGCAGCTTCAGCTCCGTCGGCGCCAACGCGAGCTGCTCGCCGTGCTTGAGCACGCGCAGGGCGACCCGGTCGACGAACAGGTCGCCGTGGGTGGTGCGGGCCTGGTCGGAGGAGGCGGGCTGGGTGGTACGGCGCAGCACCGCGCGCATGCGAGCCTCGATGACCTCGCTGCTGGCCGGCTTGATCACGTAGTCGTCGGCGCCGGCTTCGAGGCCCACGACGACGTCCACGTCATCGTCGCGGGCTGACAGGATCACGATGGGCACCTGGCTGAAGGCGCGGATGCGGCGGCAGGTCTCCAGGCCGCTCATGCCGGGCAGCATGAGGTCGAGCAGGACGATGTCGGGCGCGCTCGCGATGAGTTCGGCCAGTCCTTCCTCGCCGGTCGAGACGAGCAGGGTCTCGTGGCCCCTGTGGCGCAGGCCGAGGCTCACGCCGCGGCGTACGGCCGGGTCGTCTTCTATCACCAGGACGCGGGTCATGAGGAGGCTCCCTGGTGGGCCGGGACGGCCGACCCGCTCTCGTCGCACCTGACGGGCCAGGGCGGGCCCGGCATGCCGGGCTCGAACACCTCGATCACGGGGTCGTCGCCGACGTCCGGGGCCTCAGCGGCCGTACAGACCAGCTGGCTCACCGCAGCCGGGCGCAGGTCACGCACCAGCCATGGCAGATGCAGCTGTACGCGGCCCTTGGCCGTCCTGGCGCGGACCGGACGTGGCGCCGAGGGCAGTTGCGTGATCAGCCCCCGTGCCCGCTCGGCCGCCGTGGGGCCGTCGAGCAGCGCATCCATGGCCTGTTGCACCCGGGCGGCGGCCGATGCCGGCCGGGAGACCGGCCAGGTGCCCTGAGGCGTGACGAAGTACACCCGCAGCGAACTACCGAGGTCTTCGGTCAGGCCGCCTTGGACCAGGTCACCGGCGGAGCGCACATCGGTGTCGCTGATTCCACAACCCGCCAGCGTCGCCGCGGCGACCAGGCCGGCCGCCACGTGGCGTAAGACCCTCGGCATGTGCCCGTTCCTCCGTTTCCTGGCGCGAACCGTTCTGCCATGACTGGCTGAGCCTGCTCACGTCGACCGTCCCGGCGCCGGGCCGCGGCCGCGGTATCGCCGCCCACAGCCCCGCCGCCATGACCGCCGCGGCGGCCAGTGCCGCCCATCCGCGCCGCCCGGTGGCCCAGCCGGTGCGCAGCCGTATCGGATCTTCGACGGTGGCTTTCGAGACTACCGCAGCCAGCAGTGACAGCCCGGCCGCGATGATCGTCCAGCCCCAGCCGCCGAACCCGGTCACCGGCCGGGGCAGCAGCAGGTAGACCGGCCAGTGCCACAGGTACAGGCTGTAGGAGAGCTCGCCCAGCCGGCGCGGCACGGTGCTGCCGATCACCCGGCCCGCCAGGCCGTCCGGTGCGTGGGCCAGGAGCGCGATCAGCGCGGCGCCGGCCAGGGAGTGTGCGAACATCCCGCCCTGGAACAGGCCGGGGGCCTTTTCCCCGCCGGTCAGCAGCCATGAGGCCAACAGTCCGCACAGCAGCAGGACGCAGAGCACGTCCACGGCGGTACGTGACAGGCCGGCCACCGCGTTCCGGATGGGCGCCGTGGCGGCGGCCGCGCCGAGGAGCAGGGAGAAGGCCCGGGTGTCGGTGCCCTCGTAGGCGCGGGTGGTGTCCACGGCCGTCCCGAGCCTGATCATGAGCAGAAGTGAGACGAGCGCGCCGGCCACCGCGACGAGCGCCACCCGCCGGTGCCCGCCGGGCCCTCTCCCGGCCACTGCCAGCATCAGAGGCCAGGCCAGGTAGAACTGCCATTCGACGCCGATGCTCCACAGGTGGGCGAACAGGCGGGTGCCGGAGGCGTTCCAGTAGCCGATCCGCTCGCCGATGTAGTGCCAGTTCACGCTCTGGGCGGCCACCCACGGCGCGTCCTGGAGGGCGTACCTCAGCAGGTCAGGCCTGGCGAACGCCCAGGCCAGCAGCAGTGTCGAGATGACCATGAAGGTCAGCGCGGGCAGCAGACGGCGGGCCCTGCGCTCCCAGAAGGCCGCCAGGCGGAGACCGCCGTTCCTGCCGAGCTCTTCCAGCAGCAGGCCGGTGATCAGAAAGCCGGACAGGACGAAGAACAGGTCGACGCCCAGGAACCCGCCGCGCAGATGCCCGGCGTGAAACAGCAGGACCGCGGCGACAGCGAGCCCGCGCAACCCGTCGAGCGCGCCGACATGCGCGCGACGCGGGGCCGACGTCGTCGGTCCCATCAGCCGCAGCCGAGTTTGGCGAAGCGCTCGTCTCCGGTCCACGGCCCGGTGGCCCAGACGCCGGGGGCGGCCGGGGTGAAGCCGGCCAACTCGCCGAGCTGCTTGGCGAACCAGGTGGCGAAGGCCGCCGAGCCCTGCTGGCAGGAGTGGATGCCGTCCTTGGCGCGCTGGGCCTTGGCGGCGGCGTAGTCGCTGCCCCACAGCGCGGAGGCATCCAGGTAGCGAACGTGCGTGGACTTGGCGGCCATCGCCGGCGCGGTCTTGATCGCGTTCTCGTGGGGTTTGTAGAAATCGTCGATCTTGAACGGCGGCGCGGACACCAGCACGAGTTCGGCACCGGCGTCCGCGGCCGTTCGGGAGAGCTGCTGGTAGGCCGCCAGCTGTTGGCGGGCGGTGCCCCAGTCGTAGGTGGTGATCTGGTAGGCGATCACCGTCGGCCGGAAGGAGGCGAGGTTTTTCTTCAGCGTCTTCCAGGTGTCCCTGGCCGCCATGGCCGTCACCTCGTGGTCACCGGCGACGACGTTGCCGCCGCCGTCGGACGTGGCGTTCCTGAACGCCACGCCCGCGGCCTTCAACGCCGCCTCCAGCGCCGGGGCCTGCGCGCCCGCGATGGAGTCACCCATCCAGAGCACCTTGACACCGGTGGCGGTCTGCTGGGTCGCCGCGCCGGGGGAGGTCGCGGACGCGCCGCAACCCGCGAGTGTGAGCCCGGTCGCGACAGCCAGGATCAGGCCGGTGTACCCGTGGTGGAACCGGCGAGAGAGGTTCGTCGATCGCATGGCCAGCAGGCAATCAGACGAATGCGGAGCTCAGCCGGGTTGTCATCGTTTCATCACACGATGCGGGATCGGCCGTCACGAATGCCGGGCGGGCGGTGTCGCTGTCGTCAAGCGGCCGGCTCACACCGCCGGTGGGACCCAGGGTTGAAGGGTCTCCGGGTCGAACGGCATCGAGATGTGTTCGTGCGTGATCAGCCACTTGCCGCTGGTCCGGCGGCAGCAGACCGTCGATCGTACCCACATCACGCGATCAGACTCGTCCTTCAGGGTTCCGGTGTCCAGGTGGAGCATGTGCGCGAACGCGACGTCTCCGCTGATGGCGATGTTGAGTTCGTGCGTTTCCAGGCCGATGGGGCCGTCATATTCGTCGAACCACCGCACGAAATTGCGGCGGACTTCGTCGGACCCCGCGAACTGGAGCGGGGGAACGACATCGTAATAAATGATGTCGGGAGAATAGTGGGACATGAGCCGGTCAATGTCCTTTGCCTGGCAGGCATCGACTCGACCTTCCAGGAAGGCCAGAAATTCGGCATCGTTCGTAGTCATTGCATCCTCCGTTCAAGGAATGTGTGGTGTCAGGCGGCGCGGCCGGCCTTGAGTGAGGCGGCGGTGTCGACGATTCGGCGGGCCTGGTAGCGGGCCGCGTCCAAGGGCACGTCGCCGGGTGCGCCGTCGCCGGCCACGTGGGAGGTGCCGTACGGGTTGCCCGACTGGAACTGGATGGGGTCGGTGTAGCCGGGAGGCACGATGATGCCGCCCCAGTGGTAGAACGTGTTCCCCAGCGCCAGGATGGTGGATTCCTGCCCGCCATGGGCGGTGTTGGAGGCGGTGAAAGCCGAGTACACCTTGTTGGCGAGCAGGCCCTGGAACCACAGGGGCCCGGTGGTGTCGATGAACGCCCTGAGCTGGCTGGCCGGGTTGCCGAAGCGGGTGGGGGTACCGAACAGCACCGCGTCGGCCCACTCCAGGTCGTCGAGGCCGGCCTGGACGACGTCGGCGGTGTCCTGAATGTGCTGGCCCCAGGCCGGATTGGCGTTGATCGCCTCCGGCGGAGCCGTTTCGGCAACCTTGCGCAGTCGCACATTGGCACCGGCCTTTTCCGCACCTTCGGCGGCGGCTCGCGCCAAGGCATGCACGGTGCCGGTGGCACTGTAGTAAATGATCGCGAGGTTGACGGATTCCATGGTCAGTTTCCTTTCGCAATGTTCGTCTCAGGAGTTTGACGACAGAGCCGTGCGAAATGTCAGGTGGACGTCTTTCATCGCCGCGCGCGTCAGGCCGTCCAGGGCCGGAGCTTGTTGGGATTGCGTACGGCCCACAGGTGCTTGATCCGCTCGCCTGCGACGTCGAACGCCATGACCACCACGGTCTCCCCGTCCTGCTGGGCCGCCAGGCCGGGCTGACCGTTGACCGTACGCTCCAGGAACACGAGGTCGGGTGCCAGGCCGGCGACCTCGACCAGGTAGCGCGCGATCCGCTCGGCGCCCTCGACCGGCTCCAGCATGGCGGTGACCAGGCCGCCGCCGTCGGCGATCGCCGTGGCGTCGGGGTCTAGGAGGTCGACGAGGGCTCTGATGTCCTTGGCCTCCCATGCCTGCTTGAAGTCCCTGACGACGTCGGCCTGCCGGGCCTCCGGCGTCACGGGCGTCTGTGACTCGCGGATGCGGCGGCGCGCGGAGGACGCGAGCTGGCGGCAGGCCGCCGGGGTACGGCCGACGACCTCGGCCACTTCGGCGAAGGAGTAGCGGAAGACGTCGTGCAGGACGAACGCGACACGCTCGGCCGGGGTCATCGCTTCGAGCACCACGAGGAACGCCATGGTGACCGACTCGTCGAGGGTGATCCGGTCGGCGGGGTCGCCCGGCCGCGCGCCGGTCCACTCCGTACGGTCGGGCAGCGGCTCGGGAACCCATTCGCCCACGTAGCTCTCGCGGCGGACCCGGGCCGAGCCGAGCAGGTCCAGGCAGATGCGGCCGGCGACCTTGGTCAGCCAGGCGCCGGGGCTCTCGATGGCCTCCTGCTGCCGCGGGGGCATGGCGTACCAGCGGGTGTAGGTCTCTTGCACGACGTCCTCGGCGTCGGCCAGCGAGCCGAGCAGCCGGTAGGCGAGATTGATCAGCCGACGCCGCTCGCTCATGATCGCGCTCAGGCTCGGATCGCGCCGGTTGTCTCCTGGCTCTGATCGGGTGGTCATGATATGTCGTCTTTCCTTGTCGCAATCGCTCTCACCACTACGACGAGACAGCGCCGTGGAATGTGAGGTCTCGCCTGACATTCCACGGCGCCATGTCGTCGTAGCAGGGTGGTCACGGCTCTCAGCAGAGTCACATGGTCCAGCCCCAGGGGGACCATCGCGCTCGAGATCAACCGGGGTGAGGAGATCGCGGGCGCGGTCGCCCAGGGGTGTCGCCGGCAGACTCCCCGGTGTTGCCGGGCGATGGCCTCCAGCCGTTCCCGTGAGCGCGTGGCTGTCCTTAATCCAGGTCGGACATGTCGAGTACGAAACGGTAGCGGACGTCGTTGCGGCGGAGGCGGTCGAGGACCTCGTTCACCCGCGCAGAGGGGAGCAGTTCGATCTCGGCGGTGATGCCCTTGTCGGCGCAGAAGTCCAGCATGGCGGCGGTCGCAGGCCGGCCGCCGCTGCCCGCGGAGCTGAGCTTCTTGCGCCCCACGAGCAGGTCCATGGCCTCCACGGTGAGCGGTCCGAGATGTCCAAGGTGGCTGAGGGTGCCGTCCATGGCGACCAGCCGCAGATACGGGCCGAGGTCGTGCGGGGTGGAGATGGTGTCGATGACGACGTCGAACGTGTCTCGGGCCGCGGCCATCTGTTCCGGATCCGTGGACACGACGAACCCGTGGGCGCCGAACCGGCGCGCGTCGTCGGCCTTGTCGGGGGATCGGCTGATGACCGACGTCGTGGCGCCGAGGGCCACGGCCATCTTGACCGCGAGATGCCCCAGGCCGCCCAGGCCTGCCACGGCGACGCGGCTGCCGGGCCCCACCCCCAGAGTGTGCAGGGGCTCCCAGACGGTGATGCCGGCGCAGAGCAGCGGGGCGGCGCCGGCCGGGTCCAGGCCAGGGGGCAGAGGGTAGACGAACCGGTCGCGGACGACGTACTCGCGGGAGTACCCGCCCAGGGTGGTCGATCCGTCCTGCCGGTCGCTGCCGCCGTAGGTCAGGGTCGGGAAGGCGTGACAGAAGTTCTCCTGGCCGGCCCGGCACATGGCGCACTCGCCGCAGGAATCGATGATGTTGCCGACGGCGACCCGGTCGCCGGCGGCGAAGCGGGTGACCGCGGGCCCCGTCTCGGTCACCACGCCGGTGAACTCGTGCCCCGGAACCAAGGGTTGCCCGGCTTCGTCGTCGTGGTCGCGGAGCGCATGCAGGTCGCTGTGGCAGACGCCGCAGTAGTCGATCTGGACCGCGAGGTCGTCGGGGCGCAGGTCGCGACGCCGCAACGGTGTGCGCCGCAGACTCGCCGTCGCGCCGTCCGCCTGCCATCCGGTCGTGGTCCGCACTGCGGTTCTCCTTAAACAGACTGTTCGGTTTATTGGAGTGTAGGCACGGCGTCGCGCGCTCGGCAAACCAACTGTTCTGTTTGGTAAGGTCATCAGCATGGCGGACCAGCCCCTGACCTCGCGCGGAGCCGCGACCTACCAGCGCATCCTTGATGCGGCGACCCGGGAGTTCGCTCAGTACGGCATCGCCGGGGCGCGGATCGAGCGGATCGTGTCCGCTGCGAACACCAACAAGGCCCAGCTCTACGCCTACTTCGGCAACAAGGACAAGCTCTTCGACGCGATCTTCTTCGGCTCGCTGGAGCGGATCGTGAATGTCGTCCCGATCGACGCCGCCGACCTCGCAGACTGGGCCGTACGCCTCTACGACGAGTACCTCCGCCGTCCCGACCTCATCCGGTTGGCCACCTGGGCGCGCCTGGAACGCCGGCCGGCCGGCCACCTCGTGGAGGAGCACGACCGGCTCGACGATCGCAAGCTGCGTGCCATCGCCGAGGCCCAAGCCGCCGGGCGAGTGCGCCAGGGAGACCCGTTCGACGTGATGGCCATGGTCATCGCCATGTCCATGGCCTGGTCACCGGTCAGCAACGTCTATGCGGCGACCGCCGAGGAACCCTCCGACGTCCACGAACAGCGCCGCACCCTGCTCCGCGAATGCGTCCGGCACGCAGTCGCGGCCGATTGAGGCTCCCGGAGCGGTCCTGTTACCTTCTCCCATCGGCACTCGTCATAAGTGCGACGACCGAATACGAACGGTCGTCGCACCAACGAGTGAAGTGAGAACAAGATGCTGAACAACATCATGTACGTGACGGTCTACGTCACCGATCAGGACCGCGCGCTGGAGTTCTACACCGAGGGACTCGGCCTGGAAAAGCGGATCGACTTCCGGGGGCCCGACGGACGTTTCCTCACCGTGGGCGTTCCCGACAGCCCGGTGCAGATCCTCCTGTGGTCGCACGCGGCGGCCGCGGGCCGGCCGGGCGACGTGGGCCAGGATGGCGCGCCCGGTCCGCTGATCCTCGAATCCGATGATCTGCGGAAGGATTTCGAGATCCTGCGCCGGCGCGGCGTCACTTTCGAAGAGTCCGAACCCGTGGACTATCCGTTCGGGGTCCGCGTCGAGGCGGTGGACCCGGACGGCAACCGGGTCTCGCTCCGTCAGCAGCGAAAGCCGTGACCGCCCACCCGTCCGGCCTCGTGACCGAGGCGTTCGAAGCCCAGCGCGATCGGCTGCGCGCCGTTGCGTACCGCGTGCTGGGCTCGCACGCCGACGCCGAGGACGTGGTCCAGGAGGCCTGGATGCGTCTCGTCCGCCAGGACGAGGCGACCATCGGCAACCTGGCGGGCTGGCTGACCACCGTGGTCGGCCGCATCAGCCTGGACCTCCTGAGATCCCGCCAGGCCCACCCCGTAACCGCCTACGGGCACGAGCATGCGGACCTCGTGGTGACGCCCCACGACGAACCCGCGCCGGACGAGCAGGTGGCGCTGGCCGATTCGGTCGGCCTCGCCCTGCTCGTCGTGCTCGACTCGCTCACCCCGGGCGAGCGCCTGGCGTTCGTCCTGCACGACATGTTCGCGGTCCCGTTCCACGAAATCGGCCAGATCCTGGGCAAATCCGCCGACGCCACCAAGATGCTCGCCAGCCGCGCCCGCCGCAAGGTCCAAGCCACGGACCGGCCGGCGGGCCCCGGCCGCGAGCACCGAGAGGTCGTCCACGCATTCCGCGCCGCCGCCCTCGGCGGCGACTTCGAAGCGCTCCTGCGGGTCCTCGACCCGAACGTGAAGCTGACCGTCGACACCCCCGGCGGCGTGGTGGTCACCCTCGGCGCCACCGAGGTCGCCGCCGGCGCCCGCATGTTCTCCGGCGAGGCCGCCCGCCACCGACCCGTGCTGGTCAACGGCATCCCCGGCCACATGTCCTGGCGCCCCGACGGAACCCCTCTCTCCGTCATCGCCTTCACCGTCGCCGAAGGCCGGATCACCGGCATCCACATCGTCGTCGACCCGGCCAAACTCGCCTCGATCCAGCTGCCCGCCCCGGCCTGAGCCGGTGTCGTCAGGCTCGGCCCGTGCATGTGCGACCCGGGCCGAGCTTTTACGCTACTTATAATGAATATATGATGCGTAAAACGCCGATGTCGCGGCGCAAGCCACGGGAGGGAAGCACGTGAAGCTCGTGATCTTCGGGGCCAACGGCCCGACAGGGCGGCTCACCACCGCCCAGGCACTGGCCGAGGGCCACACCGTCACCGCCGTCACCCGGAATCCGGAGGCGTTCCCTCTCGGCGATCCCGCGCTGGACGTCGCGAAGGCGGACGCCTTGGACCCCGAGGCGGTGGACCGGGTGGTGGCCGGGCACGAGGCGGTGATCTCGACGCTCGGCGTCCCCTACGGCTCCGAGGTGCCCACCCCGTTCTCCCGGTCCGCCGCGAACATCGTCGCGGCCATGGCCGCGCACGGCGTCCGGCGCCTGGTCTGCGTGACCTCGACCGGCGTGCCGATGAAACCCCCGCCCGGCGAGACCCTCGTCTACCGCAAGGTGATCGTGCCCATGCTCCTCAGAATGGGCCGCCCCCTCTACGAGGACGCCGCCCGCATGGAAGAGCTCGTGGCCCGGACCGACCTCGACTGGACCGTCCTCCGCCCCTCCGGCCTGTTCGACGGCGACGCGGTCACCGGCTACACCGTCGGCCCGCCGCAGATGGTCGGCCGGTTCACCTCACGCCGCGACCTGGCCGACGCGCTCATCCGCGAGGCCGTCGAGGAGCGCAACGTCCGCTCCGTCGTCGAGGTCATCACCACCGAGGGCACGCCGAGCGTCTACCGCGTGTTCCTGAAGGAAGCACTCCGCATCGGCAGCGCCTGATGGTCGGGTACACCACCGACCCCTCGGGAGTGCTGCGCGACGTCCACGAAGCCGCGGCCGCGTAGCCCGTCGACGACGGGCGAATTTGAATTGGTCCTCAATTGGGCTACGGAATCGGACCTTATCGAGGGTACCGATTCCTGCCAGGCTGAGTGGCATGACGACGACAGCAGCTCGCTTCGACGGCCAGGTGCTCACGCCTGGCGACGCCGGTTATGACACCGCCCGTACCGTCTGGAACGCCATGATCGACCGGCGTCCACGCATGATCGTCCGCGCGGCGGGCGTCGCCGACGTGGTCGCCGCCGTGCGGATGGCCCGCGAACTGGACCTCGAGATCGGCGTGCGCTGCGGTGGCCACAACGCCGCCGGCTTCGCCGTGCCTGACGGTGGTCTCATGATCGACCTGACGCCCATGGGCGGCGTGCGGGTCGACCCGGCCCGTCGCCGGGCCTGGGTGCAGGGCGGCGCGCTGCTCGGTGCGCTGGACCGGGCGTCCCAGGCGTACGGCCTGGCCACCACCGCCGGCAACGTCTCACACACCGGCGTCGGCGGGCTCACGCTCGGCGGCGGCATGGGCTGGCTGGCCCGCCAGTACGGCCTGGCCTGCGACAACGTCGTCTCCTACACGATGGTCACCGCCGAGGGCGACGTGGTGACCGCGAGCCGTACCGACAACCCCGACCTGTTCTGGGGCCTGCGCGGCGGTGGTGGCAACTTCGGCATCGTCACCGAGTTCGAGTTCCAGTTGCATCACACCGGCACGCGGACGCTGGTCGCCGAGTTCGACTTCCGCGCCGAGGACGCCGTCCCGGTCATCGAGGGCTGGCGCGACCTGAACGCCGTCGCGCCCCGGCAGGCGACGTTCACCGCCAGTGTCAGCAGCGCTCCCTCTGGCCCGATCGCCACGCTGGGGTTCGTGTGGGTCGGCGACCCGGCCGAGGGTCGCCGGCTGCTGCCCGCGATGCGGGCGCTCGGGCGTCCCGTTGCCTCCCGCGTCACCACACCGTCCTACCTCGAACTTCAGCAACGCGAGGACTCCACCGGCGGCCACGCATACCGCCGCTATTCCAACGGGCACTACCTGCGGAGCTTTCCCACCGCGGCGATCGAGGCGTTTTTGCTGCGCGGCGGCTCCGACCTGAGCGCGAGCCTGGACCTGCCGGGCGTCGGCCTGCAGGCGCACGGCGGCGCGATCGCCGATGTCCCGGAAGCGGACGCGGCGTTCAGCCACCGCGGCACGATGTTCGAGTTCGGTGCCGGCTCCCGCTGGACCGACCCGGTCGAGGACGACGCCAGGATGGGTGCCGCTCGCGCCGCCGGTGCCTCGCTCGAGCCGTACGCCAGCGGGATCTACGTCAACTCGTTGACGGCCGACGAACTGGCCGATGGGCAGCGCGGCGTGCGGCGGGCGTACTCGGCCGCAAAGCTGGCCCGGCTGACCGCGGTGAAGACCGCGTACGACCCGGCGAACGTGTTCCACCTGAACCAGAACATCCGTCCGGCACTGTGACGGCGCGCGTCAGGATCCCCGTACCTCCCGGATGGCCGTCGCCAGCAGCGCGACCCCCTCGGCGATGGCGCTCTCGCTGAGGATGGCGTAGCCGAAGATCAGGCCACCGGGCCCGGCGCCGGCGATCCGGAACGGCCCGACGCCCTGGATGCCGAGCCCGTGCCGGGCGGCTGCCGCCACCACCGCCGCCTCGTCGAGGGCGGGCGGGAGCCAGGCGACCACGTGCTGCCCGGCGGCGATCCCGGCCAGTCGCAGATCCGGCAGACGGGTGCGCAGCGCGTCCAGCAGCGCGTCGCGGCGGCGCCGGTACACCGGACGCATCCGGCGCAGGTGACGGTCGAACTCGCCGCGGCCGAGAAAGTCGGCGAACGTCAGCTGGTCGATGACCGACGAACCGCGGTCGGCGAGCAGCTTTGCCGCGGCGACGTCGTCGACCAGCTGGGCAGGCACTACCATCCAGCCGAGCCGCAACCCCGGCGCGAGCGTCTTGCTGGCCGTGCCGCAGTAGACGACGTGATCGGGCGCCAGGCCCTGCATGGCGCCCACCGGAGACCGGTCGTAGCGGTACTCCGCGTCGTAGTCGTCCTCGACCACGATCGCGCCGCGGCGCCTCGCCCAGCGGATCACCTCGGCCCTCGCCGCCGCCGACAGCACCCCGCCGGTTGGCCACTGGTGCGACGGCGTGAGGACCAGCGCGTCGGCGTCGGCCAGGTCGAGGGCGTCGACCTGAACGCCGTCCGGACCCACCGGGATGCCGACCACGTCCAGTCCCGCGGCCCCGGCCAGCACCCGGGCATCGTCGTCGGACGACGGGTCCTCCAGGGCAATCCGCCTGGCGCCACGCCGCGCGAGCACCTGGATCAGCAGCGAGATGCCCTGCCCGTAGCCGTTGCAGATGACCACGTTGTCGGGGACGGCCAGCGTGCCGCGTACCCGGTTGAGATAGTCGCACAGGGCCTGGCGCAGTTCCGGTACGCCGCGCCCGTCGAGGTAGGCGAACCGGTCGTTGGGTGTGGTGGTGAGCACGGTACGAACCGAGCGCAGCCAGGCGGCCCGCGGGAACTGCGACACGTCGGTGCGCCCGTACCCGAAGTCGACCCTGAAGCCGACGCTGCGGGTGGCCGGTTGCGCCGTCGAAGCCGCCGTCGAAGCCGCCATCGAAGTCGCGGAGCTCGCGCTGGCGGCGGCCGGTGGCATCGACGCGGCGACCTGGGTGTAACCGCCCGATCGGCTGGCAAGGTAGCCCTCGGCCACGAGCTGCTGGTAGGCCTCCACGATCACCCCGCGGGAGACCCCGAGCCCGGCCGCGAGAGTGCGGGTGGGTGGCAGCGACGTACCCGCTCGCAACCGACCGGCCCGGATGCTCGCGCGGATGGACGCCTCGATCTGCCGGTGCAGTGGCACCCCGGCGTCGCGGTCCAGTTCGATGAGCAAGTCTTCGGCCAGTCCGGAATTGGTCCTCAATCGCCCCACAGGATCGGACGTTACCGGCGTGTACCAATTCCTGCCAAGCAGAGTGACCTGCCGGGTTCCTCGGTGGTGAGGCCTTGAGCTCAAGTCGGCTTGAACTTCTACGGTTGGCCCGTCGTGATGGCGCGCTCATCGAAGGAGATTGCGCAAGTGGATGTGAGAAGCGGGCGGCCCGGCAATGTGCTGCTGCTGGTCTCGGCGTTCTCGGGGACGTTCGTGGCGTTGCTGGACCTGACGATCGTCAATGTGGCGGCGCCGAGTATCCAGGCCGATCTGCACACCGATCTGGCCGGGCTGCAGTGGATGGTGGATGGGTTCGTGCTGGCATTGGCGGCGTTGATGTTGTCGGGCGGATCGCTGGGAGACCGCTACGGCCGTAAGCGGATGTTCCTTTCCGGTATGGGAGTCTTCGTGGTGGCCTCGGTGCTGTGCGCCTTGGCGCCGGCACTCGCGGTCCTGGTCGCCGGCAGGTGCCTGCAGGGGGCCGCGGCGGCGGTCATCGTTCCCGGTGCGCTGTCGTTGGTCGGGCAGGCCGTGCCTGACCCGCGGGCCCGCGCTCGGGTGATGGGGTACTGGGGCATGGCCGGTGCTCTGGCCGTCATCGCCGGTCCCCTGTTGGGCGGGTTGCTGGTGGACACGCTCGGCTGGCCCAGCATTTTCCTGGTCAACGTGCCGGTGGGGCTGGTCGCCATCGTGATCGGCCTGCGCGCGATTCCCGAGAGCGCTGATCCGCAGCACGCGGCGCTGGATCCAGCAGGGCAGGTGCTCGTGATCGGTGCGCTGGGCGCGTTGTCGTACGGGATCATCGAGGCCAGGACTCACGGCTGGGGATCATGGATCACGATGGGTTCACTGGCTGCCGCTGTGCTGGCCGCCGCATTGGTGCCGCTGGTCGAGCGCCGGGTTGTCCGGCCGCTGCTGCCGATGGGGCTGTTTGGCGATGCCCGGTTCACCATCACCAACCTGGCCTCGATCGCACTGGGATTCGCCGCCAACGGCGCGTTCTTCCTGCTGTCGGCGCTGTATCTGCAGCAGTTGCGCGGGCACTCGGCGATGGAGACCGGGCTGTTGCTGTTGCCGATGACCCTCGCGGTCCTGCCGGCCTCGCTGGCCGCCGGGCGACTGAACGCCGCGCATGGCCCCCGGCTGCCGATGCTCACCGGATACGTGCTGACGGGCGCGGCGCTGGGCGCGATGGCCGTCTTCGATACCGACACCTCCTATGCGGTGGTCGCGGCGCTGTTCGTGGTCGCGGGGATCGGGCAGGGGCTGGCGATCACGCCGGCGGCGGCCGCGGTGCTGGAGATCGTGCCGCGGGAACGGTCGGGCATCGCCGCTGCCACCGTCAACACCTCCCGTCAGGTCGGTACGGCCCTGGGCGTCGCCGTGCTCGGCACGATCGTCGCCGGGAGCGGCGATCACGTGCACGGGATGCGGCTCAGCCTGCTGGTGGCCGGGACCGTGACGCTCGTGGCCGCCGTCCTGCTGGCCGTTCAGCGGCGGGCTCCCGAGCGACTGCCCGCCGAGTCGGTGCCCGCCTCCGAACCACTGCTCGACTGACCGCGATCGGCCTTGGTCCATCGGCGAGTGGCCTCCCGCAGGTACGGGCAGTCGCCCGCCGGATCATGGTTGGGGCATTCCAGCAGGTGTTCCAGGTAGGCACGGGCGGTACCCAGCCGTTCGACCTGGGCGTCGATGGCCCGCACTCGCCCCCGCACGATGGTCCGCCAGTCTTGCCCGTCGCCCCCGGCGGTCAGCACCGTGCCGATCTCTTCCAGGCTCATCAACCCGGTCTCCTGCCACGTCCGGATCAAAGCGATGCGGTGCAGGTCCTCGGCCTGGTAATAACGCCGTCCTGACCGGCGTTCGGCCGCCGGCAGCAGTCCGCATTCGTCCCAGTAGCGCAGGGCGGAGGTTGCCATCCCGAACAGCGCCGCTACCTCGCCGATCGGAAGAAGCTCATCATCCATGATGCTATTTGACTTCAAGTCGGCTTGAAGCGACAACGTGGCCCCGGCCTCACGGTCTCTGCACCTTCCGTCGCATTCCGGCCGTATCCGATGGTGGCCCGCAGCGGGTGGCTACACTCTGCGGATGATCATGAGCGAAACGATCCCCACCGATTCCCCGATCCGCGACCTCTCCGTTGTGCGCCACGAGGGAAGCTCCCTGATCGTCTGCGCGGACAGGTGGGGCGGGGTGTGGACGTGGTCTCCGTCGACCGGCGAATGGTCGGGGCATTCCCTGCCGTACGCGCACGCGGGCGATCCGATCGTGGCGCAGTTCCCCGATGCCGCGAACGTCATCGACATGGTCGCCGCACTCTCCGTTGACGGCAGGCTCCTCCTGGCGGCCGGCGGGGACGAGCAGGAGCCGGCTCTGTGGGATCTCGGCAGCGGTGAGCTCCTGTGGCGGACGCCGCTCAACGGCGCCTACCTCGCCGACGTCATCGCGCACGACGGCCGGTTCGTCACCGCGCAGCAGTATTCCGAGGAGGTGCGGCTCTGGTCGCCGGACGGCACGGACACCCTGCTTGACGAAGTGGGCGAGTTGTCCTGCCTGGGGACGGCACAGGTCGGCAGCCGCCGTCTGATCCTGGCGGGCGGTTCGGGAGCCCATGTGTGGGACGCCGCGAGCCTCACCGAGCTCGGCTCCTTCTACCCGTACGAGGGGCGGGTGTGGGCCGTGACCGCCTGCGCTCTCGCAGAGCGCACGGCGATCGTCGCGGTCACCGAGAAGGGCGAACTGTACGCCTGGGCCCTTGACGCCGAACCGGACGAGCCGCTGTACGGACCGGTCTCTGCCTCGGGCGGGGCTCTGGAGTCAGTGGCGGTGATGACGGTGGACGGGCGGCCGCTGGTGGTGACCCCGGCCCAGGACTCGCTGCGCCTATGGGACGCCACCGACGGGACCGAGGTCGGCCATGTCAACGCGCACGGGCACGGCATCACGACGATGGAGCCGGCGATCGTCGACGGCCGGTGCGTGCTCGTCACCTCCGGGGGCGACGGAGTCCTGCGGATCTGGAACGAGTCCGACCTCGCGCCCCCGGCGCTTTGACACCCCTTTGGGTAACCGCTATCTATTTGGCTAACCGTTAGGGGGATGGATTGCTGGCAATGGCCGAGGAGCCGTCGCACGGGTACCGCTCACATACTCGGCGCGAGGCCGACCGCAGCGGCGCCGGGGAAAGCCCGCGCAGGAGGCGGCGCCGCGCCACCCCCCAGGCGACGGTGCCAGGTGGTGACGGGTTACGGAGATCCGGCGGCCAGGGACGAGGCGGACCGGGCGGCGAAGGTCCCGGGGGAGGGCCGGACGAGGACGGCGACCGGCCGCGCCGGACCGGCTGGAAGCGGTTCATCCCCAGCTGGAAGGTCGTGGTCCTCGCCTGCACGGTGCTGGCGGTGGGTCTCTTCGGCATGATCATGGTGGCGTACGCCAACACCCCGCTGCCTCTGGCGACCCAGCAGAAGGCAACCGAGCAGGGCAGCGTCATCTACTACCGGGACGGCAAGACCGAGATCGCCCGGCTCGGCACCAAGCGCGAGATCGTCCCGATCACCAAGATCCCGCGGCATGTCCAGGACGCCTTCATCGCCGCCGAGAACCGCACGTTCCGCACCGACCCGGGCATCTCGGTGTCCGGCATCACGCGGGCGGCGTGGAGCACCCTGACCGGCCAGCAGGTCCAGGGCGGTTCGACGATCACGCAGGAGATGGCGCGGGCCTACTACGACGGCCTCAGCCAGGAGCGGACCATCCAGCGGAAGGTCAAGGAGATCTTCGTCTCGATCCGCGCCAGCAAGGAGATGTCGAAGGACGAGATCCTCGCCAACTACCTCAACACCATCTATTTCGGCCGCGGTGCGGACGGCATCCAGGCCGCCGCCCAGGCGTTCTTCGACAAGGACGTCGACAAGCTGACCCCCGCCGAGGCGGCCTACCTGGCGGGCCGGGTCCAGAACCCGGTCGTCTTCGACAAGACGGAGGCCAAGAAGAACTGGGCGCCGACCCGGGAGCGGTTCGCGTACGTCATCGGCGGCATGGCGATCGTCGACCCGGCGAAGTACGGGCAGCTGCCCAAGACGGCGAAGTTCCCCAAGCTCGCCAAGCTGGACAAGAAAGAGACCCTCAAGGGCATCAACGGCTACATGGTCGACATCGCGCAGCGTGAGCTGGAGCAGCGGGGGATCTCCAGGGAAAGCCTGCGCAGCGGCGGTTTCCGGGTCACGACGACGTTCGACAGGAAGCTCATGCAGGCCGCGAAGAAGGCGGTGGAGAGCAACCTCGCCACCGTCCACGACAAGCACATCCGCGCGAACATGGCCGCCGTGGACCCCCGCAACGGCCGGGTGATCGCGTTCTACAGCGGCCGCGACTACCTGAAGAGCTTCACCAACAACGCCTTCGACGCCTACAAGCAGGCCGCGTCGGCGTTCAAGCCGTACGTGCTGGCCGCCTGGCTCGAGAACGGCTACAGCCTCAAGAGCTACGTGTCCGGCAACGGCCCGGTCACGCTGCCGGGCACCAAGCCGATCGGCAACTCGCACGACGTCGGCGCGGCCGTGCAGATCGACCGGGCCACCGCCGAGTCGGTGAACACGGCGTTCGCCACGATGGCGCAGGAGGTCGGCCTGAAAGAGGTCGAGAGGATCGCCGGGGACGCCGGGATCAACAAGAAGAATCTGGACCAGGCCGTCAAGGACCACGCGTTCGGCATGTCCATCGGCGCCGGCCTGGTCACTCCGGTCGAGCAGGCCGACGGGTACGGCATCTTCGCCAACGGCGGTGTCCACCACGACGCGCACGTGGTCGTCTCGGTCAAGACGTTCAAGGGGATGACCGTCATGGAGGAGGCCGGCGTGCCCAAAACGGTCATCAGCCCGGACAGTGCCGCGGACGCGACCTACGCGATGCAGCAGGTGGTCAAGTCCGGCACCGCCAGGGGCACCTCGCTGCCCGGCGGGCGTCCGATCGCCGGCAAGACCGGCACCAACAACGAGAACAAGGAAGCCTGGTTCGTCGGGTACACCCCGCAGCTCTCCGCGGCCGTCGGGATGTACAAGGAGGTCCCGCGGACGGACCCGAAGACCAAGAAGGTCATCAAGGACGCCAACGGCTACCCCCTGCCCAAGGAGGTCTCCCTGGGCAACATCCAGGGCGCCGGGACACCTACCAAGATCTGGCGTGACTTCATGACGATCGCGATGGACGGCAAGCCGGTCGAGCCGTTCCCGGCGCCGACCTTCGGCGGCCGGCAGCACGACCTGGTGCGGAAGCCGACGCCCAAGCCGACCGAGGAGCCGTCCACCGACGACGACGTCGGCGACGACCCGTTCGAGGACGGCGATCCCCTCGAAGGGGACGACGTCACCACCGGGTTCCGGCTCAGGAAGCCTTAGGAGGGAGGGAAGTGCAAGACGCAGTGCTGGCGATGCTCGCCAAGGAGGCGTCGCACGGCTACCACCTGCACGCCCGGCTGCGGCAGAGTCTCGGGCCGCTGGGTGAGTCGATGAACCGCGGTCAGATCTATGTGACGCTGGCCCGGCTGGAAAAGGCGGGGCTCGTGGTCTGCGAGCGGGCCGACGGCCTTCCCGAGCGGCCGGACCGCAAGGTCTATGCGCTGACGCCGGCCGGACAGCAGCGGGTGGCCGCGTGGCTGGCCGAGGTGGGCTGGCCGAAACCGGACCTGGCGGAGTTTCACCTCAAGCTCGTCGCGGCCGCCGCGGCCCGGCTGGCCGACCCGGTCGAACTGGTCGCGGCGCAGCGCCGCGAGCTGCTGCGCCGCTTGAACGAGACGCAGCACGCGGCGCTGGCCGAGCCGGCGGGCTCGGGCGCCGCCCTGCTGCTGGAAGGGATCATGCTGCGGCTGCAGGCGGACCTGCGCTGGCTGGCGGCCTGCGAGCGAGCCTGGTCCAGGATCGACGACAAGGTTGAGGACGCATGAGCGAGTCGAGTCCCGTGGTCGGTGTCCGCGGCCTGGTGAAACACCACGGTCAGGGGCAGGGCCGGGTCCGCGCGGTCGACGACGTCGACCTGGAGGTGCCCCAGGGGCAGATGCTGGCGGTGATGGGCCCCAGCGGCTGCGGGAAGTCCACCCTGCTCCACCTGCTCGGCGGCCTGGAGCGGCCCAGCGACGGGGAGGTGTGGCTGGCCGGCCGGCGCATCGACACCCTCAGCGAGCGGGCTCTGGCGCGGCTGCGGCGCCGGTCGGTGGGGTTCGTCTTCCAGGCCTTCCATCTGGTGGAGGAGTTGTCGGCGGCCGAGAACGTGGAGCTGCCCGTACTGCTGGCCGGGCGCTCGCGGCGCGAGGCCAGGCGGCGCACGGGCCTGCTGCTGGAACGGGTCGGGCTCACCGACCGTGCCCGGCATCTGCCGTCGCAGCTGTCGGGCGGGCAACGCCAGCGGATCGCCATCGCCCGCGCGCTGGCCAACGACCCGCTGGTCGTCCTGGCCGACGAGCCGACCGGCAACCTCGACACCGCGGCGACACTCGACGTGCTGAGGATCTTCGAGGACCTGCGTTCGGCGGGGCAGACCCTCGTGATCGTCACGCACGACGAGCGGGTCGCGGCCACCGCGGACCGGCTGATCTCGATGCGCGACGGGATGTTCGTCGACGACACCCGGATGGCCGGCACGGGCACCGGCACCGGGTGGCTCGGCGGCCTGATCGGGCTGGAGGGCTGAACGGCATGGGCTCCATCGTCCTCGTCGTGCGTCTGGTGCTGGCTGACGTGCGGCGGCACCGGGTCCAGGCCGTGATGCTCCTGCTCGCGGTGACCGTGGCCACCGCCACGATGGCACTGGGCCTGTCCCTGCGCGGCGTGAGTGACGCGCTGTACGTGCAGACCCGCGCAACCACCGCAGGGCCGGACGTGGTGGTGCTCTCCGGCGAGACGGGCCCCGCGGTGACCCCGACCCTGGTCTCGCTGACGGACACTCCCGAAGTGGTCGCCCACCATGGCCCTTATCGCATCGTCTACGCCGACCTCACCACGCGTGATTCCACGTCGTCCCCAGTGGTGGTGCAGGGCTTCGCCGAGAAGCCCGGCGCGGTCAACCGGCCCCTGGTGACCTCGGGTCAGTGGGTCCGCTCCGGCGGCACGGTCCTCGAACGGGGCTTCGCCACCGCGCTGGGCGTCGGCGTCGGCGACCACGTCACCATCGCCGGCCGGTCGTACCCCGTCGTCGGGATCGCCGTCACCGCGGCCACCTCCATCTACCCCTGGGCGGCGCAGATCGGCCCGGGCGGCGGCCCCAGCGACTACAGCGGCCTGGCCTGGATGACCCGATCGGACGCCCGGACACTGGCGTCGTCCCAAGACCTCCCGGTGACCACGGCCATGGACCTCAAGCTGCGCGACCCCGCCGCCACCGAGGCCTTCATCGACGCCCGCAGCGTGCCCACCCTCAGGGTCAACTTCCGCTCCTGGCAGTTCACCGCGCAACAGGACATGGTCATCCTCAGGAACAGCCAGCCGATCCTGGTCGTCGGCAGCTGGCTGCTCAGTTTCCTGGCCATCACCGGAGTGGCGGCACTGGCCGCGGGACGCGCCGTCGAGCAGACGCGCCGGGCCGGGCTGCTCAAGGCCGTCGGCGCCACCCCGGGGCTGATCGCCGCCGTCCTGTTCACCGAGTACCTGGTGCTGGCGCTGGTCGGGGACGTGCTGGGGCTGGTGATCGCCCGCCTGACCGTGCCCGCCATCGCCAGTCCCACCGCCAGCCGGATCGGCGAAGCGGTCGGGCCCGGCGGCGCCACCGTCGCCACGGCGACCGTCCTCGCCGTGGCGGTGGCGGTGCTGTCCACGCTGCGTCCCACCCTGCGGGCCATGCGTACGGCGACCGTCACGGCGCTGTCCGCCACCGCGCACCAGCCCCGTCATCGGCCCTGGCTCACCGCGCTGTCCGCGCTGCTGCCCACGCCGCTGCTGCTCGGGCTGCGGCTGACCGCGCGCCGGCCGGGCCGCGCCGTGCTGCAGGCGTGCTCCACCGCCACCACAATGATCGCGATCGTCGCCCTGCTGACCCTCTACGTCCAATCGGAGCGGGGTTACGGCCTCAACGGCTCCTCCGCCCTGCCCAACCTGCGGGGCGAGCACGACCGCCGGCTGATGCTCGCCGTCGCCATCCTGCTGATCGCACTCGCGGTCGTGAACACCATCACGCTCACCTGGACCACGGCGATGGACGCCCGAGCGAACATGGCCATCGCCCGCACCCTCGGCGCCACCCCGGGACAGATCTCCGCGGGGCTGTCCGCCGCCCAGCTCCTGCCCGCCCTGCTCGGCGCGCTCGCCGGCGTTCCCCTGGGCATCGGCTTGTTCGGGCTCTTCAGCGTCGGGAACACGATCACACCGCCCGTCTCCTGGATGCTGGCGGCCGCACTCGTGATCGTCCTGGCAACGGCGGCACTCACCGCCGTACCCGCACGCTGGGCGGCCCGTCGGCCCGTGGCACAGACCCTCAGCGCCGAAACGGCCTGACCAGGGGGTTGTCGCGCAGCCAGGTCAGGACCTGGCCGGCGTGCTCGTCCGGCGGGAAGATCGGGTAGAAGACGTGCTCGATCACGCCGTCGCGGATGATCAGGGTCAGCCGCTTGTACAGCGTCCGCCCGCCGGCCTCGAACGTGGGCAGATCGAGCGACTGGGCCAGGCTCCGCGCAGGGTCGGAGAGCATCTGGAACGGCAGGTGGAGCCGCTCGACGACCTCGCGCTGATAGTCGGTGTCCTGGCTCGACAGGCCGAACACGCCGGCCGCGCCGGCGGCGAGCAGGTCCTGATGGTGGTCGCGGAAGCCGCAGGCCTCGGGGGTGCAGCCACGCGCTCCGGGGATCGAGTCCCAGCCGTCGGGCAGGTCGGTGCCCGGGCGTCCCGTGAGCGGATAAATGTAGAGCACCGTCCGGCCCGCGCCGAGCGCGTCAAGGCGGATCGTCCCGCCGCCGGTGCCCTGGAATTCCAGGTGCGGCACCTTCATGCCCGGCAGATGGGCGGCCGCGCCGTCGTCCTCGGGAACGGGCAGGTCAGCGGGCAGGCTCGCGTAGTCGGTCATCGGGTCCTCTCCTTCGGTGGCCGGTGAGACGCGGCTGTTGCGGTGGCCGGCCTCCTCCAGGTGCCCGATCAGCACTGCCCGGCGGGCGGTGAGCCCCTCGATCCGCTGCGTGAGCTCGGCGATCGCGTCCCGGTACCCGGCCAGCGAGGCCGGGCAGTCGTCGGCGTGCCGGTGGCCGGCAGTGAGGCAGTCCAGGAACGGGCGGGTGCGCTCGACGGGGATCCCGAGGTCGCCGAGCGCCCTGATCTCCCGCGTGAGTCGTACGTCGTGCTCGTCGTAGTCCCGGTAGCCGTTGGCCAGCCGCTCGGGCGTGAGGAGTCCCAGCGATTCGTAGTAACGCACCGCTTTTGTCGTCACGCCCGCCCGACGGGCCAGCTCGCTGATCCGCATGCCTCTCACCTCGAAGAACGGTAAACCCTGCCCTTGAGGGTAAGGTCAAGCCGGGCCGAGGACGTCTCTGGGGCCGCGCGGGCGCCCGCCTCACCTCGCGCTCTATGCCGACGCCTTGACGGCCGAGCCCGTCGAGGCGCGCTCCCACGTGACGCGGCGGCGCCGGGTCGGCAGCCCGAGCGTCGGGTTGGCGACGCCCCAGGCGGCGCTCTTGCAGATCAGCTCCTTGTAGACGGCGGCGAGCCGGCCGGTCAGGACCGCCTGCACGGCGCGGTCGTCGGCGGTGACGTACTGGATCAAGCCCTCCTTGCGGCCCAGCGAGATGCACTGGTTGAAGTAGCGGATCGACACGTTCGGGAGCTTCCCGCCGGTCAGGCGCGCCGCGATCGCGTCGGCGGCCTGCCACGCGGTCGGGGTACCCGAGGCGCACGACATGCGCAGCGGCTTGTCGCCGGGGCCCATCACCATGGCCGCGTCGCCGATGGCGTACACGTCCGGGTGCGAGGCCGAGCGCATGGTCCCGTCGACCACGATCTGGCCGCTGCCGGTGACCTCCAGGGCGGTCGCCTTCGCGATCGGATGAACTGCGAAGCCGGCGGTCCACACGGTGACCGCGGCCGGGATGGCCGTGCCGTCGGCGGTGGTGACGCGATCGGCTTCGACGCCGGTGACGGCGGCGTGCTCGTACGCGGTGATCCCGAGCTTGCCGAAGACCTTGCGCAGGTGCTCGCGGCCCTTGGGGGAGAGCCAGTCGCCGAGGCCGTCCCGGGCGGCGAGGGCGACGTCGAGGTCAGGGCGGGCCTCGGCGATCTCGGTCGCGGCCTCCACGCCGGTGAGACCGCCGCCGACGACGACCACGCTCTGCCCGGCGTCGAGGCGGGCCAGGCGCTCGCGCAGCCGGAGCGCTCCGGGGCGGCTGGCGATCTCGTGGGCGTGCTCGGCGGTCCCGGGGACGCCTTGGGCGTTCCAGCGGCTGCCGAGGGCGTAGACGAGGGTGTCGTAGGGGAGCTGTCCGGCGCCGTTCGCGTCGATGACGGCGACGGTCTTGCGGTCGACGTCGACGCCGGTGACCTGCGCGAGCCGGACTTCGACGCCGGTGCCCGCGAACATCTCGCTGAACGGCCGGGGCTTGAGGTCCTGGCCGGTCGCCACCTGGTGCATGCGGACGCGTTCGACGAAGTCGGGCTCGGCGTTGACGAGGGTGATGGCGACGTCCTCGCGGTGGAGCCGCTTGGCGAGGCGGCCGGCGGCGACGGCTCCGGTGTATCCGGCTCCGAGGACGACGATGCGGTGCTGCATTTCCTGCTCCTGTCTGGTGCGGTTGCCTCTTGAACCGGGCAGCCCGCCGTTTCCTGACAGGAACGGGATGTGAAGCACCTCACATATCGAACAGGGGCTCTCCGTGGTCGGCGGCCGCCCATTGCGCGGTCGCGCGTTCGAGCTTGTCGGGGTTGACCTGGTTGCGGAACGCGGTGATGCCCTCGGCGGTGACCTCCAGGCACATGATGCCCACGACCCGGCCGTCCACGACGGCCACCACGGCGGGGTCGCCGTTGGCGATCCAGGCGTAGATCTCGGGCGAGCCACCGACCATGGTGCGCTTGGCCTCGGCGGGTTTGAACAGGCCCCGCAGGAACTTCGCGACCGCGACGGCGCCCTCGAACGCCTTGGTGCGGGCCGGGATCTTCCCGCCGCCGTCGCCGACCGAGATGGCGTCCTCGGTGAGCAGGCGTACGAGCGGCTCGGTCCGGCCGCTGGTGGCGGCCGCCAGGAACTCCTCGACGATCCGCCGGGCGGCGGCCGCGTCGATCTCGGTACGGGCCTTGCCGTCCGCGACGTGCTTCTTGGCGCGGTGGAAGATCTGCTGGCTGGCGGCCTCGGTGAGGTCGAGGATCTCGGCGATCTCCCGGTGCGGGTAGTCGAAGGCCTCCCGCAGCACGTACACCGCCCGCTCGTTGGGGGAGAGGCGCTCCATGAGGGTGAGGACCGCGTACGAGACCGAGTCGCGCTGCTCGGCGGTGTCGGCCGGGCCGAGCATCGGGTCCCCGGCGAGCAGCGGCTCGGGAAGCCATCGGCCCACGTAGGTCTCGCGGCGCGCCCGCGCGGAGGTGAGCTGGTTGAGGCACAGGTTGGTGAGGACCTTCGTCAGCCAGGCCTCGTGGACCTCGATGCGGTCGACGTCGGCGGCCTGCCAGCGCAGGAACGTCTCCTGCACGGCGTCCTCGGCCTCCGCGGCGGAGCCGAGGAGGCGGTAGGCGATGGCCTCCAGGCGCGGCCTGGACGCCTCGAACCGGTCGACGTCGTCCACTGTCAAAGGCATGGCGCGATCCTAGCCCGCGCGGCGCGAACCGGCCGCCGCCGCACCCGGCCATGGGCGGGCCCCGGCCCGGATCGAACGATCCTGGACCGGGGTTCGCCCGTCGATCAGCTCGACATGCTCGCGAACATGCCGGGCTCGTAGGAGCCTCCCTGGGTGCGCACGATCACGCCGAGCCGGTTGGCCGCGTTGATCATGGCGACCAGGTAGACCAGCGCGGTGATCTGGTCGTCGTCGTAGTGCTTGCGCACCTGCGCCCAGGTCTCGTCGGACACCCCCTGGTAGGCGTCGGCGAGCCGGGTGCCCTCCTCGGCGAGCGCCAGCGCGGCCCGCTCGGCCTCGGTGAACACGGTGGACTCGCGCCAGGCGGCGACCAGGCTGAGCCGCACCGCGCTTTCCCCGGCGGCCGCGGCATCCTTGGAGTGGTAGTCGACGCAGAAGCCGCAGCCGTTGATCTGGCTGGCCCGCAGCATCACCAGGTCCTGGGTGGGCTTGGGCAGCGTCGACTGCTCGATCGCCAGGCTGACGTTGTAGAACCGCTTGCCGAGCTTGGCGCCGAACTCGTTGGCGTTCAGGTTCATACGGGGTTCCATGACTTCGTCCTCACTTGTGGAGCTGCACGCCGCGCGGATCGTTCGCGCGGCGTCCTGACGGCATGGAGATGCCGGCCACCCGGTTCCTGTGACAACTCGACGATGTGACGTACACCACCGAGCCTGGGTGTCACAAAGCGCCCGACCTGTTGATCGGCGGGCGTACGAGGGTGCACTACCTGGCCACCGGCGCGAGTACCGGCGGCCAGTACAGGCTCTACCGGTGGGAGATGGGCGCCGAGCCGTCCGGGGGAGGACCTCACTTTCACCGGACCTTCTCCGAGTCCTTCTTCGTCCTGAACGGGACGGGCCGCCACGACCAGTACATGGTCTTGTCGCCCCGGACGACCTGTGGGCCTTCGGACGGACCGAGACGGGCAAGGACGGCAGCGAGCACACCGGGAGGACATCCTGAGAACCGTCGCCTCGGTGAGTCAGCGCAGGTCGGCGACTACATCGTTGGATTCACGGCTGCCGCTGTCGGAACCCCAGGGCCGTGGCCGCGGACCTCGCGCGAGAACGTACACGAACAGGACCGCCATGACCACTGCGCCCGCCCACATGGCCTGCTGCCACCCGGCGACAAAGGACTCTTGGGCGGCCCGGATCAGCGCCTGCGTCTCGACACCGCCCGCGAGGGCGTTGGCGACCCCCTCGCGGACGGTGTCGGCGGCGGCGTCCGGCACTCCGGCGAGCCGGGAGTCGATGGCGCCGCGGTACCCGGCGGTCAGAACCGCTCCCAGCAGCGCGACACCGAGCGCCGTCCCGAACTCCCTGGTGACGTCGTTGAGCGCGGACGCGACACCTTGGCGCTCACGCGGCAAGGCGGTGGTGATGGCCTCGGTGGAGGGCGTCATCGTCAAACCCATGCCGAGTCCCATGGCGAGCATGCCGGGGAGGATCGACAGGTAGCCACCGTCCACGGAGACGAAGGTGGCCATGAGGACCAGCCCCGCGCCGCCCAGGAAGATCCCTGAGGCCATCGTCGAACGGCTGCCGATGCGCGCGGCCACCTGCGGGGCGAGGCCGGAGGCGAACATCATCAGCAGCGCCATTGGCATGAGCGCCAGCGTGGAGCGAAGGCCGGACCAGCCGAGCACCGCCTGGAAGTACGGGAAGAGGACCACGAAGATCCCCGCCTGCACGCCGAAGACCGTCAAGAGCGACACGGAACCGCTCGCGAGACCACGTTCCCGGAACAGGCGGACGTCGAGAAGCGGTGCTTGCCGGCGCAGCTCCCATGCCACGAATCCCACAGCGGCGACGAGGCCGACGATAAGGCCCAGCAGCGTCGCGGGCGCGGTCCAGCCTCGTTCGGGGCCCTCGTGGAGGAAGAAGACGAGCCCGACCACCGCGACCGCGGACGACACCGAGCCTATGGCGTCGAACCCGTGCCCTGACGCCTCGCGCGAGTTCGGGACGGATCGCAGCGCCATGACGATGGCGACGACGACGAGCACGACCGGCAGGACGAACAGCCACCGCCAGCTCGCCAGGTCGACCAGGACTGCCGACAGGTACATCCCCAAGATGCCTCCACCGCCGGCGACGCCGGTCCACACACCGATCGCCTTGGAACGTTCCTCATCCGGAAAGGTCGAGGTGATGACGGCGAGGGTGGCCGGCATGATCATCGCTGCGCCCACGCCGCTCAGGAATCGCGCGGCGAGCATGATCCCGGACGACGTGGCCAGGCCGGCCGCCGCACTCGCTGCTCCGAACACGACCAGGCCGGCGAGCAGCACCGGCCTGCGGCCCCACCGGTCGCCCATCGCGCCGAGTGGCAGGAGCAACGCGGCCAGGCTGAGGGTGTAGATGTTGATGAACCACAAGACCTCGGTCTGCGAGGCGTCGAACGCGACGGTGAGCTCCGACTGGGCGACGTTCAGCCCGGACACCGAAGCGATGACCGCCATGAGCGCGATGCAGACCCCGGCCAGGATCGTACGTCGTTGTCGTGGGTCGTGGATGGTCGGGTCGGGTGCTCCCGGGTTCGTACTCATGCAATTCCTTTCAGAAGGCCAGGGGAGTCGGCGCGGTCACCGGCGGCGGGTGGCGCGGACGACGACGTCGTGCAGGGGGACCGCGCGGCCCCCGTGGCCGGTGAGCGTGCGGCGGGGCTCTTCGGCGGTGACGATCTCCCACTCCGTGCCGTCGAGGCGCGCGGTGACGGTCGCGGAGGTGGCCGACGCTTCGGCCGGATGCTGGTGCCCGTGGCCGGTGGATTCCGGGGTGTGCAGGTGCCCCACGATGAGCAGCGTGCCGCCGGGAGCCACCCACCCGGCGATGCGATCGTAGAACTCCAGCTGGGGCATCGCCGGATGGGCGTAGTGGGTCATGACCAGGTCGAACCGATCGCCCGGGTTCCAGAGGCGCAGATCCGCCTCAACCCACTGCAACCGCTCGGAGGCCCCGCTCGTCGCCGCGCGCTCGGCAGCGCGAGCAAGGGCCTCGGACGAGATGTCGGCCGCGGTGACGTGCCAGCCGTGAGAGGCGAGCCAGATCGCCTCGGCGCCGCCGCCGCACCCGGCGTCCAGTGCCGTGCCCGGTGTCAGGCCGCTGGTCTCACGGGCGAGGTACGGGTTCGGCGGGTTGCCGCCCATGGACCCGGAGCCCCCGGCTCGCCCCTCTTGCCAGTGCCGCTCCCAGAAGTCCTTGTCGAATTCGTAGGTCATAGGTCGTTTTCCCTTGTTCGCGATGATCTCTCCGCTGTGGCGTTGTTCATGGTGCTAACAGAGCAGGCAGATTCGCAAACGCTGTTGCCGAATGGCAAAATGGCGGGGTGAACGAAGCCATAGACCGCACTCTTGACGCTGTGGGACCGAGGTTGAAACGTCTTCGGCTGCATCGAGACGTCACGCTCGCCGACCTCGCGGCGGAGACCGGCATCTCCACCAGCACGTTGTCCCGGCTCGAGGCGGGCCTGCGACGTCCCACGCTCGAGCAGCTGCTTCCGCTTGCTCGCGCCTACGGGGTCACGCTCGACGAACTCGTCGACGCGCCGCCGACCGGCGATCCCCGCGTCAATCTGCGTCCCATCCCGTGCGGCGACGGCTCGATCGTCCTGCCGCTGACCCGAAGGCCCGGAGGAATCCAGGCCTACAAGTTCGTCCTCCCGACCGGAAGCGACGACGCCGAGCCCGACCTTCGCACCCACGAGGGCTACGACTGGGCCTATGTCCTCAACGGAACGCTCCGCCTTGTGCTCGGCGAGCATGACCTCATCCTCAGGCCAGGGGAGGCGGCGGAGTTCGACACGCGCACCCCGCACTGGTTCGGGGCCACCAGCGCCGGACCCGTCGAGTTCCTGAGCCTCATCGGGAAACAAGGCGAACGCGCGCACGTCCGTGCGGCACCGAGACAGGGCCCGGTCGAGTAAGAAAACTCAGGTACGGGTGCCACCGAGGCCCAGCCTGACCTGGGGGAGCGGGGCGGCTCGGTGGGCGGGCGAACCCGGGGCGACCGTCTGTGCCGCATGCACGCCGGGTTGGCTCAGAAGGGCTCGGGGTGCGCGATGTCCATGTCCTTCATCCGCGCCGCCTTGTCCTTGGTCCGCCACCGGAGGAACAGCGCGGCGGTGACCGGCACCCAGCACCGGGCCGGTCGGCGCCGGGGGAGGGCCTCCGGGCACGATGATCGCGAGGTGCTACGCCTTGATCAGGCCGAGCTGCTGCAGCTGTGAATAGATGTCCACGACTCCCCAGATGTCGGTGATCTGGCCGTCGGCGAAGCGGGCGATGAAGATCTCGTTGTACGTGACGGATCTGCCGGTGGGGGGCATGCCCCGGTATTCACCGGAGTTGGTCCCGGTGACCCGCTGCCGAGCGACGATCTTGTCTCCGTCCGCGAGCAGGTCCTCGACGCTCACGTGGATGTCGGGGAACGCGCGCAGGAGGACGTCCCATATGCGCTTCTGCGCCTGCACCGCGGTCACGCCGGCCAGTTCCGCCGTGTGGAACCGCCCGTCCGGGTGAATGAACTCGTCGATCGCCTTCGAGATGATCTCCAGATCGCCGCTGTTGATGGCCTCGTGGAAGCGGTGGTACGTCTCCTTGTTGCGTGCTTCCTGAGCTGTTGACATGTCGCCTCTTCTGGTCGAGATAGTGAAATCCGCGTCTCTGTAGTTACCGACCAGACAGCCCCTCGGAATGTGAGGCCGGCGCATCGCCGGTGGTCCAGTTCCAGTTGGTGATCATGGTGCGCATCAGGCGGGCGGCGGTCGACAGGTGGCTGTCGGCACCCCAGTACAGCGTGAGCGCGCGACGGCAGTCGGGGCTGTCCACGGTGATCGCGACGAGGGGAGCCCGGATGGAGGTATGCCGGGCGAACGAAGGGACGAGGCCGATGCCGAGCCCCGCGCCGATCAGGTCGGCGATGGAGCTGGGCTCGTCGACCTCACAGACGATCTTCGGTGTGAGGCCTCTGGCGGCGAAGAGCCGATCGAGGAGCCGGCGCTGCCAGTGTCCCTTGCGGGCGGAGACGAAGGACTGGTCGGCGAGTTCGTCGATGCTCACCGAGGTACGGCCCGCCAGCGGATGATCGAGTGACGTGGCCACCCACACCGCCTCGTCGAGCAGCTGAACCGCCTCCAGGCCCGCGGCGTGGATCGGCTGCGAGGCGACGCACAGGTCGACCTCTTGGGCCCGCAGGTGGCGGGCCATGTCCTCGGCCGCCGCCCAGTGGAGTGCGACCTCGATGGAGGGATGGGCTCGCTTGAAGGCCGCCAGCGGCCCGGTGAGGGTGAGGAACGTCTCCGACGCCAGCGGCTGCGATCGAACAGCGGTGTGCCCAGCTCGCTCTCCAAACGGGCGATGGTACGGCTCAGCGAAGGCTGGGCGACCCGCAGCTCGTCGGCCGCGCGGCTGAGGTGCTCCAGCCGCGCCACCACCAGGAACTGCCTGAGCGTGTTCAGCTCCATCATGACTCCCCGGGCATAACAGCATAGCAATATTGATCTTAGACAAGATAGCTGTCGAGCCATAGTGTCGAGCCCGCTCGCGAACAGCGAGAACAAAGTGAGGAGGGATGACGCATGCTCACCATGGCCGCGCGGACACTGCGGGCCGTCGTCAGCGCGCATGTGGTGGCGATCGTCGGCCAGCCGGTGTTCGCCGGGGTGTATCTGACCGGCGACTTCGACAGCCTGCGCTGGCACGCGATCGGCGCCGACGTGGTCACCTCCATCGGCTACCTGCAGGTGATCGTGGCGATCGTCGTGTGGATCCGGCTGCGCCAGGTGTGGCCGTTCCTGGCCACGACGGCGGTGGTGGCGGCCGAGACGGTGCAGTACTTCGCCGGGTTGGACGGCGCGCTGTGGTTGCACATCCCGTTGGGTGTGATGACCGTCGTCGCGCTCGTCGTACTGTTCATCGCCGTCTGGAGCCGGCCCCTGCCGCGGCGGGAGGCTCGCAATGCGTGAGGATGACGCCCGGGGCCTGACCCGGCGGCGGGTTCTGGGCATCGGCGGGGCGCTCGGGCTGATGGCGGCCACCGGGCTGTCGGCCTCGGCCGCGCTGGCCCGCCGGCCGTCGATCACCGGCGCCGAGTTGCGCAGTGCCGTACCGCTGCCGCCGCCTTTCCGGGTGCCGCTGCCGATCCCCGCCGTGCTGAAGCCGGTCAGCACCTCCGGCGGCGCCGACCGTTACGAGATCACCCAGCGTGAAGCGAGCGCGGAGATCCTGCCCGGGGTCACGACGCCGATGTGGACGTACGGCGGGACCTTCCCGGGGCCGACGATCGAGTCGCGCCGCGGCCGGCCGGTCACCGTGACGCACCGCAACGAGCTGCCCGTCCCGACGGTCGTGCACCTGCACGGCGGGCGGACCCCGGCGGCTTCCGACGGGTATCCGACCGACCTCGTCCTGCCCGAGGGCCGGCAGGAGCACGCCATGCACATGGGGCACGGGTCCGAGCACGGCATGCGCGACCCGAGGGCCGTGGTGACCGAGCTGACCAGGGACTACACCTTCCCGCTGGATCAGCGGCCCACGCTGCTGTGGTACCACGACCACCGGATGGACTTCACCGCCCCCGCGATCTGGCGGGGCCTGGCCGGGCTGCACATCGTCCGCGACGACGCCGAGGACGCCCTCGGCCTGCCCGCCGGACCGCGCGAGCTGCCCCTCATGATCGCCGACCGGGCGTTCGCCGCCGACGGCAGCCTCGCCTATCCCGCCCTCGACCCCACCCTGCGCGTACGGCCCGGCGTCCGCGAGCCGTACCTCGCCGGGGTCCTCGGCGACGTGATCCTGGTCAACGGCGCACCCTGGCCCGTGCACGAGGTCGACGCGGCCCGCTACCGGCTGCGCATCCTCAACGCCTCCAACGCCCGCCACTACGAACTCGAAGCGGTCACCGACGACGGGCGCCGCCTCGACCTCGTCCAGATCGGGGCCGACCAGGGGCTGCTCGCCGTCCCGGTCACCCACCGGCTGCTGCCGATCGCGCCCGCCGAACGCTACGACGTGGTCGTCGACTTCTCCGGTGTCCCGGTCGGGAGCCTCGTCAGGGTGATCAACCGGCTTGGCGCAGGCCGTACCGGCGATGTGATGGCCTTCCGCGTCGCCCGCGGAGCCACCGACGACAGCCGCATCCCCGGCAGGCTGTCCACCGATCTGCCGGATTGGCGGCGTTCGGACGCCGTCAGGGTGCGCGACTTCTCCTTCCGTGCCGGGCAGATGCACGCGGGCCATGGCTGGCTCATCGGCGGCCTGCCGTTCGACCCCGCCCGCGCCGATGTCACGGCCCGGCTCGGCGACGTCGAGGTCTGGCGGCTCGTCGCCGACGTCCACCATCCCGTCCACCTGCACCTGGTCGGCTTCCAGGTGCTCTCGCGCAGCGGCAGGGCGCCGCTGGCCCACGACGCGGGGCTCAAGGACACCGTCTCGCTACGCCCCGGCGAAGCCGTGGAGATCATCACCCGGTTCGACGGCTACCGCGGCCGTTACCTCTTCCACTGCCACAACGCCGAACACGAGGACATGGGCATGATGGCCAACCTCGAGATCGTTTAAGACCACTTCACATTAGCTCGTGAACAGAGCTAATGTTTTGAGTATGGGCAGTACAGATCTTCCCGACGCTCTCGCGGGCGTCCTGACCGGTATCCAGCGGCTCCTCCGGCGCAAGCTGCGCCGAGGGCTGACCGGGCCGCGGTTGCGCGGTGCCCAGGTCGAGCTGCTGCGGCTGGTCTCCACCAACCCCGGCATCGGCGTCTCGGCGGCGGCCAAGGAGCTGTATCTGGCCGGAAACTCGGTGTCCACGCTGGTCAATCAGCTCACGACCGCCGGGTTGCTGCGCCGGGAGACCGGCACCGACGACCGCCGTTCCGCCCGGTTGCTGCCCACCCCCGAGGCCGAGGCGCGGCTGCGCGCCTGGGAGGAGCGGCGCGCGGCGCTCGTCCGCGAGCAGGTGGAGCGGCTCAGTGAGGAGGACCGGGCCGCGCTGACCGCCGCGCTCCCGGCGCTGCGCAGGCTCGCCGAGGGCCTGCACGAGGAGGTGGGGACGGCATGAGGGACGGTACGCCGACCACGGGTGACGCGGTCACCTGCACCGGCCTGCGCTATTCGTTCGGCCGGACCAGGGCCGTCGACGGCGTCGATCTGACGGTCGCCGCCGGAGAGGTGTTCGGTCTGCTCGGCCCCAACGGGGCGGGCAAGACCACCGCCATCCGATGCGTGACCACGCTGCTGCCCGTTCCGTCCGGGATGGTGCGGGTTTTCGGGCACGACGCGGCCACCGAGAAGATGGCGGTGCGCCGCCTGCTCGGGTACGTGCCCCAGCAGCTGTCGGCGGACGCGAGCCTCACGGGCCGCGAGAACGTCTCCCTGTTCGCCCGCGTCTTCGACGTCCCCCGGCGCGAGCGCGCGGGCCGTGTCGGCCAGGCGCTGGAGGCGGTCGGGCTCGCCGACGCCGCCGACCGGATGGCCGGCACCTACTCCGGTGGCATGGTACGCCGCCTCGAACTCGCCCAGGCCCTGGTCAGCGCGCCCCGCCTGCTCATGCTGGACGAGCCGACGATCGGGCTCGACCCCATCGCCCGCACCAGCGTCTGGGAGCACATCATGGCGGTACGCGCCGCCACCGGGATGACCGTCGTGGTCACCACGCACTACATGGACGAGGCCGAACAGTACTGCGACCGGGTCGCGCTCATGCACAAGGGACGCGTACGGGCCCTCGGCACTCCGGAACGGCTCATCGCCGACCTGCGCGAGCGGCGCGGTGACGACGCGGTGCCGACGCTGGAGGACGTGTTCCGCGACGTCGCCGGAAGCGGCCTCGACGAAGGAGGAGGGGAGTTCCGCGATGTCCGCCGTACCCGCAACACCGCCTCCCGTGTCGGCTGACAGCACCGGCGCGGGCGGCCTCGACCTGCTGCTCGTTCCGCCGCGCGCCCGTACGGGGTGGCGCGTGCTACCCGCCCGGGTCGCCGCGATGTGCGTGGTGGAGCTGCAGAAGCTGCGCCACGATCGTACCGAGCTGTACACCCGCGCGATCCAGCCCGCCCTGTGGCTGCTGATCTTCGGTGAGACGTTCACCCGCATCAAGCTGATCCCCAGCGACGGCATCCCGTACCTCGACTATCTGGCCCCCGGGATCATCGCCCAGTCCACGATGTTCATCGCCATCTTCTACGGCATCCAGATCATCTGGGAGCGCGACTCGGGGGTCCTGACCAAGCTCCTGGTCACGCCGACTCCGCGAGCGGCGCTGGTCACCGGCAAGGCGTTCGCCGCCGGTGTGAAGGCGATGATCCAGGCGGTGGTCGTCATGCTCATCGCCGCGTTCCTGGGCGTGAGCATGACCTGGAACCCCGTGCGCCTGGCCGGCGTGATCGTGGCCGTGCTGCTCGGCTCGGCGTTCTTCTCCTGCCTGTCGGTGACGATCGCCGGAATCGTCCTGACTCGCGACCGGCTGATGGGCATCGGGCAGGCGATCACGATGCCGCTGTTCTTCGCGTCCAACGCGCTCTACCCGACCACGGCCATGCCGGACTGGCTGCAGTACGTCAGCGCGGTCAACCCGCTCAGCTACCAGGTCGACGCGCTGCGCGGACTGCTGCTCGGCGTGCCCGCGCACCTGCCGCTGGACTTCGCGGTGCTGTTCGCGGCCACGGCGATCGGCATCACGGCGGCGTCCGTACTGCTGGGGCGGCTGGCGCGGTGACACGGCACGCACGCTGCCGAGACGACTGCCGTACACCCCCGGCGGCCATGACAGCGGCCGGAAGGTCACACGTCGGGCACGGCACGGTCACCGTGTGGCCCGGGCTCGAACGCCCGTGCCGATCCTTCCGTCGGAAAGGTCATGACACGTCACCGTGTACGTCTCGCCGTCCTGCCATTGTCCGTCATCCTCCTGACCGCCTGTGGCGCAGCGGATACGACCGCCGCCGATGCCCCCGAACCGAGGTCCGGAGCCCAGGGGCAATCGGGGTTACGCGCGGGCAGCGTCGACGACAACGCCGCCTTCACCGCCTACCTCGACTACCGGAAGAAGTTCGCCGACGGCGACCAGGAGGTGCGCGACGCCGATGTCCGCGGGCGCCGGATCGTGACCGTGACGGACAGGGGCGGCCGGCCGCTGTCCGGCGCCACCGTACAGGCTGGAGATCAGCAGGCGCGCACCTACGCCGACGGACGCGCGCTGATCTTCGGTGACGGCCGGATCACCGTCTCGTACGGCGGAGCCACCGCCGCGGCCACCGGCCAGGCGCCCAAGGTCAAGCTGCCCGTCACCGGACCGGAAGGCCGGGCCAAGCTGCAGGTGCTGTTCCTCATCGACACCACCGGCTCGATGGGCGACGAGATCGGCCGCCTGACCGCCAGCGTCGACTCGGTCGCCGCACGCATCGCCAAGCTGACGGCGGGGCCCGAACTGGAGCTCGGCATGACGCTTTATCGCGACAAGGGCGACGAATACGTCACCAGGACCACCGACTTCACCGCCGACGTGGGAACGTTCCGCGAGCAGCTCACCGCAGTTCGGGCCGAAGGCGGCGGTGACACCCCCGAGGACCTGAACGCGGCGCTCGCCGAGGCGCTGGCCAAGCCGGCCTGGCGCGAGGACGCCGTCAAGCTGGTCTTCCTCATCGCCGACGCCCCGCCGCACCTCGACTACGACGGGCCGGACTACCTGACCGAGGCCCGCCGGGCCGCCGAACGTGGCATCAAGATCGAGCCGATCGCCTCGTCGGGCCTCGACGCCCAGGGCGAGTACATCTACCGCCAACTCGCCCAGCTCACCATGGGGCGTTTCACCTTTCTCACGTACGGGGCCGACGGTGTCTCGTCGGGCGACAAGACCGAGCATCACGTCTCGGAGTACGCCGTGCTGGCCCTGGACGATCTGGTGGTCAAGCTGGTCGCCGACGAGCTGAAGCCCCTGTCGCGATGAGGCGACGCGCGTTCTCCACCATCAGGGTGCCGTAACCGGCGATGAAGAGGGCGGCCCGAAGGCCGGGTCACGACACCACATCCGGGCGCGCGTCGAGCACGTCCGCCTGCCGGCGGGCTTCGAGGTCCATCACCTTGTTGCGGCCGATCCCGGTGTTCAGCCAGGTCACGGGGCGGTCCGGATGCCGGAGGCCCCATTCGCCCGCGATGCGCAGCGGGTGGCCGAACGGGAGGCCGTCCTCTGTGCTCCTTTGATGATGATGATGATGCGGGCGTTGCGGCGGAGGATGTCAGGCGTCCTGGGGGACGGCGTCGTCGAGGGGAGCGGCCGCCTGGTTGCCGGCGGCGTACCGGGTGCGGGCGATTCCCCAGCCGACGAGGGCCGCCGCGACGGTGGTGAGGGTGAGGCCCGCGATGGTGACGGCCTGGTCGAACTCGCCGGTCTGCTGCGGGCTCCAGTGGGAGGTGGCGATGTCGCCGGTGAACAGGGCGGCGAGGATGGTGCCGGTGATGGCGATGCCGGTGCCGGAGGTGACCTCGGTGGCGGTGTCGACGAGCGCGGTGCCGATCGTGGTCCGGTTGTCGGGGAGGCCGCGGACCACGTTGAGCCCGGCGACGACGCCGACCACGCGCATCCCGGCCGCCACGAGGACAAGCGCGATCGCGACCCACAGGTAGCCGACCCGGCCGAGCAGGCCGTAGACGGCGAGGCCGGACACGACCGCCGCGGCGCTGATCCAGGCGGCCCGGTCCAGGCCGACGCGCTGCACGAACGGGTTGACGAACGCGCTGCCCGCAATGAGGACGACGACCTGCGGCAGCATCCCGATGGCTGCCTGTGCGGGCGTCCAGCCCCAGTCGAGCTGCAACTGCAGCGTCACCAGGTAACCGAGTCCGGCGGTCGCCAGCCCGGTGGCGGCCTTGTAGGCCAGGCCGCTGGAAACCAGGGGAAGGGCGAGGAGCTTCAGGTCGAGCAGCGGATGGCGGGCCAGGCGCTCGCGCAGGACGAAGCAGATCGCCGTCGCGGCGGCCGCGGCGGTGGTCGCCCAGGGCACCCATGAGCCGGCGCCCTCGTCCACGAACAGCGTCGGCGCGAGGAGTGCGAGCACGATCGTCCCCGTGCCCAGCAGCATCCCGGGGACGTCGAGCGGGTCGCGGTGGAGGTCTGCCGGGTCGTCGGCGGCGATGCCGGAGCGCACGCCGAGGAACGCGAGCACGGCGATCGGCACGTTCACCAGCAGCAGAGCCTGCCAGGGCACGATCGCCAGCACCAGGCCGCCCGTCGTCGGGCCGATCGCGAGCCCGACCAGGCCGACGGTCGAGATGAGGGTCACTGCGCGCACGCGCAGGCCGTCCTCGTCGAACAGCCGGAACGCCAGCGCCATCGATCCCGGGGTCGTCATCGCCGCGGCGACCCCCATCGTCGCCCGGACGGCGATCAGCTGCTCGGCGGTGGTGACCACGGCGGTCGCCAGGCTCGCCACGCCGAGCAGGACCAGCCCGATCAGCATGATCCGCCGCCGGCCGAACCGATCGGCGATCGCGCCGAACGCCAGCATCAACCCGCCGAACACGACCGCATAGGCGCCCGTCACCCACTGCAACGCGATCGTCGAGGCGTGCAGCTCGCGTCCGATCACGGGCAGCGCGACGTTCAGGATCGAGTTGTCCAGCATCTCGAAGAGGAACACCGCCGACAGCCCCGCCAACGCGACCCACGCCTCCCGCAGCGACCGGGGAGTACGAGCAGCCATCTCATTCATGGAGGACCCCCTTCACGTCGTGATCCCGACGGGGACCCTGGTCAGGGCAATCCGGCCGCTCGCGCGGGCCGTGGTCGCGGTGGAGCGCGGCCCGCTGGGGGGTTGCTCCGGCGACAATGACAGTGGTCTGTTCGAAGGACACGCCACTAGGTTATGCGACTAAGTTAAGTGGCACAAGAAAGTGAGGTCGGGATGCCCAGGACCGGAGCGCGAGGCGGACCGCAGACACGCGCGAAGATCTCGGAGGTCGCGACCAGGCTGTTCCTCGAACGCGGATTCGACACGGTCACGGTCACCGAGGTCGCACGGGAGGCCGGGGTCTCGGCCGTGACGGTCTTCAAGCACTTCCCGCGCAAGGAGGACCTCCTGCTGGACCGCGAGGTCGACGCCGTCGGGCTCCTGCGCTCAGCGGTACACGACCGCGCCCCGGACGCCGGAGTGCTCCAGTCCCTGCGCGAGACGGCGTTCCGCCTCCTCGAGGAGCGGCACGCCCTGTCCGGCCTCAAGGACGGGTCCGCCCCCTTCTTCCGGACCGTCGCGGCCTCGCCCACGCTGGTCGCCCGCGCCAGGGAAATCGCCTCCGACCTCCAACGGACTCTCGCCGGCGAGCTCGAACGCGACCCGCTCTTCGACGGCGACGCCCCTTTGCTCGCCGCCTTCTTCATCGCCGGCTACACCGTCGTGCTGGTGGAGACCGCCCGGCGCCTGATCGCCGGCGACCCGGCCGACACCGTCGCAGACGATCACCGCGCCCGCCTGGAGCGCCTGTTCGACGCCCTCAGCAACGGAGTCGTGCCCCGGCCGTGAGGATCACCGCCGCACTGCCCGCATCCGCCAGGAACTCGTGGGGAGGTTCGGCGAGGAGATCGCCTACGAGATCCGGCTGACCGGTGTGCGGTCATGGGATCTTCTTGCGGCACGTAGGCGATGTATCTGAAGCCCTTCTGCTTCATGCAGTCCGCCTTGACGGATTCGAACTGGCGTCTCTTATCCTGTGCCGTCGCGGCCGACGTCGAGGGAGGTGAAGCGCCCTTCTCAGCCGGCTCGGCGTCGCCCCCGCGGCCGCTGAGCACGCTCGTCGCAGCCAGGGCCAAGGCGGTCTTTCTGATGGTGTTCATGGTCGGTCTCCCCGTATTTCAACGTCACGCGCGCACGCGGCCGCCGAGGCGCGTGATCTGCTTCTTCCGTGGCTCGCGTAGGAGCCGGCTACCGTCCGATCCGGTAGGTCGTGCGGGTCCTGCCGCAAGCGGCCCTTGCGGCTAGCGCCGACCACTGCCGCAACAGTCGCCTGCCTGGACGTGCTGTTTGCCCGTCCTCCCGTGCCCCGGTCCGGTCGAAGGCAGTGGACGCGACTATGACGGTCAGCGCCAGTGTGGATCTTTCTGGCATGCCCGGCGACAATACTCTGTTCAATGAAGCATGATCAATCGCGGCAGCCTCGACGACCCCCGCTCGGGTTGTGCGACCAGCCCTGAGCCCAGGTCCGCCCTCGATGCGGGCCGAGCGTCTCAGAAGCCCCGTGGGCGTCCTCGACCGCCGTGGCACGCATCGGCGTCACCGTTCGTGCGGCGCGGTGCCTCCGACAGCCAGTAGGCGGCGGGTAAGCGGGAAGTCCCTCCGGATGCCGTGATCATCGACGGTTTCTGGGACCTGGTTGAGCGCTCCGCCGCGGAGGCCGGCACCCGGCGGCATGTACGCTGCCTTCTACATCACCATGGCTGATCAGTCTGGGCCGAGAGGACTTCGAAAAGGCCGTCGACCGTCCCGATCGCATTCTCGAGCTGTCGCATAATTACCGACACGAGCGGACGAGCAGGTCAAGGGACGGCCCAGGCGTGCGTACGAACGGGCGACAGAGGAATGGGAATTCGACGACAAAGCCGAGTTCACGCGTCGGCTCCCGTGGCTCGCCCACCACTACGGTGTCAATGACGACCCGGACAAAAAATTCTCCGCATGGTGGCCGCGATTTAGGAATCGAGGCGGAGAAAGAACCCGCATTTGGCCGTTCTCCCGCGGAGCGGATGGCACGATGCAGGCCCGGATCGAGCCCTTCCTGAGCGACCTCTTCATGACCGAAGCGCCTGCTACCGGCTTGTTGCGCCAGGTCGGGATCCGGTCTCCGACCTGGCGCGCCACAGGGAGCCGGATGTGACTGCAACACCGTTCTCCCAGCACCGGGGCCGGAATTGCTCCTGCACGCGAGTGCGGGAGCGTGGACCCTCGGGTCACCAGCCCGCCGCGGTGCAGAATTCGTCCCCTACGCCCGGAGCCGTTGGCCAAGGGTCGTAGCAGGCTTTCCATGGCCCTCCCTGGCGACCGACTGTGGCGGTGTCGTAATTGCCGTTCCGGGGGATGTTCACCACGGCGGTCTTGGTGCCGGCGGCGCTTCTGAGGAACAGCTGGTCGCCTTCGAAGGCGCCCACCGCTTGCCCGTGATAGCCGTTCCTTGTTCCACCGGTGCCGTCGCAGTACCAGAGCCGCAACGACCCTCCGTGTGTGTCGGCGACCACGCGGCAGGGAGCCAGGGCGGCGGCTCCGGCCGTCGCCGGGGTCGCGAACAGCGCGGCTCCTCCGATGAGCACAGAGGTGGCCGCGAGGACGAGTTTGCCGATCCGCATCCGCACTCTCCTGTTTCGCGGGTTTCGGTTGGGACGGTGGGGGATGAGCCAGGCGTTCGTGACCGCGATATGCCGGGTGGCGATGCTCGCCTCACATTCTTTCGCCGGCTTCGGCTGAAAGAGAGTCTGGCCGATGACGATCAATGGGTGACAGGTCATGGACCGGACATTCACCGGACATTTTCTCGCACCCGGCATTATCCGGTTCCCATTTTCGCGGCCACGCCTATGCTCGGCTTCATGACGGACACGGAGAAAGAGGCGGTCTTAAGCCTGCAGCGGCAGTTCGACGAGGCCGAGCTGGCCGCGGACGCCGACCGCTTGCGCGAGTTGCTGGCCGACGACTTCCGGTCGATCGGTCCCAAGGGGTACGTGCTCGACAAGGAGCAGTGGATCGGCCGTCACGCCCAGTTCGAGTACCACGCCCTGGACACCAGCCGGATCGACATCCGGATGTATGGCGACGCCGCGATCGTCCGCAACGTGCAGAGCAACAAGGCGACCTCGCACGGCCGGCCGGTGGCGCTGCGGGTGCGGGTGTCCCAGGTGTGGGTGAAGCAGGAGGGCTCGTGGCGGTTGGCGGGCATCCAGTTCAGCCCGATGGCCGACGACGCGTAGCGATGACCGGATCCCGGCGGTGGGTCGCCCTCTCCGTCGTCTCCGTGGCTCAGCTGATGGTGGCCCTGGACGCGACGATCATGAATATCGCGTTGCCCTCGGCGCAGCAGGCCCTGCATCCGTCCGACGCCGACCGGCAGTGGGTGGTGACCGCGTACACGCTGGCCTTCGCGGGCCTGTTGCTGCTGGGCGGGCGGATCGCCGACTACCTCGGACGCAAGCGGGCCTTCCTGGCCGGGCTGGCCGGGTTCATGGCCGCCTCGGCCATCGGGGGTGCGGCGGTGAACTTTCCCATGCTGGTCGCGGGCCGGGCGTTGCAGGGCGCCTTCGCCGCGGTCCTGACCCCTACCGCGCTGTCACTGCTGGCCGTGACGTTCACCGAGCCGAAGGAGCGGGCCAAAGCGTTCGCGGTCTACGGCGCGATCGCCAGCGGCGGGGGAGCGGTCGGGCTGCTGGCGGGCGGTCTGCTGACGGAGTTCGCGTCGTGGCGCTGGTGCCTGTACGTGAACATGATCATCGGGCTGGCGGCCGGTCTGGCCGGGCTCTGGGTGCTGGCCGATGGCGAGTCCCAGGGCAGGCAGCGCTTCGACGTGCCCGGCGTGCTGCTGGTGACGAGCGGGCTCGTCGCCGTGGTGTACGCGTGCACGCAGGTGGTGGCGGCCGGATGGGGAGCGGCTCAGGTGATCGTCCCGCTCGGGGCGGCCGTGCTGTTGCTGGCGTCGTTCGTCCTGTGGGAGTCGCGGGCCGCTCAGCCGCTGCTGCCCCTGCGCCTGTTGTGGGAGCGCAACCGGGGTGGCGCCTGCGTGGCCTCGGGGCTGGCGATCGTCGGGCTGTTCGGCATGTCGCTGCTGCTCACGTACCATTTTCAGGCGGTATTGGGCTACTCGCCGTTCCAGGCGGGGCTGGCCTTTCTGCCCATGACGTTGGCCGTGGCGGCCAGCGCGTTCGGCATCGCCAGTCCGTTGCTGCCGCGGGTGCCCGCACGGCTGCTCATCGTACCCGGGCTGCTCGTCACGGCCACCGGCCTGCTGCTGCTCACCGGGCTCACTCCCGAGAGCGACTACCTCACCGTGATCGTGCCGGCCGAGGTGCTGCTGGGCGGGGGGATCGGCTGTGTCATCACCCCTGGGTTCAGCGCCGTGACCCAAGGCGTCGACCGCCGGGAGGCCGGCGTGGCCTCGGCCATGGTCAACACCGCCCAGCAGGTGGGCGGCTCGCTCGGCGCCGCGCTGCTCAACACGGTCGCCACCGCGGCCACCGCCGCCTCTCTGCGCGCGGGCCTTCCGCAGGCGCGGGCGCTGGTCCACGGGTACACGACCGCGACGGCGTGGGGGGCGGGAGTCCTGCTCCTGGCCGCCGCGCTGGCGGCCCTGCTGATCAACATGCCCGTCCCGGAGGCTCACGCCAGGCAGCGGTAGAGCGTCGCGGCGCGCTGGGTGACACGCTGGAACAGCCCCTTTGCAGGTGGTGGTCGTCTAGCGAAGGGTCGCGATGCCGGCCAGGAAGATGTCGACGCCGGAGAGGAACTGTTCGCGGTCGTCGTGCTCGCGCAGCTGCGTCGCCGCTCTCACCACGAACGGGTACTTGCCGGGGTCCAGCTGCGACCATTGTGCGGCGACGGTGTCCAGGAGGGCCGAGCGGTCCGCCTCGCTGCTGGCAAGGACCCGGGCGTTCGCGGCATTCTGCCCGGCGACACCGAGCACGTAGTTCACGAGCGCGCCCGCGGCATCGAAAAGTGCATGCTCGGGAACGCCGAGCGCATCGAGCAGCCTGCCGATGCACTCGTAGATCTCCAGCAGCGCGGGACGCCACGGCTCCCGGGACAGTTGAGCGCCGACCCAGGGGTGCGCGTCGATCGCGTCGAACAGGCCTGATGCGACAGCACGCAGAGCTTCCCGCGGCTCCGTATCGATGACCACGCCGGTCATCACGCCGGCCATGACGTCGGCGGTGGCCGCCGCGAGCAGATCGCTCTTGTTCGCGACATGGTGGTAGATCGCCCCGTAGCCGGTGCTCAGGCGAGTGGTGAGCGCACGGAAGGTCAGCGCGGTCTCGCCGTCGGCGTCGAGGATCTCGGTCGCGGCCTTGACGATCAGCTCCTTGGACAGCCCGTCCGTGCGCCGCGGGGTCCGCTGAGCCTTGTTCGCCATGGTCGCATTATCGCATGTTTGGATCGTCGATCCAAAGTCGTGCTAGCTTGATTGGATCGTCGATCCAAACCCCTCTGGAGGGAACACCATGACGACCCCGGTCACGATCATCGGTGCCGGCCTCGGCGGTCTGGTGCTGGCCCGCGTCCTGCACGTACACGGCATCCCCGTCACCGTCTATGAAGCGGAGCCCTCACCGGCCGCGCGCCGTCAGGGCGGGATGCTCGACATCCACCCCTGGAACGGCCAACCGGCGCTCGAGGCGGCCGGCCTGATCGAGGGGTTTCGCGAGCTCGTCCTGGAGGGCCGCGAGTCCTACCGGGTCCTCGACCGAAAGGGGACCGTGCTGCTCGACCGGCCCGACGACGGCACGGGCGAGCGTCCCGAGGTGCAGCGCGGCGAGCTGCGGCAACTGCTGCTCGATTCACTTCCGCACGGCATCGTCCGGTGGGGGTGCAAGGTGACCGGCGTGCAGACCCTGGACGAGGGCCGCTACAAGGTGGGCCTGGCCGACGGCACCACCGCCGTCACGAGTCTGCTCGTCGGCGCGGACGGCGCGTGGTCGCGGGTTCGTCCGCTGCTCTCGGGCGCCACCCCCGAGTACGTCGGCGTCTCGGTCATCGAGACGTTCCTGTTCGACGGTGACACCCGCCATCCCGCCACCGCGAAGGCGGTCGGCGCCGGATCGCTGTTCGCGCTCACGCCGGGTAAGGGAATCCTGGCCCATCGGGAGAGCGGCGGAACCCTGCACAGCTACGCGCAGCTGGTGAAACCACAGGACTGGCTAGCCGGCATCGATCTCACCGATGCCGCAACCGTGACCGCGCGTGTCGTCGAGGAGTTCGACGGCTGGGCTCCCGAGCTCACCGCCCTGATCACCGACAGCGACACCCCGCCGGTCCTACGCCGCCTCTTCACCCTGCCGACCGGACACCGCTGGAATCGAACATCGGGTGTGACCCTGCTCGGCGACGCGGCCCACCTCATGCCCCCGAACGGCGAAGGCGCCAACCTGGCCATGCAGGACGGCGCCGCACTCGGCCAGGCCATCGCCGCCCGCCCCGACGACGTCGAGGCCGCACTCGCCGAGTACGAACAAGCCATGTTCACGCGCGCCGCCGCCGAAGCCGCAGACGACGACATCTACACGGTCATGTTCGGCGACGACGCACCCCACAGCATGGTCGCCATGCTGACCGGAGCCGAGCAGGGTTCATGAACTGCGGCGCCCTGCTGTGTGGCCAAACCTCTCCGCCCGGAACAGGCGCCGGACGGTGCGGCGGCCGAGCCGGCTCGTCGTCCCTCGGCGGGGATGGCGGTCATGGCGCTCACCCAGCATGCGCAGCGCCCCTCCGGCGGGAGGCGTCGCGATGCATCCCCGAATCGGTAGTTGAACGCATCATCGGAGCGTCGGTCCTAGGAAGACCGCTCCGTTCCTCGACCATCAAGGGCGATGGCAGTGTGAAGGCCCGTCCGAACGAGGAAGAGCGGTGATCAGGCGATGAAGGCGGTGCGGTTCCACGAGTACGGCGGGATCGATGTCCTGCGGGTGGAGGAGGTGGAGCGTCCGGTGCCCGGCCCCGGGCAGGTGCTGGTCGAGGTCCGCGCGGCCGGGATCCAGCCCGGCGAGGTGATGATCCGGCAGGGTGCACGGCACGAGCGCTGGCCGGCGACGTTCCCCTCCGGGCAGGGCAGCGATCTGGCCGGACTCGTGGTGGAGGTCGGTCCGGAGGTCCGTGGTGTCGCGGTGGGCGACGAGGTTCTCGGCTTCACTCACCAGAGGGCGAGCCACGCGGAGTTCGTCGTGGTGGACGATGTGCAGCTGACCCCGCGTCCGAAGGGGCTGTCCTGGGAGGTGGCCGGGTCGTTGTACGTGGCCGGCACGACGGCGTACGCCACCGTGTTCGCGGTCGACCCCGGACCGGGCGACACGGTCGTCGTGTCCGGCGCGGCGGGCGGCGTCGGGTCCCTTGCCGTCCAGCTCGCGCGGCGGCGCGGCGCCACGGTGATCGGGCTGGCGAGCGAGCCGAACCACGCTTGGTTGAAGGATCGCGGTGTCGTTCCGGTCGCGTACGGGGAGGGTGTGGCCGAGCGGATCCGGGGAGCCTGCGGCGGGAAGGTCGACGCGTTCATCGACACGTTCGGCGACGGCTACGTGGAGCTGGCAGTGGAGCTGGGCGTGCGGCCCGAGCGGATCAACACGATCTGCGACTGGCAGGCCGCGGCCAAGGTCGGTGCGCGTACCGACGGAGAAGGCGCCGCGGCGTGCGCGGTCGTGGTCGGCGAGCTGGCCCGGCTCGCCGCGCGTGGGGAGCTCGAAGTGCCGATCGCCCGCACCTACCCACTGGAGCAGGTACGGGACGCGTACCGCGAGCTGGAACAGCGGCACACTCACGGCAAGATCGTGCTCCGTCCCTAGCGGGGGAAGGCGAGCCGTTCGACCCCCAGGGTTAACCTTGACCTTGGGTCAGCGTGCACGCTGAACGGGTGACCGACCTGAACTCCACCTGGACCGGCATGGTTCCGGTCGACGACACCGCGCTGGCCGTGACCGACATCGGTGGGCCCGGCCGGCCCGTGGTCTACCTCAATGGACAGTTCGCCACGCAGTCGTACTGGCGGCGCGTCATCGCCGAACTCGGCGGCGAATACCGGCACATCACCTACGACATGCGGGCCCGCGGCCGATCGAGGCGTTCGGCGGCGGCCGCCTCGTTCGAGGCGCACGTCCGTGACGTCGACGCCGTCCTCAAGGCGAGGGGCGTTGACCGGCCGCTGCTGGTCGGCTGGTCCTACGGCGCGCCGGTCGCGCTGCACTGGGCCGGCCGGAACCCGGACCGCGTCCTGGGAGTGGTGTCCGTGGACGGCGCGTACCCGCACGGCTGGACCGACACCGTCACCCCGGAACGGATCCGGGGGCTGTTCCGCCGGTGGGGCTGGCTGTTTCCGATGCTCCGCCCCCTGCACTTGTGCGCGAAGATGTCCGTCGAGGCACATGCCCAGAGCAACATCGAGCTCGTCGAGGTCTGCGCCGCCCTCGGCCCGGTCCTGGACGGTGTGACCTGTCCGGTCCGGTACGTGGTCGCCACGGGTGCCAACCTCGGCGGCAGCCGGGAGGAGATGGAACAGATGCGCGCACTACCACAAGCACGGCCTGATCGACGAACCCTGCCGCGACAGCTCCGGCTACCGCCGCTACGGATCGGCCGACCTGCTGCGGCTGGTCCAGATCCGGACGCTGGCCGCCGCCGGAGTGCCGCTGGCCGAGATCGGGGCCATACTCGACGCCGACCCTGACCGGCTCGCCGCCGCGCTCGTCGACGTCGAACGGCGCCTCACCGACCGGATCGACGATCTGATCGCGCGGCGCGACACGCTGCGCCGGCTCGCCACCGGCGATCGGGCTCTGCTGCCCGACCGCGTTCTCACGAAGCTGGACAGGGTGGCCGCCGAGCTGGGCTTCACCCCGGACGACGTGACGATGGCCCGGGAGGGCTTGGTGCTGATCAGGGCCCTGGTGCCGGAAGGCTTCGACGACTATGTCACCAAGGTCGAGCGTGCCCTCGACGACCCTCGGTACGTCTCCTTGGTCAAACGCCTGTGGTGTGCCGCCGAGTGGGAGCCGGACGACCCCCGGATCGACGAACTCGCCACAGCCATGGCCGACCACTTCCTCGCCCATCCCTCGCTGCTGCCGATCCCGGCCGGACTCCGGGCCCGCGCCGACGGCGCGATTCGGTACAGCCTGCTCAGCCACCACGGACAAGAGCAGAAGCCGGCCTGGGCTCGGCTGGATGAGTTGTTCGAGGCAAGAATGCGCTCGGCCGGCATCGACCTCCCGCAGCGGGCTCCCCGGCGCCTATGAAACCGCCGAGCGTGGCGAGGGCCCCATCCCGGCGAAGAGAGCGTCGAGGATCCGGTCGACATACTCATAGGTCAGGTGTTCCTGAGTGATCAGGAGCTGGAAGTACAGCGGGCCGGACAGGATCGCCATCGCCAGGTCGAGGTCGAAGCCGGGTGACAGCTGGCCCTGGTCGCGGGCCGCTTTCAGCCGGGCGACGGTCTTGTCCGCCTGCGGGGTGATGAAGCGCTCGTTGAGTGCGGCGGCGACCTCGGGATTGTGCTGGGCCTCACTGATCAGGGCCTTGTACAAGGGGCCGAAGGGTGGCGTGGCCAGCAGGTCGACGGCCGCGCGGATCTGCGCGCGCAGGTCGGCGACGATGTCGCCGGTGTCGGGATAGTCCAGGCCGGGCTCGTTCAGCGACAACAGCGAGTCGAGCAGCAGGGCGCCCTTGGACGACCATCGGCGGTAGATGGTCTGCTTGCTCGCGCCCGCACGGGCGGCGACCGCTTCAATGCTCAGTTTGGCGTAGCCGATCTCCTGGCCGAGCTCCAGCGTGGTCCGCATGATGGCCTCGGTCCGGTCGGCGCCGCGGCGATGGGGCGTGTCGGTCATGCCGACACCTTATCGGTACGGTACGTGCCGTACTTGACATCGGAAGCCCCCATTGGACATCATCCTATCGGTACGGTGCGTTCCGTACCGATAAGAGCTCTCAGGTCCCAAGGACTCCACCCTCACCTCCTCGGAAAGAAGACGTTTTTTGATGCCCATTCCTGCCGACCCGACCGTGGTGCATCCCATGCCCGAGCAGCCGCGGGTGGTGCTGCTGAGGCCTCTGGTCACCTCGCCGCTGATCGAGATCGGAGAGTTCTCCTACTACGACGACCCGGATGATCCGACCGCCTTCGAGGCCCGCAACGTGCTGTACCACTACGGGCCGGAAAAGCTGGTCATCGGGAAGTTCTGCGCGCTGGGGGAGGGCGTGCGGTTCATCATGAACGGCGCCAACCACCGCATGGACGGGCCCTCGACGTTCCCTTTCCCGATCATGGGCGGCTCCTGGGCCGAGCACTTCGACCTCATCACCGGTCTGCCCGTACGGGGTGACACCGTAGTAGGAAATGACGTCTGGTTCGGCTACCGGTCCATGGTGATGCCGGGTGTCCGCATCGGCCACGGAGCGATCATCGCCTCCGGTTCCGTCGTCGTCGACGACGTCCCTGACTACGGCATCGTCGGCGGAAACCCTGCCAAACTCATCCGCCGCCGCTACAGCGACGCCGACATCGACCGTCTCCTCGCTCTGGCCTGGTGGGACTGGCCGCTCCAGCACATCAGCGAGCACATCCGCACGATCATGTCCGGCAGCATCGACGACCTGCAGAACGCGGCGCCCGCTCCGGCAGCGACGAGCCGTCATGACTGACCCGCAGGTAGAGCGCACCGTCAAGGCGGAGTTCGAGATCGTTGAGTTCGACGAGATGGTGTATGACGAGCACGCCGAGGGGCCCAAGCTGACCCGGGTAACGATCCGCAAGCGCTACCAGGGCGTGATCGAAGGAGCGGGTGTCGCCGAGGTGCTTACGGTCCAAGGCGGCGCCGGCGGTGGCTACGTCGCCTCGGAGCGAATCGAAGGCACGCTCGACGGCCGCCAGGGCACCTTTGTCATCCAGCACTGGGGGCTGGCCGATGGAGCCGAACAGAGCAGCGAAGGGCGCATCGTCCCGAACTCCGGGACGGGAGAGCTCGCCGGGATCGCCGGTCGGGCGATGGAGCGCGAGTTCCAGGTGCTCACGCTGGTCTACACGTTGTGAGATCACCTCCGTTTCACAGTTCCAGCACTTCGGAATCGAGTTATCGGCATGCCTGCTTCGTCCCACCCCAACCCGTTCACCGCCTGGCTTCGCCGCCAGGCCGTCCCGCTCACCCACCTCGACCCTGAGGCGCCGCTCGACGATCTGGAGCCGGTACGCGACATCATCGGCGACGCCCGCGTCGTCGCGATCGGTGAGAACTCCCACTTCATCAACGAGTTCGCACTCATGCGCCGGCGCATCCTGCGGTTCCTGGTCGAACACTGCGGTTTCACCGTCCTGGCCTTCGAGTACGGCTTCAGCGAAGGCTTCCCCCTTGACGCCTGGGCCCAGGGGGAGGGGACGGATGATGATCTGTCGGCCCATCTCGCCAAGGCGATCCCCGTGGGAGTCGATGAGCCGCTGCGCTGGATGCGCCGGCACAACGCCACAGCCGGGGTGCCGGTACGTTTCGCCGGGATCGACATCCCGGCGGCCGGTGGATCCCTGCTTCCCGCGCTGGCCCCGGTCGCCGACTACCTCCGCGAGATCGATCCCGAAACCCTCCCGGCGGTCCAGGCGGCGATGCGGATGGCCGCGTCGTTCGCCGGTGCCTCCGCGGCCTCGGCCGCGCCGGCCTGGACGCGCCTGGCCACTGCCGAGCAGGACGCTCTCAGCGCTGTCCTGATGCGCCTGCTCATCCGGTTCCGCGCTGTCGAAGCGCTGTACGTCTCCCATGGCGATCAGCACAGCTATGACATCGCCCTGCGTCGCATCGAGGCCGCCTGCCACGCCGACTACGGCTTCCGTGCCATGGCCGGCCTGTACGCCGGAAACGGGCTGACCGCCGACACTTCGGCCCGCGACGTCTACATGGCCGGGTCGGTCCTGTGGCACCTGGAGCGCCTCGAGCCCGGGGCCCGCATCGTGCTGGCGGCTCACAACGCCCACCTCCAGAAGGTGCCGATCTCCTTCAACGGTCACCTCACGGGGCTCCCGATGGGACAGCACCTGCAGCGCGTACTCGGCGATGAGTACTTCGCCCTCGGCCTGACGAGCACCACCGGGCACACAGCCGACATGCGCCCCGACGAGAACGCGCGCTTCGGTTTCGCCATCGACAACACGGCGTTGGAGGCGCCCGAGCCGGGAAGCGTCGAAGCCGCCTTCGCGGATGCCGGCCTGGGGCTCAGCATCGCCGACCTCCGCCGGGCACGCCGAGAGGCCGTTGCCCCGGGTCCCGATCGCATCCGGATACAAAGCGCCTACTTGCACACTCCCGTCCTCGACGCGTTCGACGGCATCCTCAGCATCCCGACCTCCACCGTCGCCGACGACGTCGAAAGCTGAATCGTCCAGAACCTGCAGAAACAGGGAGTAACGAGATGCGTGTGTCACTGACAACGACGGATTGTGAAGGAGTCACCCGATGACGAACGCAGATGTGATCATTGTGGGCGCCGGTCCGACCGGCCTGATGCTGGCCGCCGAGCTGCGCTTGGCCGGGGTGCGACCACTGGTGCTGGAGCGGCATCCGCACCGCCGGGACACTCCGAAGGCAGGTGGTCTCGGCGGGCAGATCCTGGAGTTGCTGCGCTACCGGGGCTTGCTGGAACGGTTCGAAGCGGCCTGCACCGGCCCTGTTCCGGCTCCCCGCTTCCCCTTCGGCGGTGTGCACCTGGACTTCACCCAGCTGGCGGATCCCCCGTTGCACGCCCTGCCGCTCCCGCAACAGCTGCTTGAGCGGCTGCTCGACGAACGCGCCGGCGAGCTCGGCGTCGACGTCCGCCGCGGGCACGAGGTGGCCGGGGTGAGCCAGGACGAGGCCGCGGTGAGCGTGGACGTGCACGGCCCGGACGGGCCGTACCGGGTGATCGCCCGCTACCTGGTGGGCTGTGACGGCGCGCGCAGCCGGGTCCGCGACTGGGCCGGCATCGGCTTTCCCGGCACCATCTATCCGGAGGTCAACCGGCTGGCCCAGGTCACCTTGCCCGAGAAGGTGACCGTGCTCGGCAACGGCGATCTCGACGTGCCCGGCTTCGGCACTGTCCGCGCGGGTTTCACCCGGACCGACCGTGGTCTGTTCGGCGTCGGCTCCTCGCCCGGCTCCCAGACCGTCTCGCTCTACACCATCGAGGACGAGAGCACCGAGTACGACGACGACGTCCCGATGACGGTCGCCGAACTGCAGGACAGCGTCCGTCGCGTGCTCGGCGTGGAGCTGCCCGTGGGAGAGGCGCTCCGGCTGTCGCGCTTCACGTTCAAGGCCCGGCAGGCCGAGCGCTACCGTGAGGGGCGGATCCTGCTGGCCGGCGATGCGGCGCACCTGTTCCCCGCCACCGGGGTGGCGCTCAATGCCGGCATGCTGGATGCCGTCAACCTGGCCTGGAAACTGGCCGTGGACCTCCACGGCCGGGCGCCGACCGGCCTGCTGGACACCTACCACAGCGAACGCCACCTCGCCGGCGCCCGTACCATGCTGCACACCCGAGCCCAGGTGGCACTACGGCGCGGGCACGACGCGGCCGCCGAAGCACTGCGGGAGGTCTTCCAGGAACTCCTCACCGACGAGCAGCCGCTGCGCCGCATGGGAGCGCTGGTCGCCGGCACCGACATCCGCTACCCGATGCCCGGCTCCGACCACCACCCCCTCGCCGGCGCCTTCGCCCCCGACCTCACCCTCCACACCGGCCAGGGCAAGACCAGCGTGGCCGAACTCCTGCACCCCGCCCGGCCGATCCTGCTCGACCTCGCCGACCGCCCGGACCTGCGCGAAACCGCCCAAGACTGGCAGCATCGCGTCGACATCCACACCGCCAAGACCGCCCTTCGGCCGGCCGACGCCCTGCTGATCCGCCCGGACGCCCACATCGCCTGGGCCGCGACCATCGACGAACCCACCGGCACCGCCGCGCCCGCCCTGCGCGAAGCACTCTCCGGCTGGTTCGGCACGCCCTGATCATGCCCTGCGAGGTCGACGACTCCCGGCCGTGAGGCGAGCGCCCGGTAGGCGGCGGCACGGACCTGGGGCGAGACCGGCGCCGGGTTAGTAGTTTCGCGCTCGGGCGGAGCCGGTCGGAGATGGAGGCGATCAGCTCGTAGGACCGGCGGCGATCCGCGTGGTGGTAGAGGGGAGTGGTGATCATGAGCTCGTCGGTGCCGGTGGCGTCGAGCACCGATTGCAGGTGCTCGATCACCGTGGCCGGGCCTCCGACCAGGACGCCGTCCGAGCGGGCGGCGATTTCGGCGCGATCGTCGTCGGTGTAGGGATACGCTGCCGCGTCCTCGGGGCTCGGCAGCAGGATGCGGTTTCCCCGGACCCGGCTGAGCACCTTCAAGCGGGTGGACCCGGCGAGCCATTCGGCGCGTTCGTCGTCATCGGCGGCGATGACGGACACGCTGACCAGCGTCGTCGGTGTCGCGGCACGGTCCGAGGGGCGGAACTGCTCCCGGTAGCTGCGCATGGCGTCCACCGCCATCTGCGCGTTGATGTGGTGGGCGAAGGCATAGGGCAGGCCGAGTTCGGCGGCGAGGTCGGCGCTGCTGGTCGTGGAGCCGAGCAGCCACAGCGACGGTACGTTGCCGCCGAGGACGGGAATCGCCTTGACCTGTGCGTCCTGGGGCGGATCTAGGTAGGCCCGGAGCTCGTCGAGCTGCTGGCGGAAGGTTTTCGCGGTCCGGTCCCGCTCGGGACGGACCGCTTCCACGGCCGGCCGAGGGCCGCCCGGGGCACGGCCCAGACCGAGGTCGATCCGTCCCGGGTGGAGGGCGGCCAGCGTGCCGAACTGCTCGGCCACCACGATCGGCGCGTGGTTGGGCAGCAGCACCCCGCCCGCGCCGACGCGCAGGTGGCGCGTGGCGTCGGCGAGGTGGCCGATGAGGACGGCGGGGGCGGAGCCGGCGACGCCGCGCATGCCGTGATGCTCGGGGACCCAGTAGCGGTGAAAGCCCAGCGCGTCGGCCAGCTTCGCGAGATCCACCGTGTTGTGCAGCGCCTGCCTCGGTGTGGACCCCTGAACGATCGGTGAGGTGTCCAGCACCGAAATGCGTACGTCAGCCTGCCGGCACCCGCGCATGCTCGTCCTCTCCGGTCCCGCCACGGCCATTCATCTCCAGCGCAGTATCGCGCGGTCCCGCAGGCTGGTCGGCGTCGGTGGCGACGCATCGGATCGCCATGTACTGGCGCGCCGGCAAAGGGACCCGGAAGCTGCCCGAGTACGTGCCGGGCAGCGTTTCGACGGTCATGTTCCACGTGTCGATCACGTCGACCGTCCAGACCGTGCCGGGCTCCATCGTGACATCGCGATACGACGGCCGGTTGAAGCCGAAGTAGGCGATCAGGTAACGCGACGCCACCCCGCCCCAAGGGGTGTCCCAGTCGCTCGGCAGCGGGTCGAGCACCCCGGTCGGCGACTCCTCGATGATCCGTCTGAGAAAGGCGATCCGATCCGGGCTCGAGCCGACGAGCTCGCCGCCCTTCGACCACCACAGCTCTTCGCGGTCGTTGAGGTAGGTCTCCCCGTGCCCGACATAGCCGCCGCGTACCGCGCCCTCCCAGAACCGCCGGGTCATCTCCTCACCGGTGATGTTGCCCCACCCCTGGTCGATGTCTCCTTCGTAGGCGCATTCGTCGATGACGACGGGTTTGTCCCACTGTTCACGCCACTGGTCGGTGTTCTCGGCGGTGCGGTACACGTCGATGCGCTGCGCACTCGCGTGAGTGATCCACGGCCGGCCGTAGTCGTAGAAGCGGAAGCAGTTGTGGATCGAGAGCAGGTGCCCGACCGGGTCCTCTTCGACGACGATCGCGGCCAGCCGCTCCCAGTCGTCGACGGTCTTCGAGAACAGCAGGTCGTACTCGTTCGCGAGCGACCACCAGACGTTCGGCAATGCCGACAATCGCCGAACGACGTACCGGACATAGCGGTCGTCCGCGGCGGTGCCCATGTCCGAGAAGCCCCAGCGGTCGTAGGCGTGGAACAGGATGACATCGGCTTCGACGCCGATCGCGGCGAGATCCGTGATCCGGCGCTCGAAAGCGCGGAAGTAGGCGGGGTTGAAGCGGGTGTGGTCCCACCCTCCGTCGCCGTCCGGCTCGAACGGGTAGAGCGGCGGCTCGTTGGCGTTGAAGAGGTACGACTTGGGAAAGATCCCCATCCGGATCTTGGTGAACGGCGACTCGGCCAGCGTGCGCAGGGTCTGTTCCTGCAGCGCTTCGCTCTGGTGGGTCCAGGCGTACGCGGTCGTGCCGAGTGGCAGGTGACGCGTGCCGTCCGCGTACGAGAAGTGATGGCGGTCCGCCACCCGGACGGGCCCGCGACCGGCGCCGGCCGCCGCGGTGAGCTCGACGGTGACGCCGTCGAGGGAGGGCGTGGTCGCCTCCGTCGTGACGACCCAGCGTCCGGCCTGGTCGGGCAGCAGCCGGACGCGCCAGATCCCGTCGCCGTCGTAGAAGCCGCCGAGCCGGCGCGTCGACCCGTCGGGGGCTGTCGCGCGTGCGCGCAGGTCGACGTCGACGAACGGGTTGCCGTGGTGCGGCCCGGCGAGGGCGAGCTCCCAGGTCGCCCACACTTCGCCCGTGGCGGGTGCGGAGAGCACGCCGGCCGAGCCGCGCGGCGTACCGGCCGGCTCGTAGTGGGGGTCCGGCGCGATCGCAGGCGGGTCGGAGCGCACGCCCGGGTCGCCGGCGTCGAGCGCGGCGAGCTCGCGCCACAGGTCGTCGAGCTGTGCGGGGGAGAGCCGGGCGTACGGACCGGCGGCCGTGATCTTGCCGAGGGTGCGGCGGCGCAGCTGTATGAGCAGGGGAGAGTTCACGACGCCGGGCAGAGCGCGCTGGATGACGCCGCGGGCCTCGGCGTGGTCCAGGATGTCGGCGAGCAGGCTGTCCGGCCCGAATCCCCGGCCGCTCATGCCACGCCGCCCGAAGTGCCGCCCGAAGTGCCGCCCGAAGCGCCGCCCGAAGTGCCGCCCGGGGTCCGGCACTTCGCCGAGCGGGCGCCCGGGGTGGGGAGGTCGACGTCGGGCATCCGGGTGTCCGCCTGCTCGGGCAAGGTGTCCGCGGTCTCCACCAGCCAGCGCAGCAGCACGCCGGAGAGCCGGGCCTCGACGTCGGCCAGGTCGGGGCGCCCGGCGAGGTTGTGCGCCTCGTGCGGGTCGGCCGACCGGTCGTAGAGCTCGGCGGGCTCGTACAGGCGCCACACGTACGTCCAGCGTTCGTCGCGGACGGCGGCGGCCTTGCCCACGGTCATCGGCCGCTCGTGCTGCAGCGCCGTCTTGCGGTCGTACGGGAAGCCGCTGTGCTCGAACTTCGGCTCCTCCTCGACGAGGAAGCCGCCCTCGCTGAACGCGTACTCGCGGTGCCCCACGGCGGGATCGCGCAGCACCGGAAGCAGGCTGCGGCCGAAGTGATGATGTCCGTGCTCGACCCCGGCGAGATCGAGCACGGTCGGGAAGACGTCGATCAGCTCCACCATGGCGTCGACCGCGCCGTGCGCCGGCAGCCCGCCGCCGCTGATGATCACCGGGTCGCGGGTGATGCAGCTGTGCAGCGCCGACGGCCACTTCTCGACCACGCCGAAGTCGCCGAGGTACTCGCCGTGGTCGGAGAAGAACACCGTCACGGTACGTTCGGCCGCACCCGTACGATCCACGCCGTCGAGCAGGCGGCCGACATGTGCGTCGAGCCGCGAGACCATGCCCTGGTAGGTGGCCCGGAGCTCCCGCCACACCTCGGGCGTCGCGCGGTCCGTGCCGTAGTAGTCGCGGATCCCCTGCAGGTAGGCGGGTTCGGGGCCGCTGCCCGACACCGGGTCGCCCACGGAGTCGCGATCGTGCAGGGAGAACCACGGTTCGGGGGCACGGAACGGGCAGTGCGGCGCGACCAGCGGCGCGAACAGCACCCACGGCCCGTCCGGCGGGTCGGCGAGCCACTCCTCGGCGGTGCGCACGGCGGCCTCGTCGAAGTCGATGTCGCTGTCGTCGGCCACGCGGCCGTGGTAGTAGAGGCGGTCCCACAGGTCGGGATCGACCTCGGACGCCATCCGCGGGAGCTCCACGGCCCCTTTGGCGCCACCCGCCCATCGGCCGCTGGTCGGCCGCGTGCCGAAGCCGTGCTCGTGGACGCTGAGCTCGGTCGCGCCGGGGCCGAACGTGTCGCCGCGATCCCCGGCCCAGGCCACGTGGTAGCCGTTCTCCTTGAGCGTGCGCAGGAAGTTCGGCTCGTCGGCGCGCAGCGGCGTCCCGAACGTGCGGTGCCCCGCCGTGTGCGGATACCAGCCGGACAGGAACGAGGCGCGGCTCGGCGAGCACACCGGATGCTGCGCGTAGGCGTTGGTGAAGGCGGTGCCTGTCGCGGCGAGGCGGTCGAGGTTCGGAGTGCGCGCGGACGGGCTTCCGAAGGCGCCCACCGCGTCGGCCCTCAGCTGGTCCGCGACCACCACCAGGAAATTCGGGCGATACGTCATGGTCATCCTCCCGTTACTGAATTGGGGGGTAGCGTACCTTACCGAGTACTCGGTAAGGTCTGCCGAAACCGCGAGAACGCAAGGAGAATCTCTTGTCAGGAGTGGCACCATCGGTGCGTAACCGCAGGCCGCCAGGGGTGCGGCGGGAGGAGATCCTCAGGGTCGCCACCGAGATGTTCGGCGACAGCGGTTACCGGGGTGTTTCGCTCGCCGACATCGCGGCCCGGGTCGGCATCTCCCAGCCCGGCCTGATCCACCACTTCAAGAACAAGGAAGAGCTGCTGCTCGCGGCCCTCGAACGTCGTGACGAGGACAGCCGCGACCACATGGACGCGATGTTCCAGGAGATGTCCGTCGCGGACGCGCTGATCTCGCTGTGCCGCCACAACGTCGAGGATCCGACGGCGATGCGTCTGTACGCCGTGGAGTCCGCGGAGAGCATCGAGCCGGGCCACCCCGCCCGCGAGTTCTTCCTGCGCCGCTACGCCCGCGTTCGTGAGCGCGTGGCCGAGCGCATCCGCCGCGACCAGGAGCTGGGCCGGCTCCCGGACACGCTCGACGCGGTAGTCCTGGCCGGCGAGATGATCGCCGTGATGGACGGGCTCCAGATCCAGTGGTTGCTCGACCCCACCATGGACCTCCCCGGACGCATGGCCGCCTACCTCGAGCGACTCATCATCAAGGAGGACCGGTGAACGACCGACTCGAGGAGCACCTCGACGCCCTGGTCGGCAAGCTCGACCTCCCGCGGAAGGTACGGCTGCTGACGGGGGAGTCCCACTGGCGCACGTACGCGGAGCCGGCCATCGGGCTGCGCGAGATCAACGTGTCGGACGGGCCCGCCGGAGTGCGCGGCCCGGAATGGGACAACGGCTCCCCGTCGGCGTGCCTGCCGTGCCCGACCGCGATCGCGGCGAGCTGGGACGTCGACCGCGCCGCCGCGACCGGGCGCGTGCTCGCCGCGGAGGCCACCCGCAAGGACGTCGACGTGGTGCTGGGCCCCACGGCGAACCTCCAGCGCAGCCCGCTCGCCGGCCGCCATTTCGAGTGGTGGTCGGAGGATCCGGTCCTGACCGCCCGGCTCGCCGGCGCGCTGGTCGGAACGCTCCAGCGGCACGGCGTGGCGGCGACCGTGAAGCACTACGTCGCCAACGACTCGGAGACCGAACGCGCCACCGTCGACGTCCGCCTCGACGAGCGCACGCTGCGCGAGGTGTATCTCGCCCCGTTCGAGCACATCGTCCGTGATGAACGGCCGTGGCTGGTCATGGCGTCGTACAACGCCGTCAACGGGACCGCGATGACCGAGAACGAGCTGCTCGACAGCCCGCTGCGCACGGACTGGGGCTTCGACGGGCTCGTCATGTCCGACTGGCACGCCGCCCGCTCGGTGGCGCCCGCCGCCTCGGCGGGCCTCGACCTCACCATGCCGGGCCCCGGCGGACCGTGGGGCGCCGCGCTGGTGCAGGCCGTCACCGACGGCCTGGTCAGCGAAGCCGCGGTGGACGCGAAGGTGAAGAACCTCCTGCGGCTCGCCGCCCGGCTCGGCGCCCTCGACTCGGTGCCGGTGACCCGCACGCCGGTCACCGTCGACGTACGCAGTGAGCTGCACGCCGCCGGCGCGGACGCGACCGTGCTGCTGCACAACTCCGACGACCTGCTGCCGCTCGCGCCGGAGCGCCTGCGCCGCGTCGCCGTGTTCGGCGAGCTGGCCGGCAGCCCGCGCATCCAGGGTGGCGGCAGCGCCGAAGTGCGGCCCACCCACGTCGTGTCCCCGCTGGACGGGCTCGAAGCCGCCCTGCCGCCCGGCGTCCAGGTGACCTACACCGCCGGCAGCTACCTCGAAGGCGACCCCGCTCCGGTGCCGCCCGGGATGCTCGGCGCGCCCGTGCTGATCCGCTGGCTCGACGACACGGGCGCCGAGGTGACGCGCGAGGATCGCCGGAGCGCCGCTCTCGTACGGCTCGGCGCCGACGTGCCCGCGGAGGCCACCACCGTCGAGCTGACCACCCGGATCGTCCCGGACGTCTCGGGCACGTGGCAGCTCGGCCTCAGCGGGGCGGGCCGGATCGTGTTCGCCGTCGACGGCCGGACCCTGCTGGACGACGACGTACGGCCGACGCACGACGGCCCGGGCGCGGAGATCCTCACGCCGCCCGTGCGCACGTTCGACGTGCCGCTCGAAGCGGGCAGGCCGGTCGAGGTGCTGCTGCGGCAGCGGATGCCGAAGTCCGGCTCGGCCGTCGCGATCCGCTCCCGGGCACCGCGGCGGTCCCCGGCCGATGAGCTCGCCGTCGCCCGCGAGCAGGCCAGGGCCGCCGACGTCGCGATCGTCGTGGTCGGCACCAGCTCGCAGACCGAGAGCGAAGGCTTCGACCGGGCGGACCTGTCGCTGCCCGACGGGCAGGACGACCTGGTGCGGGCGGTCGCCGCGGAGAACCCGAACACCGTCGTCGTGGTCAACGCGGGCGCCCCCGTGCTGCTGCCGTGGCGCCATGACGTCGCGGCGGTGCTCGTGACGTGGTTCGGCGGGCAGGAGTCCGGCGCCGCGCTCGCGGACGTGCTCCTCGGTCACGCCGAGCCCGGCGGCAGGTTGCCGATGACGTGGCCGGACTGCGGCGAGGACGTTCCGGTGCTGGACACGGCGCCCGTGGACGGCCGGCTGGAGTACGGCGAAGGGGTCCATGTCGGCTACCGCGCGTGGCTGCGCGCCGGGGTCGAGCCCGCGTACGCGTTCGGGCACGGCGTCGGCTACACGTCCTGGGAGCTCGTCGACGTCCACAGCGGACCGGACGCGGCCGTACGGGTCTCCGTGCGCAACACCGGTTCGCGGCCGGGCAAGCAGGTGCTGCAGGTCTACCTGGCGCGGCCCGGTTCGAGCGTCGACCGCCCCGCCCGCTGGCTGGCCGGGTTCGCCGTCGTGCGCGGCGAACCCGGCGAAACGCTCACCGCCGAGATCCCGCTGCCTCCCCAGGCCTTCCAGCACTGGGACGTGGCACGGCACGACTGGGCGGTCGAGCCTGGAACGTTCGAAGTCTCCATCGGATTCTCCTGCGCGGACATCCGTGGCACGACGTCGATCAAGGTTCACGAGGAGTGATCAACCGGGTCTTCCCCCCCGGCCCGAGAGAAAGTAAGTGAGGTGGTGCAGCGATGTACCCCAGTAATCGCCACGTCGATTCCATCCCCGGTGCTTCGGCCCTGTCGCGCCGGACGCTCCTCAGCGGGCTGGCCGTCCTCGGTGCGGCCGGCCTGGCCGGATGCCGCTCCGCGGTGAACGAGAGCAAGACGGCCGGCGCGGTGAGCGGCCCGACCCGCGGCGGGACCCTGGTCGCCACGGTCGCCGCGCCGCCGGACCCCGCGGCCTATTTCACCGGCCGCCCCGGCAACATCTTCTGGAACCGCAACGTCCTGGAGACGCTGGTCATGGTCGACCAGGACAACAAGCCGCAGCCCCTGCTGGCGACGAAGTGGGAGCTGCGGGACGACAACCGGACGCTGGTGCTGTCGCTGCGCGAGGGCGTCAAGTTCCACGGCGGCCGTGCCTTCGGCGCGGAAGACGTCGTGTTCACCCTCGAACGCGAGATGGCGGGCGACGGCCTGGCCACGCTCGGCGGCGCGATGAAGGGCTGGAAGGCGAGCGCCACCGGCCAGCACGAGGTCACGATCACCTCGCCGCGGCCGCTCCAGGAAGTGGTGCTGGACATCCTCGACTCGACACCGATCATCGACCGCGAGAGCTACAAGGGGCTCGCGGACGGGTCGAAGGTCATCGGCACGGGACCGTTCCTCTGGTCCGGCTACAAGGCCGGCACGGAGATCAAGATGACGCGCAACGACGCGTACTGGGAGCAGGGGCTGCCCTACCTCGACGGCATCGAGCTCACGGTCATCGGCGACTCCACCGCCCAGCTGGCGGCGCTGCGCTCAGGCCGCGCGCACCTGGCGAACGGGCTCAACATCCAGGACGCCAAGACGGTCGTCGACGACAAGAAGTTCCACCTCGACCTCAACCACGGGCTCGTGTACGCGCTGGGCTTCGACGTCACCAAGGCGCCCTTCGACAAGCCCGAGGTGCGCCGGGCCATCGGCTACGCGATCGATCGCCAGCGCATCAACCAGCAGGTCTTCGGCGGGGTGGGCACGACGCCCAGCCTGCCGTGGAGCGAGGACGCGACCGGCTACCCCGCGGAGCTCGCCGCCACCTACGCCTACCAGCCGGACCGCGCGAAGAAGATGATCGAGGACGCCGGGGCGGCCGGGGCCCGCGTCGAGATCGCCGTCCACGCGCTGCCGGTGCCGCGCAACGTGATCGAGATCGTGTCCCGCAACCTGACGGACGTCGGCCTCCGGCCGTCGGCGCTCGAACTGCCCCCCGCGGAGTTCGAGCCGCGCAGGATCGCCGGCAAGCTGGGGCCCGCGTTCCTGACCTGGACCGCGGTGGCCAAGCTGCCGCCGGCACTCTCGCTGTACGGATATCCGGACCTGCGACCGGCCAAGAACACCTCGAACTACGCCGACGCCGGTTACCGCGAGCGGGCGCAGGCGCTGATCGACGGCGCCGACGAGAGCGAGACGGCGCAGCGGCTGAAGGACCTCTCGCAGTACCTGCTCGACGCCGCCTTCCTCCAGACCATCGCCATCGTGCCGGCCACGGTCGTGCGCGCGGACGCCGCGAGGGACATCCTGGTCAGCCGCTACGGCCGCTCCATGCGCGCCGCCTACCTCACCCGGTGAACGAGGCCGAGCATGATCCATTTCCTGATCCGGCGCCTGCCGTCGGTCCTGCTCGTCCTGGTGGCGACGACCGCCATCGCCTTCCTCCTGCCCCGCCTGGGGCCCGGTGATCCGGCCGCCATCGCGGCGGGGCCGGAGGCCACCGCGGAGCAGGTCGCGGCGATCCGCGTCGAGATGGGGCTGGACCGCCCCCTGGCCGAGCAGTACGTCCACTGGATGGGCGGGCTGCTCACCGGCGACCTGGGCCAGTCGCTGCAGTTCAAGCGCCCGGTCGCCGAGCTGATCGGCAGCAGGGTGGAGAGCACGTTCGAACTGACCGTCGCGGCCACGATCCTCCTGGTCGCGGTCTCGCTGGGGCTCGGGATCTTCGCCGGGTCGGCGCGTTCGCGGCTGTCCCGGTTCACCGCGGACGCGAGCAACACCGTGCTCCTGGCGATGCCGCCCTTCCTGTTCGGCCTGCTGCTGATCATCCTGTTCGGGGTGGTCTTCCGCCTGCTGCCGATCAGCGGGGAGGTCGCGGTGCTGGACGACCCGGTGATCGGCCTGCAGTACCTGATCCTGCCCGCGGTGGCGATGGCGGTGCCGATGGGCGGCCACGTCGCCATGCTCGTCCAGTCCTCGATGGACAACGCGTGGCGGCAGGACTACGTCGACCTCGCCGTGGCCAAGGGCGTGCCACGAAGGTGGATCACCCTGCGCCACGTCGTCCGCAACAGCCTCGGGCCCGCCGCCGTCACGATCGGCATGCGGTTCGGCGACATGCTGGCCGGCGCCGTCGTCATCGAGATGATCTTCGCGAGGAACGGGATCGGGCAGCTCGGGGTCTCGGGCGTGCTCAGCGCGGACTACAACCTCGTACAGGTGATCATCGTCGGCACGGTGCTGATCGCGGTGGTCGTGCAGCTGCTCACAGAGATCGCCATGGCGGTCCTGGACCCCCGCGTCAGGTTGGGAGCGTGAAACCATGACCACCACCGTCACCGCACCCGGCACCCCCGCGCCGGCGGTGCCGCGCCGGCCCGGCGCTGGGGCGCTGAGGCAGTACCTCACTGCGCTGCGCACCCCGCGCGGCGCGTTCGGCGCCGGGCTGCTGCTGGCCCTCGTCGCGGTCGCCCTCCTGGCGCCGGTGCTGTTCCCCGGCGGGTACGACGACCAGAGCGGCGACTCGCTGGCCGGTGCCTCGGCCGCGCACTGGATGGGCACCGACGAGCTGGGCCGCGACATCCTCGCCCGTACGATCTACGGCCTTCGTACGGATCTGAGCCTGATCCTGGCCGCGGTGCCGGTGAGCGCCGTCATCGGGACGCTCATGGGGCTCACCGGCGTGGTCTCGCGCTTGCTCGGCGCCGCGATGCAGCGCGCGCTCGACATCATCCTCGGCTTCCCGGGGCTGGTGCTCGGCATGAGCGTCGTCCTCGTGCTCGGCACGGGCTGGCTCTCGCTGTTCGTGGCCGTGCTGATCAGCGGCCTTCCCGGGTTCGGACGGCTGTCGCGGGCCGGGCTCCAGGTCGAGCAGGAACGCGAGTACGTGCTGGCCGCCAAGGTGCTCGGCGTGCGCAAGCGCACCGTGCTGGTGCGGCACGTGCTGCCGAACATCATGGACCCGATCGTCGTCGGCGCCGCCGTCTACATGGTGGTCGCGATCTTCATCGTGTCCGGCCTGAGCATCGTGGGTCTCGGCATCAAGCCGCCCGTCCCGTCGCTGGGCGCGATGCTCAACGTCGGCGCCCGCTACATCGAGGTGCACCCCGCGTACGTGCTCGGCCCTGGCCTGGTGCTGCTGCTCCTCGCGTTGGCGTTCACCCTACTGTCCAACGCGCTCAACAAGGCGGTGCTGCGCAAATGACCACTCACCCCCACGGCGTCGCGCCGGCGGCCCCGGCGCGTCCCGACGCGGATGTCCTGCTCGAGGTCCGCGGGCTGCGCACCGAGTTCGCGACCGGCGCGGGGATCGTCCACGCCGTCAACGACGTCGATCTCACCCTGCGACCGGGCCAGATCCTCGGCGTGGTCGGCGAGTCCGGCTCGGGCAAGTCGGTGACCGCCCGCTCGATCCTGCGGATGGTGCCCCAACCGGGCCGGATCGCCGCCGGCGAGATCCGCTTCGGCGGCCGCGACCTGCTCGGGCTGTCCGAGGAGGAGATGCGCCGCATCCGCGGGGCCGAGATCGCGATGGTGTTCCAGGACCCGCAGTCCGCGCTCAACCCGGTCCTCACGGTGGGCGCGCAGATCGTCGAAGCCCTCACCGTGCACGGCACGGGCAAGCGCGCGGCCCGCGCACGGGCCCTCGAACTGCTCCGGCAGGTCGGGATCCCGGACGCCGAACGCAAGATCGACGACTACCCGCACCAGTTCTCCGGCGGCATGCGCCAGCGCGCCGTGATCGCCATCGCGCTGGCGGGCTCGCCGTCGCTGCTGATCGCCGACGAGCCGACCACGGCCCTGGATGTCACCATCCAGGCGCAGATCCTGCGCCTGCTCAAGCAGCTGCGCGACGAGCTGGGCATCGCCGTACTCATGATCACCCATGACATGGGCGTGGTCGCCGAGATGTGCGACGACGTCGTCGTCATGTACGGCGGCCGGGTCGTGGAGCGGGGACCGGTCGAGACGATCTTCGCGCGGCAGGAGCATCCGTACACCGCCGACCTGCTCAAGGCCATGCCGCGGATGGACACCGCGGGCGGCAACCGGCTGCCGGCGATCCCCGGCGCCCCGCCGGACCCCGCCGCGCTGCCGCCCGGGTGCTCGTTCCACCCGCGCTGCCGGCTGGCCGAGGACCGCTGCCGCGCCGCGGTTCCCGAGCTGCTGCCCCTGGCCACGCCAGGGCACGCCGCCGCCTGCTGGGTGACCCATCAGGGCACGCCCATACCGCCGCTCACGCTCGTCACCGCCGACCCGGCCGCGCGGGCCGAACAGGCCCGAACCCCGCTGCTGAGCGTGGAGAACCTCCGGGTCGACGTCGCCTCCGGCCGCAGAAGCCTGCTCGGCCGCTCGCAGCCCGTGTACGCAGTGGATGGGGTGAGCCTGACGGTCGCCGGCGGGGAGACGCTGGGCCTGGTCGGCGAGTCCGGGTGCGGCAAGTCGACCCTCGCCAGGACGGTCGTCGGGATCAACCGGCCGGCCGCGGGCACGGTCCGCGTCGGTTCCGACAGCGTCGACGCGTTCTCCCCGGCCGGCGCGCGGGCGTTGCGCTCCACGGTGCAGTACGTGTTCCAGGACCCGTACGCGTCGCTCAACCCGCGCCGCACGATCAGGCAGTCGCTCGACGAGGCGCTCGACATGCGTGGCGTGCCGGTCGCCGAACGGGCAGCGGAGGCGGACGCGCTCATCCGGCGGGTCGGCCTGAACGAGTCGCACCTGGACCGCTACCCGCACGCCTTCTCCGGCGGGCAGCGCCAGCGCATCGGCATCGCCCGCGCGCTGGCCGTCCAACCCCAGGTGCTGATCTGCGACGAGCCGGTGTCGGCACTGGACGTGTCGATCCAGGCGCAGATCATCAACCTGCTGGAGTCGCTGCGCGACGAGCTCGGCCTCGGGTACCTGTTCATCGCGCACGACCTCTCGGTCGTGCGGCACCTGTCCGACCGGGTCGCCGTCATGTATCTCGGCAAGATCGTCGAAACCGGCCCGGTCGAGGCGGTCTACGCGGCTCCGCAGCATCCGTACACGGTCGCGCTCATGTCGTCCTCGCCGGTGCCCGACACCACGGTGCGCGGCCGCGAGCGCATCGTGCTCACCGGCGACCTGCCCAGCCCGAAGAGCCCGCCGTCGGGCTGCCGTTTCCGTACGCGCTGCCCGATCGGCCCGCTGGCCCATCCGGAGCGGACGATCTGCGCCGAGCAGGAGCCGCAGCTCGCCGAGACCCCGGGCGGGCAACTGGCCGCGTGCCACTTCGCCGGGGAGCTGGTGGCGACCGGCGGACAGCGGTGAGCTCACCGGGCTTCAGAGATCGGCGAGGAGGTCGTCGAGGGCCTTGTTGAGGGCTTCGGCGTTGGCCGGGGTGAACCAGGTGGTGCGGATGCGTTCGTTGTTCCCGTTCGGGGTCTCGTGGTCGGCCGCGAGCTGGTGCAGCGAACGGGTCTCGTCGCTCAGGGAACGGCCGACGCCCTGGAAGAGGCCGCGGACGTAGCGGTCCGCCTCGTCGGGGTCGATGCCGTGACCGACAGTCCACGACGTGAGCGTGGCGAGATACGAGTAGTGGGTGGTCAGCGTTCCCGTCAGCGCGGACAAGACGTTGAAGGCCGCCTCGTCCGCGACCGGGAGCACCCCGCCCAGGTGCTCGAAGAGGGAGTTCACCACCGGGTGCGACGGGTACGTCACCGTGACGGAGCGGCGTTCGCGTACGGTGGGCAGGGGGATGGCCCGTACCAGCGGGGCGTCTGTGGCAAGGGTCCGGCGCAGGTCGTCGTTGCCGACCCCGGCCATCACGTTGACCACCACCTTGTCGCCGTCCACCCTCAGCCCGGCCAGCGCTTCGTGCCGGTCCTGGCGGCGTACGGCGATGATCACCACCTCGGAGCCGTCCACCACTTCCTGGTTGCCGGCGCACACCCGCACGCTCTCGTAGCGCTCGGACAGCGCCGCGACCGTGCCGGCTCCCCGGGGGGAGAGGAACACTTCGGGGGACCGGTCGGCTCCCTCACACAGGCCCGCCACGATGGCTCGGCCGATCTCGCCCACCCCGATGATGCCGATGCGCTTCACTGTGTCTTCCTCCATCGTCCTACCTGTCGCGATCTTCTCCATAGGAGCATGACCGCCAGGAGGCCGGCCGCGCAGGGGCGTTTCCGCCGCGTCCGATGTGCGCTATGTCTCATCCGCAGGCCGTTACGCCGGATGCGTGGCTGGTGTCTCCATGCCGAGTCCATAACGCGAGGGAGGCATCATGGACGGGAACGTCGAGGTGGTCGTGGTCGGCGGCTGGCACCGAGGACGTCCTCCAGGAGACCTGGTTGCGGTGGGTCAAGGTCGGCCTGGCGCAGGTGCAGGACCAGCGCGCCTACCTGGTGCGGATCACGGCCCGGCAGGCACTCACCCTCAAACGGCGCAAGGAGGCCTACGTCGGGCCCCTGGCTGCCCGAGCCCCTGCTCACCGCGCCGGACATGGCCGATACCGCGCCCGCCGGCACGTCGACGCTCGCCGGCCGCGCACACCGGCTTCCCCGGAAGAAGCCCGGGCAGCGTTGAATTCGTTCCGGACCGCGCTCGCGACCGGGGATCTGCAGGGACTCTCAACGTACTCGCCCCGGACGTCGTCTTCGTCAGCGACGGCGGCGGCCCTGCGGCCGGTCGTCGGCGCCGACAAGGTGCTCAGTTACCTGGCCGGCAGTGTCGCCAAGGCCGGCGGCACCTTCACTGGTGAGCCCACGACGGTCAACGGCAACCCCGGGCTCATCCTGCGCCTGGACGGCGTGATCGACGGCGTGCTGGCCTTCCGCGTGGAGAACGCCCGCGTCACCGGCCTCCACTACGTCCGCAACCCCGAAAAGCTCACCCGCGTCGAGTCCGAAACCCCTCTGACCGTGCATTAATTTCACGCGATACCGTATCGAATGAGAGCATATCTGGTAGCATGGGTTGATGGCTGCCGACGTTCCCCCCAGAGCGACCGACCGCTCTGGGGATGCATCACCTTTCGCTCTCGGTCTGCTGCTGCGCCAGGCGCACTGGCGCGCGGCCACGGTGATGACAGAGGCGCTTCGACCACTCGGCATAGAGTTGCGGCATTTTGCCGTGCTGATCGTACTGATCGAGCGCGGGCCCACGGTGCAGCGGGACCTGGCGACGGCGACCGGGTCGGACAAGGCCGGAATCATGCGGGTCGTGGACGACCTGGAGCGTAAGGGGCTGGCCGTCCGCAAGAGCGTTCCGGGGGACCGGCGGGTTCGGGCAGTGGAGATCACGCCTCAAGGCGTCGAGCTCTTCGATGCGGCCCATGTGGCGGCGGAGCCGGTGGACGCGCGCCTGGTTGCCGCGTTGGGGCCCGGCGAGGCCGAGCTCCTGAGGGATCTGCTGACCCGGTTCGCCTATCCAGCGGACGGCGAGGCGTAAGCGCGCCCGTGTGCCGGCCTTGAGAGCCGCCACTGTCGTCACTCTGCCCCGGCGGCGCCGTTGCGCACCCCGCCAGCTAGCGTTGAATTCATTCCCTCCGCGATGCACGGGGCTCGTACGGTCGCCAGATAGTATTGAATGATACCATCACAGGTGATACAGTCTCGGATGTAGTGAAATTAATGCATTGAGGAGGTAGGTGATCTTGGACGTCTATGAGGCAGTCACGAGCCGACGGGCGGTGCGCGGATTCACCGACCGGCCTGTCCCGAGGGAGGTGCTGGAGCGCGTGCTGTCCGCCGCGGCTTGGGCGCCGTCCGGATCGAACCTCCAGCCATGGCACGCATACGTGCTGACCGGCGAGCCGCTGGCCGAGCTCAAGAAGCGCGCCGGCGAGCGCCTGGCCGCAGGCGACCCCTGGGACGAGCGGGAGTACGAGATGTACCCGCCCACGCTGAAGACCCCGTACCACGAGCGCCGATCCGCCTTCGGCCAGGAGCGCTACAGCGCACTCGGCATCGTGCGTGAGGACTGGGAGGCGCGCCAGAGGGCCGCTGCCGAGAACTGGCAGTGTTTCGGCGCGACCGCCGCCCTGTTCTGCTACATCGACCGCGACATGGGCCCGCCCCAATGGGCCGACGTCGGCATGTACCTGCAGACCGTCATGCTGCTGCTGCGCGCCGAAGGGCTGCACAGTTGCCCGCAGATGGCGTGGTCGGTGTATCGCAGGACCGTCGCGGAGATCCTGTCACCCCCGGACGGCCTCATCCTCTTCTGTGGCATGTCGATCGGGTTCGAGGACGTCACGGTGGAATACGTCCGTACGGGCCGGGCGCCCCTCGACGAGACGGTCGCGTTCGTCGAGGGTTAGCCCCGCGCGTCCTCGAGATCAACCTCACCGGCACGTACCCCTCCTCGATTGATGAGTACGTGTCGTCAAATCCGGCTCCGGACCCCCACGTCGCGGCCGGCTCGCCCATGGACCGGGCGGCTACGGCATCTCCGCCAACGCGATTCCCCGGGGTCTCGCCGTCACCGAACAGGCGCAAGACGTTCCCCGGCACTGCTGTGAGCGCAATGCGGCCGGCAGCCCGAAGACCTCGTCGGCACGACCTCCTTCCCGCCTCTTTTTCTTGAAAGGAAACGCAATGACTTACATCGTTGGTTACATCGTCGGGAGTCTTTCCCAGAAGTCGATCAACCGGACTCTCGCTCTGGCTCTGAGCCGTCTCGCGCCGCCGGAACTCCGCCTCACGGAGATCCCCATCGGCGAGCTTCCCCTGTACAGCTACGACTACGACCCGGACTACCCCGCCGTGGCCCAGGAGTTCAAGGATGCGATCAAAGCCTCCGACGCCCTCCTGTTCGTCACCCCCGAGTACAACCGGTCCGTACCGGGCGCGCTGAAGAACGCCATCGACTGGGCGACCCGGCCCTACGGATCCAACGTGCTGAACGGCAAGCCGTCCGCGATCATCGGGGCCTCACCCGGCCAGATCTCCACCGCGGTCGCACAGCAGCACCTCAAGACCATCCTGTCCTTCACCAACTCCCCGGTGCTGGGTCAGCCCGAGGCCTACATCCAGTTCACCAAGGGCCTGATCAATGACGAGGGCGACATCCAGGTGCCGTCCGTCGCCGAGTTTCTGACCGGATACATGCGGGCCTTCACGGCGCACATCCGGCGCCACCACCACGACATCCCGGACCTGTAGGCCGCCCGGAGAGCGAGCCTTCATCATCACCGCCGGGAGGGGAACCATGTCCTTGATCGTCAGCCAGATCCTGTTCACCACGGCCATCGCCGCGGCGTTGGCCATGGTGTCGCTGTACAGGCGGACACCGGCCCCGTGCCAGGACTGCTCGCCACAGGAACGGCAGTTGTTCGTCCTGTTCATCCGCGATGAAATCGACGAGGAGGAATACCGCCGCCGGCGAGCCTTGAACGGCCGAGTGCCCGGCAGGTTGGCGCACGCGTGCGGCGCGCCGGGCGATCTGCGAAGCGGCGAGATGCCGTCATGAGTCCGGGCTCATCGCCGCGGCGGCCGCGCCTGCGCTCGACCCCGGCCCGACTCACCGTCCTGACCTTGGCCACGGCGATCGCCGTACTGGTCCCGATGGGCATGGTCGGAGCGTCAGCCGCCGGGCAGGCGTCAGCCGACCCCGGCTGGTCGGGCGCCCGCGAGCAAGCCGGGATCACCGCCGCCGCGGCCGGGCGCCGGAATCTGACCGGCACGATCGAGACGCAAACACCCGGCATCGACCTGATCCAGGTAGTGGGAGCCGATCACCGCGTCATCGCCGCTTCTCCCGCGGCGCGCGGTCGGGACCCGCTGAGCCAGGTACGACCTTCCCCGGACCACCCGCAGGCCGACGTCGAGGTGTGCGACAAGAACAGCGGCAGCCAGTGCCTGCGTCTGGCCGCCGTCCGCCTCTCACCCGCCCCCACCTCTCCGGTGGTCTACGCCGGCCGGATGGTCCCGCTCATGGCGCCGTCCCGGACGTTCCAACTGCTCTGGATCGCCCAGATCGCGCTGCTGATCCTCCTGGCCACCGCGGCGACATGGAAGATCACCAGCCGCACGTTGCGCCCGATCCAGCTCATACGCGCACAGCTGGCCGCGATCAACGTCAGCGACCTGAGCATCCGCATCCCGCAACCGCACGGCCACGGCGAGATCGCCCAACTGGCGCGCACCGTCAACCACACGCTCGGACGTCTGGAGCAGGCCAAAGCCTCGACCCATCAGGCGCTGCAGCGGCAACGCCAGTTCGCCTCCGACGCCTCCCACGAGCTGCGCACCCCGCTGGCCGGCCTGCGCGTGCGCCTGGAGGAGGCACAGATGCATCCCCACGACACCGACCTGCCCGACCTGATCGGGCACACGCTGGAGGACCTGGATCGGATTCAGGGCATCATGACCGACCTGCTCCTGCTCGCCCGCCTGGACGCCACCGCTCCCCAGACCACTCAGCACGTCGATCTGACCGACCTGATCCGCACCGAGACCGGCCGGCGTGCCGATCGCCACCCGGCAGTCCTGAACCTGGCAGAACGGGTCGTCGTCGACGCCGTACCAGGACAGATCGCAAGGGTGCTGACCAACCTGCTGGACAACGCGCAGCGGCACGCCACCAGCAAGGTGCGGGTACGGCTTCACAGCTCGGCAACGCACGCCGAGCTGATGGTGAGCGACGACGGCGACGGCGTGCCCCCGGCCGACCGAGAACGGATCTTCCAGCGGTTCGTCCGCCTCGACGCCGCCCGCAGCCGCGACCGCGGAGGCACCGGCCTGGGCCTGGCCATCGCCCAGGACATCGCCACCGCCCACCACGGCACCCTGCACGTCGAGCAGGCCGCGATCGGCGGGGCCGGCTTCGTCCTGCGCCTGCCGCTGAGCACCCCCGCCGAGCAGGCCGCCCCGCCGAACCCTGGCGCCTGACCACACGCCGCAGCGCTTGCACGACCTACAGCCGGCAAGGCAAACCCGCTGCCCTGACCGCCAACAGGCGAAGTCGCAGGTCCTTACCACTGATTTCGGCACTCAGCCTCCTCGAAGGCCGGTCGTCCAGAGCCAGGCGATGACGGACGAGGGCCCAGGTGAGTGGCGACGGCCAAGTCGGGTCACGCGGACCGGGAGCCCGCGGCTGGGCAGCGCCACCTCCTGTCGGCCGATCGCGACGCCTGGATCCGGCTCCCCGGTGATCGCCCGCGCCGCGCTGGACGCCCAAAGCGGTTCTCCGACCCGCGGTAAGCGACCAGCTCCTCGACCATCACCGCCGACCAGTCCGTCACCGCCGACCGATCCGGCTCCGGCTCCGGCTGCCGCTCCGTGACAGTGACCTCACCCAGGTCTCCTCCTCAGCCCGGCAATTGCGCCACCGCAGGTATCGATACCGCTGGTAGCGCAATGGTTTATCGTGTGGGCATGACCTCGACCGCATCCGCCAGACCACCCGGTCGCCCGCGCGCCGGCCTCAACGACGTGGTCTTCGCCGCGACACTGAGCACGGTCCAGGAGCTCGGATACGCGCGTGCCACCGTCGACCGCATCGCCGCCGCGGCCGGGGTCGCCAAGACGACGATCTACCGTCGCTGGCCGTCCAAGGGCGCGCTGATCGTGGACTGCCTCCTGGACGTGTTCGGCCCGGTGCCGCTGGAGGGCACCGGTCGAGCCGAGCTCATGTCCTCGGCCATTCGCTGGATCGCGGGGAAGATCAGCGAACCCGGGGTCGGCGACGCGTTCGCCGGCGTGTTCAGCGACGCCGTCAGCGACCCGGCCCTGCGCGAGATCCTGTCCGCCCGGTTGCAGGACCCCTACCGGCTCGCGCTCCAGGAGGCGCTCGGCGAGCCGGAGAACCGGGTTCTGTTCTTCATCGACGTCGTCGTCGGAACCCTGCTCCACCGGATGGGCATGACCGGCGAGCCGATGGTGGATGCCGACGTCGCCGCGTTGGTCGAGATGGTCCTGTCGCACTTCACCGACGACGCGTCCTGACTGCCGATCGTTTCGACCTCGATGTCGCCCGGCCGCGGAAGAGCAACAGGCCGATGCTCGTCACGTCGTGTCACGTCTCGGCGATCCCTGGTGCCCGGAAGGCATGACGAAACACCCAGAAAGGGGCCGCGGTCGGGGGCGAGTGTGTATCTGTGCGGCTGACGCCGTGGTCGCGGGCAAGGGCAGCGATCGAGCGGCCTTCCAGGTACGCGGTGCGGACGTCGTCGGTCTTCTCGGCCGCCACGGCGGGGCGGCGCCTGCCCTTGCTGCCCTTGGCCTCGGCGGCTCGCAGTCCGTCGTAGGTCAGCTCGCGCTGGAGTTCGCCGGCGGCGTGGACAGCAACTCCCCGGTGCGCGGGTGACGGGCGGTGAGGTCCATAGCGGAGAAACGCGCCGTCGTGGATGCGCAGCGCCACCTGGTCGCGGTGGAGAACGTCGAGCACGTCGAGGATGTGCCCGGTGCCGCGTACGAGGCGGAACATCTCGGAGATGTGCACGGTGTCGCCCGGCCGCCAGAGGCCGGCGACGGCGCCCGCTCTTCGCCCCGAGGCAGTGCCGTCCGTGAGCGCGAACAACGGCGGCCATGGCCGGGCCTCGGCTCTGCCAGTCGTTGCGGACCATGTACGGGATTTGAGACCACGGGCAGCCCATGGCAGGCTCATGCCGCATGATCGATGAATTCGCGAAAGACAACCTGCACGGGAGACTGCGGCGGGACCGCAAGGCGCTGCTCTGGAAACTCGACGGCTTGTCCGAATACGACGCCCGCCGACCTTTGACAGCGACCGGGACCAACCTCCTCGGCCTGGTCAAACACGTGGCCACCGTCGAGGCCAGGTACTTCGGCGAGGTCTTCGACCGCCCTTCCCCGGAACCGCTGCCCCGGTGGCAGGACTCCGACGGCAGCGATCTGTGGGCGACCGAGGACGAGACCCGCGATCAGATCATCGGGTTCTACCGGCGCACGTGGGAACACTCGAACGCGACGATCAACGAGCTTCCCCTCGACGCCCCCGGCCACGTGCCGTGGTGGCCGGAGCCTTATGCCGACACGAACCTGTTCGCCGTCATGGTCCATGTCCTCGGCGAGTCCATCCGGCATGCCGGGCACGCCGATATCCTGCGCGAGGGCCTCGACGGCCGGACCGGGTTGCGCGCCGAATACGAGCAGCAGATCGATGAGGAAGCCCGTGCAGCCTACTGCGCGAAGATCGAGCAGGCCGCCAGGACGGCCGCACCAATCAAGGCTTAGGTAGACATACCAGGCAGCCTGACATCAGCTCCCTACCGGCGCTTGCGATTTCCGAGCGCCCCGGCCACCTGATATGCCCGCGTCACCCGATGTGGGCGTTCAGTCCACGCCTTCGTCGTCCTCGTCCAGCTCGGTCGCGTCCGGGTCGCGCAGCGGGCGCAGGGCGCCGGCGGCCGAGGTCGAGGCGGTGAAGCTGTAGCGGCCGAGCAGGTTCAGGTTGCGGTGCTTGAGCGGGGAGAGCCGGGTGGTGTCCTCCTCGCGGATCTCGTGGCCCTCGGCCTGGAGCTGGGCGACGGCGGCGTCGATGTAACGGGGTCGTCCAGAGCACGATGGCGTTGAGGACCAGGCCGAGCGAGCCGAGCTGGTCCTCCATGCCGTCCCGGTACGCCGTACGAGGCGTTGTCGGTCGCCACCATCTCCGGCTTGACCCCGCCGTCCAGGTTCAGCAGCGCGTCCAGGATGTGCAGGGAGTCGCGCGGGGTGCCCGGGACGACCATCTGCCCGATGCCCGCGACCTGGTCGTTGACGGCGTTGAGCCAGGTGATGCCTCCGCTTGAACCCGAAGTACTTCGGGTTCAAGCGGAGGCATCGCGCTGACGGTCCGGACGGGGTCGACGAACCGCAGTCCGTCGACCGAGGCGAGCAGGCCCTCGCCCCAGAACTTCACGATGGGTAACCTCGGCCTGGGCGGCGATCAGCCGCGTGGAGGAAGTGATTTCGACCTGGCTGCGCGCGAGTTTCCCACACCAATCGGACTTCGGGCTCACCGTGACACGAGGAACAACGGTGATGGCTCAGTGCCCCGGACGGACCTTTCTGGAATCTGCCTGCCTGGCGATGGGCATGCGGTCAGGAGTACTGACCACTCAGGACGCTGCCCAGAAGTACCAGCCCTGGTCATCAAAGCAGGGATGGGTCTGTGTCCCACCTGCCTGCACACCGTTCCTCCAGTATTCGCAAATTCCCTTAGTGGAGTAGGGGCCGTACCAGTGACCTGCCGTCTCCTTGGCCTGTGCGGGACTGACGGAGAGCAGCAGAGCCGCGAGGCCGCCGATCGCGGTAATGGCAATTCCTCCGGTGACGTTTCGCTTCATTTCTCCGCTTCCTTTCATCGTTTCTTCGTCATACGGCCGGCCATATCAAGCGCGGAACCGGAATAGGCGACCACTACTTGCCCAGCAGAGAAGCGACAGCCAATTCGGTTCAGCGCGATTGAAGACAGGCGTATGTCTGGAGATGCCGATAATTTCGTCACCCGTGTCATTTACGCTAATGCCCAAGAAGGCTTGGTGCCAGGTAACCAGCAGGACATTCATAGGACATTTCGCCGCTGACAGGAGCAGTTCGTGGGAGTCAGATGCACCTGCTCCCCGCAGACGTTGGCCGCCAAGCCTCTGGAGGGCATGGTGTTACTCGCCGCGTAGCAACCGGGCCAGGCTCACGTCCCCCGATTCGATGGCCGCCTCCAGCCAGTCAGCGGTCGCCCGGACGCGCGCCACTGCGAGAACGGCAACACCACCTACTACTGCGGCCTGATCCTCATCGACGGGCAACAAGTCAGGGTTGGCGCACCGTCCTGGAGCGACTCCCAGGGCGAGAGCAACTCCTTCTTCGCCGCCTCGCCCCAACGAGGCCCTGGTCGGCCGCCAGCACAGCGGCGACGAAAACGGCCAGACCAGCTACCAATACGCCAGGATCGCCGACTAGACCGACCACAGCCAGGCGATCAACAGCAGCACGCCTCAAACGACCTTGGAAAAGAGGAACCCCCGGTTCCGACCGGGGGTTCGGTCGTGCAGGGAGATCGGTTCCACGGCCACGGCGGATTCGTCGTCCTACGACAGTGGGCCAACATCCTGGACCGGCACTTCCCAGCCGCCGATCGCTAACTCCGTTACCTGCCAGTGGCATCATCGGCCGACTCCTCGCCGGGGGAGGCAGGTCCGTCCTTTCCCACCGCCGGCAGGGCGAGAGGGTACCCGTAATCAGTCAGCCAATAGAAGCGGCGACCGACCTGGCCCTTGGGTTCTTTCCAGGCGCTCTCTATCCAGCCCGCCGTCTCCAGCATGGCCAGGCTCTCCATGAGCGGCTTTCCGCACACACGACGACTGAGCATCTCCCAAAGGCTCGCTCTCCGACGGGGAGAGAATCAGGGTGCCCAGGATGCTCTCCTCAGCCTTCCCGACGGCCACACCCTCGACGACCTTCTTCTTGCGCCAGGACATCATGCGCCTCCCTCCGAGATTGAGGTTGCAGCCGCGTTATGCACGCTGGACCTCTGCCATCGCGGCGGCCAGGCGCTCATGCTCGCTCGGCTCCAGAGCGGTCTCGCGCACATGGTGGGCCGGCAACTCCAGGTGCGTGGCCAAGCGGAAGCAAGCGTCTGCGGCGATGTCGGCCGGACGCCGGGGGAGCAGGCGGATGGGTCACGACCGTGACGGTACGCCGCGGCGGCCGCAGAGGCCTCGCCAGCACCGAGCTCGGCGCCATGGTGTCAGCATTGACCTGGGATGATGCTTATTGACGCGTCAGGAGGTTTGGGTGCACAGGTACCAAGAGAACTCGCCGTGGATGGAGCGGCTGGAGACGTCCGGGCCCCAGCCAGTCACCGTGCGACCGGTCAGTTCCTCGACGGCGGCGGCCGCAGCGGCCTGGGCGCCGCGCACGCTGCGCGCGACGATCGTGCCGAGGAAGCCGAACCCGTCCACCTCGATCACCCCTCGACCGGCTTGGAGCAGGTACTCAATTATCTCGAGGCCAGCGGCAACTACACCACTGCCCTGACCATCCAGCGCCAGATCCACGCCCATCACCTTTACGCCCAAGGCCCCGAGCACCCCGATGCCTTGGCCGCCTGGCAGAGGCTGGCTCACTACACAGGGGAGGCGGGGGACGCGGCCGCCGCCCGTGAGGAGTTCACCGCCCCGTTCCCCATCCGCGAACGCGTGCTCGGCATCGAACATCCCGATACCCTGACCACTCGGAGCAGCCTCGCCCGCTGGGCGGGGGAGGCGGGGGACGCGGCCGCCGCCCGCGAGGAGTTCACCGCCCCGTTCCCCATCCGCGAACGCGTGCTCGGCACTGAACACCCCGACACCCTGACCACTCGGAGCAGCCTCGCCCGCTGGGCGGGGGAGGCGGGGGACGCGGCCGCCGCCCGCGACCAGTACGCCGCCCTGCTCCCCATCCGCGAACGCGTGCTCGGCACCGAACACCCCAACCCTGAACACCCGGAACAACCTCGCCTACTGGACGAGAGAAGCAGGCGATCAGGCGTCGGAGGGTGGCTGATCTCTTCATTTAACGATCGTTTTTTGAAGATCTTGAAAACGGCGCTCCAGAGCCCCGAAACGCCTTCAAAAACTCGTTCAACAACCTCGGTGGTTCAACAACCCCAAAGCACTGTTTGTTGAGAGGATGGCGGGCGTGACCGACGCCCTGGAGCTGCCCGCCGACCCGCTGGCCGCCTTCCCTGCCCACCGCAGCGAGATCCGCATCGGCTACGCCCGCGTCTCCACCGCCGGGCAGAACCTCGAACGCCAACTCGACGCGCTGAAGGCGGCCGGGTGCCGGCGCGTCTTTGCCGACAAGAAGTCGGGCAAGAACGCCGAGCGGCCCGAGCTGACGGCCTGCCACGCCTTCCTGAACGAGGGCGACACCCTGGTCGTCCCGTCGCTGGACCGGTACGGGCGCTCCTTGGCCGACCTCATCACCATGGTCGGCGAGCTGCGCCGTCGCGAGATCGGCTTCACCTCGCTACACGAGAACCTCGACACCACCACCCCCGGCGGCCGGCTCATCTTCCACGTCTTCGCCGCCCTCGCAGAGTTCATCCGCGAACTCATCGTCGCCGGCACCCGCGACGGCCTGGCCGCCGCCAAGGCCCGCGGCCGCACCGGCGGCCGACCCACCGTCATCACCCCCGAGCTGCTGCGCGCCGCCCGCGACATGCTGCCCAACCCCGCCAACTCCATCACCTCGATCGCCAAGCTGCTCAATGTCAGCCCGGGCACGCTCTACAACCACATCCCCGACCTGCGTCAGCTCCGCGAAAACGGCCGGACCCGCGAGCTCACCAGCGATGAGAGGACGCCAGCGGAGCTCGCATCCGAGCGTCGGGTTACCTGAGCGCCGACAGGTTGGCTCGCACCACCTTCGTCGTTGGGTGGTCGCCGCTAAGCACCCGCTCGCAGTCGGCGAGGGTGGCCTCGAACAGGGGGATGGCCCGATCCAGGTCCCCCGCCGCCTGGTAGGCGTAGGCGAGGTTGCGGGATTTCAGGGTGTGGGGGTGGTAGCCCTCCGCTCGGGTCCGTGCGATGAGCCCCAAAGTAGCGGCGTTACCTCAGGTCAGGGAGGCTCGCAACCGCCGCTCCATGATTCAGTGCCGGGTGATGTGCCAGCTGGCGTGGATGACTCAGGCGCTCTCTTTGACGCGCGAGGCCGCCGTCCCCCATCTCGAGTGCAGACCTGACCTTCATCGGCTCGGCTCATTGAGGTAATCCCAGCGACTTTCACGCGACCTTGCCGTGCTCGACGTGGGTGAGAACGAGAGCGGCCTTTGCGATGTCGCCAACTCGGCTGGGGCTGAGGGAGACATGCTGAAGGGTTCGCCAGCGCTGTTCCAGAAGGGCGAAGCCTCGTTCTCCCAAACAGCGCAGAGCCCGGAGAAGTGCGTTCCTGGTACGTGTGTCAACGTCCAGGTCACGCCCGTCGGCAGGCTGCTTGACCGGCACGTGGACGCCGATACCGGCACCTTCATAGCCCGTGTCGGCCAGCACCGGCATGTCCTTGAGATAGGGCTGGATCGTGGCGAGAACCTGTTCTCGCGCGGCCGTGACGTCGTGAGTCGAGCCCGGCATTGCGTCGGATATCCAGATCGGGAAACCGCAGGGTGTCATGAGTGCTTGGAGGTTGGCGGCGAAGGCGTGGGCTTTGCCGGAGTACCAGGCGTCGATGTCCTTGCCCTTCACGCTGGTCTTTTTCTCGCCCACCCGGTCGATGCTCGTCAGGGTGCCGTCCATGATCAGGTGGGGCAGGCCGGTGGAGCGGGCGTGATCCAGGGCGGACTCCAGGTCGGGTGCCTGCTCTGTCAGGACATCGATGACTTCGTGGAGGTAGCGGTAGGAGCTCGATCAGGACAGGCCGAAGCCGCGTCCGAGGTTGGTGATGTCGCCGCCGTCGCGGAACCACACCAGCCCGAAGACGGCCTGCCACCAGGTGGTCTTCTTGCGAGTGCTCTTGCGGGTGCCGCGCTAGCGGCGCTCGTGGCGCAGGAGCTTGGAAAGATAGGAAATCAGCTCCCGCGGGACGTCGAGGATGGCACGATAGCTAATCACGTGGAGTCCTTCGATGGTGACCGTATGTGAACGATCCGTTCCTATCGAGGACTCCACGCCCATGTCAGGGGAACGACGACTCCTCCACGTCGGTTACGAACTGCTCCTCATCGCCCCGATCTGCCTGCTGGGATTACCTCATTGGACGTGGGTCCGGTGGGATTGGAGGTACACCTCACTCGGTAAATACGGCGGGCGGAAACCCATAGTGGACAGAGCTTCCACGAGCGAAAAGGCGCCACATCTCGACTCGTCCTGAGCAGTCTGGGAAGACTTGCAAGAGAAACGCCGGTGCCATCTCAACCACCAATAGCCCCTGAAGTTCCACAGTTGCCTTGGTCACCATGGGACGAATCCGATCGATTGCCTGGTTGAGCATCAACGACCGTTCATCGAATACGGATCCTCCCGGAGGATCAGTCGGCCTTGGACCTGCCGTAGTGCTGGGATAGCCCATGTCGCCGGAAGCGATGAGCAGATCGCCGCCGTATAGGATCCGGAAAGGGCACTGCAGATGGAGAAAAATCTCCCCGTCTCCAGTCGCCGAGGCGAACTCAAGGATTCCGAGATCCGCCGCCCGACCTACCGCCGTCAGCGTCGCCCCATGGATCAACTCAAGCAAATCATCGAACTCTGGCATCAGCACCCCTTGAACAAGTTCTTGCCCTCTTCAACGATGCGATCGTAGCCGTAACCACGCTTGGTGATCTCATCATGAAGCTGGCGCTCCTCCGCCTTGGAAAGGGTTCGGCCAATATTGCGCTGGATCTCCTTAACCGCACGCTTGAAGTCCTTGTCCTGCTCCACACGGCTGGACGGCGCATGGTAACCGTCGTCGTCTGCGTTTCCAGGATCCCAACTCTTGCGGAGCTCGGCCAGCCAGTCGGGTTCCTCGCCGTCGTTGTGAACCAGGATAGGGATGTTGCCCGCGAACACAAAGTAGGTGTGGATGTCAGCGACCGTCAGGTTGTACATCACCCGCGATGAGCCGAAGGCGCGCACCTCGACCACGACAGCGGGTCGCCCATCGGACGTGTGGAGCACGTCCTCAGAACGCAGATCGCCAGCATTCACCCATGCCTTGCGCGTGCTGTTCCAGAAGGGATGCTCCACCGTTGTGTGGAGCACACTCCGCTGTCCATCAGCGGTCTTGATGGTGACGTCTGTCATGTCGGTGTCGACATTCCGATGAACGACTGTCACCTTTTTGGCCTCAGTCTGGCCTGTTTCTGGATCGGCGGCCCGTACTTTATCGCCGATTTCGACGTCCTCGATGTTTTTCCGAGTTCCGTCGGCCATGAGAACTTGCGTACCGGCTGCGAAGCTATTCAGACACGGAGGACTCTGCGTCCTGCCAGCTGTTCTGCCACCGATCTTGGGGGCCACTCCGGGCCGGGTGGGTCCCACCTCAGGTGCGATGAACATGGAGAGTATGCCGGGGGCCAAACGTCCGGTTTGGTATTCGGGTGATGTGGGGTCTGTTCCGAAGAGGGCCTGAGAAGGAAGCTGCGGGAGATCGCCGAAGCCTGGTACGAGGTGGCAGACGATGCAGGTCATATCCCAGACGCCCTGGAAGATTCCTGCAGTTGTGTCGGCTGCTCCCTGCCAGAATTCGTTCGGCGGTTGGAGCGGAGGGGTCCAGCCGGGTGGAAGATCGCCACTAGGCAGATCGACGGGGGTGACTGTGGGCGTCCCACTGCTGGGCGTGCCGCCAGCAGGGAGAGCAGTAACAGGCGTTCCCGAGCCGCCCCCTGAGCCGACATGGGCAATGGGGGCGTTGCTGAGGTCGATGTAATCATCTGTGGGGCCGCCGCGGGGAAGCTCTGGCTTGGACGCGGGGCTCTTAGGCTTGGTGCTCTTAGGCTTGGGTGTCTTAGGCTCGGGTGTCTTAGGCTTGGGGCTCTTAGGCTCGGGTGTCTTAGGCCTGGGGCTCTTAGGCTCGGGGCTAGCGGGTTGGCTGGGCTGATTGCCGGAGGGACGGCGCTCAGAGCGCTCGGTGGGTTCTGCAGTAGTTGGAGTGCCACCTCGCCCATTGCCGTTGCTGCGGTCTCCGCTGTCGCCGTTGTTACCGCCACCGCTACTACCGCCCTTGCCCCCGCAGGCGGGGTCGCCACGGTGGTATGCGACATTCTGCTTGCGCCACTCCTCTGTGCCGGGGCAGGGGGCGTGGCCGGTGGGGTCTTGGTAGGCGAGGGGGTTGGCGTTGCCGTAGATGTAGCGGTTGGCCTGCGCGGAAGGGCTGGAAGGTAGCGTCCAGTCGTCGCGGCTGGTGAAGGCGCCGGTGCCCGGCTGGTACCAGCGGGCGTGCATGTTGACGTTGCCGGTGTCGGGGTCGGTGTATTCGCTCTGGTAGCCGAGGCTGGTCTTGGTCCCGGTTTGGGCGGCGACCTCGCCGAACGGGGTGTAGGCGGTGCTGGCGGCCAGAGCGGTGCCGGAGAAAGTGCCGACCAGGTCCTGGTGCATGTCGGTGAAGGCGCCGAGCGCGGGGTTGGCGCCGTCCTTGACGCTGACCAGGTCGCCGAACGGATCGCGGCCGTAGCTGGACTGGACGATCCCGTTTTGGTCGGTGATAGCGACGATGTCGTTGTCGAGCCCGGCGTAGACGAACCGCTGCTGACCGGACGCGCTTTGACGGCTGCTCAGCCGGTCGAAAACGTCGTAGGTGTAGGTGGCGTCGCCGTCGTTGATGAGCCGGTCGAACGCATCGAAGGTCAGGTAGCGGGTGGTGCCGTTCTTGGTCTGGGACGCGAGCGTACCGCGCGCCGTGTAGCTGTAGTCGGCGCCGTCACCGGAGGTGAGCCGGTTGCGTTCGTCGTAGGTGTAGGTCTTGTCCCCTGCTTTGGTGCGGTTGCCGGCGGCGTCCCACTCATACGCGGTCGTGGTGCCGTCCGGGGCAGTCCAGGAGGTGAGGCGCCCGGCGTGGTCGTAGCCGTAGGTGCTGGTACCGGCCCCGGCCAGGCCGCTGCTGGTTTTGCTGGTGAGGTTGTCGTCCTTGTCCCAGCCGTAGGTGATCTTCGCGAGTTCGCCGCCGCTGCTGTTCTTCAGCGTCTGGGTGAGGGGCCGGTCCAGGGCGTCGTAGGTGTAGGCCTGGGTGTTGGCCGGGTTGGCCGAGGTGATGGTCTTGAGCCGGTCGGCCTTGTCGTAGTCGTAGGTGTTGGTGCGGCCGCTGACCGGGTCGGTGACGGTCTTGAGCCGGTTGTCGTCGTCCCAGGTGAAGGTGGTGGTGCCGGTAACGTCGGCGCGCTGGGTGGGGTTGCCGAGCCCGTCGTAGGCATAGGCGGTGCTGGTCCCGGCCGGTGTGCTGCGTTTGGTCAACAGGCTGCGGTCGTTGTATTCGAGCGTCTGGTCGCCGACGGTGGTGGCCCGATCGGCTAGGTCGTAGCCGTAGGTCTTGTCCTCAACGACGATACCTGCCCCGGAGCCGCTGACCTTGGTGAGCCGGTTGAGCGCGTCGTACTGCCGGTCCAAGCGTACCGCGCCCGGTTTGATCAGCGCGGTCTCGTTGCCGCTCGCGTCATAAAGGTGGGTCCAGGTGCGGTCGGTCAGGTTGGGGTGGGCGGTGGTGGCCGGTTCGGTCAGGGTTTCGATCAGGCCGAGGGTGTTGTAGCTGGTCCAGGCGGCGTTGCCGCGGCCGTCGGTCAGGCGGGTGCGCTGGCCGGTGGCGTTGTAGCCGAAGCTGGTGGTGATCTGCTCGCCGGTGGCGACCGGTTCGAGGAGCTGGGTCAGCAGGTTGCTGGCGTCGAAGGTGCGCCGGGTGATGTGGCCCTCGCCGGAGGTGATCTGGGTGAGGTTGTCGGCGGCGTCGTAGCCGTAGCCGACGGTGCGCACGCTCGCGCCGGTGCTGTCCAGGCTCTTGAGGCCAGTCAGGCGGCCGGCCAGGTCGTAGTCGGCGGCGGTGGCGTTGCCCTCGGCGTCGGTGGTCTTGGCCGGGCGGCCAGCCAGGTCGTAGCCGTAGCGGGTGATGTTGCCCGCCGGATCGGTCTCGGTGATGACCTCGCCCGCGGCGTTGACCGTGTAGCTGGTGCTGGTGGTCTTGGTGCCGGGGCCAGGCAGCGTCACCTTGGTCAGGTCGCCGGCGTTGTTGTACTCCAGGCTGGTGGTATAGGCCGCCTGGGCGGGTTTGCGTTCGATGGTGGTGCGGGTGATCTGCCGTCCCAGGTCGTCGTAGGTGGCCTGAGTGCGTGCCCCGGTCGGGTCGATGGCGGCCAGTTCCTCGCCCACAAGGTCGTACTCGCTGATCCACTGCCCGGCTGGCTGTCCCGGGCCGGCGGGCGGGTCGGTGACGCGGACGGCGTTGCCCAGCGCGTCATATTCGACGCTGGTGGCATACCCGCGCGGGTCCGTGGTTTTGATCAGCCGGCCGGCGGGATCGTAGGCGTAGGAGATCGTGGGGGTGACGGCGGTTCCGCCCGGCGGGGTGTAGGGGGCGCCGGTCGTCGAGGTCAGCCGGCCGGCCCGGTCGTAGCCCGAGGTGGTCTGCCGTCCCTCGGCGTCGATCGTGTGGGTCTGCTGCCCTGCGGTGTCGTAACCGAAGCGGGTGGCCGGGCGGCCCGGCTGCGCGGTCCCGTTCTTCTCGATCTGCACGGTCGGGGCCTTACGCTCGACCAGACGCCCCAACGCGTCATACCGGTAGCTGGTGGTGTAGGCGCCGGGGTCGCCGCCGGCGGTGTTGCCGCGTGGGTCGACCATGCTTTCCACCAGGCCGCGATCGTCGACCTTCCAGGTCTGGGTCAGGTCCTGGGCGTCGTTCTTCACCGTGGTCGCGGTGAGGTAGTTCTCGTTGTTGTAGGCGTGTTCGGTGGTCTCGACACGCGTGGTGCCCGCGGCCGAGAGCTTGGTGGCGGTGATGTTGTTGTTGGCGTCGTAGCTGTAGGCCGTCTTGCGCGCCAGCTTGGCCGGGTCGGACGCCGGGCCCGGATCGAAGGTCTGCGATGTCAGCCGGCCGGCGGCGTCGTAGACGTAGTCGGTGCTGGCGACCGCGGTACCGGAAACGGGGTCGGCTGCGATCGTCTGCGTCTTCAGATATCCCGCCGCGTCGTAGGTGTTCTGCTCCAGCACGACGTCCTTGGCGGGCTCGGCAGGTGCGTTCAGCTTGACGTCGTCGCCGATCACCTGCGACAGCAGGTTGTCGCCGAAGTAGGTGTAGGACGTCTTGCGGCCCATCGCATCAGCCTGGGCGGCCAGCCGGCCGCCGTCGTCGTAGGAGTACGACGCCAGCGTGATCTCGGTGGCCGGTTGCGGGTTGACCGGGCTGCTGGTCCAGTTCTTCAGTTTCGTGCTGGCCAGCTGCCCGCGCTCGGTGTAGGTGTAGCCGAACACCGCGCCCACCTGGTCGGTGACGGTCGATGGCCGGCCGAGCGTGTCCCAGCCGGTGCGGACCATGCCGCCTTCCGGGTCGGTGACGGTCTCCCGGTGGCCGTAGGCGTCGTAGGTGTAGCCGGTCTGCCGCTCCGCGTCGCCACCCGTCAGGTCCTTGACGGTGGCGGTGAGCGTGTTGCCGTCCTCGTCGTAGGTGTAGCCGGTCTGCGCGGTGTGGACCACGCCGGTGATCTCGTTCTTCACACCCGGCGCTGTCTGGGTCGCCAGGCGGCCCACATCGTCGTAAGTGAAGGTGGTCTTCACCCCGGCCGGTTGAGCGTCGGAGATCTGCGTCTGGCTGCGCAGCCGCCCCACAGCATCGTGTTCCCGCTGGGTGATCAGCCCGCCGGGGTCGGTCTGCTCGGCGAGATCCCCCGCTGCGGTGTAGCCGAAGGAGGTGGTGTTGGTTTTGGCGTCGCTGCGCGTCTTGACCAGACCGGCCGGGGTGGTGCCGCCGCCGATGGCCGGCTCGGTCCCGTCGGTGTAGGTGACGGTGGTGGAGCGGCCGCTGGGGAAGTCGAGGGTGGCCGGGGTGGTCTGCTTGGTCAGTTCGCCGTAGCTGTTGTACTCATACGCGGTGGCATAGGTGTTGTCGGTGGCGCTGGCCGAGCGAGCATCGCGGATCTTGGTCACGCGGTCGTTGCGCGGGTCGAACTCGTTGGCGGTGTTGAGGTAGTACTGGGTGCGGACCGTCTGGCAATTGCTCGCGGTCCGGCAGGTGGTGGTGCTGATGACGTTGCCGCGTTCGTCGTTTGTCCGGGTGACCTTGTTGGTGTTCGGATCGATGATTTCGGAGAGGAAACCGCCCGTGTCATAGGTGAGGCTGGTTTTCTTGTCCAGCTGGTCGGTTGCCGACACTGGCCGGTAGCCGCGCCGGGGGTCGTACTCGAACTTCAGGTCGTTCTGGAGCGGGTCGATGACGGTGACCGCGCTTTTCCAGTTGGTGGAGGTGAGGACGGGAACGCCGATCGTCCACGTTCCGCCGTTGGAGTCGGTGTGGGTGCTCAGCCGCCCGCTGGCCGGGTCGTACGTGTTCGACATCCGGGTACGACCAGACGGAAGCGTGATCTTCGACAGGGCGAGCGCCGCCTCCGCTCGCGCGTCGTAGTGGGTGCGCACCTCCGCCGCGGTCAGGGCGCGGTTGTAGAAGGCGACCTCGTCGATGGAGCCCTGGAAGCCGAATTCGCTCGGCTGGGTGACATTCGCTGGTGTGCCCGGCAGGCTCGAGTCGGCCGCGCCCGTGCCGATGAGGGAGCCGTTGACCCAGCTCGTGTCCTCCACGCCGAAGGGCTGAGTTCCGGCGGCCGTGGCGTCCACATACAGCGTGGTGACCTTGTTGGCCGCTGTGATGACCGCGTGATGCCATTGTCCGTCGTTGACGGCCTGCTGCGAGGTCACGGGAGTGGCGCCGCTCTCGGCTCCCGCGATCTTCAGCATGCCGCGCAGCTTGCCGTCCGTACCCACGTACAGGCCGGGAACTCCTAACCCGGGGGAAGACGGGTTCCATCCTCCCTGCGAGTACCCGCCCTGCTGCGCCCAGTAGATGAACCCGGACTTCGTGGTCTTGAACCAGGCCTCAACCGACATCTGGGCGCCCAGCTTGGGCAGCATCGGATAAGTCTCGAAATAGGAGGAGCGCCCGCTGCCCTGGAAGGTGGCCGCCGCGTTGGTCGTCCCGGACAGCGCGCCGGGCTGTCCAGTCAAGACGCCGCTGCCGAAGCTCTTGCACTCGACCGTGTACACCTCGTCGGGAAGGCACTTCACTGTGCCGCTGGTACGAACCTCACCCAGCCGGAAGTAGTTGACGGGACGGGAGTCCAGCACCGTCTCCCGATAGCGCGAAACGCTGTCGTAGGTGTAAACGGTGCAGGTGGTGTCCTGCCCGGGGGCGCACACCTTCGCCAGCCGATCGCCGTCATATTGGTAGTTCCAGGTCAGCGGCGCCCCGTCGACCGGGTCGGTGGACACCGCGGTGACATGATCACCCGTCCAGGCGAACGTCAGCGAACGCCCGCCGTCCGCGACGACCTTGGTGAGCTTGCCGTCGGTGTAGCTCAACTGCTGGCCGCGTCCCCGGCTATCGGCCACCTTGAGCAGGCGACCCTGGGCGTCGAAGTCGAAGACCGTGGACTGCTTGTCCATCAGTTTCCAGCCGCCACCGGTCTGCTTGGTCAGCGTGAAGTACATGCCGGGCGGCGACTGATAGGCGTTCTTCCCGGGTTGCTGCACGAACCTGAGCTGCCGCCCGTCGGGGTAGGTGACCAGCAGCGACTCAGGCGTCCCGCCTTCGGATTTGATCTGCGTGTCGAAGCGTGTGGACCAGCCCGCGCCGAACATGGCCTTGGCCTGCCGGTCCAGGCTGTTGTAGGAGCGCACCACGCTCAGCGGAACCGATCCCGCCGCAGCGACTGATGCGTCCGTGACGGCGGTGGTGTAGTTGCCGACCATCTGGTGGAACTCTTGACCGTTCACCCCGCTGGTGGCCAGCAGCGAGCTCACCAGCGGCTGGCGGACACCGGTAGTGAAGTACATGCCGGTCCGCTCGCTGGTCGCGCCGCTGGTGTTGTCGCGCGCCCGAGCCTTCCAGGTGTAGGTCTTGCCCCACTTCAGCGTGCCGGCGGGCACCGTCCAGTACGGTTCGGTCCACCCCTTCCAGGGCGAGGTGGTGCACGAGCCCGTCCCGCCCGTGTTGGTCACCTCACAGATCTCGTACTGGAGGCCGACCTCCCAAATGGGGGTCGAGCCGGAGCCGTAGGCCTCCAGCCGGAGCTGCGGGGTCAAGGTGTCACTCTGAATGCCGTTCTCCGGTTGCGTCTCCCACAGCGCTGGCGGATCGGCCGCCATCGTGGCCGCCTGCCGCTCAGGAGCCCTGGAAGCGAGGTTCCGCTCCACTCCGTCCCGCGGTATCCGCACCTCCGGTGCCTCACCCACCAGGGCCGGCGGGCCGGCGTACAACCTGTCCGGCCCCAGCGCCTCGCCGGGCGGCTGGGTCGACGCCTGTCTCTTAAGGAAAGCGTCTTGTCCCGCTTGCGTGACCGAAGAGTCCACCAGCACGGGCGCGACGCCAAAGGCCCATCTCTGCTGCTGCGGGATCCCAGCCGTCGTCTCCTGCTGTGAAATATCTACCGTCGGCTGCTGTACCTCCGCCGCCACCGGCTGGACCGCTAACGTCAGCAAGCCCGGCATCGAGAAAACAGTGACAGCAAGACCCGCTAAGGGGGAACGTGCCCACGACAAAATCCGGCGCATACGCCGTCACGCTCCGAACCACAACGAGGGACCCCGCGAAGGATCAAACGTCGCTCCACCCCACCCGGCAGAAGTCCTGACTCGTGCGGCTCTGGAGCACCGACCAAACGGGCAAAGCGTAACTTTCGCAAGATCAGGCAACAAGAGTCATCTCAGCTATCAAACCGGCACGGAGTGCGATGTACCGGATGAAAGCTCGCGGCCTGGGGGACGTGTGCCGCGGAGGGGTTGAGGAGGCGGCTGTTAGAGAGGACAGACCCACTGAGCTTTCACCGGCGGCGCGCGGCCGGGTCGCGGGCTTGTTGCCAGCGCGCCAGGGCTTCGGGAGAGACGCGGGCGTAGCGGGCCAGCGAGGCGACCGAGGTGTGGCCGGAGTAGGCCAGCAGCGTGGAGGTGTTGGCGCCGTCCTCGGCGGCGTGAGTGAGCGCGGAGTGACGCAGCTGGTGCAGCGTCCACGGGCCACCGGAAAGCTCGGCGGTGGCCTGCTCGAACAGCTCGGCGGCGCGGCGGTAGGACAGCCGGGCCCGGCCGGAGCCGGGGTCGAGGTCGGGCGGCGGCAGCGGGACGCGGGCGCGCCGGTCGGTGAGGAAGAGCGGCCCGGTGCGGCGGCCGTCCAGCAGGCGGGGCAGCAGGCGGGCGGTGGGCGTCTGCCAGACGATGACGTCGACGGCGCCGCCCTTGCGTCGGACTTTGGCGCGGCGGTTGCGCTGGTCGAGGTCGGCGACGTCGAGGGCCAGGACCTCCTCGGCCCGGGCCGCGCTCTCATACAGCATTCGGAACAGGGTGCGCTCGCGCAGTCCCAGGTTCTGCCGGGTGAGCAGGGCCTCGACCTGGGCGCGGTCGAGGGCCTTGGTGCGGTCCGGCGTCCGGGCACGGCGGCGGATGCGGCGCAGCGGGTCGCCGGTCAGCCAGTCCTGGTCATGCCACCAGTCGCGGGCGGAGCCGAGCGCGTCGCGGCGGGCGTTGAAGGTGGCCGCGGCCGCCGTCCCCCAGCGGGCGGTGAACCAGGCGGCGAGGCGGTCGGCGCCGGCCTCGCCCTCCAACTCCTCCAGGGCGGCGTGCTCGCCGAACTCGGCGGCCAGGGCGCGCAGCGCGATCGCGTACGCCTTGGCGGTGTTGCGGTTGCCGATCGTGGCCAGGAACGCCTCGACCGCCGCGCCGAGATCCGGCACCTCCGGTCGCGGACTCAGCCGACGAACCGTCCCCATCGCACCCCTCCGAACCGCTATCGCAGATAAGCACCCCGAGTCACCCCGTCTGATGCGGGAGCGCTCCGCGGAACGTCCGAGGTCGATCAGGCCGCCACCAGAGGCAAGATCGAGGTTATCGCAGATAATGGCTCACTATCCGCGATAATCCCCCTGATCATCTCTGACCGGTGTCGGGAAGGATCATTCCCGCGAGCGCCCATCCCGGGCTCAGCCGCGCGGCGCGTACATGATCACTGCCACTCCGGCCAGGCGGACCAGGAGAATCGGTACCCGACATGATCTTTCAACGGGTTGGTGCTCGGGGTGGTGGATGCTGTCGTGAGCACGTTCGATTGATCAATCACTCCAAACTTCGTGGACGTCTGTCGGACACTCTGCGACCATCGCACGGTGACAGATGAAGCCGATCGCCAGACGTCGTTCCCCACCAGTTCGAAGCATGTGCGCTTTGTCGAGTTGTCGAGCACTGCGATGTCCGCTCTGCTCGAGGGGGATCTGCCCGCGGCCAGCAACACGGCTGGGGTCGCTCTGACTGAGTACTTCGTGACAGACAGAGCACAGTGGCTGTGGCGGATTCGGATCGACCAGATGGCCGCCGACCCCCGCCACGCACGGTGGATCGCGCGGCAAGCGGTAACCGGGCCCGAAGGTGTCGTCATCGGTCATGCCGGGTTTCACGGACCGCCCGATGAGGCGGGCATGGTCGAGATCGGCTACGCGGTCGCTCCTGACTTCCGTCGCCAGGGGTACGGCCGAGCCATCCTGATCGAGTTGCTGCGCCGGGCCGCGGCCGAACCGGCGGTCAAGACCGTACGGGCGACGATCAGTCCCGACAATGTGGCGTCCCTGGCCACGATCGCCGGCTTCGGCTTCGTCAAGGTCGGAGAAGACTGGGACGAAGAGGACGGTCTCGGACTCATCTTCGAAGTCCCCGCCAACCGCAGCTACTAGGTGCAACCAACCCGGTGAAGGTTACCGGTCACAGCATTGGCGCCAAGGGTCGGCATTGGCGGCGGACCCGCCATGGCGATCACGGTGACGCCGCGCAGGTGCTGGCGCCGGGAGGTGAGTGCGCCCATGTCTCCCACGATAGGCCTGGCATGAACGCGTATTGCGTCGACCGCCAGCACGCGACGCTATTCGGCCCTCCGCGCGCTGCGGCTACCCAGCGAACGGAGGCCGGGGGCGAGGAACGCAGGGACAGCCATTGGCGGTGAGATGGATCATGGTGCGCATGGTCACCGCGACCTGCGGAAGCACTAAAGATCGTGTTGTTGAGCCGGACTGTCCCGCCATGTTCGGGCCGCAGAGCTGACTCGACACGGTTGGTGGTGCACCGCCCTGACCTGCTCGAACAGCCCCTACCGCTAATGACTGTCCCGTTGTTCCTCGCCCCAGGAGTCCACCGCGAACACCGACATGCCACTTGAACTGCATGGATGTAGTTTTCGGCAGGCGCAATAATCGACGCTCTCAGAGCCGTCCGCTGAACGACCCGGCCGACCCGTGGCCATGATCAGCGCTTGACGTTCCATTTTCGCACCGTTTTGTCCGTCCCGGTGGTGAAGAGCGCCTGTCCGTCCGCCGTGAACGTGAGGTCGGTGACCTTGCCGGTGTGGCCGGTCAGCGGCGTGAGCCCCTGACCGGTCGCGGCATCGAACAGAGCCGGTTCGCCCTCCTTCGTCGCGGCGGCGATGAGCTTGCCGTCCGGGCTGAACACCAGATCGCCCTGCACCGTCGCGGTCAGAGTCGCGCGAACCTTCCCGGTCGCGAGGTCGAAGAGGCGGACGCCCCCGTCCTTGTCGGTCGCGTACGCCTTGGAGCCGGGCGTGAAGCCGGCGAAGCGCCCGGCCTTGGCGACCGAAGCCAGCCGTTTCCCGTCGGGCACGCGCCTCAGCTCGAATCCGTCCTTGCCGCCCGGCAGCGTGTCGGCGAGCGTCTTGCCGTCGGGGCTGATCCACACCGGGAACCAAGCGTTGTCCAGCGTCGCCGTGGCTTTGCCGCCGACCACGTCCCACACCTTCGTCACCCCGCCGGCGGCACCCGTGACCAGCACCTTCCCATCCTGGCTGAACCCCATGCTCTGGATCCCGTTACGGTGGCCGGTCAACGTGGCCAGCAGCTTGCCCGTCGAGGGGTCCCACAAGCGGATCGGCGCGTCAAAGGGCCTGTCGGTGGCGAACATGCTGGCCGTGGCGACGGTCTTGCTGTCCGGGCTGAACGCCACGGCTGCGGACCCCTGATGGCCGGTGAACGAGGCCATGACGTCGCCCCTGCTGGTGTTACGCAGCGAGACGGTCATCGTGCCACCCGAGAGGACACCCATCGACTCGCCATCCACCGTGGTGACTTCGCGCTTGCCGTCGAAGTAGGTGCCGGCGACCAGGTTGCCGTCCGGGCTGAAGACGACGCCGTTGTCCGTGTCGAACGTCGCCACCTTCTGGCCGGTCGATGTGTCCCACAATGTCGCGATCTGCGCGGCGGCCCGGTTGACCGGCGGGTCGAGCGTGACCACCCAGCGGCCGTCGGGGCTCAGCTCGGCAGACTCGATCGAGCCGCCGTGACTCAGCGTGATCATCCCCAGCGTCGCCCCGAAGCCTGCCGGGCCGCTGCCGCTCTCTGTAGTGCGCTGTGTGGGCAGTGCGGAGAAGATGCCGATCGTCGCGGCGATGGCGACGACGAGGCCGATCGCGCCGAAGACCAACACGAGTCGGCGCTTCGTGACGGGCACCGGGGCGCTGCCGGGTGGCGACGGCGATGGCGCCTCGACCCCAGGCGTCTCGACCTCAGGCGTCTCGATTGCGGGCGTCTCGATTACGGGCGGAGGTACGGCGGGCGGGGGCAGCCGGGGCGGCGCGACGTCACCCAGGGCGGCAGCGGCGGCCGCCCGCACTTGCCTGCTGTCATCGTCGTTGCGTAACCCGGCGAGCGCCTCACGGGCGGCCCGCCGATAGCCCTCGCGCCCCCCGGCCAGCAGCTCGGCGAGCGCTCGCACCGCCTCCAGCCTCAGCACGGGCCGATCGCTGCCGAGATCGGCGCGGACCTCCTCCGGCAGCACGGCCGGGCGGACGCTGCGCGCGACCACCAGCGCCCCGGTCGTCTCGAAGCTCCACTTACGCGGCACCTGCCCGACCCCGGCCTCGCGGACGCGCCGGGCGACGTAGTCGAACAGCTCGTCAACGGTGATCTCACCATCGTGATCCAGGTCGGCGCCCCCGGTCCTGAGCCCGTGCACCAGCGCTTCGGTGAAAACGGACGGCTGAGCCTCGTAGGAGGTGAGTCGGCCGCCCTCGAACGCGTACTCGGTCGCACTGGACGCGGTCAGCACCGTACGCCCGGACCCACCCCCGCGGAACTCGTCGCCGAGGTAGACGGTGCGGTCCGCGCGCACCGGAGCGTCGCGCGCGAACGCCCCGCTGTAGCAACAGTCCAGCACCAGCAGCACCGACCGCGACGCGGACTCGCTCATCTGCTCGGAGATGAACGACGCCGGCAGCCCGGTCGCCGCGAGCGAGTCCAGCTCGGTGTCGGCCGCCGCCAGATAGAGCCGGCCCCGCTGGTCCTTGAGCCCATGACAGGAGAAGTGCAGGAGCAGGACGTCGTCAGGCCGCCGGTCGGCGAAGAGAGCCGCGACCCGGCGGCGCAACACGGACTCACTGGCATCGGTGAGCGTTTCGACGTCGAAGGCACCGATGCCCGGTTCGCCGAGGACCTGGGCAAGCGCCATGATGTCGGAGACCGGCGAACGCAACCGGCTCAGCCCGGGATCCTGGTAGGCCGCGTTGGCCACCAGAAGCGCGCTCCGCCGGCCGGCCGTACCGGAAGCAGCCGCACCACCAGACGGAGCACCGGCCTCGACGGAGACCAGGACCCGGCGACGACGTGGATGCGCCTGCCGCCACCGCTGGACGTAGTCCGCGATCTGCGCCACGGACGCCGCCGTGGACAGTCCCGTCACCAGGAAGCCGATCCCGGCGGCGAGCAGCTCGGCCGACCGGGTCCCGTCAGGGGCCGGCCCCTCCACCGCCCGCGTGACCCCGGAGATCCCCGACGCCAGCAGGTCCCGGCGGAACTGGATGGCCAACTCCTCGACCTCCGCCGGATCGACGTCGGCCCCGGCCGGGGTGATCCGCAGTGAGAAACCGTTCTCTTCGGACATCGCCGCTCCGGATCAGGATGTCGAACGTGGCAGACACCCCGATGCTGCCCGAGGAACCAGCCGGGCGCCACGTTTTCCGGGGGGCTCATGGACTCCTTCTTGCTGCGCTCACGCGAGCGTGCCCGCCGGGCCGGGACACTGCCCCGCGCCGACGTCACTCTCGACATCAAGCTGTCCACCCTGCGCGATCTGGCCCAGCACGTGAGCACGCGCGGCAAGCAGGACTGGGCCCTGGCCGACGTGCACGACATCGAGGCGTTCCTGGCCGCTCAGCCCAAGAACCGGCCCCGCAGGCTGCAGATCACCCGGCAGTTCTTCCGCTTCGCCAAGAGCCACAAGATGATCCTCATCGACCCCACCGACGGGCTGTCGGCGAAGGCTCCCAAGGGCTTCATCGGCAAGGCTCTCACCCTCGACCAGCAGCGACACCTCTTCCAGCGGTGGACCACCGACCCGGCTGTCCACCCGCACGAGGCTCTGCTGGGCGTTCTCGCCCTGTTGCATGGCGCCTCCAGTAGCGAGGTTCGCCACCTGCGGCTGGACGACATCAATCCGGCGGACCGCGCCATCCGCCTGGGGCAACGTCCTCGCCCGGCGCCCCTGGATCCGGTCAGCTGGACCACCGTGCAGCGGTGCGTGGCTCACCGCGAGACCCAACGCACCGGCAACCCGCATCTGATGGTCACCAAGGGCACCAAGGCCGGCCGGAACCCGGCCTCGGCCGCCTATGTCAGCCACGTCCTGGACCCGGCCGGGATCTCACCGCGGATGCGCCGCTCCACCCGCCTGATCGACCTGGTCAACACGATGGATACGAAGCTCGTCGCCGCAGCCTTCGGGATGCACTCCGAAGGCGTCATGATCTATCTCGCCGACCATGTCGATCCCGGCCGCCTGCCCGGACGAAGCGCGGTTGACCGGCCAACGTGAGACCTATCCTCGCTGCGATGCACCAAGAAGATCACGACGTCACCGAGTTGCCCGAAGTGACCATCCGCAGCCAAGACGATCCAGATGTCCGCGTTCGGCCGCTGACCGCCGCTTCTCCGGCGAATAAGAACCGCGGCCGCCCCGGTTAGTCAGCGGTTTTGGGTTCTTGGCGATCCAAGCCGACGATTGACGCGGAAACAGGGCGGTCAGCGGTAGCGCACGCGGTAACGCAGGTGTGTCACGCCTTCGCCCTCGACGACCTCGACGCGTTCGAGCTCGGCCTTCTCGTTCTGGATGTTGTCGAAGTAGCGGACGCCCTCACCGACGAACACGGGGACCAGATCGATCCGCACCTCATCCAACAGGCCGAGATTGAGGCACTGCTGGGCGATGTTCGGGCCGGAGACACCGACGTTGCCGTCTCCGGCGGCCTTGGCCTGACTGATCGCGCTGGCGACGCCGTCGTGGACGAAGGTGAAGGGCGCCAGCCGTTCCGCGGGCCAGTCCGCTGGAGGTTCGCGGTGGGTCACCACGAACGCGCGTCCGCCACCGGGCGGGTTTCCGCCCCAGCCGCCGGTGTAGTCGAACACCCGCCGGCCGCAGACGAACGCGCTGTCCCGGGCGAAGTCCATCTGCGCCCGCAGATAGCCCGCGCTGGCCGCGGCGACCCGGAATGTGATCGGATAGCCGACCATCGGCACCTCCACATCGCCGTTGTCATACCAGTCGAACAGAGGGCCGACGCTGTTGTCCGGACGGGCCACGAACCCGTCGAGAGACATACAGAAGCTGGCGCTCACGGTCATGATCGAACTCCTTGTCATGTTGCTCAGATCCCGCCGGTTCACCGAGTCGACGGCGCCTTGAAGCCCACCAGAGGCGCAGTTCGTGCGCCCTCCCGGTCGTGGGCTTCGTGGATCCTCTCGTTCCGGCGTGTGCCTTCGGACAGTCAGACCGTCGACGACCGGCGAACTCATCGCTCGCCAACCACATCCGGATGCCACCAGAGCATCTGCCATGATCACGTGGACGCCGCGAGTTGCAGGCGCAACTCCGATGAGCCCTCTTGGTGAGGCTGGTTCACCGTCGCGCCGCCGCTGGTGATGGCGACATCGCGCCGGCCAGCGGCCTCGCCCGCCTGCACGGCGGGCAGTTTGGATCTTGGCGTCTCCGATGAAGTCCACCTTTCTGACGGTGAAAGTTCGAAGGCGCATTCTGAACTTGTGCAGTTTCGGCGTCACCTGACACACGTTCGCGCGAATATGTGCGCTTTCGAAAACGACTCATTTGAGGCGATCGCGACACTGTTGGTCTCCTCCCTCGGTGAGAACATGGTCTTGGTCAGCGCCTTCTCGTCGGCGGCCTCGAGCAGCTCGTTGACCAGCTTGGCCGCCAGGGTGTACTTGACCTTGAACCCGGCCAGCGCAGCCTCGGTGCCCAGCGCGATGAGCAGGTGCGACTTGCCGGTTCCTGAGTCGCCGATCAGACACAGCGGCAGGTGCATGCGTACCCAGTCGCAGGTGGCCAGCGTGTGATGACGGCCGAGTCGACGTTGGGGGTGGCGTCGAAGTCGAACTCGCGCAGCGATTTCTGCCTCGGAAAGCTCGCCGCCTTGATCCGCGGCTCCGACGCTTTGCGGGCCTGGTAATCACATTCGGCCATCAGCAACTCCGGGGTGGAGGAACGACGGGACAGCCATTAGCGGTACGGGATGTTCGAGCATGTCAGGACAGGTGTGCACGACCAACGGCATTGAGTCAGCGTCGGCCCGAACGTGGCGGGAGAGCCTGGCGCAATAACGCGACCTTGAGTGTTTCCGCAGGTCCCGGTGGCCATCTGCACCATGATCCATCTCGCTGCTAATGGCTGTCCCGTTGTTCCTCGACCCCGGAGACCGGTCCGGTCAGCAGAGTCTGGCTCACCCAGTCCTTCCGCGGCCAGGCCGCGACCCTGGAACGACTGCGCATGCATCGACAACTCGAGGAAGCCCTCACCCAGGGCTCGGACCCCCTCCACCTCGCAGCCGTGTTCGGACTCGATCCCAAGGCGGCCATCCGCTACGCCGAGAACGCCCGCGCCCTTCTCGTCACTGCAGCAGAGGAGCACGAGACCAAGTAGCTCTACCACACAGTAGACAAATGGAATCGACCCCAGACGCCAGGTGGGCCCATGATCGTGAGCCATGACATTCGACAACAGCACGACCCGCTTCATGACCATCGACGGAGTCGGCTACCACGCTCAATGGGGCCCGCGGAGCCGAGCCGGGATAGAACCACCCGTCGTGACCTTCCTGGTTGAGCCTGCAGAAACCCCGGGCAGCCTCCTGCGGGTGTCGTGGACCTTAACGTCAGGCCCGCAACCTAACCATCTGGAAGACGCCGTGGTCGCCGCCAGTGTCCGTCTTGCTCTCCGACTTGGCTGGCGCCCCTCGGCTCCCGAGCCTGAGTTCGGGCTCGGGCTCACAGATCAAGACCTCTCGCTATGACCCACCAAGTTCACGGCGAACCCAAGGGCCGAAACAACCCACGGAGCATGAAGACTTACGGGTTCATCGCGAAGAGCCTTCAGTTCGCCTGAACTCCGGGATTTCACGGGGTGTCGTTAAGAGTCGTGTCACCAGGTACACGCGATCGTGTTGACCCTGCTGACGGCTTCGTTACCGACCCCGAGACGCGAGCGGACCAAAACCCGGAGTCGGGTGCCGCGGCCGTTACCCAATGTGACCTGCGGAAATGCTCTGCTACGGCTGTCAGGGCCCTGTCACTGGCTCGCCGGGCACGGTCTCAGCCGCCAGTGCTGCCCGAGCTACCTGGGTCACAGCCGATACCGTCCGCGCCGGGCATGGGGTACTGGCCGGCGTGATCCATCGGACCGTGGTACGGCAGGTGGCGGCCCCGGGCCCGACGCCTGGGCACGGGAGCCTTGCGGAACAGCAGTGACCACGCCGAACGGACAGCGATCGCCGCAATTGTGAGCAGCATCAGGGCTGCTACCGCCATCGAGACAGTCATCGGCCCTCTCCTCGCCCTCTATTGATCAGGTTAGCCAACCGTGAGGGCCGTGCCAGCGGGGTTGGGGTCCACCGGCAAGAAGGCTCCCGCCATCCATCTCCGGCGACCGTCTTGCGCATGCCCCGTGAGCACGACGACGCCGCAGCACCGGCCGAGGGCTGACCAGCTGGTACCGACCGGTAGCTCTGATCACTCACAGCTACTTTGCGTCTGGTGACACGGACCCGAGCGGACTGCCACGATGAGCGCTCAACCATCACTGGAGTGGGCACTTACGGAGCGCGCGTCGTAGGCCCGTTGCCGGGCGTCGATGTCGTCGGCGTGTTCGACCGCCCAGGTGTAGAGGTGTAAGAACGGCTCTCGCAGCGACTCGCCGAGTGGCGTGAGCGAGTACTCCACCCCTACGGGCGAGGTCGGCAGGACACCGCGTTCGATCATGCCGTTGCGTTCCAGACGACGCAGGGTCTGGGTGAGCACGCGCTGGGTGACTCCCTCGAGCCGGCGCTTGATCTGGTTGAACCGTTTCGGCTCGGCCAACACCGCCATCGTCATCATCGACCACTTGTCCGCGATCTGGTCGAGGATCGGACGGGTCGGGCAGTCGGCGCGGAAGACCCGGTCCGGCTCGCTGGTATCGGTCACCTAGGTATCCTCCGCGATGCTTGAGATGCCCAAAGTGCGTTATTGACGCCCCCAGGCGATCACCCAACCATAGGTATACATCAGATACCTAGCGGCGTGGCAGCCTGTGTCGCATTGCCGTCGCCGTCTCCGGATAGGAGTTCCCCGGCGTGAGCCAGCCCACCTTCCCCACCCTGCACGTGACGCGCGACCGCGGCGTCGTCAAGGTCGTCATCGACAACCCTCCCGTGAACGTTCTCAGCCTGGCGATGATGGCCGACCTGATGACGCTGCTGACCACATTGCGGCAGGACGAGACGGCCAAGGTTGTCGTGTTCGAGAGCGCCGACCCGGAGTTCTTCATCGCCCACGTCGACATGACGCTCGTGGACGACGAGGACGCCACCGCCGACCCGACCGCCGGGGCGCCGGCCGGGCTCAACGTCTTCCAGGCGCTCGGTGAGGCCCTGCGTACCCAGCCCCAAGTGACGATCGTCAAGCTGGCCGGGATCGCTCGTGGCGGAGGGGCCGAGTTCGTCGCGGCGGCCGACATGAGTTTCGCGGCGATCGGCCGGGCCGGGCTCGGCCAGATGGAGGTGCTGGGCGGCATCGTGCCCGGTGGCGGCGGCACGCAGTACCTGCTGGCCCGGGCGGGCCGCAACCGCGCTGTGGAGATCGTCCTCGGTGCGGATCTGTTCGACGCGCAGACGGCCGAACGCTACGGCTGGGTCAATCGCGCGCTGCCGACCGACGAGATCGACGCGTTCGTCGACCGGCTCGCCCGAAACATCGCGGACCTGCCGGACGGCACGATCGCGGCCGTCAAGAGTGCCCTGCCGCCGCAGGACCTGGCCGCCGGGATGGTGCGCGAGCACGAGGCATGGGCAAGTCAGTTCGCCCGGCCCGCTGCGGAGAAACTGTTCCGCAGCGCGCTCGCGGCCGGCGCGCAGACCCGCGACGGCGAGCGGCGCCTGGAGCAACTGCTGCGTGAGTTCCGGCGGTAAATGTCCGGGAATCTCCGGCGCTACGTGGCCGGACATAATCCCTTGACGGCAAAAGTACGGCCCCGCCGTGTGGCGGGGCCGCCTCCTGCCGACTCTCGCGGCCAGTCCCTGTTAGCCCCGAATTTGAAAGCCGTCTCGGGGATCTTTGCCTCACGAGGCTTTGAAACAAGGGATTGCTTTCGCTCGTCCTTTCGGCCTTCCCCTCGCCTGTGGCCCCCGGACGGATCGGGTGCTCTTGGGCTTTCCCTCTGAGCTCCGCACCCCGCAGTTACCCGCGACGCACGTCGGCGTACTGCCCCGCCGTCCTTCCCAGCCGCCGAAGGTCGGCAGCAGCTCCTCCAGCTCCGTCATGGCGTGGGTGATGTTGATGGAGATGCAGCCCCCGCGTGGAGACCGCTTGGACACAGTTGGGACGGACCCGCACCGGAGGTTGTGGTGCTCGCCGACGTGGACGCCGACGCGTTCCCGCCCGGTCACTCGGGCCTGATGGCCAGCACGGCGTCGGAGACCGCTCGGAGGGTGGCGATGGGGTCGTCGCCGAGGGGGTAGACGCCGACGTGGTCCGCGCCGGCATCGAGGTGCGCGGTCAGGCCGCGCGCGAGGTCGGCCGGGTCGCCGTAGGCAAGCAGTGCGTCGATGACGCGGTCGCTCCCGGTGCCGGAGAGGTCCTCGTCGGTGAAGCCCAGCCGCCGGAGGTTGCTCGCGTAGTTGGCGACCTGCAACGCCTTCCCGGGCGGTGCGGCCCGGGCGACGGCGCGGGCCCGCTCGACGTCGGGCTCCGCAATCGCGAAGTGGCCGGGAAGTAGCAGCTTGCCCGCACCCAGGACCTCCCTCGCCCGCCGGGTGTGCTCGGGCGTGACCATGCAGGGGATGGCACCCGCGGTGCGGTCGCGGGCCAACCGCATCATTCTCGGACCGAGGGCGGCCAGCACCACCCGCTCGGCCGGGACACCGGCCAGCGCCAGTTGGTCCAGGTAGGACACCAGGGTGTCATATGGCGACGCCCACTCGGCGTGGACCTCGCGGTGCCCGACCCCGACGCCGAGAAGGAACCGGCTGGGGTGCCTGGCGACGATTCGGTGGTAGGAGGCGGCGACGGTCTCGGCGTCGGCGGACCACACGTTGACCACGCTCGTGCCGACCACCAGCCGGGTGGTGGCGTCGAGGAGCTTCTCCGCGAAGGCGAGGTCGGCCGGTGGCGATGCGTCCAGCCAAAGCGTGCCATAGCCGGCCCGCTCCACCTCCATCGCGCTCTGCGGGCTCACCTCATGCTCGCGTAGGTGGGCGCCGAGCAGACCCAGATCGATATCCATGATCCGATCCCAGCACCACGCCCCATTCGGAAACCAGGACCAGTTCCGACGCGCTCGATAACCTGGAGGCATCGTCGCAGAACAGGGGGCTCGGTGGAACTGCGGTCACTGCGCTACTTCGTTGCGGTCGCCGACGAACTGCACTTCGGGCGGGCCGCCGAGCGGCTGCACATCGCCCAGCCCGCGGTCAGCAGGCGGATCGCCCAACTGGAACGGGAGCTGGGAGTCCGGCTGCTGGACCGTTCACCGCGCCGGGTTCGGCTCACTGCTGCGGGGCACCGGGTGCTCGCCGCGGCGCGTGATGCGCTGGCGGCCGCGGATCGGGTCCAGGCCGCCGCCGGTGCGCCGGCGGGCACCATGCGCATCGGTACCGCCGCCGGGTTCACCGCTCGCCTGGAACGCGGGATCGACGCGCTGCGCGAGCACTCCTCGGCGCTCGGCGTCGACGTCGTGCTGGTCGACCTTCCACTGGCGGCTCGTCTGGACACCGTGCGACGGGGGGAGATCGATCTGGCACTGGCCCGGGGGGTGCATTCGGCACCCGGGCTGCGGGTGCTGCCGACGTGGACGGAGCAGCTGTTCGCGATCGTTTCCGTGCAGCACCTCGCCGCCGGTCGCTCGACAGTCGACCTGGCCGATCTCGCCGTCGGCGAACTGCGGATCCCGTCGCGGGACCACGGCCTGTTCCTGCCGGAGGCCTTGAAAGCCGCGATACGGAAGGCCGGGGTCGAAACTCGGGTCGGCCGCCTTGCCGGGACGGTCCAGGACACGATCGTCGAGGTCGGTTTCAATCCGCGTAGCTGGACCGTGCTGCCAGGCGACCAGGTCGCGGAGATCCGCTCCACCCGGGTGCGGGCAATCCCGTTCACCCCGCAGACCACGATCACCGGCAGCGTCGTGGTACCGGTCGACCTCCCGCACACCTGCGTCGCTGCCCACCAGGCAGCCTTCGGAGATTGACCGTCCACAGCAAGATGCGAACCCGACGCGGTGCGGCGATGGCGGCCGGCCATAACGGCCCTCCGCTCGGGTCCGTGCGACCAGACGCAGAGTAGCTGTGAGTGACCTGGAGTACGCGGTTTGACAGAACAGATTCCACATAACCGCCTGCTACCTTTCGGATCCGGTCTACCGGCGCAAGATCTCCAGGCAGCTCAACAAACGCGAATCGCTGCACGCGCTGCGCCGGGACCTGCACTACGCCCAGCAGGGCACCATCGTCCGGCCTCACCTGCAAGATCAGACTGAGCAGGCCTGGTTCCTCACGATCCTGACGAACGCGGTGATCACCTGGACGACCGAGTATTACGGCATGGCGATCAAGGAGCTGCGCGCCCAGGGCCGCGAAGTCCCCGACGAACTGCTGTCGTTCATCGCCCCCGGCCACCGCGAGAACATCAACTTCTTCGGCTTCATCGAGGCGACATCGAAGCCGAACTCGCCAAACTGGACGACGGCTGGTTACCGCTGCGGCCAACCCTGGTGAACGAGTTAGTCATCACCTTCCTGATCAACCCCTGATGGCGAACCCCGGAAGAACCATGATGGTGGCCGCCTGGCGGCGTGCGGGGCTGTATGAGCACCTCACCCCCGAAGACCGCCGCAGGCTCAACCTCTGTTCTGGCCCCACGTCAAGCTCTACGGCCGGTTCGTTTTGGACATGGACACCCGGCTCCACCTCACCACCGCTTACCGCTCACATCCCCTCACCGACGGCGGGCTTCACCCGGCGGAGGGCGGGGATGGCCGGGTGTCGGTCCAGCCGGACTCCAGCACCATGTTGACCCGGTCTTTCACCTGCGGAATGCCGCCGATAACTTCGAAGGTCAGCACCTTGGAGGTGTCGGGGTCGATGATCAGTCTGCCCTGGGTGGGTTGGCCCTCCTGGATCGGGAAGGTCACGGAGACGCCCGGCCGCCCCTGCGGATCGGTGGTCCGGCCTTCGACCCGCACTGCGGGCAGCGTCGCCAGCGCCTGGTACGCGGCGCTGCGCACCTGTGGGGAGGCGGGCAGCTCGTACAGGAGTGATGCCAAGGTGGGCGGCAGGCCGTTCTCCACCGAACCGGCGAAATCCTGATCGCTACGGATCGCCTCAGCGGCCCGCTTCTTCAGCGCTTCGGGGTTGGCGGGCAGGGCCTCGATCTCCTTCAGGGTCATGGGCATGGCACTCCAGTAGAGCTTCTGCTCCCTCATGAGCCGGGTGAGCGTGCCCTCATCGGGCGAGGTGGAGTAGACGCCGCCGTCCTTCCCCATCTCCCATTCGGTCGGCGAGCCGTCCCGGCGCCATGCCTCCACATCCAGGGGGCGTGCGGCCAGCTGCCTGCGGCCGATCCAGCCTCGGCCATCCTTGGCCACCCACGTCTCTGAGAGGTATGAGGTTTCCAGACGGTAGGTGTTGCCGTTCTGGCCGTACGGTCCCGCCGAGCCCACGTACAGCTGCTTGAGATGCCAGTAGCCGCCTTCTGAGGCGGCTTGGGCCTTGGCAGCGGCGGCCAGCAGGATCGACGTGCCTGACAGGATGGTGCCGCCGGGTGTGACTGTGGGGGAGGGCGCTGCGGTGGGGGTGGCCTGGCCAAGGAAGACCGCCGTCGCGGCCGCGGCCGCTGCGAGCCCGATGGCACCGGCCCGCCACGGCAGACGCCGGGCCGTCCGGTGTGGGCGCTCCTGGGTCGCCATGATCGCCTCACGCAGTTCGCGCGCGCCGGGCCCTTGATCCGGCGCGTGTGGTGCCGGGTCGATGGCCTTGACCAGGTTGTCGATGTCGCTCATGCTTCCCCCATCGCGATTGTCAAGGACGCCTGCCGCTCCAGCGCCGCTGCCATCCGTTTGCGCGCCCGATGCAGCCGGGTGCGGGCGGCAATAGCTGTACATCCCAAAACTTTGGCGATCCGCTGGCTGGTCAGGCCCTCCCAGCAGGCCAGCGCCAAGACCTCGCGGTCACGTTCGGGCAACCCGTCGAAGGCGGCGCGAACATGGTCCAGATCGACCGATCTGACCGGCCGGTCGGCGGCCAGTTCCGCACGCAGCCGTTCGGTGAGCACGGCCCGGCGGGATTCGCCGCGCTGCTGGTTGGCCAGCACGCGGCGGGCCACCCCGTACAGCCACAGCAGCGCCTCCTCGTCCTCGGGCATATCGCCGATGCGCCGCCAGGCGGTGAGGAACGTCTCGGAGATGACGTCGGCGGTGTCGTCGGGCGAGCTGGTACGGCGGGCGGCGTACTGGTGTATCGCCGGGTAGTACGCGTCATAGACCGCTTCGAAGCGATCTCGGTATGTCACAAAGTCTCCTTGCCGAAAGGTGCCGGACACCTGGTAAATGTCCGGCACCTTTAGGAATGTGGCAGCTCGCTATGAGCAGTTTGCGCTGCTGACCCTGTAGCCCGGACGCCATACCGTCGCCGGGGCTGGGGTAGCCGGCAGCGCATCGCCGGACACCGACACTGCCGGCGCAGGTGCCCGAGACGGAAACCCTTTCAGGGTTGTGATCGGGGCCGGGGTTCGAGCGGTTCTTGGATATCCTTCGTTATCCGGCAAGATAGCGATCACCGGCGGAACGCGAGCTGGGCGGCCGTCGCTCGGCGCGCAGGCTTCGTTTTCCGGTTATCTGGCAACCTGGCGGATGGTGGAGGCCGGCACGGTGGATCCGGTCATCGCCGAGCAGCTCGGCCGCGCCCACCCGCTCGCGGCACACCTGAACGACTTCCTCACCGACCTGGCCAACGCCGGCGCCTCCGCGCACACCCGGCGCGCCTACCGCGGCGACCTGATCGCCTTCGCCGCCCACCACGGCGAAGAACTCGGTGAGCTGACCGCCGCGCCGGTCCGGGCGTTCCTGGCCGAGCTCGCAGAACTGTCGCCGGCCGGCCGCAAGCGCAAGCGCGCCGCCGTCGCCTCCTTCGCCAAGTGGGCCATCCGCCACGATCTACTGCAGGCCAACCCGATGGACCGGATCGACACGGTCAAGGTGCCCAAGAGCCTGCCCCGCCCGGCCGCGGCCGCCGACGTGGCGAAGGTGCTGGCGGTGATCTGCCCGCGGCGACCGCGCAAGGACCTGCCGCTGGACCGGCTGCGGGATCGGGTGCTGTTCGAGACCGCCTATGTGTGCGGCGCACGCGCCTCGGAGGTGTGCGGCCTGTATGTGGAGGATCTCGACCTGCGCCTGGACGACGAACACGTCCGCGTTCACGGCAAGGGCGGCAGCGTCCTGCTCGACGACCGCGGCTACGTCACCCTGCTCAAGCTCTACCTGGCCCGCGCGGGCTACAGCGCAGGGCCGCTGTTCCGCGCGTCCATCAACGGCTGCGGCGGACCTCTGTCCTACGACGCCGCCCACCACCGCTGGCAGAGCTACTGCGCCGCCGCCGGTGTCGAGATCGACATCCACCAGCTGCGTCATGCCCACGCCAGCGAGCTCGTCAACGCCGGGTGTCCATCGAGGCAGTTCGCCGCCGCCTCGGCCACGCCTCTACCGAGACCACCCAGCTGTACGCGCTGCTGGACGACAAGGTCGCCGACGCCGAGATCCGCGCCGCCCGCCGACGCCGCGACCAAGCGATCCGCTGACGACAAACCGCTCAGAGATGGGTTCGTTGGATTATCCGCGATTGCTACCGGGACCCCCCGAGCTGGCCAGCAACGCAACCTGGCCGCGGAACTGGATGTCCATCGCGTACCCGGCGACCTTGACGCCGGCGAGGATGGCAAGGCCGAGCGCCTGCAGTTCGCCCTTGCCGAAGGTAACCAGGAAGCGCCCGACGAGCCCGCCGGCCAGGAACATCACGAGCACCGGCACCATTTGCAGCGCCTCGTCCTCGAGTAGGCCGAGGAAGCCCAGTCCTTCATGACGGCCGGCAGCACGAGGTGGCCGTTCTCGAGGTATCCCTGCACGGCCGCGGCGACCTTGAGCACGCCGCCGACCATGGCCTGCCGCAGGTAGGTGACGAGGGTGTACAGCCCCTGGTCGCGGACGACGAGTTGCACCGCGAACGGCGCTGGTCCGAGCGGGGCGTAGGTGTGGTCCCAGTACACGCCAGCCGGCCCGATGACCGGCAGTCCCTTGTCGTCATACCAGCGCACGCTGCGCCGGTACAAGCCCCAGCCGAACGGGGTGCGCCGCACCGCCGGAAACCCAGGGTCCGCGAGGGGTTGGAGCGCTCGGCAGAGGTGCGACGTTCGAGCGGATCGGGCGGGTCGGGCATAGTGGCCTCATGAAGTATGTGCTGCTGATCTGTGACGATGAGAAGGTGTCGCCGTCCATGGAGGAGATTGCGGCGGACCCGGCGCATCAGGCGTATGGGGCGGAGGTGGATCGGCGGGGAGCCATTCTCGGTGGTGCGCGGTTGCGTCCGGTGGCGGATGCGACGACGGTCCGTGTCCGCGATGGGGAGACGCTGGTGTCCGACGGCCCGTTCGCAGAGACGAAGGACTTCATCGGCGGTATTGACATCATCGAATGCGCCGATCTGGACGAGGCGATCGCGATCGCGGCACGGCACCCCTACGCGAGCCGGGGTTGTGTCGAGGTCCGCCCCGTCTGGGAATGACCGCGCCGGAGGCGGTTCGTGCCGCGGTCGATGCGGCGTTTCGGGACGAGTGGGGCCAAGTGGTCGCCACGCTGATCGGGCTGACCGGGGACTGGAATCTGGCGGAGGACTGCGCGCAGGACGCGTTCGCCGCCGCGTTGGCGACGTGGGCGCGCGATGGCGTTCCGGCTCGTCCGGGTGCGTGGCTGACGACGACGGCACGTCACCGGGCGACCGATCGGCTGCGGCGGGACGCAACGGGGGCGGCGAAGTTGCGGCAGCTTGCTGTGCTGGAGCGGGATCCGATCGAGCCGTCGGCTGAGGAGATTCCGGACGAGCGGTTGCGGCTGATCTTCACGTGCTGTCATCCCGCGCTGCCGTTCCCTGCCCGGGTCGCCCTGACGCTACGGACGCTGGCGGGGCTGAGCACGGGTGAGATCGCCAAGGCGTTCCTGACCGCCGAACCGACGATGGCGCAACGCCTGGTGCGCGCCAAGCGCAAGATCGTCGAGGCCGGGATACCGTACCGGGTTCCACCGGCGGAGCTCCTGCCGCACCGGCTGACAGCTGTCCTCGCGGTGCTGTACCTGATCTTCAACGAGGGCTACGACGAAGAAGACGGGCGCAGGGCACTGGCCGCTGAGGGGATCCACCTCGCCCGGACGCTGGTCCATCTGATGCCGACCGAGCCTGAGGCGCGCGGCCTGTTGGCGTTGATGTTGCTGCTCGAGGCCCGGCGCGCGCATCGCATCGACGACGGTGTGCTGGTCCCGTTGGAGGACCAGGACCGATCCCAGTGGGATCGCGCGCTGATCGCCGAAGGCCTTACGACGCTTGACGACGCGTTGGCCGTGCGGCGCTCCGGGCCGTATCAGGTGCAGGCCGCGATTGCCGCCTGTCACGCCACAGCGCCCGATGCCGCGGCTACCGACTGGCCGCAGATCGCCGCCCTCTATGCGGAGCTCATGCGGTTGGCGCCATCTCCCGTGGTGGCCCTCAACCGCGCCGTGGCGGTCGCGATGGCCGACAGCATCCCCGCCGGACTCGCCCTCGTCGACGAGCTCACCGAGTCCGGTGAGCTCGATGGCTACTATCTGCTGCCCGCGACACGGGCCGATCTTCTCCGCCGGGACGGCCGCCGCGCCGAGGCCGCCACGTCCTACAAGGAGGCGCTGAGACTGGCGCCGACCGACGCCGAACGTCGCTATCTGACGGGTCGTCTTTCCGAGCTCTGACCAGCACAAGGGCCATCGCGGCCGAATTTTCGAAGTTTCTTCCCGGTCGATGTCGATCCCGGGCGGCCTCCTTCGTCGGTGGGGCGAAACCACCCAAGAGAGAGGCAAGGACGATGTCGGACACCGAGTACCTGACCGCCACCATGACCGTCGACCGGACGCCGGAGCAGGTCTTCGAGGCCATTACCAACGTCCGCGGCTGGTGGAGCGAGAACCTCATCGGCCACTCTGCCGCCCTGCACGACGAGTTCGTCTTCACCGACGACAGCGAATACGCCGGTGAGACCGTCCGAGCCAAGAAGGGCCTCCGTTTCGCCCGGTTCCAGATCACCGAGTTCGTGCCCGGCCGACGGGTGGTCTGGCACGTCGTGGACTCCGACAACACCGGCCTCGACGACCGTGACGAGTGGACCGACACCAACGTCATCTTCGACATCACCACCGACGCGCAGGGCACGACGCTGCATTTCATGCACGAAGGCCTCACTGCGGCGGAATCCGCCTGCTTCGAAGCGTGCTCGCGCGCCTGGACCTTCTTCATCACCAAGAGCCTGCCGCAGCTGCTCACCACCGGCGCCGGTCAGCCCATTGTGAGCTACCGCCGGTGAACCGCCGCGAGCTGAAAGACACCGAACCCATGTCTGACGCGCAAAACCCCGTGGAAATCGCCGCTAGTCCGCTGACCTCCACGCGCCGGCAGAAGCCGGGCCCTCGCCAACGGCTCGTGCTGGTACTGGCGTGCGCCGCCATGGCGATGGTGGGCCTCGACATCGCCATCGTGAACATGGCCCTGCCCTCGATCCAGCGGGACCTCAGCATCAGCCAAGACAGCTTGCAGTGGGTTGTCGTCGCCTACGGTCTCCTGCTCGGCGGATTCCTCCTCGTCGGTGGCCGGATGACCGATCTGCTTGGACGACGCCGCGTCCTGCTCGCCGGCCTTGGCTTGTTCACCGCCGCGTCGCTGGTGGCGGGCGTGGCGCAGCACAGCGGCGTGCTGATCGCGGCGCGTGGGCTCCAGGGGTTGGGCGGTGCGCTCATCGCACCGGCAGTCTTGTCGCTGCTGGCCGTCACCTTCCGTGCAGGGCGGGAACGCAATCGGGCGCTCGGCATCGCCGGAGTAGCCGGAACGGTGGGCGTTGTCGCGAGCGGTCTCATTGCCGCTGGTCCGGGCTGGCGGTGGGCGTTCGCTCGCGCTCAGAGCAATGCGCGCAGGTGCTGGAGCTGGCAGAACAGAGGGCCGTGGTGCTGGGCGGGCCATGCTGGCGGTTCTGGATTCGCCTGAAGGGGTGGCTCGCGTTGACCCAGAATTTGGCCGAGTTGAAGGCTGCCGGGGAGCCGGCGGCGTAGCAGGGGCAGGCAGAAGAAGGGCACCCACCAGATCGGCGGGCGCCCTTCTCTCGAGCAACGGGTCACCCACCGCTTGGAGACGCACGCTGATCGGGAAGAATGCTCCGCTATGGTGAGGCGCCTGTCAGGAACTCGTCTGCGTTCGGGGACCTGCGCCTGCACCCGCGCACGGATTCCTTCAACTACAGGTTGAGGAATCCGAGAACCCGCTCGCTTTGGAGCAAGGCCGACCAGGACCCGTCCACGTGGATGCCGCCGGACGAGGGCGCACACTGCCGGTATGTGGCGGACTGCGTCACAGTGAAACTGCGCTGGGAACTGACGGCCGACCCTGCCGAGAAGGACGCGCTCGCCGCAGCCGCCGCTGGCTGCCCGAACGAACCGATCACGATGCCGCCCCAGCCCTAAACGGTGCCTGCATTCTTCGTGCGCGCCCGCATCGGGGCAGGCCCGCCCGCTACCCCGCCTGGAGCGCAAGGGACGCTGGATACGGTTCCTCGCGCAGGGGCTCCAGAGTCAGGGGTCCGTCCCAGGACGGCAAGTTCAGGAGTGGGCGGCGCGGATCTCCGTCACGGTGAACTCGTCGACGATATGCCGGTTCTGCACCAGAAACCCCACCACTCCCGCCACCGCCTCCGAGCCCAGGGCTGCTCTGACACGTGCGCTCAGAAGGTAGACAAGGGGCGTCGACGGCTGGGTGAGAGTGAGGCCGCGGTCGTGGCGGTGCACGTCCTGCAGCGCCCTGATGGGGATCGGCCGCTCGGTGGTGAACCACGCCGCGACCTCCCATAGCGGCTGTGCAGGATCGACGTCGGCACAGGCGTGATAGCAGGCGACGCAGCCGTGCCTGGCATGCTGACCATGCCGGCAGGTCCACTGGGCGACGTCGGCCGGGCTCTGGGCATGGGCGCTCAGAACGGCTGCTTCGGTGACTCGGCGGCGCACCGGTTTTGACCGGTCCTCCCGCGGAGAGACAGAGTCGCTGCTGATGATCGGATCCCTTCGCGGCTACATACCAATACGTCGGAGCCTAGTCTCGTTACCGGGTCGGAGCCCGGCCCGGCGGTGACGGTACGCGGCAGAGGGGGTCCGGCCGCATCAACAAGGCTGGCGTCTGGCCTACCGTGACGGCGAACGGTGCCTTGAGAACTCGTTTCAGCGGTTCCGCCGGGACGATGCAGCTGAAGTGCCCATCATCCACCCGTACTGGCGCGTCGCACCAGATCCTGGTAAAAGGCGCATTGGCTGGGTCCCAGCCGCCTGATGGCGTAGCCGCCGCAGCCGATACACCACCGGTCGGTTCTCCAGTCCGGCTCGAACATCGCCAGGTCGCCGGTGGGCAGAACCGGGAGGAACTCGCCAAGGGGGAGCACGATGTGCCGGGGCCCGATCCCGGCGGGCGTGCTGGCGCCCCAGTCCATGGGCCTTGCCCGGGGTAGCGGCCGTACGGGTCGGTGCAGTACACGTGCACGTCCGCCAAAGGCCCCAAGGGGGCGCCCATGCGCAGTAGTTCCACGTCAAGGTAGTGGCTCGGGTCGGCGAAGTGGTCCGCAGGGCGGGTCGGAGCGAACAGAGCGGATGCGTTGTGGACGCTACGCATCCGGGCAGGCAAGGTCCGCAGGTCAGTGGCCAGTGTGATGGCCCCATGCTCCCCGGCGAGGTTGTCACCGTCCCGAACGGGCAGATGGCCCAGGCGGAAGCCGGCAGCAGCTTCGCACGGACCACGGGTGCAACCGCACGACGGCTCGCCCAGCGCGCTGGACGGACGTGCGGGCATGACGGATGGAGCGGCGGGCCGCTTCTGCGGGCTGCGCCGTTCGCTGATCACGCCAACCGCCTGCGCGGGCTCACCGGGCATGATCGGATACACGTGGGTCAGCACGCTCCAGCCCAACCGCTGGGCGGCGGTTCGAGCCGCCGCGCGCGCCTTGGCGGTGCCACCCAGCCGCACCACGGTGTCGCCAGGGATCATGAAGGACCATCCCGAGGCCTGGCCGTCGTCGCAGGCAGGCGCCCGCTCAACGGAGCGGGCGATCATATCGGCCACAGGAGTCACCATGGCCGATCAGACCCCGGGCGACTGACCGCCGAGCAGGCCGCCGTGATGATCGCCGCGCTCCCCGGCCGCGAGGAGACGGCGTTCGAGTACGGCTGGCGTGCCGACCTGGTCCTCGCAGGACTGGTGACGTGCGGCGGCTGCGGTGGCGACCTGACCCCCGACATGACCGTCGGCGTCATCACCTTCGCTTGTCCGGACGACGGCTGCGGCCTGGTGCGCATCGCGGCGCGCGTGCTGGTGCCGGCTGTGGTGGAGCAGCTGCGGACCGCGCCGCGCCCGCTCTGCTGCTGGCGCTTGCGCATCGCCGTGGAGCCGAGCTCGTGCCGCCGGACACGACGAGCGTGGAGAGCTGGTGGGCGAGCGCGGACCCGGACGCGCAGAAGGAGTTGCTTGCTCTTTGGCAAAGCGTCGCCAGTTTGGGGCCGGTGATCGGTAGCGTACTTCGTTGCCTTGATCGTCGTCCCGCTCAGGCGGCGCACTCCAGGCAGATCGGCTGATCGTCCCGCTCAGAGGCGCGCTGGCTATGGTGGTGCACCAGAAAGCAGCGCGAGCAGGTGAACTCGTCCGCCTGAGGTGGAATCACCCGCACGGATAGCTCCTCGTCCGACAGATCCGCGCCAGGCAGTTCGACCAAGTCGGCCAGTTCGGTCTCGTCGACGTCGATGCTGTCGGACGAGGCGTCGGCGCGACGTGCCTGGAATTCCTGAAGACTCTCCTCCCTCGCGTCGTCGTCGGTCTTACGGGGGCTGTCGTAGTCGGTTGCCATGATGTTCATCCGCCTCATCTACACGTCTTCGCGGGGCCGCCTGTCGTATGCCCAATCCGCCGGGACATTCCCATCCGTTGCCCGCACGAATCCACAACGAACCATCCGGCTGATGCGCGGCCATGCGCAGCAGCACCCACCTTCTGCGGCATGATCCACTTCGGCGATCTGTGCGTGTAATCCGGCTGGTAACCTCGCTGCCCTCGTGGGTTCTGCTGCCGGACGGCCACCGCCGATCGTGGCGCCTACCAGCCCGTCCCGGGCGGCCTCAGCCACTGCACGGGCCAATGCCCGCGTTCCACAGACGCGTCTCCCGTCGGGCACGCATCATCGGAGAATGAGCTCCAGCGGCGCCCACCAATATGCGTTCGTGATCCAGACGCGAAGCACCCGCGACACGTCCTGGTCGTGGATGACGAACTTCGGCGACAGGGATCACCCGGTGATCGGGCGCGGGGTGGTCGACGACGCCGTGGGCAGCCCGCGGGTCTTCGGCCGCGCCACCTTCCGCACCTACCTGGACGACCTGGTTGCACATGCACTCACGGCGGTTGACTACTTCCTGCTCGACGATGACGACGACACCGCCTGGCGCATCCTGGTGTGGGACGTCCCGGCCACCGGGTATGACCAGCGCAGCACCGTTCCCCCTGCCGGTGACAGCACCCGCCTGCAGTACGCGCTCGCTCTGGCCATCGAAGGCGGCGAGCCCCACCACATGAGCACCTGGCCCGGCGCCGAAGTCCGCAAGAACCTCCACAACCGGGCCGCTGCGCAGGCCGGCAAAGCACCACGCGTGACGCAGGCCGCGCCCCTCACGTGACCGCCGGTGAGCCGGCGTCGCCACATCGTTAGGGTCGCGGTCGGCGCGGCAGTTTTCAGCAGGGCGGCGCTGCGCCCTCGTGCGTGATGGGAGTTGCGCCAGGGACGGCATTACGGGCGAAGTTATGCCGGACGTGGAGCGCGCATCTGTCGGCAAGAGCTCATCCGGCCTCACCGCCCGCCGCTCGGCCTGCCTCGTACGCCTTGCGCATCAGGTCGAGCCTCAGGCGCAGGTTCTGCGGTAGCTCCTCGACTCTCGAAGCTCCCCTGCTGTGAGCAGGGCTTAGCACGATCCGGTCCCGATGTTCCCTCATGCCCCGGCCCTTGACCAGGCTCAGAGCCGCTTACCGCTATTGGTTGTTTCATTGCTGGTCCCTGCCGCCCAGGCGGGTGTGCCGCTCAGCCGTATGTCGTCTCGGAATGTCCGAACGGGCTCAAGCGGTCGGTCAGGAAGACGATGATCTCGTCCCTGGCCTTCAGCGTGGGATGTCCGTCTTCGTCGACGAGGTGGGCGGTGACCACGCTGTGGGGGGACCCGACCACGTCGCCGAAGAACGGTGGCGGGCTGGTGTTCGCGGAACTGCCCGGAAGAACACGGCCGTCGAAGGCGTCGCCGAGGAGCGCCTGGTAGGCGGCGAAGCGCTGGCCGGTGCACCAGCGGTCGTCGTCGAAGCGGTAGGCAAGGACCTTCAGTCCCTCGCGCGCGATGCGGTCTCGGACTGCGCGCGCGTCCTCGTCACTGATCTCGAGTCCGACAGGGTCGTCAAGCGGCAGCGACGGGTGGTTGACCACTGGCGCGATGACAGCCGGCTCAAGCGCCATGGTGAGAGCGAAGTTGCCGGTGAAGCACAATCCGATCGCGCCGACTCCCGGACCGCCGCATTCGGCATGGGCTTGGCGCGCCAGCCCACGTAGCCATGCCGTGACCGGGCTGGTGCCGCCCCCGGCGAACGCGCGGAACTCGGCACTGACACACGCGCGACGGACGACCTCCGTACCACCCTCTACCGTGGGATAGGCACCGTCGATCCCGAAGAGTGAGGGGACATAGACGGTGAAGCCCGCATCTCGCACCCACCGCGCCAGTCGAAGGACATCAGGACTGATGCCGGGCATCTCCGGCATCAACACGACGGCCGGCCCGGAACCCGCGGCGTACACCGTCTTCACCACCCCCTCCACATCCACGAGTCGGCGGGAGAAGTCCGTGATCATGTCGTCAAGTCGTCCGCTGGCAGCGCTCATGGTGACAGCGTGGACCGATGCCCCCGCGAGGGCGAGAGGCGACATCGCCATGTATGCGGGTAATTTCGCCATAGGCTGATGGTGAGGAGGCGAGCGTGAGCGCGCTGCGGGTTGGGGTCCTGGCCTATCCAGGCTGCTTCGCGTCCGAGGTATACGGCGTACCCGATCTCTTGACGATGGCCACGCACGTTGCCGGTCCGGACGGCTCCGGATACGAGGTGTCGATCGTTTCGCCTCGTCGTCGTGTCGCGGCATCGGGTGGTGCGGTGTTGGACGTCTCTCCGCTGCGCGAGGTGGATGTCCTTGTTGTGCCAGGGTTCGAGCTCGTGCCAGGCCTCGACGTGGACGCGAAGCTCGCACCCCTCGCCCCTGAAATTGCGGCGATCCGTTCACACGCTGCTGCGGGCACTGTCGTCGTCTCGATCTGTGTCGGTGCGTTCCTGCTCGCCGAGGCTGGACTCCTCAACCGACGCCGTGCTACGACAGCCTGGCTCCTCGCGGACGAACTGGCTCGACGCTATCCGGACGCTGACGTCCGGCCTGAGCGTCTGGTCGTCACCGACACCGGGGTGACGACAACGGCGGCCTTCAGCGCCATGTACGACTTCGCGCTGGATCTGATCCGTCAACACAGTGGTGCCGGCGTGGCACGGACAACCGCGCGGGTGGCGCTCGTCGACGATGCGCGATCGTCCCAGACCCCATACGTTGACGCGCAATGTCTTCCGCAGCCCGGAAACGCGTTCTCCCACAAGGTCATGCGATGGCTCGACCAAAACCTTGCCACCCGATACGACCTCGCCGCGTTGTCGGACACGTTCAAGGTCAGCACCCGGACGCTGCTGCGGCGCTTCGCGGATGAGACCGGCCAGAGCCCGCTGGAGTACCTGCAATCGTCGCGTGTCCGTCGCGCCCGCCACCTCCTTGAGGCCACGAACCGAACCATCGGCAGCATCTCCGCTGCGGTCGGATACAGGGACCCCAGCACGTTCGCCGCCCTCTTCGCCAAACACACTGGACGACGCCCGAGGGACTACCGCGCGGCCTTCCGCCGTGTTGATGATGTAGGCGCATGAAGCCGGTTTGCCGCTGGAGATCACGGTCAGTTACTGCCGCGCCCCTCTGCATCGAGAACCCGCGACAGCTGAATACGCGACCTCACCAGCAAAGTTCCGAGGCCGGGCCAGTCGTCGTGTCCAGTCCAGCGGCATGGGCCGTCCCGCCGCGCCTCTCCTTCTGGCGCCCGCCGTGACGGGCCTCGCGCGACCCGCGCTGGCCTGGAGTTCACTCCAGAGTGGAAGGCTGGGGGCATGACCAAGATATGTGTAACGGGCGCAGCCGGTAAGGCCGGTCGGGCCGTTGTCGCCGACCTTCTGGATCACGGCCACGAGGTCGTGGCCACCGACATGGTGTCGCACCGGACGACCGTTCCGGTGCTCCAGGCCGATCTCACCGACTACGGCCAGACCGTCGAGGTCTTGCAGGGCGTGGAGGCCGTGGTCCACCTGGCCAACATCCCCGCTCCGGGGCTGCGCACCCCCGCTGTGACGTACACCGACAACACCGCGATGAACGCCAACGTCTTCCTCGCCGCCGCCCAGCAGGGGCTGCGACGGGTGGTGTGGGCGTCGAGCGAGACGACGTTGGGGCTGCCGTTCGACGTGCCGCCGAGGTACGCCCCCGTGGACGAGGCGCACTATCCGCTGCCCACCTCGACGTACGCCCTGTCGAAGGTGGTCGGCGAGACGACCGCGGCGCACGTCTCGGAGTGGTCGGGGATCCCGTTCGTGGCATTGCGTTTTTCGAATATCTTCGAGCCGCACGAGTACGAGCGTGTGCCGTCGTTCTGGGAGAACCCGGAGTCGCGCAGGTGGAACCTGTGGGGCTATATCGACGTGCGTGACGTGGCGCTGGCCTGCCGGCTCGCCCTGGACGCGCCGGTCACCGGCGCGGAGAGTTTCATCATCGCGGCGGCGGACACGATCATGAACCGGCCCTCGGCCGAGCTGATGAAGGCGGTCTTCCCCGGCGTCGAGCTGCGTGACGTGGACGAGTACGGCACCCTGCTTTCGATCGAGAAGGCCCGCTCCGTCCTTGGGTTCGAGCCCGCCCACTCCTGGCGCGGCGAACTCGGCGACGCCGCCGGGGCGTAGCCTCACCCGATCTTCTCCCTTACGCCAGGTGACCGGCGGGTCAGCCCGAGGCCAACGTCGGGGTGGGTTTCGTCGTGTTCGCGCAGCATCCGTAGCACGGTGGCCGGGGCCGGGTGCCGACCCTTCTTCTTGCCCTTGGTGATGACGAGCCGCGCGGCGATGTCGCGGAGACTGAGGTTCTGCTGACGCAGGTGCAGGGCCATGGAGAGCATGGCGTCGTCGGTGACGGTGGCGCCGCCGATGGTCTTGCCGCGGCTGCGGGCGGATTCGTGGCCTTCCAGGGTGCGGTCGCGGATGCACTCGCGTTCCATCCCCGACAGCGCGGCCAGCACGGTGAACACGACGCCGGACGGGTCGTGGCTGCCCTGCAGTTCGCCGGTGAGGAATTCCAGGCCGATGCCGGCGGATCACCGCCATGCTCGAAACCACGTGATCAGGTTGCCGGGCCACCGGCGGAGCTCGCCGACAGGGCCGCCGCCGCCCTGCTCAGCGCGAGCGGCCGCGGGAGGCGCGCCGACGCTGGACGATGCCCGGGCTTACTGCTCCCAGTTCTCGTAGACGAGCCCGTCGGTGGTTCGCATGAAGGCATGGGGCAGCCAAGCTGCCGCAGGCGAGGTCTGTGTGTTGGTGATGCCGACGCCCGCGTCGATGGTATGGCCAGTCGGATTCCCGTGATCCTCCCAGACCGGATTGGTGCCGTCCCACCGACAGGCCCAGACGGAGTTGTTGCCGTCGGTCACGAAGACCAGTGCGTATTGGGAGCCGTTGTTCATGTCCAGGACGCTTCTCGCACCCAAACCGGTTTTGGCGTGGTGGTCACTCGGCGGGGCGCCCATGTTGAGCCAGGTGCCGTCCTGACAGGCCCAGAGGTCGCCGGTTGATGCGCTCAGAACGAAGCAGCAGGGCTGCGGGGGCCACTCCGAGGCGCTTATGATGATCGCCGCACTGGCCGATCCACTGATCGCCGCGGGGTAGCGAGGCCCACCAAGGGCGGTCCATCGCGTGGACACCATGTCCGTGACACCGAGCCACAGTTGCCTGCCGCCGTCCCACACATAGACCTGCAGGCTCTGCTCGCCGGTTCTCTCGTCCGGGACGGCGAGAACTCCCATCGAGGAGCCGATCGCGACGCCGGGCGAACCCATGTTGTACCAGTTCCAGGACAAGGACAACACGTTCCACCAGTTCACCCACGCATTGCCGTCGCTGCCGGTTACGACGGCGAAGGGGGCGAGATCCAGCGTCGGCTTCAGCGCGACCGTCACCGCGCCGAGGCCATTGAGAACGTCGACGCTCGCCGGCTGCCCCTGATCGGACCAGATCCAAGTTATGCCGTTCCACCAGCGCATCCAGAGATGTCTATCTCGCACGACGAACGCGTAGGGTCGATTCCCATTCGGATGGTCGTCGAGGGCGATGACACCAACGGGTCGGTCGACCTTTCCCCCTTGGTCGACCCATTCCCAGATGTCAGCGGGGTTTTTCCAGAGAATCCACAGATGACTGTCATCCGCTCGCACGAAGAGGAAAGGACGGGAGGCCATCGAGACTGTCCTGTCCTGGACCGCCACCGCACCGATCCCGTACGTCACCCCAGGGCCGGGCTTGCCGCGAGCACCCCAGTGCCATGACGGCGGGATGGGCCCGCCGGCCCAGGGCAGTGAGCTCAGCGCCATGGCGCCGAGGCTGGTCCCCAGGAAGGCCCGGCGAGAGAGCTCCGGTATGACGACGTCCGCCGGAGATCGTCCGTCTCCGTTGCCGTCGTCGGATAACGCCGGCTGGTCGTCGGGTCGTTGTTCGCTTGATAACATGACTATTTCCTCTCGCTGCTTGAGCGCAAATGCTGCGGTGATTCAATAGCCAGTGGCTCGATAAACGATTAGTAGCAAGTTGCCGCCCAATACCGTCCAGTTTCACGGTTTCCGCGAATCGCTCCACGGCGGTCGTAGCGACAGCCGTCGCCGAAGGAGCGATCATCATGCGCCATCTCGGCATCCTCGCCCACAGCACCGAAGGCGCGGCCCTGTGCTTCCTCGCCTACTGCCAGGAGGGTTTTCGCCGGGTGGGCCGGCACGAATATCCCAGTGACCCTCGACTACATCGCCTTCGGCTACAGCATGCCCGCCTGGGACGCGGGTGAGCACGACTCGATCAGGGCCACACTGGCCGTCAGCGTCGAGCGCCTCGCCCGCGCCGGGGCCGGTCTGGTTGACGACGAAGCCGTGGGCGAGCTCGTTCACCCCGGACGCGATCGCGCTACGGCGCCGCAGGTGGCCGGCCAGCCAGGCGCTGGCTTCCTCCCGCTTGCTCCAGCGGCATCAGAGGCGATGGGGCGAACAGGCCTGGGTCAGGCCGTGGCGGGCGCTGAGGCCCTCATGCGGCCGATCGTTCGCAAGACCTCGTCCCGGTTCTTTGCCGCCTTCATCCAGACGGGAAGCCGGGCGATCATGGTCATGGAGCCTGTGGTGAGAGGACGTTCGTGACGCTCTCTCAGGCGTGCTGCCACATAGCCCTCCAACAGATCAAGGTGCCGGAGGTTGTACGCCCACAAGAGGTGACCGCGAAACCCGGCCTGGAGCCACAAGGGCAACCCAAAGTACGGGTCGACCGCCGTGGCCACGCCGAACATCGAAGACGACTGGAACTCGTCCTTGGCCAGCGCACAACCTGAGCAGCGCAACCGCCTCAGCGTTTCGAATCGTCCCCCACGTCAGGGTACGCGCCGATGCACAGGATCGCCCAGTTGAGCGAGCACCACGGCGCACCAGCGCAGCGCGGGCATCGCACCAAGGCTTCGTCCGCGAATGCCGTGATCCACACCTTCGGATCACGGAATCGATCACCAGGCAAAGCAGTCACTCTTCCATCATGACCGAAACCAACCTCAACGTCCCCTGGGCAGTAACGCCCAGCCCGGTCCGTGGCCGATCGGCTCAGCGGCGGACGCGGTAGCGGATGTGGGTGGCCTCGGGCGTGTCGAGCACCTGAACGATCTCCAACTCGATCTCCGACGGCAGGACGTCGAACAACCGGCGCCCTGCGCCCAGGAGTACTGGAATGTGGTGGATCTGCACTTCATCCAGCACTCCGGCCTCGAGGGCCTGCTGCACCGTGTACGCGCCGCCGCGAATCTGGACGTCCCGTTCCCCGGCGGCGGCCTTCGCCTGCGCCATCGCGCTTTCGATCCCGTCGTTCACGTAGGTCACCAGCGGATAGCCCCACCTGGCGGCCGGGCCGGGCGGCCGGTGGCTGGGGACGAAGATCGGGAGACCGCCGTGAGAGCCGCCCCAGTGGTCCATGAGCTCAGCGGTCCGCCGTCCCGCGAGGATCGCACCAGCTCCGTTCCATTCGTCTTGGAACTGCTTGACCGGCCCGGGATGCTGGTCCGAGTCAGCCCACTTGTGTAACCGCTCGCCATCGTTGCCGCCGAGGAAGTCGTTGGGATCGGCGATGTACCCGTCGAGGGACATCGACATGTCGAGCACTGATTTGGACATGGCCCACTCCTTGTTTCACGGCGTGGCCTCTCGGCCACCGCCTGCTCCCGGGTCCGGAGATTAACTGTGTCCCCAGAACACTGTGTACGGTAGAGACAGTTTTGGCGGATGGCAAGCGGGAGGCGACGTGGCGGTCAACGAAGATCCGAGGACACTGGCGGAACTGTTGTGGGGCCTGCGGAAGCCGCGCATCAGAGGCCCCAGGCCCGCCTTCGACCTCGCCCGGCTGGCCGACACCGCCGTCAAGGTCGCCGATACCGAGGGCCTGGAGGCGGTCTCCATGCACCGCATCGCCGCCGAGCTCGGCCTCACCAAGATGGCCCTGTACCGCTACGTCAACGGCAAGACAGAGCTGATGGCCATCATGATCGAGGCGGCGGTCGGCACACCCCCCGACCTGAGCGGGGCGGCCGGCTGGCGGGCCAAGCTGGAGGAGTACGCCCGCGGACTGTCCACCGCCTGGCGGCGCCACCCCTGGCTGCCGTCGGTCACCGTGGGCGACCGCGTCATGGGCCCACGTGAGACCGCATGGCCCGAAACAGCCCTCAGCGCCCTCACCGACACCCCCCTGACCGAACGCGAACGGCTCGACGCGGTCATGATGGTGTCCCACCACATCCGCGCCACCCACCCGGCCGCCACCCAAGGCACTCAGACCTGGACGGACGGCAGCGCCGCCCCCATCATGCGCGACCTGCTACTCCTCAACGCCAGCCGCTTCCCGCTGCTTGCCACCACCGTGGCCATCCCCTCAACCACCACCACCCGGGAATTCGGCCTCCTCGCCCTCCTCGACGGCCTCGAACGCACCATCACTCAACGCACCCACAACAACGGCGACGAACAAACGGCTTCGCGCCCAGATCCTCCGTAAGCGGCGACCACCAGCGGGCCCCCGAACACGATCTGCCCACCTACGGCCGGATTCCGGCTGGTGCCACTCCCGCGACCCTGTGAGTCTCCCCAGGAACCGGAGTCGAGCAGATGAGCGGGGATGCCGACCCCGGTTACCTGGTGCGCCTGTAGCGGGTTCTCTGGCCGCGAGGACTGCGGACCCTACGGCAGGGCCGCCGCGAAGTCGGCGTGTGCTTGCTCGATCGCTTCGGGGTAGGCGCTGGCCTTCACATGCTCGGCGAGCGCCCGGTAGACGCTGGCCAGCGAGGGGTTCTGGCCCTTGTTCTTCCCCGAGGGGATGATCAGGTCCTTCCGGATGTCCTCCACCTTCTCCCCGGCCGCTTTGCGGCGCAGGACGGTGTGGAGCATGTCGTCGGTCATGACGGGGCGGCGGCCGCCGTGGTTGCCTTTGCGGGCGGCGGCGTCCAGCCCTTCCAGGGTCGCCTCGCGGATGTTCTCGCGTTCGGTCTCGGCCATCGCGGCGAAGAACGCGAACAGTATCCGGACCGGCCCTGACGGGTCGTAGGTCCCGGCGAGCGGTCCGGCGAGCATCTCGAGGACCAGGCCGTGCGCGGTGAGGTGGTCGGCGAGGGCCGTGAGCTCGGCGGCGTCACGGCCCAGGCGCTTCATTTCGTAGACGGTGAGGATGACGCGGCAGTGCGGGGCGTGGGCCTTCACTTCCCGGGCGGCAGCCAGGGCGGCCTCGAACTGGGGGGCGCCGCTTCGAAGCGCAGACGAAGAAGGAGTACGCCGAGGCGGAGAAGATCTACACGCAGATACTCGACTCCGTCGAGACGACCGAGTCGGTGCCGCTGTACTCGTTCCTCGGGATGTGCCGCGAAGAGCTCGGAGACCAACAGGGTGCCATCGCGGCGTACCGCCGTTGCCTCGAGTTGGCGCCGGGGAGTGACTTCGCCGCCATGTGCGGCTTCTCCCTCGGCCGAATCCTGTTGTTCGACACGAAGGATCTGAGCGGCGCCGAGAGCGCGCTCGCCGCCGCCACCACGTCGCATATCTTGGACATCCGCGCGCAGGCGACGTTCTGGCTGGGCACCATCGCGCACAAGCGGCATGACGTCGAGGCGGCGCTGGCGAGGTACCGGGACGTCTACGCGCTACGCGACAGCGAGTTCACCATGTTTCCCTCGGTGATCCCACTCGCGGCGCTCAACATCGGCGGCGTGCTGGAGGAACGCGGGCAGTTCGCCGAGGCTGCGAAGATGCTCGAGTACGCACGAAGCCACCGCGCCATCGACCCGAAGAATCGTGCTCTCGCCGAGCAGCACCTTCGGGTGGTGCGGGGAAGATAGGGTCAGTTCTCCCCGTTCTTCTTGCCGTTCTCGACCGCCTTCACCGGGTCCTGCAACAACGTCTCCAGTTCGTTGGTCGGGAAGAGCAGGTGCATGCCGATCACCTCGTACATGCGGTTGCGCGTCTGACGGTCGCCGCCAGCCCCCCTGCAGCGCGCCGAACCGCCGCACGCTGTCCTCGAGTCCGCGCAGGTTGCCCGCCGCACGGGCGCCGACGACGTTCGCCTGGCGGAACAGCAGCCGTCCTGCGGCGACCGGGATGACACCGGCCAGCGCCGTCACCGCGCCGACGTCGAGTCCGACGAAGTAGGTGAGTGCCCCGCCGACGAGTATGACCGAGAATCCCAGCAGGCCTGACCACAGCGATGCCTGCTGGTAGGCGGCGTGATGCTTGAGCGCGATCAGGTGGTGCTGGAGGTAGATCTCCGCTTCCTGCCGCGCGGTCCGTGAGATTGCGGTCATCCCCTCGGTCTGTACGATCTCCGGGTCCGTGTCGGTCCGGGACTTGCGCCGGGCGGACAGCCGGATCTCCTCATCGTCCGGATCACGGTGCAGGCGTGCGAACACGTGCTCCGCGTGGCCGAATTCCTCTTGGAGCCGCCGAGCCTGGGTCCGACCGACATACACCACGCAGAGCGCTGCCACCAAAATCGCGAAAGCGGCGATGACGAGAGTGACCTCCGCTGTGCCGACCTGAGGGAGCAATTCGAACCGCTGTGCTGTCATCGCCGTCCTCTCGGGCACTCAGCTCTGTGTGCCGTCACCAACGCAGGAGCCTACCTTTCGGTGAAGGGGGCCGCCGCGACCTGTTTTCGAAATTCCGCAACCGTTCCATCGGCCGAGAATGCCTCAGCCCCGGGGACTAGCCTGACTGGGAATGGCGAAGTTTCCCGGCCTGCCGCCGGTCCTGGAGCGCGTCCGCTTCGCGCCCGAGCGCATCGAGGATGTGCGCCCGCAGATCATAGGAATCCGCGTTGTCGGGTTCGTACTGTAGCGAGTTGTCGATGGCGGCAAGAGCATCGTCGTGCTGACCGAGCTTCAGGAAGACGGCAGCCCGTGCGGCGTATGCCGTGCCGGCAACATGGGCCGTACCCTCGACCGCCTCGTTCGTCGTGTGCAGCCGCAGCGCGGTGTCACAGGCGGCCGATGCCTCGTCGAGGTGTCCAAGATCGGCGAGGGCGATCGCCTTGTGCGCCAGCGCCATGGCGTAGCGTGGCTCCAGCCCGAGAACACGATCGTAAGCGCGGACGGCCTCCGCCGGTCTGCCCAGTTGCCGGAGCAGCTTGCCGAGTTCGAACCGGGCGGCAACATTGCGCGGATCGAGCTGTATCACTCGTTGGAAGGCAAGCAGGGCTTCCTGATCTCGCCCCAGACGGGTGAGTAGAACGCCGCGATGGAAGTGCGCGGACCGGTATCCAGAGCGACGTCGCGCTGCTTCGTCAAATTCGACAAGTGCCGCGCGGAACTGCCCGGACTCAATCAGCCTGACGCCTTTGTCGTGGTACAAGACGAAGCCAGGCAGCGGAGTCCCCCAAACCCGGTTCGCCTGCCGGCCGTCGATCAGCCGGCCCCCGCACAGCAGACAGCGCGCCCTGCGGAGAAGTTTGAACGGAACGCATCGATCGCAGAAGTTCTTGCGACAGTCGACGCACACCTGGAATCGAATCGAGAAGTGCTCCTGGTCCTGACGTGCCACCGGGTTTCCGCCACGAATGCCGGACACTGAGATGAAACGTTTGCACGCCCACCCTCCACAAGCGAGAATCATCGGGCTCCGCTCCTCCCTCGCTGTCGCTCAATGGGTGAATTCGTAGTCCCAGTCGAGTTCCCAGACACGTATCAGGCCCAGGCCCAGGCCCAGGCTGCTCCCCGACATCACGATGCGGGCCTCGGCATCGGCTGCTATGAACGGGGCGGCACGGCTGCGGCTGTCCAGCCTGCCAAGGCAGTGGCCGTCGGCCAGGTTCCAGATCCGAACTGTGCCGTCCTTGGCTGCCGACAGCAGGACCCTGCCGTCACTGCTCGGTACGAGTGACCAGACCGAAGCCGAATGGCCGGTCAGGATGGCCACGCATTTCCCCGCTACGAGGTCCCATACGCGTACCGTGCTGTCATCTCCGCCTGAAAATCCGAGTTTGCCGTCGGCGCTGATGGCGACCGAGATGATCTGGGCCGGGTGCCCGGGCAGAAGATGCCGGAGGTCTCCTGTCACCAGATCGGTGACGCGGAGCGCCTGGCCGTCGGTGCTGGGGGAGAGGGTCGTACGACTGTCGGGCCCGAGCGCCACCAGGTCGAGTCCCTTGCCGGTGTCCGGCACTACATGACGGCATTGATCCGCTGCCATGTCGCGGACGCAAATGTCACCGGCATGATCGGACGTGAGCACGAAACGCCCATCAGCGCTCAACGCGATAGCTGTGATACGCCCGCGATGCGGTCGCATCGACCTCAACCGACGGCCCCGTGCCGAGTCCCACACCTTCACCGTTCCATCCACGGCTCCCGACGCGATCAAGTCGCCGCTCGCGCTGATCGCGACAGCCAGGACCTCGCGCCGATGTCCGGTCAGCACGTACTTTTGCTGTCCGTTCTCCAGGTCCCACACGCGGACTGCCTTGTCTTCCCCTGCGGTGACCGCGAAGAGTCCGTCCCGGCTCAGTGCGAGGTCCCTGATGGCGTCGCCGTTCCAGGCCAACGTGTGCCGATGCGCACCAGCGACCGGGTCCACCACGTCTACCGACCAGAACGCAGAGCGGATCAGTGCCCGGCGGCCGGCCTCGCTGAGCGAGAATGCGGCACCGAGCGCATAGGCATCGCCGGACTCGAATTCATGCACCAGCCAGGCGTCGCGCAAGCCGGTTCGACGGCCCTGCCGGCCCAGATCAGTCCACAGGTCCAGCAGTTCTCGGTCGCGCTCGTGGCCGGGGATTCCGCGGGCCTCCCGTAGGGTTGCTGCGGCGTTGCCCAGCTGGCCGTCCTGAATGTAGCCGCGCGCGCGTTCGATGGCGCGGTTGACCAGGTCGTCGCCGTGGGTGAGCTCGACTGCGGTGCGTGGCTGCGCATAGCTCCACGGTGCCGTCGGGCCGGGGCCGGGCAGATCCCAGACGGCGGCGGCTCGGCTGGAACACAGCAGGCCCCTTCTGCCGTCGGCACTCAACGCGAGGGACACCCGCTGAGGGGTGTGCGGCTGCAAGGTGTGCAGGCAGCGGCCGGTGTCCGTTTCCCACAACTGCACGCCGCCGAGCCCCCACGACAAGGCCCATCGCCCGTTTCCGCTCAGCGCTGCCGAGTGCCAGTACGAGTCGGCGGCGATGGCACGCACCAACTGGCCGGTCGCGGTGTCACGGAGCGCGATGTGGTCTTCCTGGTAGGTCAAGGCGAACTTACCGCCAAGGGCCGGCGCCACCTGGACGAGCGGTGCGAAGAGCATGGCCCGCATGCCGGTCGCCGTGTTCGGTGCGTCCGCGCCGATGGTCGTCGAACGCAACAGGCGGCCGGTTGCGGTTTCCCAGACCTGCAATCTGTTGGTGGTGTGGTCCGATGTGATGACGTTGCCGCCGTCGTCGGTCACGGCCACCGAGGACCAGAGGTGCCGAGTGTCAGGCCGCCCCGGCCGCAGGGTATGCCGGAGCTGTCCCGTACGCAGGTCCCAGATCAGCAATGCCCCGTCCACCGCGGCCGACACCACCAGATCACCGTTGCCGGCCGCGGCCACTGATCTGACCTCGCTTGCGTGGTCGAGCCGGTGCAGCCGCCGGCCGGTGGATACGTCCCACACCAGGACCGTCCGGTCCTCGCTTGCCGAGACCATCAGCCGGTCATCGGACGTGAACGCTACGGCCGTGACCTTCCCGGCGTGCCCGGCCCGATCGACAAGACGGCGTCGGGCTTCGATATCCCATACTGTGACGGAACCTTCCCACCGCTCCGCATTCTTGGAGTATTCGCTGGTCACCACTGCGGCCAGGTTGCCACTCGCGCTCAATGCGACTCTGTCACCACGGACGACGCCTTCGTCTACTTCTCCGAGTATCTCCCAGCAGCAGGCCGCCTCACCGCGTTCCAGACGTACCTGGGTGAGCAATCGTTCGGTCAGCTCATGGGCGCGGGCCACTTCGAGCTTGGCCACGAGCTGTGCGTCGGTGATCTTTCCGGCACGCCACAAGTGCAGCCCTCGGTTGTAGATCGCGTGGACATGCTGCGGGTCGGCCCGCAACGCCTTCTCCCACAACATCTCCGCCCGCTCGACATGACCAAGGTCCATCATGGACAGTGCCTGATTGGACAGGCTGTCCGCGATCAGGTCGGCAGGTTCCGCACGTTTGCGTGGATAGGTCTCGCCGAGAAGGTCCGTGTAGGTCTCGATCAGCGTGTGCGCCAGCTCGTCCATCTGTGACGGTCGGGAGGGCGGCTCCGGCTGGAAGCAGGAGCGCAACAGACCGGCCAGTGCGTGCGGCAATGCCGGAACACGGTTGTGCGGTGGCCCTTGGCGCACTGCTCCGTCAAGAGCTTCGGCTGCGTCCTGGCCATGCGCGGCCGGTGGCCGGCCGGTGAACATTTCGAGCACCGTCAGCGCCCATGACCATACGTCCGTGGCACGGGTCAGGCCCGCGCCGCGTGCCTGCTCAGGGGAGCAGTATTCCGGGGTGAGTCCGCCGTGGCCGGCCGGCACGCTTGCTCCGGTCAGGTCGGTGTCGTGCTCATTGGCTGCGGCGCGTGCCCTGGCAAGCCCGAAGTCCGTGACCTTGGCCAGACCCTCTCTCGTGATCATGGCGTTGGCCGGCTTCATGTCCTGGTGCACCAGTCCGTGTGCGTGCGCGTGGTCGAGCCCCCAAGCAAGTTGGATGGCGATGTCCAGGATTCGGCCTAGCGCTCGTCGCGGTCCGCCGTCGTAAAGCTGCCCGGTCCGTACCGCGTCGGCGAGGTTGCCGCCGTCGACCCATTCGGCGAAGACCGCTGGGATGTCGCCGACCCTTCGCACGTACGCACAGTTCACCGTGTGCGGGTGCAGCCCGAGTCCGACCCAGGATTCGGCCTCCCGCTCGAAGTCCGACCAGCTGTCCGGCGATCGGAGCAGCGCCGGCCGTGGCGTCTTGACAGCGAGCTCGACGTTCCAGCCGCCGTGGTGCACCCGGTAGACCAGCCCCATGCCCCCGCTGCGGACCACCTCCCGGACCTCGTACAGGTCCAGCATGACCTCGCCCACCCGCCACCTGCGCCCGACGGCCATGTGGATTCAGTCCACCAGCGCGACGTAGACCGGTGAGCCGAGCAGCACGGACTCTCCTGAGCGCGGGTCCTTGCCGTGAAGCAGGCGTTTCGCCACGAACTCGACGTTCTGCGCCGGCCGGCGCAGGCTCGTGACCGCCTCGTACGCCTTGGCGAGAGCAGCACTGTCGGCCCGGTCGAGGTCGCCGTCGACCGCGTCGGCGACATACTCGTCCTCAAGGTCGGACGACACGCCGAGCGCGTCCAGCATCGGTGGCATGAGCGAGCGGCCAATGCCGTGGTCGGCCGCGTCCGGCACCGATCCGAGCACGTGTTTGACGGAACCGCCGAGGCCCACGGTCGTCTCTTCGGTCTGCCCGCCGAAGAACACCAGCGACGAGCCGGTCTCGACCGGAAACGGTCCCCACCGCATCGGGAGCAGCCCCCAGAAGAACTGTCCCGGTTCTTCCACCGAGCCGACGTCACCATGGTCCAGCAGGTGTCGTACGACGAGTTCGAGTCGCGCAATACGGTCACCGGCACTCGGTTCGTAGGTCCGCTTGACCTTCAGCATCTTGAGGTCGACACCGAGTTCGGTCCCTCGTTTGTGGCCGGCTCCCGGGTCGATCTGCGATAAGAGCATGTCGATCTTGGCGTCGCTGATGTAGAGATAATATTTGAATGACACGTTTCTCCCCGCATTGATTGGCCACTCGACGACCAGCACCTACACCAATTTGCCGACGGTGCGGTGTGCCACCTACTTTATGCGGCGATCGTAACCAGCTGCTCTGTACCTCGGATTTACGTGTCGGCGTACGCGCACTTATTTAGGACATAAGCCGCGAACTACTCAAATCAAATGCCCGCTGAGACCACTCTGGGAGAGGGCCCGGACGGCCGCGGCCCGTGCCAGGATGTGCCCGTAGGTTGTCCGGCCCGGCAGGGGGCCGACCAATGGAGGCAGACGGGAAGCCGGCTCTGCGCATCCAGCACTACTCGACCGCCCAGCGGCTCCCTGAGCCGGACGACGCCCTCGCCGGTTGCTCCGACACCCGCGCAGATGCCGCCGGGGACGCGCTCGTGGACCTCGATTCCGAGGACCACGACGTCGGGCCACTGATCGGCCCGCAGGCGGACGGTCGGCATCTCTTGGCTGCTGCAGGCACCGTACTGGTAGGTCACCCGCAGCGTGCGCTCGTCGAGCACCTCGAAGCCTCTGACGTCGGGGGACAGGTGGTCGCCGACGGCGTCCTCGACGGTGCCGAGCGTGGCCTGGTCCACCGCAAGGTGATCGATCGGGCCGGGCAAGTTCGAGAAGTACAGCCGCCACGCCGGGACGGTCGCCAGACCGCGCAGGGTCCGCAGCCGCATGGTCGTGAAGGTGGCAGCGGTCAGCTTGTACGCGCGATCGTCCTGGACCGCGGCTTCCTGCTCGTAGGGGGACAGCGTGATCAGCGCCTGGCGTGCACTGATCACGGGGACTCGCATGCCGGAGCCGTCGTCCCAGCGGATTCGCGCCTCCTTCGGGGTCGCCGGGAGCGGGCCGGCCACGGCGAAGCCGTACTCCTCATCACTCGAAATCTGCTCCTCCACGTTCTGCCGCATCTGGCTCAGGTCCTCCGTCGGGACGAAACCGTTGCGCCAGATCTCCGCCGCGCCGCTGGTCCGCCAGGTCCAGACGGCACGGGCGGCGTAGTCGTCGAATGTGAGCCGTCTATGGAGGAGGTGGTCGCCGCCGGCGAGCATGGTCACCGTCACGAGCATTGCCAGTAATCGCAGCATTCGAGGATTATCGATGGTCACCGCACAGCGCTGGTACGTGAGCCAGGCGGCGGCCGAACCCCTCGGCCGCCTCCGACGCGCGCGTCAGCCCCCGACCGGAGCGGGCGCCGGGTGGGCGACGGCGGCCAGGCGGGACGCTACGTCGGCCAGGTTCAGGTTGTTGGCCTGCTCCACCCGGGCGACCGCCTCCGCGGGGAGCGCGGTGATGCCGTGGAGCGCGCCCGCGACGGCCGCCGCCATGCAGCCGACCGTGTCGGAGTCGCCTCCCGCGGTGGCCGCCGCGACCGCCGTCTGGAACGGGTCGCCGCCCGCCGCCACCAGCAGCCCGATGGCCGCCGGGCACGCCTCGGCGGCGGGCAGGCCGGTGCCGATGACGGCGGCGATCCGCTCGATGGCGTCGTCCAGGTCGCGGGACTGGACGGCGAGCGTGACAGCGAGGTCGATCCGCTGGGCGACCGAGGGACCCGGGACGTGCCTGCCCTGCTCGGACCCCAACCGCTCGCCCAGCTCGGCGCCGTACCGTGCCGCCCGTACGACCTCGAACAGGTCGGCGCCGTCCACGCAGGCGGCCGCGGTGGCGGCGGCGATGGCCGCGGCGCCGGCGACGCCGATGTTCGTGTGGTGGCTGGGCACGCACGTCAGGTGCGCGGCGCGGACGGCGCCCTCGACGTCGCCGGGATGCACCAGGCCGGCGGGCGCGACCCGCATGGCGCCGCCGTTGCTGGCGCCCTCGCTCATGATGCGCCCGGCCCTGCCCACCTCCCAGGGGTCGTCACCGGCCTTGAGGCGTTCGATGGCCCGGCGCGTGGTGGGGCCGGCGAAGTGGGGGAAGTAGTCGGGGTTGCCGGACCAGCCGATGAGCAGCTCGGCCATGACCTCGGGGGACACCTCGCCGCCATGGGCGATGAACGCCTCGGCCAGCAGCAGCATCTGGCTGGAGTCGTCGGTGATCTGCGCCGGTCCGCGCCCGACCGCGTACGGCGCGTCGGGCAGCGGCGCGTGGAAGCTCTCCACACGCCGGCCGAACAGCTGCCGGATCTCCGGGATGGAGCGTTCCTCGGTGGGGGCACCGAGCGCGTCGGCGATGCAGGCGGCGGCCAGGCTGCCGTGGATGCGGTCCAGAAGTGGGGTCATCAGATTCCTTGTAGACGGGGCGCGGGGTCGAGGGTGACGTTCCGCGCGTAGGTCTCGATACCGGTGCCGGCATCGAGGTAGGAACGTGAGCCGAGGTGGCTGACGCAGAGGGAGGCGGCGGCGACGCCGGCGCGCAGGCTGTCGGCGAGGGAGCGGCCGAGGATCCAGGACCCGGTGAACGCCCCGGCCAGCGCGTCGCCCGCGCCGGTGGTGTCCACGACGTCGATCTCCGGCCCGCGCGCGGTCCAGCTCTCCTCCCGGCTGTGGCAGGCGGCGCCGTGCCGCCCGCCGGTCACCACGACGACGCGGGCGCCGACGGAGATGAGCAGCTCGGCGCAGCGCGCGGGGTCGCCGTCCGCCAGCACCTGGACCGCCCCCTGGTTGCAGAAGACGAGGTCGCTGTGGCGGGCGAGGGTCCGCACCTGGTCCCAGCGCCCGGCGACAGCGTCGGGCTCCAGGTCCACGGCCACCTTCGCGCCGTTCGCGCGGGCGCGCGCGGCCAGGCCGATCGCCCAGTCCAGGTCGTCCGCGAGCGGGGCGACGACTCGCGCGGTGCGCAGCAGGTCGTCGGAGATCTGGTCTGCGGCGGGGATCTTCACCTCGGTCACGGCGCCCACGAGCGACTTCTCCCCGCTGCGGTCGAGCTGGATCACGCAGAACCAGGTGTGCCCGCCGGGGACGGTGATGCTGGCGGAGACGTCCACCCCCTGGGCCGCGAGCCGGTCCAGGGCCTGGCGGCCTGGTTCGTCGGAGCCGACTGCGGTGGCCAGGGCGGCGCGCGCTCCGGCGAACCTCGCGGCGGCGGCCAGGTTGGCGCTCATGCCGCCGCCGTACACGCCCACCAGCCGCCCGATCGCCTTGTCGTCGGCCGTCGCGATGTGCGGCACCCGTACGAAGTAGTCGACGCTGGCGTCTCCCACCGCCAGCACGTCGAGGGCCGGGGCAGTCGCGCCGGTCATCCGGCGACCTTCCTGCTGATCAGGTTGTTCAGCAGGGCCGCGCCGATGAGGACCAGGCCGAGGATGCCGGTCTGTACGGAGTTGCCGACCTGGGCCAGCTGCAGCCCCCAGGACAGGACCACCACGACGGCGAGCGCCAGCAGGACGCCGCTGAGGTGGCCGCGCCCGCCGAAGATGTCGATGCCGCCGAGCACGGCGATGGTGATCGCCTGGAGTTCCATGCCGGTGCCCGCGCTGGGCCGGGCGGTGAGCAGCCAGGCGTTCGTCACGACGGCGCCGAGCGCGGCCAGCGCGCCGGACAGGCAGTAGAGGCGGAACCGGAGCCGGTTCACGTCGATCCCGGCCAGGCCGGCGGCCCTGTCGCTGGTGCCGGCCTGGTGCAGGCGGCGGCCGAACGCGGTGCGGTTCTGCGCCCAGATCCCCAGCGCGAACATCGGCGCCAGGATCAGCAGGACCTGGGTGGGTACGCCGAGGATCGCGCTCTGCCCGAGCGCCGCGAAGCCCTCCCGCTCGAACCCGGCGAGCTGGCCGCCCTCGGTCAGCACCTGGGCGAGTGCGCCGTACAGGAAGAGCGTGCTCAGCGTGACGATCAGCGGCGGCAGGCCCAGCCTGGCGACCAGGACGCCGTTGACCGAGCCGAGCAGCGCGCCGAAGACCACGGCCGCCACCGCCGCCAGCCACGGGCTGAGCCCGAGGTTCTGGGCGAGCAGCCCCATGACAATCCCGGACAGGCTCAGCACGGACCCGACGGACAGGTCGATGCCGCCCCGGCCGCCGAGGATGACGAAGGCCTGGCCGAGCGCCAGCAGGCCGATGACCGCGCCGTACTGCGTCATCGCCAGGAGATTGCCTATCTGCAGGAAGTACGGCGACAGCAGGCTCATCACCACGCCGAGCGCGACGACGAGCACGGCGAGGAACACCCTGCGGTCGCCCACGCGATCCCGGACCGATCGCCTGGTCAGGGCTTCCGTTGTCATTTCCGCGCTCCGATCCGCTTGTCGAGGGTGCGCCGGGTCAGGACGTCGAAGGCCACCGCGAGGGCGACCGCCACCCCCACGAGCACGCCGTTCCACAGCGGCGGCACGCCCATCAGCACGACGCCGTTCTGCAGCAGCGCGATGAAGACCAGGCCGCCGAGTGTGCGCAGCACGCCGCCCTCGCCGCCCAGGATGCTGGTGCCGCCGATGACCACGGCGGCGATGGCGGACAGGGTCAGCTCCTGGCCGGCCGTGGCCTGGACGACGCCCACCCTGCCCACGTAGATCAGCGCCGCGACGCCGACGAGCGCTCCGACGAGCACGTACGCGGCGAACGAGGTGCGGGCGACGGGGACGCCGAGCAGCCGGGCGCCCTCCGCGTCGTTGCCGATGGCGAACAGCCGCCGGCCGAACACGCGGCGCCGCAGGACGTAGGTGAAGATCCCGAACACCGCCAGGACGACCAGGCCCACCAGGGGGACGCCGCCGGCCCGGGCGGGCCCGAGCAGGGTCACGACGGGGCCGGCGAAGACGTCGGTGCTGTCCCACAGGAGGAAGAGCACGGTCTTGAAGACGGCGGCCGTGCCGAGGGTGGCGATGATCGGGGAGATCCGCCCGCCGACGATCAGCCCGGCGTTGACGGCGCCGAGCGCGCCGCCGAGCAGCACCGAGACCAGCGCCACGAGCAGCGGCGGCAGCCCGGAGACGAACAGGCTGGCGCCGACCCAGGCGACCACGCCCAGCATCGGGCCGACCGACACGTCGATCCCCGCCAGCAGCACGACCAGCGTCATGCCCGCCGCCAGCAGTGCGAGGTCGGCCGAGTTGATGACCACGTTGGCGAGGTTCGCGCCGGACAGGAAGTCGGGGGCGGCGAGGCCGAAGAAGATCACTTCGGCGACGAGGAGGATGGGCAGCAGCGCGTCGCGCAGCAGGGTCAGTGCCCGGGTCGAGGGGGCAGCCGCGGGGGAGAGGGTGGTCGTGGTCACCTGCTCACCCCCATGGTGGCGCGCAGCACGCCGTCCTCGGTCAGGTCCTGGCCGCTCAGCTCGGCGGCCATCCGGCCCTCGCGCATGACGTAGACCCGGTCGGAGACGGCCAGCAGCTCCGGTAGCTCGCTGGAGATGACCAGCACCGCCGTGCCGCCGCGGGCCACCTCCACCAGCCGCTGCTGGATGTCGGTCTTGGTGGCCACGTCGATGCCGCGGGTCGGCTCGTCCAGGATGAGGATCCTGGGCTCGGTGGCGAGCTGCCGGGCGAACAGCACCTTCTGCTGGTGTCCGCCGGACAGCCCGGTGACGGGGAAGCTCAGCGCCGGGGCCTTGATGCGCAGGCTGCGGACCCAGCCGCCGGCGAGCTCGCGCTCCTGGGCGCGGCGGATGACGCCGAGCCTGCCCAGCAGGGCGGGCAGCCGGGCGGCCGTGAGGTTGCTCAGCGTGTCCATGCCGGGGAAGATGCCCAGCGTCTTGCGGTCCTCCGGAAGGTAGGCGATCCCGTGCGCCATGGCGTCGCGCGGGCTTCGCGGAGCGTACGGCCGGCCCTCCACGCGCATCGATCCCGCGCTGGGCCGCAGCATGCCGAAGACAGTCAGCGCCAGCTCGGTACGTCCCGCGCCGACGAGGCCGTACAGGCCGACGACCTCGCCCGCGCGCACGGTCAGGCTTACGTCGGACAGCGTGCCGGGCACTGTGATCCCGTCGGCCTCCAGCACGACGGGGCCCGGATCGGGGGCCGACCGGCTGATCGTGGCGTTGACCGGCCTGCCGGACATCAGCTCCAGAATCGTGTCGTGGTCCGCAGCCGCGGCGGGCAGGTCGCCGGCGAGCCGGCCGTCCTTCAGCACGATGAACCGGTCCGCGACGTGCGCCAGCTCCTCGAAGCGGTGGGTGATGTACAGGATGCCCACGCCGGCTTCCGACAGCCGCTCGACGATGCGGAAGAGCCGGCGGACCTCGGCGTCGGTGAGTATCGAGGTGGGCTCGTCCAGGATCAGCACCTTGGCCTCGACGTCGACGGCCCTGGCGATCAGGGCGAGCTGCTGCTCGGCAAGGCTCAGCGCGTCCATGCGGCGGCTGAGCAGCGCCACGGGCACGTCGAGCCGCTTGAACAGCTCTTCGCCGCGCCTGCGCATCCCGCGCCAGTCGACCTGGCCGAGGCGGTCGCGGGGCTCGCGGCCGACGAAGAGGTTCTCCAGCACGGACAGGCGCGGGAAGAACGACGGCTCCTGGTAGACGATGCTGACGCCCGCGGCCAGCGCGTCGCCGGGTGAGGCGGGCCGGTGCGGCGCGCCGTCCAGGGTCATCTCGCCGGCGTCCGGGCGGTGCACGCCGGCGATGAGCTTGATCAGAGTGGACTTGCCGGCGCCGTTCTCGCCGAGCACGGCCAGCCGCTCCCCCGCCCCGAGCGTGAAGCCGACGTCGGTGAGGGCCGCGGTGGCTCCGAAGCTCTTGGACAGGCCGGAGACCGAGAGGATGGTCCGCACGTCGCTCCTAGTAATCGAACTTCGCGATGTTCGACTTGGTGAAGACCATCGGCGGGCCCAGCACCAGGGTCTTGCTGCCTGCTTCGTACTTCACCGGCTGCTGCAGGCCCGGCACGGACGACTCAGGGGCGATCTCCTTGCCGTCCAGGAGCTGCTTCATCGCCCAGACGGTCAGGTTTCCCAGCGTCGGCACGTCCCACAGGACGGTGGAGGTCATCGAGCCCGACTCCACGAACGTGCGCGCCGTCTTGGGTGAGCCGAAGCCGGAGACCGCGACCTGGCCGGCCTTGCCGGCGTTCTGCACGGCCTGCGCCACGCCGGGCACCGCCGTCGAGGGCACCGCGATGATCCCCTTGAGGTCGGGGTACGCGGTCATGAGGTCCTGCGCCTCCTTGAGCGCCTGCGCGGTGTCGGTGGTGTAGCGCACGCCGCCCACGAGCTGGAGGTCCGGGTAGGCCGACTCCTGCCGCTTGCGCGCCTGCGCCACCCAGCTGTTGAAGGTCTGCGTGTCGGCGGCCCCGGACACGATGCCGTATTTGCCCTTGCCGCCCATCGCCTTGGCGATCTCGTCCATGACCGTCGATCCGAGCGCGGCGTCGGTGGCCTGCTGCACGAAGAGCTGGCGCTGGCTGTCGGGAGCGTCGGCGTCGGCGGTGACCACGACGATGCCCTTCTGCCGCGCCGCCGCGATGGCGGGGTTCATCGAACGGGGGTCGAGCGGGGACACCGCGATCGCCGCGTAGCCCTGCTGAACGAGGCTGTTGAAGATGCGGACCTGCTCCGTCGCGTCGGCGGTGGCCGGTCCGGCCTGGGTGTACGACATGCCGAGCGACTGCGCCGTCTGCTCCGCGCCGTGCTTGAAGGCGGAGAAGTAGGGGACGCCCTCCACCTGGGAGACGAAGGCGACCTTCGTACCGCCGCCACCGCCGCCGCTGGACGCGGCGCTGGGCCCTGCCGCACCTCCCACGGTCGAACAGGCCGCCAGCGCGGCCGCTGTCAGGGCTGCTACGAGCCCGGCTCTGATGTTTCGCATAACGCATCCCGACGAGACGACTGACAGGTCCAAAGGCGCGCCCCGTGCCGCCTGTGTCGAACAGGCTAGGAATCAGTACCGAACACTGTCAAGAGTTGTAGGTACAAATCCGAATCCTGTTGGTATATGTTGTGCTCGTTAACCGTTCACTGGTACCTCGGTCTGCGCAGGCTTCGCGAGCGAGGGGAGATGGGCCCGCATGACCAAGCGCCATGCGCACGAGATCGTTGCTGATTCGCTGCGTACACGGATCCTGGAAGGCCGGTACAAACCCGGGGAGCGGCTGCCGTCCGAGGGTGCGCTCACCGACGAGTACGGCGTCAGCAGGAACACGGTGCGCGTGGCGCTCGACCGCCTGGCCGCGGCCAACCTCATCACCCGGCGCCGAGGCTCGGGCAGCTACGTCAACGCGGAGATCGGCATCAGCCACTCGCTCGGCAGCCTGCGCAGCTTCACCACACTGCTGCGCGACCTGGGGCTGGAACCGGGCATCAGCGGGGTCGAGGTCCACCGCGACCCGAGCCCTCCGCTGGAGATACTCGGTTTCCTGCCCTCCGAGGTCGTCTGGCTGGTCCGCAGGGTGCGGACCGGCTCGGGCTCGCCCTTCGCGCTGCTCGACTCCTGGCTTCCCGACCGCATCGGCTCCCGCATCGACCCCGAGGCACTGGCGCGGCGCCAGTCGCTCTACGCCTCGCTCGCCGAGGACCTCGACACCAAGGTCGCCGAGGCCACGGAGAGCATCCACGCGGAGGCCGCCGACGAGCGGGAGTCCCGCGTGCTCGGCGTCCCGCTCGGCAGTCCGCTGATCGTCATCAGGAGATGGACGTACGACCGGGCGGGCAGACCGGTGGAGTACACGCGCTCGGCGGCTCGCGGGGATCGCTACCGATATGTGGTCAAGCTGCGTGCGTAGAGCACGGGAGTGATCCACGGCAGCGGCGGGCATGTGATGGCCCGAGACGGCGGGAACCAGCGGCTCCAGCCTACTGCCCGTCGGTGACGTCATGCCGCCGCGTCAGCACGACACCGGCCACGAGGTCCCCGGCAAACCGGCTACCGGAGACCTCGTCGTCCATCCATGACCGCCACGTCGGCTACCGTCGCCCGCCTTGCTCTGCACGATGCCGGGGAACGCCGCGTCGAAGCTGCGCACGGCCAGCGGTCATGGAAGTACCCACTTCTGGTTGGCGCCGCCGTAGCAGTCCCAGATATGCACCGGAGTGGCGTCGGCCGTCCCCGCCCCCGCCACATCCAGACACTTGCCCAACGCCTTGAACACCTGCCCGCTCACCGTCCACGCCTGTGCACCCGTACCGTTGCACGAGTACACCTGCACCTGCGTACCGTCAGCCGACGAAGCGCCCGCCACATCCAGGCACTTGCCCGCCAGCCCCTTCACCGGCCCGGTCCGGTCCGCCGGCGAGCCCCCCTTGACCAGGGTGAAGTCGTCCACGTCGAACAGGCCGGCCCCGCTGCCGGCGTAGGTCAGATAGAGCGTCTGGCTGACACCGAGTCGTCGGACCCGCCTCTGGAGTTCCCGGCCAACGTGTGGAAGGACTTCGTCGAGCGCGCCAGACGCGAGGAGTACGACCTCGAGCGTCTGCTCCGCAGGACGGCCGAAGCGCCGCCTGACCTTTGCCTTTCCCCTGGCCGACGCAGTTTCCCCTGCTCCGCCAGGCTTGCCACCCTCAGATGATCGCAGCAGGCGGGGCCGCGGCTGCCGCCCTGAGGACTGGCCGCGCTGATGATGGGCGTCACCCGAGGCCACCTGCCGGAGCGGCGCTCCGGCGCGACGATCGCGAAGCTGTCGGCGTCGGCGCTGCTCAGGTGAGCGGGCGTCCGGTTTTCCGCGGAGCGGTCCGTCCAGGATGCCCCCGTCGACGGGTCGGCGCTCGCTGAGGACTCCAGCAGGACCTTCAAGTTGCTTCGGCTGACCTGTCGCAGCAGGGCCTCGGCGGCGCGGCGGGGTAACGCGCTGAACCATGGCGTGGGCCTGCGGCGAGGACGTCCGCGTTGGTGGGTTGTTCGGCGGTGGGGCTCGGGTGGGGTTAAGACGTACGGGCGAAGCCCGTTCCTTATGAGGTGTTTGCGGAAGCGGGCGGCACAAGCCGCCCGCTTCCGCCTTCTAGGAAATCTACTTTGTAAAGGGCGTCGGATTGAGAGAGAATCTCGTTCAGAAGATCACAAGGGCACGGGCTTCGCCCGTACATCATCCGAAATCAGGGACCCATCGGGGCCGTTGGGAGGCGGTACCGAGGAGTTGCCGGAGTTGCGCTTCTGTCGGCGTTCCAGCTCCGTCACCCGCACGCTCAGCTCACCGCCGGCAACCGGGTCCTCGACGAACGGCTCAAGGCCGCTCGCTCCAATGTCCGTTTCCAAGAGCGGCGAATCGCCGACCTTGAAGCCCGCCTCCTCGACCACGGATCGGGGACGTAATACCTGTCGCCACTCCATCACGGCCGGCGGCAGCCGAGAGGCGGAATCGGGTTGCAGGGGCGGCCGCCGGGCCGGGAGAGTGCCACGATGATGGAGATTCTTCTCTTGCCCGGCGGTGGGCGGAGGTCCACGGACTGGCGGCTCGCTGCGCCGTTGTTGGAGGCAGCGGGGCTACGCACGGTGGCGGTCGAGTTGCCGGATCTAGGCTCGTGGTCTTGGGCTGGAGCCGTCGAGTCTGTGGGTGAGGCGATCAACGACCATGGTTTGGAGCATCCTGCCGTGGTCGGGCACTCGCTGGGCGGCATCGTCGCGGCCCTGTGGGCTTCAGTGCATCCCGAGTGCCCGCTCGCGGTCAATCTGGACGGGCATACCAATCCCACCGGGCCCTTCGATGGAGTCGACCCGGTCGGTGCCGAGCGCACAATGCGCGCGTTCCTGGCCGAACAGACGGCGGGCGATCCGGGAATGACCCACTTCGTCGCGCAGATGGACGCGCTTGACCTCGTCGCCGTCTACCGGGCGGCCCGCTGTCGCCTCCTCGTCGTTTCCTCCAGCGGCTCGGATCTGAGTGCGATGTTGCCCCCGGCCGTCTCGGTGGCCTTCGACGCCTACGTCCGGGGCTTCGCTCGCGAACTGAGGACGGCCGCCGCGCAGACTCCGCTGCTCTGCCTCGCCGAGCTGGCCACCGGCCACGACATGCACCTGGAGGCCCCGCACGAAGTGGCGCGCCTTATCCTCGGCCATCTGAGCTCCGGCCACCGTCCGAGCCCGTAATCCCCAGCTCCCTCCCGCCGCGACTGAAGACCATCCAGCAATCGTTATCTAGGGTTGGAGGACCCTTCCACCAGGTCAGAGGACGATGATCTCTTCTTTCACGTAGGCCAAGTTGACCCGAACGCAGCCCGTGACGGCGACCAGGGTTCCAAGCTGCTGGCAGTGTTCAGAGTCGGCGAACGCCCGCGTCTTGGACGGAGGCGAGTAGGGTTGTTGCTATCTGGTCGGCGGCCGTGAGGTCGTTCGGGTAACTCGTGGATAAGGCCGCGGGCTCTGCCGGGCCAGTCGAGTCGGCTGCACCGGCAGTAGCACGCTCCGCCCCTGCCCCGGAGGGTGAGGGGAAACGCAGAAGGGCCTTGTCGTTCGACGCTAGAGGGGTCGTCGCCCACCACTTCTGAGATCCGCGTTGTGCCGGCAGCGAAGGGTTCTCGGTTCAACCAGTCATGCACTGGTCGAGCTGAGGACCTGATGTGGATCGCCTCTCTCGATCAGGAGAGAGGCGAAGGGATCTTGTTGAAGTGGGCAATCTCGTCCCTAGCGGCATGGCGCTCCTGGCCGCCGCAGGGATAGTCGCGGGCCTGACCCGGGTAGTTGTGGTGTGGCTGGCGCTGCGAGGGACTCGCCCAGAGGAGCGTCCAGCGATCTTGAGGGCTGTAGCCGTGCTGTTCTCCGCCAGATTCGCGAATCGCGTCGACCGATTGGAATCGGACGGTCTGAGGAGGGCGAACCACTCAAATCGTGCCAAGGTGTCTCCTAGCCGAACGGTGGGGAGCACCCTTGGACGTAGCACGTCCAACAAGAAGCGTGCTGGTCATCGCACTAAGGGCTAAGAGCCCATCGGGCATGGCGGGCGGCATATCGGGCCTGAGATGGCGATGGGCCTGCAGTTCGGGGGCGGTGCGCCCGGCCTGAGCCAGATGCTGCAGTGCGCTGTGGCGGAGCTGGTGCAGTGTCCACCCTTGGCCGTGGGGGTCGAGTTGAGCGGAGGCGGTTTTGAACAGGTGCTGGGCGCGGGGGTAGGGCAGGCGTCCGCGTCGGGTGATCGGGCAGATGTCGGAGGCCGCGGGCGCGCGGGGTCCGAGGCAGGAGCGCGGCGGTCGGCCAGGAAGACCGGCCCGGCCGTGCGGCCGGCCAGCAGGCGGGGCAGCAGCCGGGCGGTGGCCAAGTGCACGTACTCGAGGGCGCCGCCCTTAGAGGTGACGCGGGCGCGGCGGAACTCCAGGTCGAGGTCTTCGACGTTCGGTGTGAGGATCTCTTCTGCGCGTGCGGCCGTCTCATACAGCAGCCGCCACAGCACCCGCTCGCGCAGGGCGTGGCGGTTGTCGGTGAACAGGGCTTCCAGCCGGGCCTGTGGGATGGCGCGGTCGCCGCGTTGGACGGTGGGGCGACGATCAGGGAGCGGATGTGCTGGGTGTGCTCGGGCCGCAGCAGATGCCAGTGCACCGTCTCCCCGGTGATGGCGAGCGCGGCCAGGTCCGGCTTCCCCTTGGGGTCGCGGCCGGACGGGTGCTTGCCTGCCATGAGGCGGGCGATGCGGTCGAGACAGCCCTTCATAGCGCGCCCATGCTCACCGCGTACGGCGCCGACCACGCAGGTTACGGCGGATGGTCGCCCCCGCCTTCAGCGCGCGCGCCGCGTCGCCGAGCTGAAGCCGACCATCCGATCCCTGGTTACCGAGTTGATCGACGATCTTGCCACGGCGCCTCCCGGCCAGGTGGTGAATCTGCGCGAGCGACTGGCCTATCCGTGCCCATCGCCGTGATCGGCCACACGATGATCCTCATGATCAACGCCGGGTACGAAACGACCGTCAATGTCATCGACCAGGCCATCTTCGCCATGCTGACGTCCCCCGACCAGCTCGATCTCGTCCGCTCCGGGCAGGTCGCCTGGGAGGACGCGGTGGAGGAACCCTTCGCGCCGAGCCCGCCATCAAGTACCTGCCGCTGCGCTTCGCCGTGACCGACCTCAAGCTGCCCGACGGACAGGTCATCACCGCGGGCGAACCCATCCTCGCCGCGCCGACGCCTTCGACGTCACCCGCAAGGTGAGGGACCACCTGACGTTCGGGTATGGCGTGCACTTGCGCTCCCTTGGCCCGCCTCGAAGTCGCGGAGGTCCTGCGCCGGCTCTTCGAAAGCTTCCCCGCCACGTCACTCGCGGCACCGGCCGAGGACCCACGCTCATCAGCAACGGCCACCAGGAGCTCCCCATGTACCTGCGCGCCGTCGAGTAGGAGTGCCGTGTCGCGGGTCGGACCGGGATAAACCAGTCGATCGCCGCGCCGGATCTGGCAATGATGGAGCCCATGAGGAACCGCAACCCGCGGCCGCGCTCCCATCGCGAGATCATGATCGAGTTGCACGGCTCGCTGGATCGCCGCTACCGTCCGGAAGATGTCGCCGACCTGGTGCTGCAGGCGCTGGAGGGGCGGCTGACCCGGCGCGAGCGGGTGGTGCTGGAACGCGCGGCCAAGCACTCCTCGCGAGGCGCGGCGTGGTTCTCCTCCATGTCGGCCGACTACGCCCGCCCGGTGGGCGGGGCACGGCAGGTGGCGGCGGCCACCCGGCTGTTCGGGCGGTCGGCGGAGGTGGATCCGGACGATCCGGAGTCGTTGCTGGAGTTCGCCGCGGACGTGGGGCGCTCGATCCGATGGGCGCCCGAGCGCAGCGACTTCCTGGCCGACCGGTTCAACCGGCAGGCCCGCGACGCGGCCGGGATGGACCTCTCCAAGCGGCAGTACAACCGGCGCTTCCGGATGCTGCGCAGGGTCGCGGCCAAGGCCGGGACGCTGGCCGTCGAGCAGGACAAGCGGCACCTGCTCATGGTCGGGGTCACCGGGTTCGCGGCGGAGGTGCCGGTGAAGCGGTTCGCCGCGGACGTCGATGCCGCCTGCTTTGTGGCGTACTACACCGCTCGCCGCAAGCTGCGCAGGGAGCTCAGCCTGGCCGGGCGGGACAACCCGTTCGACGAGATCGCTTCGCTGTTGCTGGATCGGTGTACGAGCCGCTCCGACTGGTGGATGATCGCGCAGGTGCGTACCAGCCCGGACGTGCTGGAGCACCTGAGCGAGCAGGAGCGGGGCCTGTTGCTCGGCCGCTGGTCGTCAGTCCTGCGGCACAGCGCGGCCATGCTGCGCGAGCGCTGGCAGCCGGATGCCGACCGGGAGACGATGATCGTCCGGCGCGGCCACGACTCCACCACCTGGAACAACCTGGCCGTCGCATACAACGCCGCCCGCGCGGGCTGGCTGTCTTGCCTGACCGCACTGAACGCCCTCGACCTGCTGGACGCGGCATGTCCCGGCAAGGTGATGCGGCTGATGGCCGCCGACCTGGCCGCCTGGCACCGCGCCTCCGGCGGCGACGTCGATCCCAACACGAAGGTGTGGGCGACGCTGCCGCCGCCGTGGGCGGTGCTCGACGGCACCGCATCCTGTACGCGCGCCGAGGTCGAGTCCGCCTGCCGCCGCGCCGGCCTCGATCCTGCCTCCTCCGGCTGGACGGCGGCCGCGCCGCCGCGGGCCACGGCGGTGTTTCGGCCCACGCCGGAGCTGGTCCACGGCGTGACCATCGGCGACCCGGTATGGGCGGCGCTGCTGCGCCGGGCCGGAGTGTTCAGCGGCGGGCCCGTCAAGCAGGAGCTCGCCGCCGACGCCTGGCACGGGCTGCGGTCCGGAGTCGTGCTCAGCGACCTGCCGGTGAATGACCACCCTGCGTAAAAGGGGTGGCGCGGGCCGGGCGACGCCTAGGAGACTGGAGCCGGTCACGCCGTAGTTCAGTGGTAGAACGCCTGGCTCTTCAACCAGGTGGACGCCGGTTCGAGCCCGGTCGGCGATGGCCGGACCTCGTTGTAGCTCAGTGGTAGAGCGCCCGGCTCGGGACCGGGTGGACGCCGGTTCGAGCCCGGTCAACGAGGCCGTAGCCCTCGGCGCTAAAGGGTGTTGCAGAAAGTAGTTGAGCGGGCATCTTCTGTGTATGAGTGGGGTGTTACGGGCTGATCCTTTGTGGGTGGAGACGTTCACTGGGC